>NZ_JBUYWE010000003.1:0-566663 GCF_055231055.1 Rhodococcus huquni
CACACCGGAATCGACCATGGCGAAGAAACTATCGCGCGCCTCGTCCAGCTTCGACGCACATCCCGTCATCGCACATCACCCACACCTGATCAGGAGCCGTGGTGCATCGACCGGTTGACCCCGCCTCGATCGAACGAGTGTGACATTCGTCAGCTCGAGGGTTGTTCCCCCCGCGGCTGACCAATGTCACACCGGTTCGCGTGAGCTGAACCTGTGTGACATTGGTCGGAAAAGGGGTGGGGAGGGTTACGCTCGGGCAGTGACCGACTGGGCGGAACTAGCTGCTGAGGTGGCCGAGGACGTCCTGTTTCCCGTTGCGGACAGTGTCGACGTGGACGGCGAGATTCCGCCGAGCCATTTCGATGCGTTGGCCGCCGAGGGGTTCTACGGTCTCACCTCACCGGATTCGGGCGTCACGCCCGGCGTACTGGTCGAGGTAGTCGAAACCTTGTGTGGCGGTTGCCTCGCGACGGCGTTCACCTGGATGCAGCATCTCGGAGTACTCGCCAGACTTTCCGGCTCCGCCGCTGCCGAACTGCGCGAACGCTACCTCGCACGATTGGTCACCGGCGAGGTACGGGCCGGCGCCGCAATGACCGGCGCGGTCCCCGTACCGCCGACGTTGTGGGCGCGCCGAGTAGACGACGGCTATTTCCTCGACGGAGTGTCCCCGTTCGTCAGCGGCTGGGGACTCGTGGATGTTCTGCAGATCTCCGCACGAGACGAATTCGACGATTCCGTCGTGCACATGATCGTCCCTGCCACCGACACATCGGGCCTGACAGCCGAACTCTTGCCGCTCGTCGCAGTCCGTGGAAGCAATACCGTCCGGCTGACCTTCGACGACTTCGCAGTACCGGACACGGCGGTGAGCGCAATCGAGACTTCCGAGGAGTTCGACCGCAGCCAGGTCTTCGGTGTCTGGATGACCGGTTGCCTGGCGATGGGCGTGACGCGGCGGTGCATACGGGAACTGAGCGATCTCGGCGTCGACACCGACCCGTTCGAGGAGCAGGCTTCCAGGGCCCGACTCGATCTCGACGCCGGGCTCGACAACAGCGCGGACATCTCGCAAGCACGAGCGCGGGCATCCGAGCTGGCCGTGCGCGCCGCCGCGGCCTTGGTGGCGGCAACCGGCAGTACGGCCGTCGTCGGGAGCAACACGGCAGAGCGACTCATGCGTGAGGCCACCTTCACACTGGTCGCCGCCGGCCGACCGACCATCAAGTCGGCCCTGATCGACCGTTTCTCCCCGTCCTGACCCCGACGAACGCGACGCACGTCCGGTCGGATCGGACGAATGTCCCGTTCGTCCGTCGGTGGCTCCGTGCAGTATGGAACGGTGACCGATGTACTCGGCAGGTTCTCTGCCGCCACCAGGGAGTGGTTCGAGGGCGCTTTTCCCGCCCCCACCACGGCTCAGCTGGGCGCGTGGGAGTCCATTGCCGGTGGGTCCCACACCCTCGTGGTCGCGCCGACCGGCTCCGGCAAAACCCTGTCCGCATTCCTGTGGGCACTCGATCAGCTCGCGTCGGCCAAGCAGGCCACCGACCTCGACAAGCCCGCCGAGAAGGCACCGGCTCGAAAGACGAAGGTCCTCTACATCTCGCCGCTCAAGGCCCTCGGCGTCGACGTGGAACGCAATCTCCGCGCTCCGCTCGTGGGTATCACCCAAACAGCGAAGCGGCTGGGGATCGACCCGCCCGAGATATCGGTGGGGGTCCGCTCGGGCGACACCCCTCCCGCTACGCGCCGCAGCCTGATCAGCAAGCCCCCGGACATCCTGATCACCACCCCGGAATCGTTGTTTCTGATGCTCACGTCGGCGGCGCGCGAGACCCTGACGCAGGTCGACACCGTCATAGTCGACGAAGTACACGCGGTGGCCGGAACCAAGCGGGGCGCGCACCTCGCGCTGTCGCTCGAGCGCCTCGACCAACTCCTCGAGTCTCCGGCCCAGCGAATCGGCCTCTCCGCGACGGTGCGCCCCCGCGAGGAGGTCGGCCGCTTCCTGTCCGGGACTGCGCCGATTCGTATCGTGGCGCCGCCGGCTCCCAAGACCTTCGACCTCACGGTGCAGGTCCCCGTCGAGGACATGACCGAACTCGGGGTCGCCGAGCCCGACGAGAATTCCGAATCTCCGACACCGCAGGCCGGCTCCATCTGGCCGCACGTGGACGAACAGATCGTGGACCTTGTCGAGAAGCATCGCTCCTCGATCGTGTTCGCGAACTCCCGTCGTCTGGCCGAGCGACTCACGGCTCGGCTCAACGAGATCCACGCCGAGCGCAGCGGCGCGATCATCGACCACAACCAGAAGCCGGCATCCCAGATCGGCACGCCGTCGGAGGTCTCCTACGGCGCCGAATCGTTGCTGGCTCGGGCGCACCACGGGTCGGTGAGCAAGGATCAACGTGCGCTCATCGAGGACGACCTGAAGTCCGGCCGGCTCCGATGCGTGGTGGCAACCAGCAGCCTCGAACTGGGAATCGACATGGGCGCAGTGGATCTCGTCATCCAGGTGGAGGCACCCCCGTCGGTATCCAGCGGCCTCCAGCGAGTCGGACGTGCCGGCCACCAGGTCGGCGAGATCTCCCGCGGCGTCGTGTTTCCCAAGCACAGAACTGATCTGGTGCATTGCGCGGTGACGGTCGAGCGCATGGTGTCTGGGCAGATCGAGGCCCTCGCGATACCGGCCAACCCACTCGACATTCTCGCTCAGCACACGGTCGCGGCCACCGCACTCGAACCGATCGACGTCGACGACTGGTTCGACACCGTCAAACGCAGCGGCTCGTTCGCCACCCTCCCCCGCTCCGCGTACGAGTCGACTCTGGATCTGCTCGCCGGTCGCTATCCCTCCGACGAGTTCGCGGAACTGCGCCCCCGCGTCGTCTGGGACCGCGACGCCAACACCATCACCGGCCGCCCCGGAGCTCAGCGGCTCGCGGTCACGTCGGGCGGAGCCATACCGGACCGCGGCCTGTTCACGGTGTACATGGTCGGCGAGAAAGCTTCGCGCGTAGGTGAACTCGACGAGGAGATGGTGTACGAGTCGAGGGTCGGAGATGTCTTCGCGCTGGGCGCGACGAGCTGGCGAATCGAGGAGATCACGTTCGATCGGGTTCTGGTCAGCCCCGCGTACGGACAGCCCGGTCGACTCCCGTTCTGGCACGGCGACGGACTCGGGAGGCCCGCCGAACTAGGCGAGGCCCTCGGAGGCTTTCTGCGGGAGGTCTCCCTCGGCCACGAAGACGAGGTTCGGGAGCGGTGCGCTGTCGGCGGCCTCGACACCAACGCAACCAACAATCTGATCCAACTGGTGAACGAACAGAAGACGGCAACCGGCCATGTGCCTACGGACCGCACTCTTGTCGTGGAACGGTTTCGTGACGAGTTGGGCGACTGGCGGCTGATCCTGCACTCGCCGTACGGACAGCGGGTGCACGCACCTTGGGCGCTCGCCGTGAGCGCACGGCTCAGCGAGAGGTTCGGGCTCGACGCCAACGCAACCGCCTCGGATGACGGCATCATCGTGCGATTGCCGGACACGGACGACGACCCACCCGGCACAGCGTTGTTCGCATTCGACAGCGACGAGATCGACGACATCGTCACCGAGGCAGTCGGCGGCTCTGCGCTTTTCGCGTCCCGATTCCGTGAGTGCGCGGCCCGCGCTCTCCTCCTCCCGAGGCGCAACCCCGGCAAGCGTGCTCCGCTGTGGCAGCAACGGCAGCGCTCTGCCCAACTTCTCGACGTCGCGCGGCGCTATCCCACGTTTCCGATACTGCTCGAGACGGTCCGTGAGTGCCTGCAGGACGTGTACGACCTTCCCGCACTGAAGGAATTGTTCGTCGGCCTTGGACGCCGTCGGATACGGATCGTCGAAGTGGAGACGCAGTCGCCCTCACCCTTCGCCGGCGCCCTTCTCTTCGGGTACGTGGGCGAATTCATGTACGAGGGCGACAGTCCTCTGGCCGAACGCCGAGCCGCCGCGCTCTCCCTCGATTCGACTCTGTTGGCGGAGTTGCTCGGCCGTGTCGAACTGCGCGAACTCCTCGATGCCGACGTCATCGAGCGGGCGGAGCTCGAACTCCAGCGTCTGGTTCCGGAACGGAAGGCCAAGGACCTCGAGGGTGTGGCGGATCTGCTTCGAATGCTCGGTCCCCTCACCACCGAGGAGGTGCGTCAGCGCGCCACGGATGATCCCGAGCCCTGGCTACACGAACTGGCGTCCGCCAGAAGAGCCCTGAACGTGTCTTTCGCGGGACACGATTGGTGGACGCCGGTAGAGGACGCGGCGCGGCTGCGGGACGGCCTCGGCGTGCCGCTGCCCATCGGGGTTCCGTCCGCGTTCATCGAGCCGGTGGAGGACCCTCTCGGTGACCTGATCAGCCGGTTCGCTCGCACGCACGGGCCGTTCGCGCTGTCGGAGGCGGCTGGGCGATTCGGTATCGGAATCGCTGTCGCACGAGACGTTCTGCATCGCCTCGCACTCGACAAGCGCGTCACCGAGGGTGAATTCAGGCCCGGGTCCACCGGTAGCGAGTGGTGCGATTCGGAAGTGTTGCGGCGGCTACGGCGGCGGTCGCTCGCGGCTGCCCGCCAGGACGTGGAGCCCGTCGGCACCGCGGCCCTGGGCCGCTTTCTGCCCGGTTGGCAACACGTGGGCGGCACCCTTCGCGGTATCGACGGGGTCGCCACCGTGGTGGAACAGCTTGCCGGTGTTCCTGTCCCGGCGTCGGCCCTCGAATCCCTCGTGCTGCCGGCCCGCGTCACCGACTATTCACCGACGATGCTCGACGAGCTCACCGCCACCGGCGAAGTGGTGTGGTCGGGGGCGGGCTCGATCTCGGGGAAGGACGGCTGGGTGCGGCTTCAACCGGCGGACGCTGCGCCGCTCACCCTGACCGGCCCTGCCGATTCGGACCTGACCGACCTGCAGACCCGGATCCTGGATTGCCTTGCCGGCGGCGGCGCCTACTTCTTCCGACAGTTGGCCGATGCAGTCGAGTCGGACGACGATTCGGCGCTGTCGACCGCACTGTGGGATCTGGTGTGGTTGGGGCACATCACCAACGACACTCTCGCCCCGCTGCGTTCACTCCTGTCGGACACTTCGCGTGCCACACCCAGCCACCGTTCGCCGAGGCGGCCTCCGCGCGCTCGCCCGTACCGGACGATGGCACTGCCCTCCCGTGGCGGACCGCCCACGGTGAGTGGCCGGTGGTCACTGCTCCCCGGGATCGAATCAGACGCCACCGTGCGCGCGAGCGCGACCGCGGAGATGCTCCTCGAGCGGTACGGGGTGGTTACAAGAGGTTCTGTGATGAACGAGAACGTTCCCGGTGGATTCGCTTTGATGTACAAGGTTCTCGGCACGTTCGAGGACAATGGGCGCTGTCGTCGTGGACATTTCGTGGAGACGCTCGGCGGCGCACAGTTCTCGACACCGCACGTGGTCGATCGCCTCCGCACCCACGCGGACTCGCTGGAGGGGCGCCACACCGGCAGTCCTGCCCTCACCTTGGCTGCGTGCGATCCCGCCAATCCGTACGGCGCCGCCCTGCCGTGGCCCACCCGCTCGGGCGACGGTCCTGCCCATCGACCGGGACGAAAGGCCGGCGGTCTCGTGGCACTGGTCGACGGCGATCTGGCGCTGTTCGTGGAGCGCGGAGGCCGTACGGTTCTCACCTTCTCCGAGGACCCCGGCGTTCTCCGCACGGCGGCGGCAAGTCTTGCGGAGGCGGTGAAACGAGGCGGCATCGACAAACTCGTCGTCGAGAAGGTGGACGGAGAAACGGTGCACGGCAGTGATTTCGCACCGATTTTGACCGAGGCAGGCTTCTCCGCAACGCCCCGCGGATTCAGGTTGCGGTCCTGACATGCCGGAGGGCGACACGGTCTGGCGGACCGCCAACCTGTTGCGCGACGCCCTCGCCGGAGACGTCCTGACCGGCTGCGATATTCGTGTTCCCCGTTATGCGACAGTCGATCTCACCGGTGAAGCCGTCGATCAGGTGGTCAGCCGCGGTAAACATCTCTTGATTCGCGTGGGCGCGGTGTCGGTCCACACACACCTGAAGATGGAAGGAACGTGGCAGGTGTATCGCCCCGGCGAGCGTTGGCACAGGCCCGCACATCAGGCGCGCATCGTGCTGACGACCGAGCGGCGTGAAGCGGTCGGGTTCGCCCTCGGAATCACAGAGGTCGTCCGCCGCGATCACGAGGACGACGTCGTCGGGCACCTCGGCCCGGACCTGCTGGGTGACGACTGGAACGTCGAACAGGCCGTCGCGAATCTCACTGCGGCGGGCCCCGAACCGATCGGACTGACACTCGTCGACCAGCGGAATTTGGCCGGCATCGGGAACGTCTACCGCAACGAGGTGTGCTTCCTCCGTGGGGTTCATCCGCTCACTCCCACCACCTCGGTCGCGGACCTGAATGCAATGGTGAAGCTGGCACACCGAATGATGAACGCCGACAAGCAGAATGTGATTCGAAGGCGGCCCTGGGTGTACGGGCAGGCGGGACGGCGGTGCCGTCGTTGTGGAACGAGAGTCGAATCGATCGACCTCGGCGGGCAACAGATGTGCTTCTGCCCGCACTGTCAGCGCTGAGGTGCGCCGAGAACGTTCGTCGGTGGCCCCAGCGGCGGCGGACGACGAGTACGGCGGTGACCGAACAACCACGCGATGCCGTCCGGCACCCACAGAACCGCGGCGGTGGCGATGGTCAGCAGGTAGGTCGGCGCAACGAGCGGCAGTATCAGGCAACCGAGTAGGGCCACCGAAAAGTCCTTACGCCACAGCAGGGCCGTCACAATGGGTGCAATCAGCAGAGCGAGTGCAAGCCCGGGATGCCCGCTCACGATCGCCACCGGTATCCCGACAACCCAGCACAGCATTCCGAGAACGTGCTGCGCGATCAAGAGATACCGCAGGTACCGCGTGAACTCCCAGTACCTGCCGACTTCCACACCGACCCAGAACAGCAGGCTCCGGAACGGTCCGACGCCTTCGTCCAGGAGGGCGAGCCGGAACAACTCGTCCGCGCGGCGACGCAGGCGCATTCCGTCCGAGCCTGCGGCCCGAGCCTGATCGCACAGATCGTCGTGCATGACGGCCGGCAACAACTGTCGTCCGTACGGGGTGAGCAGGCCGCGCAGCGGAGCGGGCACCGAAGCCAGGTCGGTACGAAGGGTGCAGGGCAAGCAGTTGGGGACGTCGATAACGGTCTCGCCGTGGACGTACACGAACTGGTCCTCGAGCCGAAAGTATTTGTGATCGAGCACCCGAAGACGCGGCTGTGGCCTGCTCGCGTCGTGCACCGACACCTGGAACGGCATGCTGACCTCACCTCCGGTCGGGCCGATTGGCCTCCATCACCAGATTGACGCAGTGTGTCACCAATTGATCGCGCGTTGCGGAGATTGCACCGTCCAGGTATCCGATGAACAGATTCGTCAGGGCACCGACAACACCTACCGCGACGAGTTCCTTGTCGACCGGATCGGTCACGGCCGAGAGTTGGTCGTGCACGAGGCCCACGAATCCGGGCATCAGTTCGAGACCGCGCCCACCCAACGCCGGTTCGGACAGCGGAGCGACCAGAAGCACTCGGCCCATGGCGGGATCGTCGACCATCAGTTTCACGAACGCGTCGACGGCCGCCGCTGCTCTCTCACGTGTCGACGACGCGGCCGCAACCGCGGCAACGAGCGCGCTGCGTCCCGTTTCTCCCACTTCGGCGTACACCGTCCTCACGAACTCGTCACGGTCCGTGAAGCTCTCGTAGAAGTACCTCTCGGTGAGGCCGGACGTGCGGCACACGGCCCGCACACTCACGGCAGGGCCGTCCTTCGATCCGAGCAGCGCGATTCCGTTCGAGAGCAGCGCTGCTCTGCGCGTCTCCCGCCGTTGCGCGAGGGTCACCGCGATACCTCCGAAGACTATTGACTACGAGCGTTGTCAATCCTAGTCTGACAACATGCGTAGTCAGCCAGCGGACGCAAACTCGCCGACGCCTCCTGGGTCCGATTCCCCGACCCCACTCGGACCCGATTCCCTGACGTGGAAGTACTTCGGCGACTGGCGGGGCATGCTTCAAGGGCTGTGGGCGGGTTCGATGCAGAACATGCATCCGGGTCTCGGAGCCGGCGTCGAGGAGCACTCACACTTCTTCGACGAGCGCTGGGAGCGACTGTTCCGTTCCCTCTACCCCATCGGCGGCGTCGTTTTCGACGGCGACCGCGCGCAGGCCACAGCCGAACAGGTTCGGGGCTATCACGACACCGTCAAAGGCGTCGACAAGCACGGCCGCCGCTACCACGCGCTCGACCCCGACACGTTCTACTGGGCACACGCCACGTTCTTCATGGGCACCATCGTCACCGCAGAGAACTTCATGGGCGGCCTCACCGAGGCGCAGAAGCGGCAGCTGTTCACCGAGCACATCCAGTGGTATCGGTTGTACGGCATGAGCATGCGCCCGGTTCCGGAAACGTGGGAAGACTTCCAGGCGTACTGGGACCACATGTGCCGCAATGTCCTCGAAGACAACAAGGCGACCAGGGACGTGCTGTACCTGTCGACGATCGGTCCGCCGCCGTTTCTCACGTGGCTCCCCGAATCCGTGTGGTCGGTCCTTCGCTATCCGATCGCGCACGGATTCGTCTGGCTCACGGTGGGAATGTACGACGAGGCGGTGCGGGACCTTCTCGGATTCACCTGGTCGGCCCGCGACGAGCGACTGCACCGTCTCGTCGGCAAGGCTGTGAACAGCGCCTTCCATCTCGTGCCCGTCCGAATGCGTAGGCATCCGAGGGCACGCGCGGGGTGGGACCGAGCGAACGGCCGCAGCGCACCCGACGCCGCACTTGTGCACACCCCTGCACGAAATCTGCCGCCTGTCGGCCGCCGCGGAGAACCGACCCACTACAGCCCACCCGTGAGCGGCTGACGAGTCCGGAGACTCGCTATCCACGCACGGGCGCTACATGCCATCCTTGAATCATGTTTGCCCGAGTGCAACCACTCTCCGTCGAACATGCCGCTGGGCGGATCAGCGCATACGTCTACGGCAACATCCTGGTGCTCGCCGCACTCATCCCGGTAACCCGGTCTCAGGAGACCTTGGGAATCGCAGTCGTGCTCGGCGCAGCAGTGTCCACCTTCGTGGCCCACGCCTTCGCGGAGATGGTCGGCCAGAACATCCGCACCGGGATGCAGTTGGATCGAGCCGAACGCCTCGCCGAACTACGCGACGGAGTGCCGATTCTGACGTCCGCGTTCGTCCCCATCGCGATCCTGGCCACGGCAGGCTTCGGGTGGTGGGAACCGCGAACCGCACAGCTGGTGGCCGAGGGCGTGATGGTGGTGCGCATCGCCTCGATCAGTTACGTGATCACCAGGGTGCGCGGCGAAGGCGTGCAGTTGTCCACCCACCTCGCCGCGTTCGCGCTGGCGCTGGTCGCGACCTTGATCGTCACCTTCAAGATTCTTCTGACGCACTGATCGCCGGTTCGAGAAGCTCCACCCGCGATTCCGGCGCCGCCGCTCGCAATGCGTCCGCCGATTCGTCGTCCGGCTGGGCCTGCGAGAGCACCTCGGCTTCCACGCGGGCTCGGTAGAACTCGACCTCTCGATCGATCTCGTCCTGGCTCCACCCGAGCACCGGTGCGACGAGGCAGGCGACCTGCTCGGCGCAGTTCACACCTCGATGCGAATACTCGATCGCGATCCGAGTACGACGGGCGAGGATGTCGTCGAGGTGCAGTGCACCCTCGGCGGCAGCGGCATACACGGCCTCCACCTGGAGATATGCGGGCGCATCGGTGAGCGGCTGCAGAAGCTCCGGCTTGCCCTCGGCCAGATCGAGCACCTCGCCGATCAACGAGCCGTACCGGTCGAGGAGGTGCTTGATCCGGTACGGGTGCACACCGTGGACCTGACCGAGGTGGACGGTCTGATTCACGAGGGCGAAGTACCCGTCCGCACCTGCGAGCGGAACCTTCTCCGTGATCGAGGACGCCACTCGTGCGGGAATGTCGTCCGCAGCCAGATCCACCGCGTCCTCGGCCATGACGCGGTAGGTCGTGTATTTGCCGCCCGCGATGGCCACCAGGCCTGGCGCAACTCGCGCAACCGCATGCTCGCGCGACAACTTCGACGTCTCGTCGCTCTCCCCCGCAAGCAGCGGACGCAACCCGGCGTACACGCCGTCGATGTCGTCGTGGGTCAGTGGCGTCACCAGGGCCTTGTTGACGTGCCCGAGCAGGTAGTCGATGTCTGCCTTCGTGGCCGCGGGGTGCCCGAGGTCGAGGTTCCAGTCGGTGTCGGTGGTCCCGATGATCCAGTGCCCGCCCCACGGGATGACGAACAGCACCGATTTCTCGGTGCGGAGAATGATGGCCGCATCGCTGACGATTCGGTCACGGGCCACCACGATGTGGACGCCCTTCGACGCGCGCACCCGGAATCGTCCGCGCTGGTGCGACAACTCCTGGATCTCGTCGGTCCACACACCCGTCGCGTTGATGACGACGTGGCCCTTCACCTCGGCCGTTCGACCGTCCTCGCAGTCGCGAATCCGCACGCCGGACACTCGATCCGCCTCGCGAAGAAAGCCGACCACCTGTGTCGACGTGCGCACGACGGCTCCGTAGTGGGCCGCCGTCCGGGCCACGGTCATCGTGTGACGCGCGTCGTCGACCACCGTGTCGTAGTACTGGATGCCGCCGATCAGCGAGCCTCGCTTGAGGCCGGGTGCCATTCGCAGCGCACCCGATCGGGTGAGGTGCTTCTGCGCCGGAACCGATTTCGCCCCGCCCATCCGGTCGTAGAGGAATATCCCGGCCGCCATGTACGGCCGCTCCCACACACGATGCTCGAGCGGGAACAAGAATTTCAGTGGCTTCACCAAGTGCGGGGCCAGGGTCGTCAACGACAGTTCACGCTCGCGGAGCGCCTCTCGCACGAGACCGAACTCGAGCTGCTCGAGGTAGCGCAGACCGCCGTGAAACATCTTGGACGACCGACTCGACGTGCCCGCGGCGTAGTCGCGAGCCTCGACAAGGGCGACCTTGAGACCGCGGGTCGCGGCATCGAGGGCCGCTCCTGCGCCCACCACGCCGCCACCGATCACGATCACGTCGAAGGTCTCGGTTCCCAGCGCGCCCCACGCAGCGTCACGCTGGCTGGGACCGAGGAACTGAACACCTGGCTGATTACTCAACTCGTACTCCTGTGAGTTGGCGGCGGATTCTCGACCAGGCTAGTAGCTTCGTGCGTGTGATTCAGTACA
The DNA here is from genome assembly GCF_055231055.1 of Rhodococcus huquni. Taxonomy (NCBI): domain Bacteria; kingdom Bacillati; phylum Actinomycetota; class Actinomycetes; order Mycobacteriales; family Nocardiaceae; genus Rhodococcus; species Rhodococcus huquni. Next base: position 11,308 of record NZ_JBUYWE010000003.1, read on the forward strand.
TCGCTTCGATAGACCAGGGCACGACGTCGAGTCGCTGCATGATCTTCGACCACGACGGCGCGGTGGTGAGCGTCGCCCAGAAGGAGCACGAACAGGTGTTCCCGCAGGCTGGTTGGGTCGAGCACGACCCGAAGCAGTTGTGGATCAACACCCGAGAAGTCACTGCTCAGGCGCTTGCCAAGGCAGACCTGAAGGGTGACGAGATCGCCGCCATGGGAATCACCAATCAGCGTGAGACCACGGTCGTCTGGGACCGCAACACCGGCGAACCCGTGTACAACGCGATCGTGTGGCAGGACACCCGAACCGATCGCCTGTGTGTCGAACTCGGTGGCGAACATGGTCCCGATCGCTACCGCCGCGAAACCGGTCTGCCGTTGTCCACGTACTTCGCCGGACCCAAAGTGCGATGGATTCTCGACAATGTCGAAGGTGCGCGTGAAAGAGCAGAGGCAGGTGATCTCGTGTTCGGCACCGTCGACACGTGGATCCTGTGGAATCTCACCGAAGGTACGCACGTCACCGACGTGACCAACGCGTCACGCACCTTGTTGATGAATCTCGAGACTCTCGACTGGGATCCGCAGATCTGCGCGGACTTCGGTATCCCCATGTCCATGCTGCCCGAGATCCGCAGCTCGTCCGATATCTACGGAACCGGCCGCGCGCGCGGGCCACTCCCAGGAGTCCCGGTCGCCGGGATTCTCGGAGACCAGCAGGCAGCGATGTTCGGGCAGGCATGTCTCGAGGTCGGCGAAGCCAAGAACACCTACGGCACCGGAAACTTCCTGCTGCTCAACACCGGAACCACCCCGGTACACAGCGAGCACGGATTGCTGACCACGGTCTGCTACAAGATCGGCGACGAGCCGGCCGTGTACGCGCTGGAGGGTTCGGTCGCTGTCACCGGTTCGCTGGTCCAATGGCTTCGAGACAATCTCGGAATCATCCGTTCCGCCAAGGACATCGAACCCCTTGCCAAGTCGGTCGACGACAACGGCGGCGCATACTTCGTTCCCGCCTTCTCCGGATTGTTCGCACCGCGTTGGCGGCCGGACGCGCGTGGGGTCATCGCCGGTCTCACCAGATACGTGAACAAGGGCCATCTTGCCCGGGCCGCCCTCGAAGCGACCGCCTACCAGACCCGTGAGGTCATCGACGCGATGCGCGCCGACTCCGGAGTCGAACTCGCCGCCCTCAAGGTGGACGGCGGCATGGTGGTCAACGAGACCCTCATGCAGTTCCAGGCCGACATCCTCGGCGAGTCCGTCACGCGCCCCGTCGTCAACGAGACGACAGCCCTCGGCGCCGCTTACGCCGCCGGTCTCGCCGTGGGGTTCTGGGAAAGCCAGGACGACATTCGCCGTAACTGGCAGGCCGGCCAGACTTGGGAACCCGCGATGGAAGACGCTGAACGCGAGCGGCTCTATGCGGAGTGGAACAAGGCCGTGGAGCGCACCTACGACTGGACGACGGACCCCGCGCCCGAGCCGTCTTCCGAGCCGTCGTAGGCCTCACGAAGCCTGCGCACGGCGTCGCGCAGAACGTCCTCGGGACTCGTCGCGAAACACAGTCGTAGCTGACTTCTCAGGTCTGCTCCCACTCCGAATGCGACTCCCGGCACGAAGGCCACCCCGTGCTCGATGGCGGTGTTCAGCAACACGGACGAGTCGACGCGTCCCTCACCGTGGGGTTCGCCGTCGAACTCCATCCAACAGAACATCCCACCGACGGCCGGTGACACGGTCGCAATCCCTGCGAATTCGCTCTCGACCGCTGCCACCAGCGCTTTCGCCCGCACTCCGTATCGCTCTCTGAGATCGGTGAGGTGCCCCGCAAGCCACTGCTCGTCCGAGAGGAGCCCCGCAGCCACGAGTTGGGTCAGCGACGACCCGCACAGGTCCGCCCCTTGCTTGAGCAGTTCGACAGCTCGGCAGACATCGCGGTCCCCGTGCATCCAACCCACTCGCAGCGCGGGGGCGAGGATCTTGGACGCGCTGGACAGACGGATGACCCGATCCGAATGGGTCGCGACGGGCGCGGGTGTCGGAGCGTCGAACCACAGCTCACCGTACGGATCGTCCTCGATCACCCAGAAGCCGTAGCGGTCTGCCAACTGCGCCAACCGGACACGACGGTCCGCCGCGAGAACCACGCCTCGCGGGTTGTGGAAGTTCGCGACGGTATGGACGACCGCCGGCCGCAGTCCCGATTCCAGCATCGACTCGAGTGCGGACGTATCCATCCCGTCGCCGTCGAGGGGCACGCCGACGACGTTCGCCTCGGCGGTCCGGAAGACCTGCAGCGCACCGGTATATGCAGGATCCTCGACGACTACGGTGTCGCCCGGATCGAGCAACACCTGAGCGAGCAGACTGAGCGCCTGTTGCGAACCGTGCGTGACCACCACATCCGAGGATTCGATGGTCCGGCCCAGGCGCGCGCCTTCCCGCTCCGCCAGAACCTCGCGAAGAGCGCGTAGTCCGGTCGTCTCGCCGTACTGCACCGAACTCGGGTCGCCGAGAACCGTGTCCATTTCCTGCCTGATCCGATCCCGCGGAATGAACTCCGGATCAGGCAGGCCGCCCGCGAGACTGACGATGTCCGGGCGGGCGGTGAGGGTCAGCAGATCGCGAATCGCGGAACTCTGCAACCCATCCATCCGGCGGGCAAGGGCGGGGGGACGAGAAGAAGGCACGAGGGCTCCCAGGAGGTCGTTCGAAGTACACCCTGGCCGTCCTGGGTCCACGGGGCGGGAAGAGCGCCGGAGGGTCGATCGGGTGGTGCCGACCGTACTCCGACTATCCCACCCCGTTAACCAAGATGTGAAATCGTCGTCCCAGATATCGGGACCTTGCCGGTATGGAGATCAGTCCAGATCGTCGTGACGCATCAACTGACGAGCAGCCTCGGTGATCGACCCCGTCAGCGACGGGTACACCGAGAAGCTGTGGGCCAAGTCGTTGACCGAGAGATTGTTCTGGACCGCGATGGCGATCGGCAGGATCAGCTCGGAGGCCGTCGGAGCCACGACCACACCACCGATCACCACGCCGGTGGCGGGACGGCAGAAGATCTTCACGAAGCCGCGGCGCAGCCCCGACATCTTCGCGCGGGGGTTCGTGTTGAGAGGGAGCATCACCGTACGAGCGGGAACCTCGCCGTCGTCGATCGCCGACTGGCTCACGCCGACAGTCGCGATCTCGGGACGGGTGAACACTGCGGAGGCAACGGTTTTCAGCTTGATCGGGCTGACACCTTCGCCGAGTGCGTGATACATCGCGATGCGTCCCTGCATCGCAGCGACCGAGGCGAGCGGAAGCAAGCCGGTGCAGTCGCCCGCCGCATAGACACCGGAAACCGTCGTCCGGGACACCCGGTCCACCCGCAGGTAGCCGCCCTTGTCGAGTTCGATCCCGACCTTGTCGAGTCCCAGGTTGTCGGTGTTGGGTACGGAACCGACGGTCATCAGCGCATGGCTGCCCTCGACGGTGCGGCCGTCGGCCAGTTTGGCGACGATGCCGTCCTCCGTGCGCTCGACGGACTCGGCGCGGGCGTGCTTCACGAGCGTGACACCACGTTCTGCCAATGCGTCCTCGAGAACGAGGGCCGCGTCGGCATCTTCGTTCGGCAGTACCCGATCACGGCTGGACACGACGGTGACCTTCACACCCATCTCGGTGTACGCCGACACGAACTCGGCGCCGGTGACACCCGAACCGATCACGACGAGGTGCTCGGGAAGCTCGTCGAGGTCGTAGAGGTCACGCCAGGTGAGGATGCGCTCGCCGTCGGGCTCGGCACCCGGGATGATGCGCGGGCTGGCGCCGGTGGCGATCAGCACCACGTCGGCGTCGATGGTGCGCTTCTCGCCGTTCCCGAGCGTCGCGCAGACCTGATGCGCTGCCATGCCGAGCTCCGGGTCCGTCAACTCGGCCGTTCCGGACAGCAGTTCGACCCCGACGCTCTGCAGACGAGCGCGGATGTCGGAGGACTGCGCCTGGGCCAGGCTCTTCACACGGGCGTGGATCTGCGGAAGCGCGATGGTGGCCTGCGACGGATCGAGGCTGATTCCCAGGTCCGTGGCGCGTCGCATGTCGGTGCGCACACCGGTCGACGCGATGAAGGTCTTCGACGGCACACAGTCGAACAGAACACAGGCACCGCCGATGCCGTCCGAATCGATCAGCGCGACAGTGGCCCCGTATTGCGCGGCGACGAGAGCTGCCTCGTAGCCTGCGGGTCCGCCACCAATGATCACGATCCGGGTCATCTGTCCTCCAAGTCGACTGGCCCACCGGGGTCTCCGGTTCGGGCTCACGCTATTGCAGCGATACTGCGCGCACCACGTTACTAGGCACCGATTAGGCTTTCCGCCGTGTCGATCTACGCCGCCTACGGGTCCAACATGCATCCGGAGCAGATGCTGCAGCGCTGCCCCCATTCACCGACCGCGGGCACAGGTTGGCTGAACGATTGGCGGCTCACCTTCGGCGGCGAGGACATCGGCTGGGAGGGTGCTCTCGCCACCGTGGTGGAGGAACCGGGTGCGCAGGTGTTCGTCGTGCTCTACGACGTTCCAGAGGAGGACAAAGCCCGCCTGGACAGGTGGGAAGGATCGGAACTCGATATCCACCGCAAGATCCGGGTTCGGGTCGACACGGCCGACGGGCCCGTGCTGGCGTGGCTGTACGTGATGGACGCCTACGAGGGCGGACTCCCCTCCGCCCGCTACCTCGGCGTGATGGCCGACGCCGCCGAGATCGCCGGAGCACCGGCCGACTACGTCCGCGACATTCGTACCCGCAACAGCCGCAACGTCGGGCCGGGCACCGAATAGCGCAGCGCTATCGCCCGCCGCCCAACGCAAGCCCGGTGAGCACTCGCACACCGACTTCCAGGGCGCGCTCGTCCAGGTCGAACGTGGGCTGATGGATGTCGAGCTGATCGCCTCGGCCCGACCACACACCGAGACGGGCCATGGCGCCCGGAACCTCCTCCAGGTACCAGGAGAAGTCCTCGCCCCCGCCCGATTGTGGAGTGTCCGCGAGCGCATCCGGTCCGACGCCGCGGATTGCATCCTCGAACATCCGCGTGGACACCTCGTCGTTGACGACCGGCGGAACGCCACGTCGATAGTTCAGCTGGTAGCCGACCCCGGTCGGCGCGAGCAGTCCGTCCACGATTTCGCGAACCAGTGGTTCGAGAAGCGCCCAGGTCTCGTGGTCACCGGTCCTGACCGTCCCGGCGAGCATCCCGGTCTGCGGAATCGCGTTCGCGGCCTGACCCGCGTTGACCGCGCCCCACACCATCACCGTGCTGGTGCGCGGATCGATTCGCCTACTGAGCATTCCGGGTAGCCCGGTCACGACCGTGCCGAGGGCATGCACGAGGTCAGCGGTCAGGTGTGGCCTCGACGTGTGTCCGCCGGGCGACTCGAGCACGAGTTCGACGGTGTCTGCGGCGGACGTGATCGCGCCGAGCCGCACACCGACGCGGCCCGCTTCGAGTCGTGGATCGCAGTGCAGCGCGAAGATTCTGGACACACCTTCGAGCCTGCCTGCGGCGACGACGTCGAGCGCTCCGCCCGGCATCACTTCTTCGGCAGGCTGGAACACCAGCCGCACGCCCACCGGGAGGTCCGGGATCTCGCTCAGCGCGAGCGCTGCTCCCAGGAGGATCGTCGTGTGCGCATCATGGCCGCACGCGTGGGAGACACCCGGCACCGTCGACGAGTACGTCGCGCCCGTCAGCTCCTGAAGCGGAAGGGCATCGATGTCGGCGCGGAGAGCGATCCTCGGTCCGGACGTCGGGCCGAGATCGCACGTCAGACCTGTGCCCTTGGGAAGAACCTGCGGTGACAATCCGGCGGCGGCGAGCCGCGTTGCCACGAATTCGGTGGTCGCGTACTCGCGCCGCGCGAGCTCGGGATTGGCATGGATGTGCCGACGCCACTGGACGAGGTCGTCCGAATGTGTCCGGATCCATTTGTCGACTGCCGCATTCACCGAGCATCGACTCCTTCCAGCAGTCGTTGTCGCTGCCTGTCGTCGGTTGCCGCCCGGATCACCGTTTCTGCCAGCGCCAGTGCGCCGTCGATCACCGCGCGGTCCGCGGAGTCGGTGATGCACGCCTTCGTGAACTCCGGCTGATGAGTGACGGCGCCGCCGGAATCGAGCCCGATGACGGGATGTATGCCCGGCACCACGTTGGTGACGTTGCCCATGTCGGTGCTGCCGAGAGGACGCGCCCGTTCCCACTCGACCGGCAGCGGGGTGCGGCCCAGTCCGGACACCACATCGCGATACGTGTCCGTGAGCCAGGTGTCCGGCGTCAGCTCCGCGTAGGTCGGCGAGATGGTCCTGATGCTGTGTGTGCAACCGGTGGCCAGCGCGCCGGCGCTGAAACAGGCCTCGGCGCGCTCGGTCAGTTCCGACAGCGCGTGGGATGTCTCCGCCCGCAGGTAGTACAGCATTTCCGCGTGTGCGGGCACGATGTTCGGGGCGGTCCCGCCCGCGCTGACGATGCCGTGGATCTGGGAACCCGGTGCGAGGTGCTGACGCAGCAGACCGACGGCGACCTGCGTGACCGTTGCCGCGTCAGCCGCGTTCCGCCCGAATTCCGGGGCGGCCGAGGCGTGCGCTTCCCGGCCGGTGAACGTGACCGCGATGTCCGACAACGCCAACGACGTCGCACCCACGATGTCGATCGGGCCGGGGTGGACCATGACAGCGGCCGCGACGTCCGCGAACACACCACGCTCGAGCATCAGGACCTTGCCGCCACCACTCTCCTCGGCGGGGGTCCCGACGACCCGCACCGTGATGCCGAGCCGATCGGCAACGGCAGCGAGCCCGATTCCGGCACCCACCGCCGACGCCGCGATGATGTTGTGGCCGCAGGCGTGACCGATCTCGGGGAGCGCGTCGTATTCCGCGCACACCGCGACAACCAGCTCGCCATTGCCGTAGCTCGCCTGAAAAGCGGTGGGCAGGTCGGCAGTGCCGGTCTCCACCTCGAAACCGCGTTGCTTCAGCAGGTCCGTGATCTTCGCGGCACTGCGGAACTCTTCGAAGGCCAACTCCGGTTCACGGTGGATCGAATGGGACAGCTCGATCAGGTCCGCCTGGGCGGACCGAATTGCCGCATCCACATTCGATTTCACGAGCTAATTCTCTCACCCGAAGCTGAAGTTGCTCTTGTCCGTGACGGTCGCGAGCGCGGTCAGGACGTCGGCGTGGATGCCTTTCTTGATACCTGCAAGGTTGTCGCCACGGGTCGAGGTCAGTGCGCCCGCGCGCTCGACCGCAGCGGCGAGCACCTGATCGCCGTCGACCGCAGCGTCCGCGATTCCGGCCGCGACGGCGTCGTGACCGCCGAATCGCCGACCGGTGACCATCGCCTCGACCGCGGTCTGCTTCGGCAGGCGCGAATTGAGCAGCGCGGACATTCCCACGGTGAACGGCATGTTCAGAGTCACCTCGGGCAGGCAGTAGAACCCGCGGTCACCGCGCACGACCCGGAAGTCGTGGGAGGAGGCCAGCATGGCGCCCGCACCGAAGGCATGGCCCTGCACAGCGGCGATCGTGGTCATCGGAAGTGTCAGCAGCCGGGTGTACACGGTGTGCACCTTGTCCAGGTACGCCGGAAGATCCGCGAGGTTCGCGAAGATGTACGTGGTGTCCAACCCGTTGGAGTAGAACTTGCCGGTCGCGGTCGTGACGAGAGCCGCCGGGCCCTCACTTGCCTCGACCTTGTCGAGCTCGGCATGAACCGCGTCGACCCAGTCCGGGTGGAAGCGATTCTCGTTGTCCGTCTCGCCCTCGTTGCCGAGATACAGGATGAATACGTCACCGTCACGCTCGAGATAAGGCATGGGTGGAAGACTATCGCCCCATGGGAACGCATGACGCCGCGGCCACCGCGATTGCCGAGCAAACCGGCTGTGAGAGGCACTCCATCGCCATCGTCCTCGGCTCGGGTTGGCAAGCCGCCGCAGACCGGATCGGAACGCCGGACTCCGAGATCCCGATGCACGAGATTCCGGGTTTCGCTCCGCCGTCCGCAGCCGGACATTCGGGGACCGTCCGATCCGTGTCGGTCGGCGACAACCACGTGCTGGTACTCCTCGGGCGCACCCACGCATACGAAGGGCACGACCTCGATCGAGTCGTGCACCCCGTTCGCGCGGCGATCGCTGCCGGTGCGGACACGATCGTCCTGACCAACGCTGCGGGCGGAATCCACACCGACTACTCGGTGGGACAGCCCGTGCTCATCAGCGACCACCTCAACCTCACAGCCCGCTCACCACTGCGCGGAGCCGAATTCGTCGACCTCGTCGACGCCTACTCCCCCGAACTGCGCGCGCTCGCGCGCGACATCGACCCCACCCTTCGAGAGGGTGTGTACGCGGGCCTGCCCGGACCGCACTACGAGACTCCGGCGGAGATTCGAATGCTCCGCACCATGGGCGCCGACCTCGTGGGCATGTCCACCGTTCACGAGACCATCGCCGCCCGCGCACTCGGCGCGCGCGTGCTCGGAATATCGCTGGTCACCAATGCCGCGGCCGGGATCACCGGCGAGCACCTGAATCACGAGGAGGTCCTGGCGGCCGGGCAGGCTTCGGCCACGCGAATGGGCGACCTCCTCCGTCGGTTGGCGTCACGGCTGTGAGCCTCGATGGGGACCTCCGGATGCGGGTGGACTCCTGGATCGACGGTGACCCCGATCCTGGTTCGCGTGCTCGCATCGCCTCGGCCACCGACGACGAACTCCGTGAATGGTTCTCCGCTCCATTGGCATTCGGTACCGCAGGGTTGCGCGGCCCGCTACGCGCGGGCCCCAACGGCATGAACACCGCTGTCGTGGTGCGGACCACCGCCGCGATCGCCGCGTGGCTGCGGGACCGCTGCCTCGGGGGTGGCACCGTCGTGGTGGGTCGCGACGCCCGTCACGGCTCCGAGGAGTTTGCTGTCGCAACGGCCGAAGTACTCGCTGCCGCAGGCTTCGAGGTGGTGCTTCTGCCCCGCCCGCTGCCCACTCCGGTCGTCGCCTTCGCCGTCCGACATCTCGGCGCCGTGGCCGGCATTCAGATCACGGCGTCGCACAACCCGGCCGGCGACAACGGGTACAAGGTGTACCTCTCGGGTGGGGCACAGCTGATTCCGCCCGCCGACCGCGAGATCGAATCGGCGATCGCCGACGTCGGCCCGGCAGTCGCGGTGCCTCGCACCCCGGTCACCCCCATCGGCGACGACTTGATCGAGAACTACCTGGACCGCGTTCGATCGTTGCCCACCGGGCCCGACCGTTCCGTCCGGATAGCGCTCACCGCCATGCACGGTGTCGGCGGCGGCACCTGTGTCGCGGCACTGCACGCGGCCGGATTCGACGACGTCCACGTCGTCACGTCTCAGTTCGAGCCGGACCCGGATTTCCCGACCGCACCCTTTCCCAACCCGGAGGAGCCCGGCACCACGGATGCTCTTCTCGCATTGGCCGCAGACGTCGACGCGGACATCGCGATCGCCCTCGACCCGGACGCGGACCGATGCGCCGTCGGCGTCCCCGGCCCGGAGGGTTGGCGCATGCTGACCGGCGACGAGACCGGTGCATTGCTCGCGGATCACCTGCTCGCGGCGGCGCCCCCGAACTCGTTGGTGGCCAACACGATCGTCTCGTCCCAGCTGCTGTCCGCGCTGGCCCCGGCGCGCGGCGGACGCTACGCCCGCACCCTGACCGGTTTCAAGTGGCTCGTGCGCGCGGGGGACGGTCTGGTCTACGCGTACGAGGAAGCGATCGGCCACTGCGTCGACCCGGACTTCGTCCGCGACAAGGACGGGATCTCCGCCGCCGTGGTGATCGCCGGCCTCGTCGCGACCCGTAGAACGCAGGGTGCCACGCTGCTGGGCTCCCTCGACGATCTGGCCGTCGAGTTCGGCGTCCACGCGGGGGCACAGGTGGCGAAACGCGTAGACGATCTCACGGAGATCGAGGCGATGATGAAACGCCTACGCGCCGAACCACCCGCCGCACTGGCAGACCGGGCCGTGACGGTCGTCGACCACCTGGCGGTACGCGGGCCGCTCCGAACGGATGCGGTGGAACTGGTGGGTGACGGAATCCGAGTCGTCGTGCGCCCGTCCGGAACCGAACCGAAGGTGAAGGCGTATCTCGAGGCGATCGTCCCCGTCTACGAGCGGGACGGCCTGACGAACGACCGTGCACGAGCGGAAGCAATCCTGGACGAGCTTCGAGCGTTCGCCCGAGCACTCTGATACTCGGAACCAGACTCAGAACAGCGCGGACTGGACTGCGGGCAGTGTCGACGAGTACTCGCCGAATCGGACCCGGCGTCCTTTCAACCGGGCGAGGTCGACGACGTACGACGCGTCTCCGATACGGGCGATGGCCGCCTGGCCCACACACGCATCCACGGTGAACCCGTGTGCGCCCGACGACAGGTCGTCGGGGTACTCGATTCTGCTGCCGCCCGACAGGTCACGAAATCCCGCGACCCGCCACGATTCGTCCACCGTCCGGAAGGTCGATTCGTCCGGTTCCGGGGAGAGCATGTCGCGCACGCGATGCGCCAACGAGGCAGTGGACTCCTCGAGCCGCGCCGTGTCGACGGGTAGGGCGAGAGCCGCCGCCTTCGCCGACGACCGCACGGCCTGGCGTACCTGCAACTCGTCCGTCACCCGATCCTCGAGGACTCTGATCACCTTGCCGTCGCACGCCCACGCGACGTAATGCGCGCAGATCGCTCCCTGCTCGGCGAGCCTGCCCCACTTACGTGTGTCCGCCGCGGTTCCGACCTTGTGAACGCCGTTGGCGAACGTGGCGATGTAGAGCCAATGCGGCTGCATCACGTGCTTTTCGAGATCGGGAGAGACGAACCCGCTGCGGTGGATCATGTGTACGAAACGGAAGCCGTCCTTCGATTCGCATTCGGCGCACTGGGACCCGACGTCCACCGGCGACTGCTTCGGACACGCGACGTACTCGGAACGTCCGTCCACACCGAACGCGACACGTCCGGTACACCAGCGCCCCGTCCCGAGCACCTCGAAACCGATCCGGGCACCGCGCAGGTCGATGTACTCGACCTGTCTCGTCGACACGTCGACGGTGCGCAGGCGAGGGTCGCCCTCGGTCGACGGCCAGGCCACCCCGAGGACGAGTGACGTACTCAGCGCGGTCCGAACTGGCGATCCCCGGCGTCTCCCAGGCCGGGAACGATGAAGGCGTTCTCGTCGAGGCCCTGGTCCACCGTCGCGGTGATCAGACGCACCGAATGCCGCGACTTCTCCAATGCGGCGACGCCCTCGGGCGCCGCAACGACACAGACCGCGGTGATGTCGGTGGCGCCGCGCGCGGCCAGCAGATCGATGGTGTGCACCATCGATCCGCCCGTGGCCAGCATCGGATCGAGCACGTAGACCGGTATGCCGGCGAGATCGGCGGGCAACGATTCCAGGTAGGGCACGGGCTGATGTGTCTCCTCGTCACGCGCCATACCCACGAATCCGACCCGGGCCTGCGGCACGAGTGCGCTGGCCTGCTCGACCATGCCCAGGCCTGCCCTGAGCACCGGGACCAGGAGCGGTGGGTTCGACAATCGAACACCGTCCGCCACCGCAACGGGCGTCGCGACGTCGAAGTGCTCGACGGGAGCCTCGCGCATGGCCTCGTACACGAGCATGTGCGTCAGTCTGCGCAGTGAGGCACGGAATGTGGCATTGTCGCTCCGTGAGTCGCGCATGGTCGTCAGGAGGGCCGCCGCCAGCGGATGGTCGACAACGTGCGTGTTCATGAACGCAGAATAGTGGGGCGTCGGGCAGAATCTCGTCGGGGACGACGATAACGTCGGACGGATCGAGCGATTCGGTGACACCGGAAGACACCGCAGGGGGTGGGACCGGGGTGGAACCGAACCGACGTCGTCGACGTCCAATAGAGTGAGACGATCAATTCGACCGGGGGATTCACATGACCGAACTATCGGTGTCGACCGACGGCGTTACCGCTTTCGGTGCAACGGCTGCTTCGATGGCCGCCGAGATGACTGCGGCAGCGGCCGGGGCCGCAGCGGCGGGCCCGATGCTTCTCGGTCCCGTGTTCGGCGTCATCGGGGGCGACTTCGTCGCTGCCTTCGCCACGGCACACGCAGCGCACACCGCGTCCATCGCGGAGTTGTCCGGCGTACTCGGGAGCATCAGCACGGCAGCCGGAGTCAACGCCGCCGGCTACGTCGCGACCGAAGCGAGCAATGCCGCCGGTCTCGGTGCGGTCGGATCGGAACTCGCCTGATCATGATTCCTATCGATCTCCTCACTCGGCCGCTCATGAGTCTCCTCGAGTCGTTCGGCAGCGGGGTCCTGCCCGCCGGTAACCCGGCCGACGCGCTGCGCTTCTCCTCCTCCGCCATCGATTCGGTGCACTCCACCGGCAAAGTCGGTATCAGCAACGTCAGCGGCGCGTGGCAGTCCGATGCGGGCACCGCCGCGGTCGACAAGGCGGAGCAGGTGCAGAAGTCGTCGATCGGAGTTTCCGATCGCGGCAACGACATCGCGACAGTCGTCGCCGAGGCTTCCGAGATCGTGCGCGCCGGAATGGCCGAGCTCCAGGGCATCCTGCAGTCGTTCATCAACATCGCGGTCGCCGCCGGCCCCACTCTCGCCACTCCCCCCGGCCAGGCGATGATCATCGCTGCAGCCGTCGAGCACCTCGGCCAGGCGCTCGTCGTGGTCGGCCGGGTTCGAGCCGAGCTGAGCGCCGAGACCGCGAAGATGACCGCTCTCACGCCCGCCGAGCAGGTGCCTGCCGACGCGTCTCCCGCCTCCACCTCGTCCGCGGCCGCCACGTCACCGGCATCCGCGGCGTCCGGTGGAACCGAGGCAATCACCAAAACCGTGTCCAGCGCAGCCAACTCGGGCACACAGTCCATCTCGGGATTGATGGGCGGCGGGTCCGGCGGCAGCGGCCGGTCATCCAGCTCACGTAGCTCCCGCAGCGGCGCCGACTCGCTGATGGGAGACAAGAGTTCCGGTCGCGATCGCGACGCAGCGGGAGCCGACGGCGAGGGCGTCGAGGTCGTACTTCCCGATGGCAGCACCGCCGTCGCCCCCAACAAAGAAGCGGCCGAGGCCGTCCGAAACGCACTCTCTCAACAGGGTGTGCCCTACGTGTGGGGCGGCACCACACCCAACGAGGGTCTCGACTGCAGCGGCCTGACCCAGTGGGCCTACGGCGAGTCCGGAGTGGAAATCCCTCGTCTCGCCCAGGAACAGAATGTGGGCACCGCCGTCGATCCCGGCGACCTCATGCCCGGCGACCTCGCCGTCTGGGACGGCCACGTTGCAATGGTGATCGGCAACGGCCAGCTCGTCGAGGCCGGCGACCCCGTTCAGGTGGGCTCGATCCGCACCACCAACAGCGGCATGGGCTTCCAAGGCTTCTACCGTCCGACCGAATGACAGGAAACATGTTCCCTCCCACTCCACCCCCCGCCGGCGCCACCGCCGCCGTCGGCAATCGCTCCGGCACCCTCGCGGTCCGCACCACCGAACAGGGGCTCCCACTCGAAGTCCGTATCGATCCCCGCGAACTGCGCTACGGCGCTCAGCGTCTGGCCGACGAGATCCTCGAACTGTGCCAGCGCTCGGCGATGGAAGCAGGAGCACGGCGACGAGCCGAACTCGAACGAGACGGCATGCCGAAAGACGTTCTCGATCGACTCGGCCTGCCCACCCGCGCCCAAGTGGCCGACGCCCAGCGGCACCAGGACGAAGAAGAGCACGCCCCTACGAGTTGGATGCGACCGGTATGAGTGAAAGCCAGATGGATGCGATAGTCGGCCGCGCGACCGCGCAGGTCAATCTTCTCGAAGACGCCCTCGCAGGCCTGCACCACATCAAAGCCCGCGCAACGAGCAAAGACGACGAGGTCACCGCCGAGGTCGACGGAAACGGAACACTCGTCGGCCTCTGGATGAACGATTCGGTCACCAAGCTCGACGCTCGAACCGTCGCAACCCTGGTCACAGAAACTTCACAGGCTGCGGCCACGCTCGCATCGGAGCAGCGCATGCAGGTTCTCACCCGGCTACAGGACTCTTTCGAGAGTCCGGAGGCATGACCCGGGTATATCTTTGCGCTCGAGCTAGATAGGCTTCCCGCCATGGCTGGAGACATCGTGCCGATCGAACTCGGTCTCACCGACGGCGACCTCGTAACCCTGTGGGCACCACGTTGGCGTGAGGGCGACGACGAGTGGGAAGCATTCCTCGGTCACGAGGACGACCTCTACGGATTCGAGTCCGTCGCCGAACTGGCCGCATTCATCCGGACCAACGACGACAACGACCTCGTCGACCACCCCGCGTGGAAGGTCGTGGCCGGGCTGTCCGCAGCAGAGTTGGAGCCCGACGAGAACTTCTCCTTCGACCTGGTCGGGGTACCGGAGTTGGCTGCCGGCGACCCGGACACACTCACGATCAGCGAGCTCGAAGACACACTCAACATGGTTCGCAACATCGGTGAGGTGTGCGAACTCGCTCCGGTCCTGAAATTCTTCGGGTCCAACCCGGCATTCGGCGCGCTGCCCTCGGGGACATCTGCGTTCCAAGGGCGGGACGGCGAAGAGCTCTGGACTCAGATCGGCTCGGCGATCGTCAAGGGTTGGGACGACGTCCTCGACGCCGTCGACGGCGTCATCGCCACGCCCGAGGTGGACGCCGACGCGGTATCCGTTGCCGAGGCGGAGTTGGTTGCGGCCGACGAGAACACGGTCGACGTCGACGATGCTGCAGACGAATCCGACACCGACGACGAGTTCGTTCCGCTCGATCTCGACGACAGTGACGACGAGGACGAAGACGATGACGAGTTCGAAGAAACCTTCTGGACCTCGGTCGGGGTCGATCCGATCAAGATCATCACGTCCTCCGAAACATACTTCACGCTGCGGTGCTACCTGGACGACGATGCACTCTTCCTCGGTCGCCAGGGTGTGATCTCGGTGTTCTCGTCCGAGCGTGCGCTGGCGCGCTACCTGGCGGACAACTCGGACCACGATCTCTCGCAGGTCAGCACGTACGACGAGATTCGGATCGCCGCGGTCGACGGATCGCTCGACGTCGAGGTCACCGACGAGAACGTCTACGTGCTTCCAGGTCTCGCCGACGATCTGGCTGCCGGCCCCAAACAGGTCGATCCCGACCAGTTGGACTTGGTGGTCGAACTGTTCACGGATGCAGCGGATTTCGCCGACGACGAGTCGGTCGACTCCGCACTGGCGGTCTCCACTCCCCTGGGTTGGTACGTCTCGTTCGTGCTCAATCCCGACCCCACCCGCATGGCGCCCTCCGCACCGTTCGACGACGAGGCCGAGTTGTGGCGTGAGCTCGAGCGCAGCTTCGAAGCGCGACTTCGCCCCGAGTAACCGGCCACGGTAGGCAATCGGCTCAACCGACGAGAACGGCGAAACCTGGCTTGATCACGTCGTCGATGATGCGCAAGCGTTCGTCGAAGGGGATGAACGCCGACTTCATCGCGTTGATGGTGAACCGTTCGAGGTCGGTCCATCCGTAGCCGAAAGTCTGGACGAGGCGGTGCATTTCCTCGCTCATGCTGGTGTCGCTCATCAAACGGTTGTCGGTATTGACGGTCACCCGGAAGCGCAGTCTGGCGAGCAGGTCGAACGGATGTTCCTCGAGTCGCTGCACCGCACCGGTCTGGACGTTGGAGCTCGGGCACAGTTCGAGGGGAATTCGCTTGTCCCGCACGTAGCTCGCCAATCGCCCGAGGGTGGCGGTTCCGTCTTCGCCGATGGTGATGTCGTCGGTGATACGAACTCCGTGGCCGAGCCGATCGGTTCCACAGAAGGCGACGGCCTCGTGAATCGACGGCAACCCGAACGCCTCACCGGCGTGGATCGTGAAGTGGGCATTCTGGTCTCGCATGAACTCGAACGCGTCGAGGTGGCGGCTGGGCGGGTTGCCCGCCTCGGCGCCGGCAATGTCGAACCCCACGACGCCGCGATCCCGGAACCGCACGGAGAGTTCGGCGATCTCACGTGATCGGGCAGCGTGACGCATTGCCGTCAGGAGCACGCCGACGCGAATCGGACGTCCGTCGTCGGCGGCAATGCGACAGCCTTCGTCGAAACCGAGAAGCACGTTCTCGACCACCTCGTCGAGGGTGAGCCCCTCGTCCAGGTGCTGTTCGGGGGCGAACCTGATCTCGGCGTACACGACCCCGTCCGCCGCCAGATCCTCGGCGCACTCACGCGCCACCCGCTGCAGCCCGATCGGAGTCTGCATCACGGCTACGGTGTGCGCGAAGGTTTCCAGGTACAGCTCGAGTGAGCCACTGTCTGCGGCTTCTCTGAACCATTGCGCGACGCCCTCCGCCGTATCCGCCGGCAGTGCGTCGTGGCCGCAGTCCTTCGCGAGTTCGAGAACCGTCGACGGTCTCAGCCCGCCGTCGAGATGATCGTGCAGCAACACCTTCGGCGCCCGGCGCACGGCCGGCAGATCCACAGCGGTCATGCGTCGACGTTAACCCCGGTCCGCCCCTATCCGCTCGATGACGAGCGAGGAGATTTCCGCCGGCCCCTCGTCTCCGAAGCTCCACGCACCCGCCAGTTCCGCGCGCGCAGCACCCATACGTTCGGGGCTGTCGGTGTGCAGGGTCGCCAGCGGTGACCCTGCACGTACGCGGTCACCCGGCTTCGCGTGCAACTCCACGCCCGCCGATGCCTGGACCTTCTCCCCCTGCACGGCACGGCCCGCCCCCAGCTTCCATGCGGCGACACCGACATCCATTGCGTCGAGGGCGGTGACGACACCGTCCGTCTCCGACAACACGACGTCGGTGTGCCATGCGGTCGGTAGCTCCGCGTCGGGGTCCCCGCCTTGAGCCGCGATCATCGAACGCCAGCGGTCCATCGCCCGGCCGTCCCGTAGTGCCACTTCCGGATCCACGTGTCCCAGTCCCGCTGCCTCGAGCATCTCCCGCGCCAAAGCCAGTGTCAGCTCCACGACGTCCGGGGGCCCGCCGCCCGCCAATACCTCGATGGCCTCGCGCACTTCGAGGGCATTGCCCGCGGTGCGCCCGAGCGGCGCATCCATGGCGGTCAGCAGCGCAACCGTGTGCAGACCGGCGTCCGCGCCGAGTTCGACCATGGTGTGCGCCAGGTCCCGGGCATCATCGAGACGCTTCATGAACGCGCCGGCACCCACCTTCACGTCGAGGACGAGCGCTCCTGTTCCCTCTGCGATCTTCTTGCTCATGATCGAACTGGCAATCAGGGGAATCGATTCGACCGTGCCGGTGACGTCGCGCAATGCGTAGAGCCGCTTGTCTGCAGGAGCGAGATCCGCGCCCGCCGCGCACACCACGGCACCGATGTCGGGGTCGGCGAGGATGTCGACCATCTCCTCGGCGGCGAGGTCGGCGCGCCACCCGGGGATGGCCTCGAGTTTGTCGAGCGTCCCACCGGTGTGCCCGAGTCCTCGTCCCGAGAGCTGGGGCACGGAGGCGCCGCAGGCGGCGACCAGCGGTGCGAGCGGAAGCGTGATCTTGTCTCCCACTCCACCCGTCGAATGCTTGTCGACGGTGGGACGCCCGAGGTCGGAGAAGTCCATCCGATTGCCGGACGAGATCATCGCCTCCGTCCACCGGCCGACCTCTGCGCGGGTCATACCGCGAAAGTAGATCGCCATCGCGAGTGCGGACATCTGTTCGTCCGCCACGATCCCCCGTGTGAAGGCATCGACCATCCAGTCGATCTGCGCGGGTGCGAGTTCGAGTCCGTCCCGTTTGGCGGCGATGATCGACGTCGCGTCGTGCAGTCCCCGGTCAGCCACGGCGGATCCTCGCATTCTCGGCAGGCCCGAAGGCGTCGGGCAGAAGCTGCTCCAGACGTATGGCGCCGTCCGGGTGGTCGACGGCGAGTTCACTGCCGCCGTGCTCGAACAAGAGTTGCCGACAACGTCCGCAGGGCATGAGGATTCCGCCCTCGGAATCGCTGCAACTGAACGCCACTAGACGTCCGCCACCCCCGGAAAACAAGTTACCGACCAGTACACATTCGGCGCACAGGGTAAGTCCGTATGAGACATTCTCCACATTGCATCCGAGGACGATTCGACCATCGTCCACGAGGGCAGCTGCCCCGACCGCAAAACCCGAATAAGGCGCGTAGGCGCCACTACTCGCACCATGCGCCTTGTCTCGCAACATATTCCAGTCGACTTCCACCATGGTTGCCCATCCAATCACGCCGTCTGAATGGATGCAGGAACAAGGCCCGTTTCGGCATTGTTGATATGGACAGGCAAACCTAAGTGCATACCACGTGGCCATACGAATTCGGAGCCGAATTAGTTCCCCGGATTCGTATGGGTTTAGAGTTCAGAGAAGTCGGTTCAGGATCTCGTCGGGTCCAAGCTGAGGTACTCCCACACTGCATCAGGCTCGACGCGTCCGCCAATGACGTTGGAGGCACAGCACTCGATGAGTAGCACGACTGAAGTCGCTCCGGAGAAGGAGCGCACACGGTCGCTTTACCGGGGCGACCCCGGAATGTGGTCCTGGGTATTGCACCGGATCACAGGCGTGATGACTTTCTTCTTCCTCTTTGTACACGTTCTGGATACCGCGTTGGTGCGCGTCAATCCAGAGACGTACGACAGCATCATCGATACCTACAAGACTCCACTGGTGGGTCTCATGGAACTCGGACTGGTGGCGGCGGTGCTCTACCACGCCCTCAACGGTATCCGGGTGATGCTCGTCGACTTCTGGTCCAAGGGACCGCAGTACCAGCGCCTCATGCTCTGGGTGATCCTTGCGATCTGGTTCGTGGTCATGATCCCGGGCGCCGGACGCATCTTCTACAACATGTTTGCGGAGCACTGACATGGCGACTTCTCACGGAGCCGAGGCCAAGACCCTCGGCACTTCGTACGACCGTCCGGCCAGCCTGGACAACCCGCGCTCACCGCGCAGGCAGAGCAAGAACAACTTCGAGCTCTACGCCTGGTTGTTCATGCGCTTCTCCGGACTCGCACTCATCGTCCTGGTCTTCGGGCACCTCTTCATCATGCTGTTCCTCGACGAGGGTGTGCACCGGATCAACTTCGCCTTCGTGGCGGGCCGCTGGTCCAGCCCGTTCTGGCAGTTCTGGGACCTTTCGATGCTCTGGCTGGCACAGCTGCACGGCGGCAACGGCCTGCGCACCATCATCGCGGACTACTCCCGCAAGGACACCACGCGCTTCTGGCTCAACACCATCCTGGTCGTTTCGATGATCCTGATCATGGGCCTCGGCACGTACGTCATCTTCACCTTCGACCCCAATATCTCGGCGAGCTAGGGGAGCACAGACTTCATGCAGGAACACCGTTATGACGTGGTCATCGTCGGCGCAGGCGGCGCTGGCATGCGCGCAGCCATCGAGGCCGGGCCCGAGGCTCGAACCGCGGTTCTGACCAAGCTCTACCCCACCCGCAGCCACACCGGTGCGGCGCAGGGCGGCATGTGCGCCGCACTCGCGAACGTGGAGGAAGACAACTGGGAGTGGCACACCTTCGACACCGTCAAGGGCGGCGACTACCTCGCCGACCAGGACGCGGTGGAGATCATGGCCAAGGAGGCCATCGACGCGGTCCTCGACCTCGAGAAGATGGGTCTGCCGTTCAACCGCACGCCCGAGGGAAAGATCGACCAGCGTCGTTTCGGTGGCCACACCCGCGACCACGGCAAGGCGCCGGTCCGCCGCGCTTGTTACGCCGCGGACCGCACCGGCCACATGATCCTTCAGACGCTCTACCAGAACTGCGTCAAGCACGACGTCGAGTTCTACAACGAGTTCTACGCCCTCGACATCGCCATCACCGAGACCGAGGACGGACCGGTCGCCACCGGCGTCATCGCCTACGAGTTGGCCACCGGCGAGATCCACGTCTTCCACGCCAAGTCCATCGTCTTCGCGACCGGTGGTTCGGGCCGCATGTACAAGACGACGTCCAACGCGCACACCCTCACCGGTGACGGCATGGGCATCATCTTCCGCAAGGGTCTCCCCCTCGAGGACATGGAGTTCCACCAGTTCCACCCGACAGGCCTGGCCGGTCTGGGCATCCTCATCTCCGAGGCCGTGCGAGGTGAGGGCGGAATCCTCCGCAACGTGGACGGCGAGCGCTTCATGGAGCGCTACGCCCCCACCATCAAGGACCTCGCACCGCGTGACATCGTGGCGCGGTCGATGGTCCTCGAGGTCCTCGAAGGCCGCGGCGCCGGCCCGAACAAGGATTACGTCTACATCGACGTGACCCACATTCCCGAGGAAGTCCTCGACGAGAAGCTCCCCGACATCATGGAGTTCTCCCGCACCTACCTCGGTGTGGACCCGGTCAAGGAGCCGGTGCCGGTCTACCCGACGTGCCACTACGTCATGGGCGGTATCCCCACCAAGATCAACGGTGAGGTTCTGCGCAACAACGACGAGGTCGTCAAGGGTCTGTACGCCGCCGGCGAGTGCGCCTGCGTGTCCGTACACGGCGCCAACCGACTCGGCACCAACTCGCTGCTCGACATCAACGTCTTCGGTCGTCGCGCCGGCATCGCCGCGGCGAAGTACGCGAACGAGACGTCGTTCGTCGACATGCCCGAGACCCCCGAGAAGATGGTCGACGACTGGATGGCACTCATCCTGTCCGATCACGGTCACGAGCGCGTCGCCGACATCCGCAGCGAGCTGCAGCAGTCGATGGACAACAACGCCTCGGTGTTCCGTACCGAAGAGCGCCTCACGCAGGCTTTGAAGGATGTGCGCGCGCTCAAGGAGCGGTACAACCACATCACGGTGCAGGACAAGGGCAAGCGCTACAACAGCGACCTGCTCGAGGCCGTCGAGCTCGGCTTCCTCCTGGAAATGGCCGAGGTCACCGTGGTCGGCGCCCTGAACCGCAAGGAATCGCGTGGCGGTCACGCCCGCGAGGACTTCCCGAATCGGGACGACGAGACCTACATGAAGCACACGATGGCGTACAAGGAGGGCGAGGGCCTGCTCTCCGACATCCGTCTGGACTACAAGCCGGTGATCCAGACCCGTTACGAGCCGATGGAGCGTAAGTACTGATGAGCGCACCTGCAGTCGACAAGAGCGAAGACAAGTCGGACCTTCCTCCGGTTCCGGACGAGGCCGTCATGGTCACCCTCAAGATCGCGCGGTTCGATCCCGAATCGGGAGACGGCCAGCGGTGGGACAGCTTCCAGGTTCCCGCACTCCCCACGGACCGCATGCTCAACCTGCTGCTGTACGTGAAGGGCTACCTCGACGGCACCCTCACGTTCCGCCGCAGCTGCGCCCACGGCGTGTGCGGTTCGGACGCCATGCGCATCAACGGCGTCAACCGCTTGGCCTGCAAGATCCTGATGAAGGACATGCTGCCCAAGGACGGCAAGCCCATCACGATCACCATCGAGCCCATCAAGGGTCTGCCGGTCGAGAAGGACCTGATCGTCGACATGGAGCCGTTCTTCGACGCGTTCCGTGCGGTCAAGCCGTTCCTGATGACCACCGGCAACGAGCCCACTCGTGAGCGGATCCAGAGCCAGCACGACCGTGCTCGTTTCGACGACACCACCAAGTGCATCCTCTGCGCCTGCTGCACGACGTCGTGCCCGGTGTACTGGAGCGACGGCAGCTACTTCGGACCGGCCGCGATCGTGAACGCACACCGCTTCATCTTCGACAGCCGCGACGAGGGCGCCTCCGAGCGTCTCGACATCCTGAACGACAAGGACGGCGTGTGGCGTTGCCGCACCACGTTCAACTGCACCGATGCGTGCCCTCGCGGCATTCAGGTCACCAAGGCGATCCAGGAGGTCAAGCGCGCTCTGCTGTTCTCGCGCTGACTCTCGATCTTCACCGAAAAAGCGTCCGATCCCGTTGTGGGACCGGGCGCTTTTTCGTATCCGATCGACGACACGACACCGTGTTGCAGACCGCGGGACTCGCCTTCGGAGGAGGTCATCGAATACTCTGCCTCTTCGATGAGGTGGCAAAGAGCAGGTGCAGCGTTGGCGTCCGGGGCGGTATTGGCCGGTCTGTCTCTCGGGTCGGCCGCTGCCGAACCGCCGCCGCCCACGACGCCGCCACCGTTCAGCACTCCGAACACGGACTCGTGCCCCAATCGGTCGACTCCTCCCCCCGCGATCGACAGTTCCGAGGTCCCCCAGCCCGGTGACACCGCTCCGCGCCCCGTGTCGGTCCCGGAACAGACCGTAGGCGGTGACCGCATGGGCGAGTGTGGTGTGGTCCTTCCCGAGGATGCACCGCCCCTTCCTGCAGACATTGCGGCGCCCGGCTGGGTGCTCGCCGACGTGGATTCGGGTGAGGTACTCGCGGCGAAGGACCCCCACGGCCGCTACCGCCCTGCCAGCACGATCAAGATGTTGCTCGCCCTCGTAGCGCTGGACGAGCTCGACCTGAACGAAACGATCACCGCGCTTCCCGAGGATGCCGCCGCAGAAGGCAGTGCCGTGGGAATCGGTTCGGGTGGGCAGTACACCAACATGCAGGTGATGCAGGGGCTCGTCATGGCGTCCGG
This sequence comes from Rhodococcus huquni, assembly GCF_055231055.1. Classification (NCBI taxonomy): domain Bacteria; kingdom Bacillati; phylum Actinomycetota; class Actinomycetes; order Mycobacteriales; family Nocardiaceae; genus Rhodococcus; species Rhodococcus huquni. Next base: position 33,938 of record NZ_JBUYWE010000003.1, read on the forward strand.
TAACGACGCCGCGCACGTCCTTGCCCGGCAACTCGGCGGCGACGAGGAAACGGTCGAGAAGATGAATGCCCTCGCCGAGGAGCTGGGTGCCCACGACACCCGCACCGCCACCCCGTCCGGGCTCGACGGCCCCGGTATGAGCAGTTCGCCGTACGACCTCGCTGTGATCCTGCACGCCGCGATGAAGAACCCCACCTTCGCGCGGCTGATCTCGACGGAGATCATCGAGTTTCCGGGTTTCCCGAAGAATCCCGCGATCCCCGGTGACGAGGACAAGCCGGCGTTCGCACTCGCGAACGACAACCAACTCCTCTACAACTACGAAGGCTCGTTCGGCGGCAAGACCGGCTTCACGGACGATGCACGACACACCTACGTGGGTGGAGCGGACCGCGACGGTCGACGCTTGATGGTCACACTCATGGGCGGCGAAGCGAAGCCGTTGCGGCCATGGGAGCAGGCAGCACGCATACTCGACTACGGCTTCGCCCTCGACGCAGACGATTCGGTGGGTTCACTCGAGGACCGGCCCGCGGACGAAGGGTCGGGCGACGAGACCGCAGCTTTGGCTGCCGCTCCCCCGAACGGCGCCGACGGTACGGGAACGGTCACCGCCTCCGGTTCCGACGACCCCGACAACTCACTCGCGCTGCGAGCGGGAGTCGGAGTGGTCGGAACCGGTGTCGTCGTAGGACTGCTCGGCTGGGCCCGAAGGCTCAACCGAGGACGTCGCTGACGTCGCTGACGTCAGTTGCGGGGCTTCTTGCGCCCGAACAGACCGGAAAGCCCGAGGGTCGCGACAACGCCTACGCCGATCAGGGCCGCACTGCTGCGGGCCGAAGGGCGTTCGGACACGTGCATGCGCGGCGAGATGATCGCCGGATCAGGCGGCGGCACGAAGGCCAACGCCATGCTCTCCTCGGTCGTGGCCGCCCATGCCGTGGCGAACAGAATCATCCGGCACGTCATGAACACGAAGACCAGCAGACCGATGATCGGTCCGAAGGCCGCGCCTGCGGGTCCGCTGGTCACCGACGCCAAGTAGATCGCCGCGACCTGCTTGAAGATCTCGAACACCACCGCGCCCAACAGACCGGCCTTGATGGCACTTCGGAACGCCACCGGCTCACGCGGAAGCCGGGAGATGATCCACGTGAAGATGGCCCAGGTTGCTGCCAGGGCGAGCAGCGTGGACAGGATGCGGAGCCCGATACCGATGCCCGGAATCGCGTCGAGATGCAACAGATCCACGACCCACTTGGTGATGGGACCGCTGCTGAGAGCCGAGGCGCCGATGGAGACCACGATCGCCAATCCGAGACCGAGAAGGTTGATGCCGTCACTGATCTTGGTCTTGACGAAGCCGTCCGACTCGCGCTTGCTCTCCCACATGGCGGTGAGGGCGTCACGCAGGTTGGCCATCCATCCGAGTCCGGCATACGCGGCGCCCAGCAGTCCGAGGATGCCGACTCCTGCACGCGAAGCGATTGCCGAATCGATCGTCTGGTTCAGGGTGTCACCGAGGCTGCCGGGGGCCGCCTCCGTGACGCTGTCCTGGATCTGGGTCAGCCACTCCGGGTGGCCGGCCAGCACGAAGCCGGCGATGGCGAACGCCACCATGATGATCGGCACGAGAGCGAGCACGCTGAAGTACGTGATCCCGGCCGAGTAGTAGTCACCCTTTTGTTCCTGGTAGCGCTTGGCTGCGCGAACCAAGTGATCCAGCCACGGGCGGGCGGCCCGCTGACGCTCGAGAAAACTCGGGCCTTCAGCCATTGAACGTCATCCTTTCGACCTCAGGAATCCAACCTTGTCGTACACGGTGGCGAGTGTGGCGGCCGAGACTTCGCGGGCCCGAAGCGCGCCCGCGGCGAGGATCCGGTCGAGTTCCGCTTCGTCGGCGAGGTAGTCGTTCACCCGCGCCTGCAGCGGTGTCACGAAATCGGCGAGCACCTCGGCGGTGTCGGACTTGAGGTCGCCGTAGCCCTTGCCTTCGTAACCGGCGACGAGTTCGTCGACCGTCTTGTCGGACAGACCGGCCTGAATGGTGAGCAGGTTGCTGACGCCCGCCTTGTTCTCGGGGTCGTAGCGGATCTCTCGCTCGTTGTCGGTGACGGCGGACTTGATCTTCTTGGCCGATACCTTGGGGTCGTCCAGCAGGTTGACCAGACCGGCCGGGCTCGGACCCGACTTGCTCATCTTGGCAGTCGGATCCTGGAGGTCGTAGATCTTCGAGGTGCCCTTGATGATCTGGGCCTCCGGAACCACGAACGCCTTGCCGAATCGGCTGTTGAAACGTCCGGCGAGATCGCGGGCGAGCTCGAGGTGCTGGCGCTGGTCCTCGCCCACCGGTACCCGCTGGGGCCGGTAGAGCAGGATGTCTGCTGCCATCAGCACCGGGTAGGTGAACAGGCCGACGCTCGTGGCGTCACTACCCTGCTTGCTCGACTTGTCCTTGAACTGGGTCATCCGGCTCGCTTCACCGAAACCGGTGATGCAGTTGAGCACCCAGGCCAGCTGCGCGTGCTCGGGTACCTGGCTCTGCACGAAGAGGGTGGCGCGGTCGGGATCGATTCCGAGCGCCAGCAACTGCGCCACGCCCCGCTTGGTCCGCTGACGCAGTTCTTTCGGGTCCTGCGCGACGGTGATCGCGTGCAGGTCTGGAATGAAGTAGAAGGCGTCGAAGTCGTCCTGCAAGGGAATCCACTGCTGCAGCGCACCGAGGAGATTGCCGAGGTGGAACGAATCGGCGGTGGGCTGGATGCCGGAAAGTACCCGCGGCTTGGCGGTGGGTCTCGAATCAGGGGACGACATGAGTACCGATCTTTTCATGCCGGTCGAAGGTTCACGAAGGCAACGCCCTGCGGCGCGTCTCCGGTCCCTTGCAACACGACCTTGAAGACGGTCGGTTCCCACTCCTGCGCATAGAACGCCATCGCATCGTCGAACCACGCCCGCGCGGTCGGCTCGTCGAGCAACAGCTGGTCCGCGTCCCGGACCACCACCACGTACCCCGCGCCCCCACCCGTGAATTCGTCCAGATCCCGCATGCACTCGTCGAATGCGTCTCTGTTGTGCCCGAAGTAGTCCGGGAACTGGAAACTGGCCGCGAACTCGTCGAACAGGGTTCCAAGAGTGCGCATCCGCGTGCCGCGAACGATACGGCTCACCATTCTCGTCTCGCGAGCCACTGCGACGACCCGATCGGCGCTGCTCGGTGGGCCGGAAATGTAGCCGAACACGGTGTCACCAGACAGGAAGTCGGCGACCGTGGTCGTCTGATCGTCGCTCATCGGATCCTCGCGAAGGTCTCGTAATGGTCGAGAGTGAACCAGGCCGACCGGTCGTCGCCGGTGACTATGCGCTCGGCATCCCGGCCGCGGTCGGGCTTCCTGGGGTTCACGTCCCACTCCTGGTACCGAATTCTCGTCCCGTCCGGGGTCGCGTCGGGTAGGTGCCCTTCGTTGTTCCGGAAGGTGGCGCCGCCCTTGGTGCCCGGTGCATCCGCGGACTCCGGCCACGCGCCTGCGTCGATCTCTGCCAACGTGGCTGTGACTCGGGGCGGAACGCCGTCGATCGCGGTGGTGGTCGAGTCCGTCGATCCACTCGGCGTGCACGCCAGCGCGACCGCGATGGTCAGCGCCAGCGCGGCGAAAACCGCGAGCGACCGGCGCTTAGCGGTACTGAACAGTGACCGGAGCATGGTCGGACCACCTCAGGTCGTAGGACTCGGCGCGCTCGACGACAGCTTGCTTGGCTCGCTCGGCCAGCCCGGCCGTGGCCAGGTGGTAGTCGATCCGCCATCCGGAATCGTTGTCGAATGCCTTGCCGCGGTACGACCACCAGGAGTACGGGCCCGTGACATCCGGGTGGAGCTCACGAACCACGTCGACCCATGCGGGCTCGCCTTCGAGCAGATTGCCGAACCACTCCCGCTCGTGCGGGAGGAAGCCCGAGGACTTCTTGTTGGTCTTCCACGCCTTCAGGTCGTTCTCGGTGTGCGCGATGTTCCAGTCACCACACACCACGACGTCCCGCCCCGAGTCGGCGGCGGCTGCGAGTCCGGACAGGTGGCGCGAGAAGGAGTCCATGAAACGTTCCTTCTCCTCCTGCTTCGGCGACTGCGCCTCACCGGACGGGAGGTACAAGCTGCCGACGGTCAGGTCACCGAAGTCGGCCTCGATGTACCGGCCGGTCTCGGCGAACTCGTCGTCACCGTGACCGATCCGGACGGCATCGGCGGGCTTGCGCGAGAGAATCGCCACCCCGTTGCGCCCCTTGGCGCTGGGCTCCGCGGACACCAGGTGCCAGTCCTCTTCGAGTGCCGACGCGAGCGCCTCGCGCAACTGCTTGTCGGTGGCACGAGTCTCCTGCAGGCAGACGATGTCGGCCGAGGAGCGTTCGAGCCATTCGGTCATGCCCTTGCGCACGGCCGCGCGCACGCCGTTGACGTTGACGGTGGTGATGATGTGAGACACGCAGAGCACCGTAACCGACGGCGCAGACATGGGCGGCAACTCACGACGCGTGTGCGAGCACCCGGCCTGCCGTACGCCGTTCCATCAGCACTGCGAGCGTCAGCACCACGAGTCCGGCGACTGCGAGCACACCGCCGACCGCAGCGGGTGCGGTGTAGCCGTGGCCCGCCGCGATCACCACGCCGCCGATCCACGCACCGAAGGCGTTCGCGATGTTCAGTGCTGCGTGATTGAGCGAAGCCGCGAGGGTCTGCGCGTCGGCCGCCACATCCATCAGGCGCGTCTGCAAGCCGGGCACCATGGACGATCCGGCGGCACCGATACCGAAGACGAGAACCAGTGCGGTGATCGGATTGTGGGAAGCGACGACGAAGACCGCCAGCATCACTCCGAGCGCGGTCATCGATGCGAACAGGCCCGGCATGAGCGCCCGGTCTGCGAGCCAACCGCCGAGGAAGTTGCCGGCCACCATGCCCAGCCCGTAGATCATCAGGGCGAGCGGGACCAGTGACCGAGAAAGTCCGGACACGTCCGTCAGTGTGGTGCTGATGTAGGTGTAGACCGCGAACATGCCACCGAACCCGACCATGCCGATGATCAGTGTCATCCACACCTGGCCGCGCCGCAGTGCACCCAGTTCGGTGAGCGGATTCGTGACCTTCATGGCGCCGAGTTCGGGCACCCACCGCCAGATGGCCGCCACGGTCACTGCCCCGATCAGGGCGACGAGCGCGAATGCCGTGCGCCAACCGAGGTGCTGACCGAGTGACGACGCTGCCGGAACACCCACGACATTGGCCACTGACAGGCCCATCATGACGAGCGCAACGGCCTTCGCACGCTGGCCGGGGGCAGCGAGGTGCGCCGCGACCAGCGAGGCGACCCCGAAATAGGCGCCGTGCGGTAGACCCGCGACGAAGCGCGCCATCATCAGCGTCTCGTAGTTGGGCGCGAAGACGGAAGCCGCGTTACCGACCGTGAAGGCGACCATCAGTCCGAGCAACAGATGTTTGCGGGGCACCCGAGCGCTCAACGCCGCGATCAGAGGCGCGCCGACGACCACGCCGAGGGCATACGCCGAGATCACGTGTCCGGCGGTCGGTTCGGAAATATCCAGGCCCGTCGCCATTTCCGGGAGCAGGCCCATCGCTACGAACTCGGTGGTTCCGATTCCGAATCCACCGAGCGCCAGCGCCACCATCGCAACACGCCGCGTGGCGGCATGATCCGAATCGGTGGTGGAAGGACGGACGGGCGCAGAAGTGGTCAAAACGAACAATCTCTCGATAGCGACGCAAACGGGCAACGAAAGGTACGAACAGTCGATTGTCGTCGCGGCATTCCCGCTTCGCCCTTTTGCCGGCAGTGACATCACTCACCGAGCAGAATCGAGAGCATGGCATCGAAGATGCAAGACCATCTGTCCCAGATCGCGGATCGGCTTCGCTACCAGCCGACGGACAAGCGGGTGCGCGCCGACGCACACGGCGTCACGGTGGCGGATTCGAGGTCGGCGATCCTGGTCTGGCAACCGGGCAGCCCGGTGCCGACCTACGGACTTCCGGTTCGGGATGTCGACATGGACAGGGTTCGAGACTCCTCGACACGACTCACGGATCCGGATCTCTCGGATTTCGTCCTCCTCGACCCTGCCGCCTTCACGTGGCGCGAAGAGGACGAGGAGGTGATGGGACACCCTCGCGACCCATATCACCGCGTGGACGTGGTGCACAGCGCCCGGCGGGTGACGCTTCGATACGAGAGCGCGGTGGTCGCGGATTCGCATCGGAGCGAGATGGTCTTCGAGACGGGAATCCCGAACGCCCGCTACTACCTCCCCCGCGGCGACGTCGCCGCGGAACTACGGCCGAGCGACGCGAGGACGGTGTGCCCGTACAAGGGCGAGGCCACCTACTGGAATGCGGTCATCGACGGGCACGTGCTCGAGAACATCGCGTGGAGCTACGAACATCCGCTACCCGAGGCAGTCCGCATTCGGAGCCTCGTGGCATTCCACGACGAGAGGCTCGACGTGACGATCGACGAAAGCTGAGCTAGACCGGCGCGACGTCGATGGCCCCCGCACAGACGCTCACCTTCGGATTCACGAATGTGAACGCGGCCCCGGTGGTCTGACGCGACGTGAACTCGACGTGACCGGCGCCCGGGTTCGTCGACAAGCCCGCTCTCGGGAGCGGATTGTTCTGGTCGAAGGTCGACGAACCACTCTGGCCGGTCGTGGTGTTGTGCCAGTCCACAGTGGTGGACACCGCATAGTCCACCGAGAACGGGGGCTGGAACGGGGAGACCTCGATCGCTCGATTGTCGGACATCCCGTTCACGAACAGAATCGGGTGGTTCGGCCCGCCACCCTCGGAGCCGTGCCCGGTGAACACATCGAGCACGTACGTGAAACCCGGCATCCAAGGAAACGGGTTCTCGCTCCCACACGTCACGGTCGTCGAACGGAAGTCGTACGCGGACGCCGTACCGGTGTTCACGACCACACCGAAACCGACCGTCGCCGTCGCCACCAGAACGGAAGCCGCCACACGCTTCGAGCATCTCATCGGGAGTCCTCTCCAAGATCACCGGGCGGCATCGCCCACGAACATGTCATCGAGCAAACCCGGAGGTCCGTTACGCGAGGAAACGACCCAGCTCTCGAGCCGCGGGGAGCTCGGAAACGACGAACGGGACGCCCCATCATTGGGGACGTCCCGTATGTCGGTGTGACTTCTACTTCGAGGCGATCGCCTTCTGGAGGTTGATGTCCAGTGCGCCGAGGAACTCCTCGGTGGTGAGGTACCCCTGGTCGCCGCCGACCAGCATCGCGAGGTCCTTGGTCATCTGACCACCCTCGACCGTCTTGATGACGACGTCCTCGAGCTCCTGTGCGAAGCCGATGACGTCGGGGGTGTTGTCCAACTTGCCGCGGTGCTCGAGCCCACGCGTCCACGCGAAGATCGAGGCGATGGGGTTGGTGGACGTGGGCTTGCCCTGCTGGTGCTGACGGTAGTGACGCGTGACGGTGCCGTGTGCGGCCTCCGCCTCACAGGTCTGTCCGTCGGGGGTCATCAGCACGGACGTCATGAGGCCCAACGATCCGAAGCCCTGCGCGACCGTGTCCGACTGGACGTCACCGTCGTAGTTCTTGCACGCCCAGACGTAACCGCCCTCCCACTTGAGAGCCGACGCGACCATGTCGTCGATGAGACGGTGCTCGTAGGTGAGCCCGGCAGCGTCGAATTCCGACTTGAACTCGGTCTCGTAGACGTGCTGGAAGATGTCCTTGAACGCGCCGTCGTAGGCCTTGAGGATCGTGTTCTTGGTGGACAGGTACACCGGGTAGTTCTGCTGCAGGCCGTAGTTGAGCGAAGCCCGAGCGAAGTCCTCGATGGACTTGGTGAAGTTGTACTGCCCCTGCACGACGCCGCCGCCGTCGGGGAAGTTCACCAGTTCGTGCTCGATCGGCTCGCTGCCGTCCTCGGGGGTGTAGGTGATCATCACCTTGCCGGGGCCGGGCACCTTGAAGTCGGTGGCGCGGTACTGGTCGCCGAATGCGTGACGGCCGATGATGATCGGCTTCGTCCAGCCGGGAACCAGTCGCGGAACGTTGGAGATGATGATCGGTGCGCGGAAGATCGTGCCACCGAGAATGTTGCGGATCGTCCCGTTCGGGGACCGCCACATCTTCTTGAGACCGAACTCCTCGACACGCGCCTCGTCCGGGGTGATGGTTGCGCACTTGACGCCCACACCGTGCTTCTTGATCGCGTTCGCGGCGTCGACGGTGACCTGGTCATCGGTCTGATCGCGGTACTCGACGCCGAGGTCGTAGTACTCGAGATCGACGTCGAGGTACGGATGGATCAGCTTGTCTTTGATGAACTGCCAGATAATGCGCGTCATCTCATCGCCGTCGAGTTCGACGACGGTGCCCTCAACCTTGATTTTGGACATGGGTGCTTCGCGTCCTCCTAGGAAGTTTCCCTGGTTACACGGTTGCGGGCTCACTTTGTGAGTGGTCCGCGAACGGTTCGCTTATCAAACCTAGACGTTCTGAGCCGCTCTCGGGAGATCGAACCCAAACAAGACAAGCGTACTGCTACAACCGTCCGGCGCAACCGGCGGGCCGACGAACTTCTGATTACCGACGGGTAACTATTGCCTGATAGGACCCCTGATCGGTGCCACTTCGGGAAGATCGACCCCAGCCGCTAAGATCGGCGTGAGGTACTACACGGAGGTTGCACATGCGTTGTTGTTGTCGTAGGTGAGAGCGAACCGGTCGCAGGCACTGGTACTCACCGACTGCCGGCCCCATCACGCCATACCTACACGGAGGCAACCATGACCGAGAGCAACAACACCGAGGACCCCACGGCGAACTGGTCGTTCGAGACCAAGCAGATCCACGCCGGACAGACCTCGGACGCCACCACCAAGGCCCGTGCCCTGCCGATCTACCAGACCACCAGCTACACCTTCGACAGTACCGACCACGCCGCGGCGCTGTTCGGCCTCGCCGAGCCCGGCAACATCTACACCCGCATCATGAACCCCACCCAGGACGCGGTCGAACAACGCATCGCCGCCCTCGAAGGTGGAGTCGCCGCACTGCTCGTCGCCTCCGGCCAGGCCGCAGAAACCCTCGCGATCCTCAACCTCGCCGAAGCCGGCGATCACATCGTCTCGAGCCCGTACCTGTACGGCGGCACCTACAACCTCTTCCACTACACGCTCCCCAAGCTCGGTATCGAGGTCTCGTTCGTCGACGACCCCGACGACCTCGAGCAGTGGCGCAGCGCCGTCCGCGACAACACCAAGGCGTTCTTCGCGGAAACCATCTCCAACCCCAAGAACGACGTCCTCGACATCAAGGGAATCTCCGGCGTCGCGCACGATTCCGGCCTGCCTTTGCTCGTGGACAACACGGTTGCCACGCCCTACCTGATCCGGCCGTTCGAACACGGGGCGGACATCGTCGTCCACTCCGCCACCAAGTACCTCGGTGGCCACGGCACGTCCATCGCCGGTGTGATCGTCGACAGCGGCACCTTCGACTGGACCCAGGGCCGCCACCCGGGCTTCACCACGGCCGACCCCAGCTACCACGGCGTCGTCTACGCCGACCTCGGCGCGCCGGCCTACGCCCTCAAGGCCCGCGTTCAACTGCTGCGCGACCTCGGCCCCGCCGTCTCCCCGTTCAACGCGTTCCTCATCGCACAGGGCATCGAAACCTTGAGCCTGCGCATGCAGCGCCACGTGGAGAACGCTCAGAAGGTCGCCGAGTTCCTCGAAGGCCGCAGCGATGTGACGTCCGTCGGATACGCGGGACTCCCCTCCTCCCCCTGGTACGAACGCGGACGCGAGGTCGCCCCGCGCGGCACCGGCGCCATCGTCACGTTCGAAGTTGCCGGCGGACTCGAAGCCGGCAAGAAGTTCGTGAACGCACTCACACTGCACAGCCACGTCGCCAACATCGGCGACGTCCGCTCGCTCGTGATCCACCCCGCGTCCACTACACATTCCCAGCTCTCTCCCGAAGAACAGCTCGGTGCAGGCGTCACCCCCGGACTCGTCCGCCTCGCCGTGGGAATCGAAGGCATCGACGACATCCTCGCCGACGTGCAGGCCGGACTGAAGGCAGCAGCATCTTGACCACGAGCCCAGTGACTTCACTCCTGCTGCCGGACGGCCGACTGAGCTATGTCGACATCGGCCCGCTCGAACTCGAGAGCGGCGCGCGGCTGCCGTCGGTCACCCTCGCGGTGCAGAAGTGGGGCGAGCTCTCGCCCAACCGTGACAACGTCGTGCTGATCGAGCACGCACTCACGGGCGATTCGCACGTATCCGGCGAGATCGACGAAGAGCATCCGTCACCGGGCTGGTGGAACGGCATGGTCGGACCGGGCTCACCTCTCGATACCGACGAGTGGTGCATCGTGGCCACCAATGTCATCGGCGGATGCCAGGGAAGCACCGGCCCTTCTTCGATCGCGGAAGACGGCAAGCCGTGGGGAAGCCGATTCCCCGAGATCTCCATCCGCGATCAGATCGAGGCCGAACGCAAGCTCGCCGACATCCTGGGCATCGAGAAGCTGGCCTCGGTGATCGGCGGATCGATGGGCGGAATGCGCACCCTGGAGTGGGCCATCAGCTACCCCGACCGGATAGCCTCCGCTCTGGTTCTCGCTGTCGGCGCCCGCGCCACCGCGGATCAGATCGGCACCCAGACCACGCAGATCGCGGCCATCAAGGGCGATCCGGACTGGCAGGGTGGCGACTACCACGGCACGGGCCGTATCCCGCGTCACGGACTGGGAATCGCGCGGCGCATCGCACACCTGACATACCGCACCGAGATCGAGCTCGACTCGCGCTTCGGCATCTCGCCGCAGGCCGACGAGGACCCGTGGAACGGCGGGCGCTACGCGGTGCAGAGCTACCTCGAGCATCAGGCGGACAAGCTGGTGGCCCGGTTCGATCCGGCCACGTACATCCTGCTCAGCGAAGCCATGAACCGGCACGATGTGGGACGCGGACGGGGTGGCATCGCCGCGGCTCTCGCCACCATCACGGCGCCCGTCGTCGTGGGTGGCGTCGACTCGGACCGTCTGTACCCCCTTCGGCTCCAGGAAGAACTGGCCGAGGGCATCCCCACGTGCGACGGCCTGCGCATCCTCGAGTCGAGGGACGGCCACGACGGCTTCCTCACCGAAGCGGACGCGGTGTCGAAGTTGCTCGTCGAGACGATGGACCTGGCCCGAGCCGGCCGCTAGGCGCCGGTGAGCGGTCAGCGAGTCCAGAGACTCGCTGACCGCTCACAGGGTCAGTCGGTTCCGAGCGGATCGATCGACACCGCCAGAATCACGATCGTGGCTCCGACGGCCAACAGCGCGCCGACGTCGAACGGCTTGCTACGCACGACGAGAAGCCCCGCGCGATCGTCGCTGAGCACCAGTCTCAGGACCGCGGCCAGCAAGGTTGCGACGCCGAACACGAACGCGCCACGTCGCCACCTGTCCGCCAATACGAAGACGATGGCGATCAGAATGACGACGGCGACAGCCACCATCGGAAGGTTCTTCTTCGCGAAGCGCGCCCAATCGGCCATGTCAGATCGATGCAGCCATACGTTCGGCCCGCTCGACGACGTTGGCGAGCAGGAAGGCCCGCGTGAGTGGTCCGACGCCACCCGGATTCGGTGACAGGAACCCTGCCACCTCGTCGACACCGGGCGCGATATCCCCGCGGAGTCCGTCATTGGTGCGGCTGACACCCACGTCGAGGACTGCCGCACCGGGCTTGACCATGTCTGCGGTCACCAGGCCGGGGACACCGGCGGCAGCGATCACGATGTCGGCGCGGCTCACTTCTGCAGCGAGGTCACGGGTTCCGGTGTGGCACAGCGTGACCGTGGCGTTCTCGCTGCGACGGGTGAACAGCAACCCGATCGGCCTGCCGACGGTGATACCGCGTCCGATCACGACGACATGCGCACCCGCGATGGGCACCTCGTAGCGGCGCAACAGGTGCAGGATGCCGCGCGGCGTGCATGGCAGCGGCGCTTCCTTGCCGAGGACCAGACGGCCCAGGTTCACAGGGTGCAGGCCGTCTGCGTCCTTGTCCGGGTCGATGCGCTCGAGTGCGGCGTTCTCGTCGAGCTGCTTCGGCACCGGCAGCTGCACGATGTATCCGGTGCATTCGGGGTTCGCATTGAGCTCGTCGATCGTGGCGTCGAGGGTTTCCTGCGTGGTGTCCGCCGGAAGATCCCGGCGAAGAGACGTGATGCCGACCTTCGCGCAGTCGTTGTGCTTACCGCGCACGTACACGGCCGACCCGGGGTCGTCGCCGACCAGCACGGTGCCCAGGCCAGGGGTGATGCCCTTGGCCTTCAGCGCACTCACCCGCACCTTCAGGTCTTCGAAGATCTCGTCGCGGGTCGCTTTGCCATCGAGGATCGTTGCAGTCACCGCGCCATTGTTTCAGGTCGCGCCCCGCTTCGTCAGCTGCCCTCCACCGTGAGTCTATGGGCGGTGGCGTAGGCGACGGCCTGGGTGAGCTCGATCTTCGTATTGTTCAATGAAGCGGCCGTCCACACACCGGCGTCGACGTGCGCGCCGCGCAGGTCCGCGCCGTCCAGTTTGGCGCCTCCCATGCGGGCACCGAACAGGTCGACGGACCGCAGCGAGCACTCGCGCAGATCGGTGCGAACCAGGTTGGCCTCCCGAAAGCGACAGTCCGTGAAGTCGAGACCACGCAGGTCCGCGCCGCCGAGCGAGGTGAGGGTGAAGTCGCACTCGTCGATGTACATGGGGCGCAGCCTCGAGTTCTCGAACGTCGAGCCGAGGAAGCTGCAGTTTCGGAATTCACTGTGCCACAGCGTCGTCCGAGTGAATTTGCAGGATCGAAAAGCAGTAGCGACGTGCCGCGACTCGCCGAGGTCGGCGCCCGTGAAGTCGCAATCGGTGAACACCACGTTCTGGGTGTGCAAGCCCGACAGATCCGCATCGCGAAAAGTGCAGTTGGTGAAGTGCCGCCCAGTCCACTTCTGCCCGGGCAGACGAGCGTCTCCGTAGTCTTCGCCGATGATCTCGTCGTCAGAACTCATCTACCCATGATGCGTGACGATGAGGTCGGCCGCCCTCTCGCCCACCACGAGACTCGGTGCGTGAGTGTGCCCACGAACGAGAGTCGGCATCACCGATGCGTCGGCGACGCGCAACCCCTCGACACCGCGAACCTTCAGTTCCGGAGTGACGACGCTCGCTGCGTCGTTCCCCATCCGGCAGGTACCGGTCGGGTGGTACAGCGTGTGCGAGTAGTCGGACAGCGCGGCTTCGAAGGTCTCCTCCAGCGACCGATTCGACGCGGGCGGCTGCAGGAAAGCGCCCAACTTCGCCTTCAACGACGGTGCGGTGGCAATCCGATGGGTGATCCGCAAACCCTCCAACATGGCCGCGCGATCAGCGCCGTTGTCGTCGGAAAGATAGCGCGGATCGATCGTCGGCTTGGCCGTGGGATCCGCAGACGACAGTGCGATCGTGCCTCGGCTCTGTGGACGGAGCAGGATCGGCCCCATCGCGACTCCCTCCCCGACCGGATCACCCAAGCCCTCGTTGTAGAAGGGCGCCGGAGCGAAAATCAACTCCAGATCCGGCAGGTCCAGTTCGGGGTTGCTGCGCACGAAGCCGTACGCCTCGCCGACGTTCGACGTCAGCATGCCCTTGTGTCGGACCAGGTAGTTCAGGAGCTGAGCCGGCTTCTGCGCGGTGAACAGTGAACCCGACTCCACGCTGTAGCCCAGCGGACACACGAGGTGATCGGCGAGGTTACGGCCGACCTCCGGCGCATCGTGCACGACCGTAATTCCGTGCCGGGCCAGCTGATCCGCGCTGCCGATACCCGAGAGCATCAGCAGTTGAGGTGAATTGATCGCGCCGCCACACAACACGACCTCCTGCTTCGCCGTGACCGTGTGGAGCCGGCCGTCCTTGCGATACTCCACTCCGACTGCACGGTTTCCCTCGAAGATCACACGCGTGGCGTGCGCCTCGGTGATCACGTTCAAGTTCGTTCGCTTGCGGGCCGGTGCGAGGTAGGCGTCCGCGGCACTCCAGCGCGAGCCACCCTTCTGAGTCACTCGGGTCTCGGTGAAGCCTTCCGGCGCGGGCAGGTTGGCCCGTTCACGTACGAATCCGGCCTCTTCGACGGCAGAGAGAAAGTCGGAGGTCAGCCGCCGGGGGCTGCGCTGGCGGGACACGTGCTGCGGGCCGTCGGACTCACCATCGGACTCGTCCGGGGTCTCGATACGTCGGAAGATGTCCGCGACGTTCCGGTAGGACCAATCGTCGTTCGTCAGGCTCGCCCACTCGTCGTAGTCGGCGGCGAAGCCGCGCACCCACATCATCGCGTTCATCGAGGACGACCCGCCGAGCATCTTGCCGCGCGGCCAGTAGATCTCACGGTTGCCGAGCTGCGGCTGCGGCGTCGTCGAGTAGTTCCAATCGCGTTCGCTTCGAAACAACTGCGCGAATCCGGCTGGAATGTGGACGAACTTGTCGTTGTCCCGGAGACCTGCCTCCAAGACCACGACCTGGTTCGACGACCGGGCACTGAGCCTGTTCGCGAGGACGGATCCAGCGGAACCGGCGCCCACGACGATGTAGTCGGCTACGGACGGAAGTGCATTCATACGGACAGCCCCACGTTTCGAGTCGTGTATTCCTGTCAAAGTACAAGCGCCACCGACATCCGTGGTGAATACGCGCGAGACGTATGCTCGTGCACGTGTTCAAGATTGTGTTCCACGAGCCTCAGATCCCGCCCAACACGGGTAATGCCATTCGGATGGTGGCGGGGACCGGATGCGAATTGCACCTGGTTCAACCGCTGGGCTTCGAGCTGAGCGAACCCAAACTCAAGCGGGCCGGGCTCGACTACCACGACCTTGCCTCCGTGTTCGTGCACGCGGATCTCGACGCTGCCTGGGCAGCGATAGCACCCACCCGCGTGTTCGCGTTCACCGCTCACGCGACCACCTCCTACGCCGATATCACCTATCGACGCGACGACGTGCTGTTGTTCGGCCCAGAGCCCACCGGACTTTCGGAAGAAACTCTGGCAGACCCGCACATCACCGAACAGTTGCGCATTCCGATGCTGCCCGGGCGCAGGTCGTTGAATCTGTCCAACGCGGCGGCGGTGGCTGCGTACGAGGCGTGGCGCCAGTTCTCCTTCGACGGATCCGTTTAGCGGCTTGCCGAAAGCGCGATGTCCAGAAAGTCCCGCGCAGCGCCGCGCAACCCGCGGTCCGGGTCCCACACGGCAGTGAGGGTGCGGGGCAGGTCCAGGCCGTCGACGCGGACGGAGGCGAGCCGCCCGTCCGTCAGATCGGCTGCGACGGCCAGCGAGGACACGACCGCAGGCGCATTACCCGCGACGACGGCCGCCTTGACCGCTGTGCACGATGTCAGTTCGAGCAGCGGGTCCACACATTGCGGCAGTGCGTTTTCGAGAGTGGTCCGCGTTCCGGAACCCGATTCCCGCTGAATCAGAGGGGTCTGGGTGAACTCGCCGATGGTGATGGGGGCCCGCGTCGCCCACTCGTGATCGGGCGGCACGATCACGACGAGGTGGTCACGCGCCACTTCTCGAGTCTGCAGGCGGGCAGGAATGTCGGGACCCTCCACGAAACCGAGGTCCGCGCCGCCCGACAGCACCGTCGCGGACACCTCGGTGGAGTTCAACAACTTCACCGACGTCGAGACGTCCGGGTACTTCCTGCGCATCGCCACGGTCCAGCCCGGAACGAGGTATTCGGCGATCGTCATGCTGGCGGCGACGGTCAGGCCGGCTTCTCGCTCCCCCCGTAGCGCGGCGACACCCGAGGCGAGTTCGTCCGCCGTCTCCAGGATCAGGCTGGCCCATTCGAGAATCAGGGCCCCTTCCCTGGTCGGACGCACGCCGCCGGAACCCCGATCGAACACCTTGATCCCGAGCAGACGTTCGGAAGAACGAACCCGAGCGCTCACCGCCTGTTGACTGAGGCCGTGTTCACGCCCGGCAGCACCCATGCTCCCCAACCGCTCGACCGACAGCAGTACGTCGAGCGCGCCGAGTTCGGGGACGCGTGGAGAAATTGGCACAACCACAGGCTATCGCCACAAGCCGAGTTTGTGGCGAGCCAATCGCGAGCCGTCTACCGGCGTGTCGCAGCAGTTGCGAGACTGACTTTCATGACTCCGAATTGGTTCGCGGCAGTGATGGGCACCGGCATCGTGTCGGTCCTCGCGGCAGCCATGCCTCAGCACGTCACGGCCGCACCTGTCGTTGCGACGACGTTCGCGATACTGGCATCGATTCTGCTGTCGGCGCTGACGACGGCCCTCGCAGCGAAGTGGATCCGGGATCCGGGTGCGGCCTCCGCAGATGCGCGGAGTCCACAGATGTTTCCCTTCTACGGAGCCGTCTCGATGGCCTTCGTGACGGTCGCGTCGGCGATGCACCATCACGCACCGCCAGCCACCACGGTCGTCCTGTGGAGTATCGGCACCGCACTCGGACTCGTCACCTACGTCGTGATGGTCACGAGGCTGCGTGGTGAATATCCGACAGCACCGACGCCCGTGTGGCTGATGCCTCTCGTACCGCCGATGGTCTCCGCGACCGGCGGCGCCGGCATCGCCCAGCACGTCCCGGCCGGCGCCCCGCACGTGGCGATTCTCGTCGCGAGTTACGGAATGTTCGCTCTCGCACTCGCAGGCGCCGTTCCGGTCATGCTGATGGTGGCTCGGCACGTACTGCGCACCGGACTCCCGGAAGTACCGGCCACTCCGACATTCTGGATTCCCCTGGGTGTGATCGGTCAATCCATCGCCGCCACGAACCTTCTGGGCGACGCCAGCGAAAACGTCTGGCTGCACGACTTCGGCGTCGTGTACGGATGCGTGATCGGGGCACTGGGAGTGGTGGCACTCGGCGCAGTCGTGGCGGTCACCGCGGGCGCCTTCGGCAAGGGACTGCGCTTCAACCCCGGTTGGTGGAGCTTCACCTTCCCGCTCGGCGCCTGCGCATTGGGCGCGAACAGCCTCGGGATTGCAACGGGATGGACTGCACTGCGCATGGTTGCGCTGATCATGCTGTGCTCGCTGATCGTGATCTGGGCGGCGGTTGCGCGTGGCAGCGTTCGCCACCTGCTCGCTACAACGAATCTATTGCAGCCTGCAAGAGCCTCGTAGCGTCCGCCACCACGGGATCCAAGCCCGGATCCTCCGTGACAGCAGACATGACCTCGGGATTCATGGCCTCGACGATCACACCGCCACCGTCCGCCCGGACCACCACGTTGCACGGCAACAGCAACCCGATCTGACGGTCGACGCCCACGGCCCGGTGGGCAAGGTGCGGATTGCACGCCCCGAGGATCAGGTACGGCTCCATGTCCTCACCGATCTTCGCCTTCAGCGTCGCTTGCATGTCGATCTCGGTGAGGACTCCGAACCCGTTGTCCTGCAAAGCGGCGCGCGTCTTTTCGACGGCGTCGCCGAAAGGTACATCCAAGCGTGTGGTGATTCCGAGATTCATGACTAACCTCTTTCGACAGCCCTCCCGGAGTGCAGCCAGGCATCGGTTCCGCCGGCCACCGAGACGGCATTGATTCCTCGTGCATTCAAGAACTGGGCGGCCTGCAAACTACGGCCGCCCACCGCGCAGATCAGATACAGGGTCTCGACGTCCGGCAGCTCGTCCATCCGGGCCACGAACTCACTCAGCGGCAACAGCGTCGCGCCGGGCACGCGAACCTGTGCGAACTCGTCGGCCTCACGCACGTCGACCACGGGCGCGCCCGCAGCCATCGCTTCGTCCAGTGCGTTCACGTCAACTTCGATCATCGTCGGTTCTGCCCATCTGTTCTTGCCTCGTGCTTACGTTCCTTTGCCCCGCGTCGCAGACGGTACGCGCCGTAGACGAGCAGCGCGATGACGGCGACGAACAGCAGCCACGGAAGGATTGCGCCGATTGCCACGACGATCCCGGCGAGGAACGACAACAGTGCATTCCAACCCGACACGATGCCGTCCCAGAAGCTCTTGGAACCCCCGCTGCCAGCGGTGCCCGTCGTGACATCGATGTCGACTGTGGCGAGGTCCACCTGATCGCTCAGATAGCGCTTCTGCGCGGTGAGGCTGTCGAGTTCACCCTGACGGTCGGACAATGCTGTCTCGGCCTCGATGAGGTCCGCCGTGCTCGATGCGTCGGAAATCAGAGCACGCAGTCGTTCGACGGTGGTCCTGAGTGCACGGATACGTGCGTCGACATCCTGCACCTGCATCGTCACGTCGTTCTTCGTGACACTGACTTCGGTGACATCCCCGAACTCGTGCAGTTCGTCGAGTGTCCTCGTGAGCTCGGCGGCGGGCACTCGCACGCTCAGCGAGCTGCTGGGCTCCTGATCGTCGGTCCGCGGCTGTTCGGTGATGTCGTCGACTCGGCCACCTTCGGATTCGATCTTGGTGACGATCTGCTGCCCGATGTCGACCGGGTCATCGGCTGTGATGCTCACGCGGCCGGTGACGATTTCCTGACGCTGCGGGGATGCCTGGTCCGAAGCCCCCGGAGCCGAAAGACCCTGGCGTTGGAAGCCGCCACCGGACTCCGCGGACACCCCAGGGGCGGCCGGTGCGGACTGATCGTCCGACAGCCCACCGTCGTTGCCTGCGCAGCCGGTGAGGACGAGGCCCACCAGGGCCGCGGCGGTCAGAACTCTTGCGCGCCGTACGTATCTCGCCATTGCAGCACCATATACGTACGGCTGCGCGAGTTCAGACCTCGACCATGAGGCGCTCTTCGGCGGCCGCCCGGCGCTTCTTTTCGGACGGAATTGCGGTGACGATCGCGGCGGCGACCAGTGCCACGCCGCAGCCGATCAGGAGGCCGGTACGGAAGCCCGCCTCGGTCGGCAGCGAGTGGCCACCCACGTCGACACTCATCTGCGCGAGCACCACACCCACGACCGCAGCCGACACCGAGGTACCGACGGAACGCATGAGCGCGTTGACGCTGTTGGCGGAGGCGGTCTCCGACTGTGGCACCGAACCCATGATCAACGCGGGCATAGCGCCGTATGCGAACCCGACACCGGTGCTGCAGATGCAGGTGACGACGAGCAGTCCCCACGTCGAGCCGAGGAGGAATATCGACGAGCCGTAACCGAGCGCGATCACGAGGCAGCCGACCAACAGGGTGACCCGCGGTCCACGTGCGGAGGAAAGCTTGCCGCCGATCGGCGAGACCAGCATCATCATCAGTCCGCCGGGCGCCATCCACAGGCCCATGGCCAGCATCGACTGGCCGAGTCCGTATCCGGTCTCCGAGGGCAACTGCATCAACTGCGGGATGATCAACGACTGCGCGTACATGCCGAATCCGACGACAACCGAGGCCAGGTTGGTCAGGAGGACGGGACGGCGCGCGGTCACCCGAAGATCGACGAGCGGTTCGGACAGACTCAGTTCCCACTTCGCCCAGACGAGCAGAACGACGACAGCGAGGGCGAACAGGCCGAGCGTGGTGGTGCTCCCCCAGCCCCAGTCGCCACCCTTGGAGACCGCGACCAACAAGCTCACCAGTGCAATGCCGAGACCGATGGCGCCGACGACATCGAATCGCCCGACTTCACCGTGGGGCGGAACCTCCGGGATCACGAACCACAGCAGAACGAAGATCACCGCGCTGAGCACGGCGACGCCCCAGAACAGAATGCGCCAGTTCGTGTTCTCCGCGACCGCGGCGGCAACGGGAAGCCCGAGTGCGCCACCGATTCCCATCGATGCGCTCATCATCGCGACGGAGGAGTGCATACGGTCGGGCGGGAGCAGGTCACGCATGACGCTGATGCCCAATGGAATGAGACCGACACCGAGACCCTGCAGGGCACGGCCGGCGACCATCGGTAGCAGTGAAGATGCCATTGCGCAGGTGATCGAGCCGATGACGAGCGGAACCGTGCAGATCAGCAACATTCGACGCTTGCCGTACATGTCACCGAGACGGCCGGTGACCGGTGTGGCGACTGCGCCGGCGAGAAGGGTCGCCGTGATCACCCAGGATGCGTTCGACGAGGACGTGTCGAGAATCTTGGGTAGGTCACCGATGAGCGGCACGACCAGGGTCTGCATCAGTGCAGCGACGATGCCGGTGAAGGCGAGCACCCCCACCAGCGCACCGGGCCGGACCTCGGGCCGGACAGTCTCGGTTCGGACAGAACTGTCCACGCGGATCTCCTTCTCGATATTGGGGCAACACCCCCGACGTTCTATGTGCACGGTACACACAATGTGCATGATGCACATAACGTGATCTCTGTAGATAGAACTTTTCCGGCATATCGGTCACACCGACGGGGTATGACTGAACTATGAGCTCGACGGTGATGGCGTTGGCACGCGCCGAACGAATCGACCTGGCCGACTTTCTCGACTCACTCACCCCGAACCAATGGCGTGAGCAGAGCCTGTGCCAGGAGTGGAGCGTTCACGACCTCGTTGCGCACGTGATCAGCTACGAGGAGCACGGCCGGGCGGATCTGTTTCGCCGCTTTCGCAAGGCAGGCTTCCGGCCGGGCCGAATCAACGATGCCGCCCTCGCGGACTACCGGAACATGACGAACGACCAACTCGTCGTGTTCCTGCGCGCTCACCTCGACCCGCAAGGTTCGACGGCCGCGATGGGCGGCCGCGTCGGTCTGGTGGACGCGATAATCCACCAACAGGACATACGCCGTCCTTTGGGTATGCCTCGCGAAATTCCAGTCGATCGGATGCGCATTGCGTTGGACTTCGCGGTCACGGCGCCGCCGCTGCGTGGGTTCTGGCACACCCGGGGTGTTCGTATGGTGGCCACCGATGTCGACTGGGCACGTGGGCGTGGCCCTGAAGCCTCCGGTCCCGCCGAGGCCGTACTCATGACCCTCGCGGGCAGAGCAGGAGTGGCGCAGCAACTGTCCGGTCCGGGCAAGGAAACCCTGGTCCAGCGACTCGGGTGACCTCAACGAAAGTCTCTCGATCTACTGGCCATTCGTAGATCCATGAGTTGCATCCGGTCGGCGACCACCGTCACCGCACCTTCTGCGTTCTGCACCTTCCCGCGGATGAGCAGCGCAGGAGCGGTATGGGCAAGCTTTCGGTAGCGAGCCCACAGTCCCACCGAACACACCACGTTCACCATTCCCGTCTCGTCCTCGAGGTTGATGAACGTGACCCCCGCTGCGGTTGCAGGACGCTGCCGGTGCGTCACGGCTCCGCCGACCAGCACTCGATCCCCATCCGGGACCTGCAGCAACTGCGAAGCCGGGACCACGCCCAGCGCCTCGAGTTGTGGACGCAGAAACTGGGTCGGATAGGTATCCGGCGAGACCCCGGTCGCCCACACGTCCGCCGCCGCCAACTCCACGTCGCTCATGCCCGGCAATGTCGGCGCTCTCGTCGAAGCGCCCATTCCCGGTAGCCGATCCGGACGCTCCCCCGCCGCAGCGCCCGCAGCCCACAACGCTTCACGCCGGGTGAGCCCGAAACCGGCGAGCGCACCTGATGTGGCCAACGATTCCGCTTGCGCTGTGGTCAGTTCCACCCGGCCGGTGAGATCGAGGAACGACGTGAACGGCCCACCCGCATCCCGGGCGGCAACGATCTTCTCCGCGAGCGTCTGACCGATGTGCCGGACCTCCCCCAACCCCAACCTGACCTCCATCCCTTCGGCTTCGAGAGTCGCGTGCGCGAGGCTGGCGTTGACGTCGGCGCCGTGAACCTGCACTCCGTGCCTGCGAGCATCGGCAACGAGTGATTGGGGCGAATAGAACCCCATCGGCTGCGCCCGCAACAGGCCCGCGCAGAACGCCGCTGGATGGTGCAGTTTGAACCACGACGAATAGAACACGAGTGACGCAAAACTTTGCGAATGACTCTCGGGGAAGCCGAAATTGGCGAAGGCATAGAGCTTCTCGTAGATCCGGTCCGCCACGGCCCCTTCGATGCCGTGCAGCTCACGCATCCCCTGATACAACCTGCCACGGAGCCGTTCCATCTTCTCCGGCGAACGCTTCGATCCCATTGCCCTGCGCAACTGATCCGCCTCGGCGGGCGTGAACCCGGCGACGTCCACCGCCATCTGCATCAACTGTTCCTGGAAGAGCGGTATACCCAGAGTGCGTTCCAGAGCGTTCTCCAGGCTGGGGTGGTCGTACACCACGGGCTCGGTCTTGTTGCGGCGCCGAATGTACGGGTGAACCGACCCACCCTGGATGGGCCCGGGACGGATGAGTGCGACCTCGACCACCAGGTCGTAGAAGTTGCGGGGTTTGAGCCTGGGCAGTGTGGCCATCTGCGCCCGCGACTCCACCTGGAACACCCCTACGGAGTCGGCGCGCTGCAACATCTCGTACACGGCATCCTCGGTCAGATCCAACTCCCACAGATTCACGTCGAGGCCCTTGTGCTCGGACACCAGATCCAGCATGTAGTGCAGGGCAGAGAGCATTCCCAGGCCGAGAAGATCGAACTTCACCAGACCTACCGCCGCACAGTCGTCCTTGTCCCACTGCAGAACACTGCGGTTCTCCATGCGAGCCCACTCCACCGGGCACACGTCCGCGATCGGACGGTCGCAGATGACCATGCCGCCGGAGTGGATGCCGAGATGCCGAGGGAATCCTTCGATCTGCGAGGCGAGTTCCAGCACCGGAGCCGGGATATCGGTGCCGGTCTCCTTGCCGACGCCGGACCATCTGCTCACCTGTTTGCTCCACGCATCCTGCTGCCCCTGCGAGAAGCCCAGGGCTCGAGCCATGTCGCGGACGGACGACTTTCCTCGGTAGGTGATGACGTTCGCCACCTGCGCCGCGTATCTGCGGCCGTACTTCGTATATACGTGCTGGATGGCCTCTTCACGGCGATCCGATTCGATGTCCACATCGATGTCCGGTGGCCCGTCCCGCTCCGGCGACAGGAATCTTTCGAACAGCAGCTTGTTGGTCACCGGGTCCACGTTGGTGATGCCGATCGCGAAGCACACCGCCGAGTTGGCGGCAGACCCTCGTCCCTGACACAGGATGTCGTTGTTCTTGCAGAACGAGACGATGTCGTGGACCACCAGAAAGTAACCGGGAAAGTTCAGTTCGGTGATGATGCGCAGTTCGTGTTCGATCTGCCGATAGGCGTCCGGCCGCTGCTCGGGAGAGCCGTATCTTCGCGCAGCACCTTCCATCGTGAGCTGCCTCAGCCAGCTCGCTTCCGTATGACCTGCCGGAACATCGAACGGAGGAAGTTGCGGCGCGATCAGTTTCAGATCGAATGCGCATTCGCGGCCCAACTCGGCTGCGGCCGCAACGGCCTCCGGGTACTGCGCGAACAACCTCGACATCTCGTCACCGGAACGGAGGTGCCCGCCACCGGTGGGCGCCAACCAGCCGGCCGAGTCGTCGAGACTGCTCCGGGCACGAACGGCCGCCATGGCCATTGCCAGCCGCCTGCGTTCCGGGTTCGCGAAGTGTGCAGCCGTGGTAGCGATGATCGGAAGACTGTGTATCTCTGCAAGTTTCGCGAGCAAGGCATTGCGTTCGTCGTCCTCGGCGACACCGTGATGCGTCAGTTCGACGGTGACCCGATCCGCCCCGAACAGGTCGACCAGCCGGCGCAGTTCATGCTCCGCGGCATCGATGCCGCCTTCCAGAAGCGCGCGGCGCACGTGGCCTTTGCGGCAACCGGTCAGGATCTGCCAGTACCCACCGGCCGCGTCCGCAAGCTCGTCGATGTCGTAGTGAAGTTTCCCCTTCTCCCCGCCCACCATGTGTGCGGTGGCGATGGCACGCGAGAGCCGTCGGTACCCCTCCTGCCCACGCGCCAACACCAGAAGGTGCGATCCGCCCGGGTCCGGAGAGCCGGCCCGCGGGGCCGAGTCGAGCGACAGTTCGGATCCGAACACTGTCGGCATGCCGAGCGCCTGCGCGGCCTCGGCGAATCGCACCACTCCGTAGAACCCGTCGTGGTCCGTGAGTGCGATGGCTTCGAGTCCTAGCCGCACCGCCTCCTCGACCATCTCCTCCGGCGACGAGGCCCCGTCGAGGAAGCTGAACGAAGAATGCGCATGCAGTTCGGCGTAGGGCACTGAAGAAGCACTGGGTGGCCGAACATCGGCCTGGTACTCACCGCGCTTGCGCGACCACGCCGGACTGTCGCTGCCATCGCCGGGAAACAACTGCTCGGCGGGCACCCGACTCGGTTTGCCGGAGAGCACTCGCTCCATCTCCGACCATGTCGGAGGACCATTCCCCCACCCCATCTACCTGCACCTCTTCACACCGGACTCGAGTCTGGTCACGAACGAAGATGCCACCGGGGAAGACGCACCATCGAACTGATGTTCGATTATCTAGAGTGTGCCACTCGCCGACCCAGAAGGTCAATCGACAAATCGAGGTCGGCCACTTCCGCAGCCGACCTCGAACATGCGCTGTTCAGGGTTTCGTCGCAGCGATACGCCTACGCATCAACTCCAGTCCGACGACGACGAAACCTGCAACCACCACGTGCATCAGGGCCAGGCCCACTCGCGTCGCCACGTCGGCATCCGCCGACAACGAACCCGCGATCGTGACCAGGGGCAGCGCCGCGCCGACCACCTGCGCGACACGAATCACGCCGACCCACATGTACGAGACGAGTGCGGCCAGGGCGACACCGACCAGGACCGGAATTCCGGCGCTGGTCGCCACCCCGCTCACCCCGACCTCGTGCACCGATTCGCCGTCGAGAATCTCGAACGATGCACCGAAGGCAGTGAACAGTGCCCAGATCAGGGCGCTGCCGACCACTGCGCCCACGGTCGCGAGCGCAACAGCCTCCCAGCGCGCCAAGCTCCGCACATACCGGATGGGAGTGACGGAACCAGCGGATGTGACGACGTTCTCTGTGGAAGACATTCGATTCTCCTCGGTGT
The DNA here is from genome assembly GCF_055231055.1 of Rhodococcus huquni. Taxonomy (NCBI): domain Bacteria; kingdom Bacillati; phylum Actinomycetota; class Actinomycetes; order Mycobacteriales; family Nocardiaceae; genus Rhodococcus; species Rhodococcus huquni. The sequence goes on from NZ_JBUYWE010000003.1 coordinate 58,915, forward strand.
GAGTACATCCGCGTGTCTCGCGGTGTCACACAACCGTGCAACCTGAACAATGGTTTAGGTCAAGAGACAATTTTCCGAAGGTCTGCGAGCCGGTCGGACGGCAGCCGTTTGGGACAGCTCGTGCACTTGTTCTCACGGGCCTCGTAGATCAGGCAGCAGGACGCACGCTGAGTGAATCTCCTGCTCCGGCTACCAGCGGTCACGTCGACGAAGCGGGTCGACGGCATGGGTGCACCCGCGCCCCGCATCTCTTCGACCAAGCGCTGCGCGAACGCGCTACCGAACAGGCGACCACCCGAAGCATCTCCCGCATCCAGCGCCCGGTTCGCCACGGAATCGGTGGCGATCGCCCACAACGCCCGGGGACGAACACCCGAGGCCTCGGCGAGCGCCGCGATCAGGTCACCGAGCGTTCCAGCCAGCTCCTCCGCCAAGCGCGACATCCCATCGTGCATCGAGAGAAATGTGTCACCGCGCAAGCCCCCGAAGTAGCCGTCCGGCCGCAGGAAGGCGGTGGCATCCGCGAGCTGCGGCTGAGCCGCGAACCCGGTGAGCATCGCCGTGGCCACCGGGATTCCCGTCAACGTCGAGCTTGCCGAGTACCACCACAGCGTGCCGTTGACGCGCGGATCGACGCTCCCCCACCTGCGCCCCGTGTCCGCTACGCGCTGCGCCATCCATTCGACGTCCAGCATCTCGGCGGCCGGAAAGCTCGGGGCGCCTGCGGGTGGATCGATCTGATCTGCGAGTACCGGAACCCGTTGCGCTGTGCGGGCATACACGTCATTCATCGGCCAGACCCAGAATTTCCATCGACGGCTTCGGATGTGAACGTACGTGCGCCTTGATGCCGAACACACCGGCGAGCAAGCCGTCGTCGAGCACCTCTGCCGGTGACCCGTCCGCCACGACGCGCCCGTCGTCCAGCACTGCCAACCTGTCGCAGTACTCGACCGCCATACGCAGATCGTGCATGGTGACGACGATCGCGAGACCTCGCGCGGCCAAGTCTCCGAGCACTTTCATCACGGTCAACTGATGCCGCAGGTCGAGGTGATTGGTCGGTTCGTCGAGCAGCAAGATCTCGGGTTGCTGCGCAAGGGCGCGCGCTATCGACACCCGTTGCCGCTCACCGCCGGAAAGGGCCTGCACGTCACGTGTCGCCAAGCCGAGCAAGTCCACCTGACGCAGGCAATCCTCGACGATCTCGTCGTCGGATCCGGTGGGACGGTCGAACCAACCCCGGTGCGGCACACGACCGAGCCCCACCGACTCGCGCACCGTCAGTCCGGCCGACGCCTGCGGTTCCTGACTGCTGACTCCGATGGTGGTCGCAAGCTTTCTGCGTCCCACGGTCTCTGCGTCGGCGCCCTCGACCCACACGGTGCCACCGCTCGGACGCAATGCTCGGTAGCTGCACCGCAGAGCCGTCGTCTTGCCCGATCCGTTCGGTCCGACCAGGCCGAGAATCTCCCCGGGCCGCACGGCGAAATCGACGTCACGAAGCACCTGACGCGAACCGAGGGATGCGGACACCCGTTCCAATGCAAGGGATTCGATCATGCGCCCTCCTTCCGATACTGGCGGTAGAGCATCCACACGAATATGGGGGCCCCGACGAGGGCAGTGATGACGCCGACCGGAACTTCGGTGTCGGCCACCAGGGCTCTCGCGAGGGTGTCGGCCAATACGAGCGCAATGGCGCCGACGAGCATGGCGACCGGAAACAGCCGTACCGCACGGGTGCCGACCATGTAGCCGGCCAAGTGGGGAATCAGCAACCCGATGAATCCGATTCCGCCCGCCACCGACACGGCCGCACCGGCCAGCACGGACACTCCGAGCAGTTGCACCACTCGAAACCTGCGGACGTTCATGCCGAGGGCCGCGGCGCCGTCGTCCCCTGTCTTCAGCAGATCCATCCGACCGGCACCGAGCAGGATGGCGGTACCGACGATCAGGAGCGCCAGCGCCGGGAACACCGATGTGGACCAGCGCGCATCACCGAGACCACCGGCCAGCCAGTGCAGCACCCCGCTGAGCTGGTTCTCGTTCGCGATGACCAGCATCGTGAAGGTGATGAGTGCAGAAAAGACCTGAGCAAGGGCAACACCGACGAGAATGATCGCGGTGGGCTGCGGATATCGCCCGCCTATCGCCAGTGACAGAAACAGCGGCACCATGGCGCCGACGAACGCTGCGAGCGGGATCGTGAAGGCGCCGAGCGCACCTGCGCCCACGCCGAGGACCATCACGAGAACGACACCGAAGCCGGCACCCGACGACACTCCGAGCAGATAGGGATCGGCGAGCGGATTGCGGGTGACCGCCTGCGCAACGCCACCCGCAAGGGCGAGCGCCGCGCCCACCACCGCAGCGGTGACAGCCCGTGGCAGACGCGAGTCCACGACGATGGATTCACGAGCCGCAGACCACCAGGGTTCGAAGCTGTCCGGAACCACCGTGTGCGCAACGATGGCCCACACATCACCGATCGGAATGCGCACCGATCCGAACGACACCCCGAGCCCGAGTACGAACAGCAGGCCCGCGGTGAGAAATACGAGCAGCACACCGAATCCGAGGCGCCGGGGCTGTCGATCTTCACTCGGTGCCGACGGCGCCGGCCGGCGCGCCTGCACGGTGGACGTCACGGCTGCGACATCCGATCGGGATGAAGGGCCTCCGCGATCGTCTGGGCCGACCCCAGGAGTCGTGGGCTCTCGAAGAAGTCGTCGAGGGGAACCACGATGAATCGATCGTTCTGCACGGCCGGCGTCGTCGCCATGATGGGCTGGGACTTCAGGAAGTCGATCTTCTGCTGCGCGTTCTTGTCGCCGTAGTCGAGAACGACGATCGCCTCGGGTGCGCGCTCACCAATGGTTTCCCACGTGCTGTTCGGGTAGGGCTTCTCCCCTTCGGAGAAGAGATTGATCGCGCCCGAATAGTCGGCGATCAACTGGCCCACACCGACCCCGCCGACGGTCATCGGGACGTCCTCACCCGAGTCGTAGAAGAAGGTGGGCACGGGGGCAGCATCGCCGATCCTGCCGCGCACCTGCTCGAGGCCGTCGACCACCCTGCCGGAGACCTGCGCGGCTGCTGGTTCCGCGCCGAGAATCTGCCCGAGTTGCGTGTAGTCGTTGGTGAGCATGCCGATGTCCGGGAATCCCGTTCCGCAGTATTCCGAGAACAGGAAGGTCGCGATCCCCTTGTCTTCGAGCGCGTCGCGTGAGCGGCCTTCCTTCTCGTTGAACGAACTCTTCATGCCGCCGACAACGAGGTCGGGATCCAGATCGAGAATCTGTTCCGACGTGGGGTACTCGTGGGCCAAGCCCTGGATCTTCGAGAACTCGTCCGCGAATTCGGGAAGTGGGGTGGCGTCCTGGTACCCCATTCCGACGATCCGGTCGCCCACACCCATCTCGATGAGCACCTCGGTGACGTGATCGTTCATCGAGACGATTCGCTGTGGCGGCGAATCGAATACCTGAGTCCGATCACAGTTGGTGATCGACACCGGCTCGGCGAACGCCTCCGCCGATTCCGACTCCTGGACGGCCTCACCGCGCGAACATCCGGCGACCAGGACTGTGGACGCAGCGACGAAGACCGCACTGCGAAGCAGTGGTGAAAAGCGCATACAAACCTCATTGGGGGCTCAGAGCCACGAACCAACGACCGGCCAACTCGCGGACCATCGCCGCGGGACGGGCAGGACTCCGTTTCGTAGACCACGACGAACTGGGGTCACACACCGTTCGACGGGTAATCGGGCTCGTGATCGTGCGCCTGAATGGCGTGATCGATCACCTACCGTTGCGGGTCAGCGCCGGATTCGGACCGGCTTCCCCCTACGAATGGCTGCGCGTGGGTGTCGAGTATGCCCGAATCGATGATCGAACGCACCACCGAGACCCCGATCACTCACCTGCCCCACCCGTCGCACCGCTACTACAGTCGGCAGAACCGAAAACCATTCACCGATATCTACCGATCCGGAGAGAACGCATGACACGTTGGGCCTCGCTCGTCGTCACACGGAAGTGGTGGGTGCTGACTCTCGCGGTACTCGCAGTGGTCGTGAGCGGTGTGTGGGGCACCGGAGTGTTCTCGAAGCTCAGTCAAGGTGGATTCGTCGACCCGGGCAGTCAATCGGCAGAGGTCGCCCAGATCGTCGAGGACAACCTCGGTCCGCAGACGCCGGACATCATCGCCATCTACACGCCGCCCGAAGGCAAGACGCTCGACGACATCGGTCCGGCAGTCAGCGAGAACCTGGCCGCATTCCAGGACGAGGTGCCCACCCATTCGGTGAACTCGTATTGGAGCGCCGAGGGCCCGGCCAAAGCTCAGATGACCTCCAATGACGGCTCGATGGCCTCCGCTGCCATCACCGTCGACCCGGACGCCGGCATCGACGTCGCCAACTTCAACGACCTGCTGCCCAAACTCGAAGTGCCCGGCGTGGACGTCCAGTTCGCGGGAAACTCGGTGGTCGGCGTCGCGTTCAACAACCGGCTCCAGAGTGACCTCGTTCTCGCCGAGGGCATCGCGCTGCCTGTCACGCTCATCATGCTCGTGTTCATCTTCGGCGGCCTGGTCGCCGCCGCAGTTCCGGTGTTCGTCGGATTGCTCTCGATCTTCAGTGCCCTCGCCACTCTGCGATTGCTGACGATGTTCACCGACGTCAGTTCGTTCTCCATCAACGTCGCATCCCTGTTGGGGCTGGGTCTGGCGATCGACTACGGACTGTTCGTCGTCGGACGCTTCCGGGAGGAACTCGACGCCGGGGCAACGCCGTTGGAGGCCACCAAGCGCACGGTGCTCACCGCCGGCCGCACCGTCCTCTTCTCTGGTCTACTGCTGATCTGCGCCTTCTCCGGAATGCTCGTGTTCCCGCAGGACGTGATCAAGTCGCTCGGCTTCGGCGCGATTGCGGCAGTGGCCAGTGCAGCGCTCCTGTCGTTGACCGCTGTGCCCGCTCTGCTCGCCATTCTCGGCCACCGCATCAACGCGCTCAGCTGGCGCAAGGATGCCGCCAAGCGTGGCGAGGAACGGGCCCGCAAGTTCTGGGGTTCGGTGGTGACCCGAGTGATGGGTAAGCCGGTCGCGGTCGCTGTCACCATCGTGATCGGCCTCCTGGTGCTGGCCGCGCCGCTCACCAAGGCCACACTCGGCGAGGTCACCTACACGGCGCTGCCCGAGAACGATTCGGCGCGAACCGCCACCGACACCTTGGTCAACGACTTCCCCACGACCGGAAACGGCGCCACCGTCATCCTTCAGGGGTTGGACGGCGGGGCTCCCACGCCTGCCGAAGCCACGGAGGTCGCCACCGCTGCGCAAGGCATCGACGGGGTGAGCGGAGCGAGAATGGTGGCGTCCAACGCCGAACTCGCCGCTGTCCAGGTGACGTACTCCGAGGGTGCGGACACCGACCAACAGAGCGACGTCGTATCGAGCCTGCGGGCCCTCGATGCACCCGAAGGCACCGAGATTCTCGTGGGCGGCGGACAGGCCACGGTGGACGACGGCAACGCGGCCATCGTCGAGTGGCTGCCGGTGATGGTGGCGATCATGGTGATCTCGACGCTGATCCTGCTGTTCCTGGCGTTCGGGTCGATCGTCTTGCCCATCAAGGCCGTACTGATGGCGGGAATCAGCCTCGCCGCCACATTCGGAGTGCTGACGTTCGTCTTCCAACTCGGCCACGGCGCCGGACTCCTCGGGGTCAGTCCGTCACCGCTGGAACCGACGTTCGTCGTGCTGATCCTGGCGGTGGTATTCGGGCTGTCCACCGACTACGAGGTCTTTCTGATGTCCCGCATGGTGGAGGCGCGCAGCGAGGGCGCCACCACCGAAGAGGCCGTCAAATTCGGCGCAGAGCGCACCGGACGCATCGTCACCGCTGCGGCAATGCTGCTCGTCATCGTGACCGGCGCGTTCACGATCTCCGGTCTGTCGATCATGAGATTCCTCGGAGTCGGCATGATCGTCGCGCTCATCGTGGACGCCACGGTTGTGCGCATGCTGCTGGTCCCGTCGTTGGTCAAGCTGATGGGTGAGGCCAACTGGTGGGCGCCGGCGTGGATGAAGCGCATCCACGAAAAGGTGGGTATCGGCCACTAGCCGTACTCAACTGTTCCGAACACTGGACGCCGAACTTACCCCGGAGTAAGTTCGCGTCATGGCTACCTACATCGTCACGGGCGGAACCGGGTTTCTCGGTCGTCACGTACTGACCGAACTCCTCGCTCGCGACGAAGCTGCTCGGGTCCACGTTCTCGTCCGACCCGGTTCGGTCGACCGTTTGAAGACGATGGCAAGAAGCCTGCCCGGCGGAGACCGCATCGAGCCCCTCGTCGGAGACCTCACCGAACCCGACCTCGGAATCTCGGATCCACCGGAAGCCGACCACGTGCTGCACCTGGGTGCGATCTACGACCTGACCGCCGGCGAGGAACAGGCCGCCACCAATATCGAGGGCACCCGGTCGGTCGTCGCACTGGCAAAACAACTGGACGCGACTCTGCATCACGTGTCGTCCATCGCCGTGGCCGGAGACCACCGCGGCACGTTCACAGAAGACGATTTCGATCTCGGCCAACGCTTCCCCACTCCGTACCACCGCACCAAGTTCGAGGCCGAGAAACTCGTCCGCGATTCGGGAGTACGCCACCGCATCTACCGCCCTTCGGCTGTCGTCGGCAGTTCACGCACCGGCGCGATCGACAAGATCGACGGCCCGTACTACCTGTTTCCCGCCTTCGCTGCGCTGGCGAAGCTCCCCCACGCCCTCCCGGTGGCGGTGCCGGATCTCGGCGCGACGAATCTCGTTCCGGTCGACTACGTCGCACGCGCGCTCGTACACCTCATGACCTCCGCCGAGGGCGACGGTCGAACCTTCCACCTGGTCAATCCGAAACCACAGCCGGTCCGCGAGATCTACTCGGCCCTGGCGAATGCGTCCGGTGCACCCCGTGCCGTCGCCGGCCTGCCCGGCGCCATCGTCAGGCCGATCGTGGAGCCGACATCGATCGGCCCGATCGATGTAGGGCGAGCCTTCGCTCTGAAGTCCCTCGGCATACCTCCCGTCCTGCTCGACAACATGACGCTGCCCACCACTTTCGTGAACGAGAAGACTCGAGAAGCCCTGGCCGGCAGCGGCATCACCGTGCCCGACTTCTCCGAGTACGCCGCCACCCTGTGGTCGTACTGGCGTGAGAACCTCGATCCCAACCGCGCCCGGCGCCGGGATTCGCGCGGCCCCCTCGTGGGACGTCACATCGTCATCACGGGCGCCTCGTCGGGAATCGGCAGAAGCTCTGCACTCGCTCTGGCGGACGAAGGTGCGACCGTGTTGCTCCTCGCCCGACGAGAGGACGAACTCGACGTGGTGGTGAAGGAGATTCGCACGAGCGGCGGCGAGGCGCACGCCTATCCGTGCGACATCACCGACACCGAATCGGTGGATCGCACGGTGGCAGCGATCCTCGACGAGCACGCACATGTGGACATGCTCGTGAACAACGCGGGCCGGTCCATCAGGCGCGGGATCTACCACTCGACGGACCGTCTGCACGACTACGAACGCACCATGGCAGTCAACTACTTCGGTGCCGTCCGGATGATTCTCGCGCTACTGCCGCAGATGAAGGAGCGACGATTCGGCCACATCGTCAACATCAGCAGCGCCGGGGTGCAGTCGGCGACACCGCGATTCTCGGCCTACGTGGCCAGCAAGTCGGCACTGGACGGGTTCACCAACGTTGCCGCAGCCGAAACCCTTTCGGACGGAATCACCTTCACGACCATTCACATGCCGCTGGTCCGTACACCCATGATCGCGCCGACCGAGCAGTACAACGCCGGACCGGCGACCAGCCCCGAGGATGCGGCACAGATGGTGGTGCGTGCGCTCGTCGAACGCCCGAAGCGGATCGACGTTGCCATCGGAACCCTCGGCGAATTCGGCTACTTCTTCGCACCTCGCACCAAAGACCTACTGCTCCATCAGCTGTACAAGATGTTTCCGGACTCCGCGGCAGCCCGCGGCAACAAGGCCCCCGACGCCGTGCCACCGACTCCGAAGAAGGAGGGGCTCGCCCTGCCGACGCCACCACTTCTCGGCAATGTCGTTCGGAGAGTGGGAAACCTGATTCCCGGCGTCTATTGGTGAGGCTGCTCGCGTACGTCACGGGCGATCAACGCCGTGACGCTCTTGACCGCCGCACCGCAGCTCGCCGGCCGAGGTGCCAGTTCCGACTCCTCGATCGTGACCGCCCATCGTCGCCCGTCGGCGTGGACGACCGTTTCGCCCTCGATGCTCAGCTCGTCGATGCCCGCCTTCACCCGTTGTCGGACAGCGTTCTCTGCCACCTGCCCGCGAGGGCTCCACACGCTGCGCCCGCGTAAGCCTTCCAGTCGGACCTCGCCCTCACATGCCGACCGAACAGCGGCCAGGCTCGCATCCGAGTCGAGGCGTCCATACGTGTATCCGCTGGGAAGCAGGATCATCGAGGGCGCGAAGCGGTGTCCCCCGGTGTGCGAGCACTCCCAGACGTCGTCGCCGAACTCCGCCGCCAGCGACGCCGCAACTGGACGCCCGAAGACCGCGCAGCACTGGTCACGCTTGCCATGCGCGCACACCAGCACCACCGGGTTCTCGACCAGTCGCCCCAGACCTGGAGCCTCACCCGACACGGCGCCGAAGTCGATGTCGATGTCGAGCAGACCGGCAGGCGTATCGATCTCGAGCCGCTCGCACCACGAACGGGCAGGATGGGACTGAGCCAGCAGGACGGTGTGCGCTGGGCGCTCCGAGGTGCCGCCTGTGAGCACACTGCGTCCCGGTCTTCTGATGAACATGATGCGCACGCCGGCAGCGTCGGCTCGGGCCCGCAGTTCGTCGGCCAGCTCTTTACCCAGGGCCGTTCCGTCCAGAACGTCGCGTCCCCAGCCGCCCGGATACTCCAGACACACCCACCCGGCCACCTGGGCGGCCGTTCCGCCAAGCGGCTCGTCCACGGCAGAGGCCGCCGAACAACTCATCCCCTCGAGTCCCGTCACGGTGCCATTGTCTCAGTCGTGAAACTTCCGCTTCTCGGCGAGTTGCTGCACGAACTTCTCGATCCGCCGCGCACGGGTCTCGGGTCGTTTCGCATCCTGCAGCCGATAGAACACGGCGTATCGGTTCTGACTGTTCAACGTCTCGAAGAAGGCCGCAGCCTCGGGGTTGCGGGACAGCGCTTCGAGGAAATCATCGGGAACCTTCGCAGTCTTCGGTCCGTCGTACGCCCGATCCCAGCGGCCGTCCGCCTTTGCGCGCTCCACTTCGGCGATGCCGGAAGGCTCGAGCATCCCGCGCTCGGCCAGCGCCGTCACCGCATCGCAGTTGCGTTTCGACCACGGACTCCTGGAACTACGCGGGGTGAAGCGCTGCACGAACCAGTCGTCGTCGATTCGTTTGGCACGGCTGTCGATCCAGCCGAAACACAGGGCCACTTCGAGTGCCTGCGCATAGTCGATCGATGAGTACGTGGACGATTTCTTCGCCATCTTCAACTCCAGGCCCGGCGACGAGCTGTGGTTCGTCTCCATCCAGGCGCGGAACTCCGACCCGTCCGCGAACAGTTCGACCGGTAGCTCTTGCGAAGGCATGGACCGAACCTATCGCCGCAGCAGCGTTCGCGCCCACACTCGAACGAATCCCTGCGACAGGAACCCGAGAGTCCCCAAGGCGAGAACCCATTTGGTGACGCTCACGGTCGACGTCGCACGCACGGTGGTGTCCGTGATGGCGTCACGATGATCGAGCAGATACAGCCCGACCACGTTCTCCACGTAGTCCCCCGCGGCCGAGACGACCGGTGCTGCCGTGAACGCTCGGCGCATGACCGGGGACATCGGCGTCAGCTCGGCGAGCCGTCGCGTTCCCGTGCTCAGCGCCATCGCATAGATCGCCGGGTGCACGAAGTCCGGGTAGAAGTGGCTGCGGTAGCGAGCCGTGTCGGTGGCGTCCATCTTGTCGAGCACCGCGGTGTAGGAGTCCGCAGAAAATGCCGTCTGTGCTTCCAACACACGCGGCGCCGCCGGCCCGAGCAACCGGGCAATGTTGAGTTGCGACACCACGAACAGCGCCGACCATCCGATGAGCTTGCGATCGAGAGAGGTGAGCCGAAGTGCCATCAGGCGATCATGCCACCGCGACCCGATCAGGCAGTTGCCTCCGTCAATTCGGCCGCATCCTCGGCGCCGAACTTCTCTTCCAAGGTCTCGGGCGAATAGTCGAGGTCGATCTCCTCGACCGGCCTGCCGCGCGCTGATTCGATCGCCGACAACCTGCGCTGAGCGCGATTCGCGGCGTAAGCGAGAAATTCGCCCTCGTCGAGACCGAAAGGCTGCTCCTCGAACTGGTTGTTGACCCAATCGATCATGCCGAGTGCCATCGGCATGAGTTCACCCATGCGCTCCTGCACGACGTTCCAGTTGTTGTCGTCCGCAGCCACGTGCCGACGGCAGGTGAACGTGCCCCAGGCCATGTGCCGCCGCTCGTCGTCGCCGATCTTCTTGATGAGCTGCTGCATGCCCGGCAGGATGCCGCGGGTGGTGCACACCTTCTGCCATGCGTAGTAGCCGGTGAGGGCGAGGCTGCCCTCGATGACATGGTTGTAGGTGACGCTGGCCCGAACCTGGTTGGCAGGGCTCGGATCCGTCTCGAGGACACGGAGCGAACCGGGCAGTTCCTCGTAGAACAGCTGCCGGTAGTAGGGGTTCTCGGCTACGTACGAATGCAGATCGTCGGTGAGGCCGACGGCATCCATCCACAGACGGAACACCTGCGTGTGCTTTGCCTCCTCGAAACAGAACTGAGTCAGGTACATCTCGTCGCCGAACCTGCCCTCCGCGGCCATCGCCTTCATGAACGGCTGAATGTCCTCGGTGACCGCTTCCTCACCCGCGATGAACTGAGCGCACAGATACGTGGAGCTGCGCCTCTGCTCGTCGGTGAGGGCGGCCCAGTCCGCGGCGTCCTGCGTGAAGTCGATGTCGATCGGATTCCAGAACTTCGCGTTTCCCTTGGTGAACAGCCGCAGCGGAAACGAATCCCAGTTGAATCCGCCGGAGCGGAGCGAGCTGAAGCCTTCGCGCCCGTGTGAAGGTGCTCCGTGCGCAGGCGTTTCGTGTGGAGTAATCGTCGTCATTGTCTGCCTTCTTCCCGACGTGCAGAACCGACCGAGGCCGCTCTGCGATCTCCGCCTCAACGCTAGTCCGGATCGGCCTCGCGGAACCCCGAATCAGCGGACTCGGTATGGAATGGATCGTCGGGTGCCGTGAGGAAGGGAACGACCGCGGCAGCGAAGTCACGGAACCGGTCACGGTGGATGCTGTGACCGCACGAGAACGACTCGACGCGGATACGCGCGACACCGTCGGTTACAGCTTCCAAGCGGTCCGGATCCACCATGCCCCGAGGGCCGCCGCGGAGAATGAGAGTGTCCGAAGTGATGGTCTTCAACGCGTCCCACCACACCGAGTTCGGCAGCCGAAACTGTTCCAGCGCAGTGCCTGTCATGCTGCGATCGAATGCGAACATTGCTCGCGGGTGACGGATCAGGCTCGTCGTCGCGTGCCACAACTCCGGTGCCGACGGCAGTCGGCCGGCCAAGGTCTGTTCAGGATCACCTGGACGAAGCGGGATCGGCGCCTCCTCCAGAACGAGCCTTCGAACCAGGCCAGGACGTTCTTGCTCCGCAACCGTCGCGGCGTGACCGCCGAGCGAATGCCCCACCATGTCGACTCGGTCGAGGCCGAGGCCCTCGCACAACGCGACGAGATCCTCACCGAACTCCGCGAAACGGTAGGACTCTGCGCGGGCACTGCGTCCGTGCCCGCGCAGGTCCGGCGCGATCACGTAGCGACCATGCTCGACCAGTGTTCGAGCCAACCGCTCCCACGTGCTGCTGTCGCCGCCCATTCCGTGGACGAGAAGCACCGGCACGCCCTGTCCGGGCGTGCCGAACTCGCGGTAGGCCATGTCGATGCCGGTAGACGTCTCGATCCTCTTCACAGGAGATCAGGGTAGGCGCAGCATCAGGCCGTGACCCAGCCCCCATAAGGCCGGGTGATGATCTCGAGGTAGTGACCCGACGGATCGAGGAAGTAGACGCCGCGTCCACCGTCGTTGGTGTTGAAGGTGTCGGGCTCACTCTGCCTCGGATCAGCCCAGTGCTTCTGCCCGCGTTCGACGATCTTGCCGTAGATGCGGTCGAAGTCGTCCTCACCGACGAGGAACGCGTAGTGCTGCGGCGAGAAGTCGGTCGGAGGCTCGGCGTAATCGAGCGTCACGCCGTTGTCGAGCTTCACTGCGAGAAAGTGGCCTGCCGGAACCGGCGACGGGAGATCGAAGAGTTCCGCCAGAAACCAGGCCGATTCTTTCTTGTCCTTGGCGGCGACAATCGTGTGATTGAACGAGATGTTCGTTTCAGGCGAGTTGGTCATGCGTATGAACCCCTTTGGGGATACGACGCCTCCATGCCTGACGCAGTCCGCCATCGACACGCGACGTTGCAGGCAGTAGATCACCCCCGCGGAGTCGTCGCAAGAAATATCTCACGGCCACCACACCGAGGTGAGGTTAGGCTAAGTTGATTCTGCAACTACTCCGGAAAAGGAATCGTGACCGTGTCCCCCACTCTTCGTCGTCGCGCCGCACTCGTGTCCTCGCTGTCGATAGTCACGGCATTGACGCTCGTAGCCTGCAGTTCCTCGGATTCCGAAACCGACACTTCGAGTAGCGACGGATCGTTCCCGGTCACGATTGACCACGAGCAGGGCACCACCACTATCGAATCGGAACCGCAGCGGGTGGTGACGGCCGGCTTCAACGACCTCGACTTCGCTCTCGCTCTTGACGTGACGCCGGTCGCGACGCGCGCGTTTTCCGGTTACGACTACCGCAATCGCCCTTGGGCCAAGGACTTTCCCCAGGACATCCCCGAGGTCGGAGAAATGGAACTCGACTTCGAGAAGATCGCTGAAGCCGACCCGGACCTGCTCCTCGGCACATACTCGGTGATGGAACAGCCGGACTACGACACGCTGTCCGACCTCGCACCGACGGTCGGAGACATCGGTGACGGCAGCGGTGGGGCCGCTCCATGGGATGTCCAACTGGAAGCCGTTGGGCGCTCGCTCGGAAAGTCGGACGAAGCTCAGCGCGTACGCGATTCGGTGATAGCGCAATTCGACGAGGCGAAGAACGCGAACCCCCAGTTCACGGGACGCACCGCTACGGTTGCCATGCTCATGGACGACGGCTTTTACATTCTCGAGCCGGGCGATCCGCGCAGTCGGTTCTTCGGCGACCTCGGGTTCGCAGCTCCTGCCGAGACAGGCTCGGTGAGCGACGAACGGCTCGACCTGCTCGATCAGGAAAACCTCATCGTTCTCGGCGCGACGAAAGAAGATCTCGCGACCAACCCGTTGTTCTCGCAATTGGACGTGGTGCGTGACGATCGCACCGTGTACCTGGGCGACTTCGGCACGGACGTGCCTGCCGCGTTGGGCTTCGCTAGCCCGCTGAGTCTGCCGTACCTGCTGCGGAGCACCGTGCCTGCGCTGGCGGCGGCAACCGACTCCGATCCGGCGACCGTCGTTCCGGCGGTGGGCTGATGCCTATCACCGCCGCAACGTCACCGATGGCAAGACCAACCGCGAAGCCATCAAATGCTTGAACGTCAAGTTGCCAAACACCTCTGGCACACCATGGAACGCGACCTTACGCGTCGACCATCGGAACCCTCACCCGCTGACTACCGTCGACTCGCCAACGATCCCACTCTTTACCTCACTCAACGAATACCGGCCGTCGTCGATGGATTTGGGCACTCAACATGACGGCTTGTGATGCTTCGTCTATCCGCCAGGGGTGACCGACATGCGATCGCGCAATCAATTGGCTGCACATTCAATCGCATTCTCTCTATGCAGTGGGAGGATAGTTTGTACGGCCATATATGAGGATTCTCCGCGGACTGCCTGAGCCTTCTCGGACAAAGTGTCGTATCCATCCAGGGGGACTGCAGCAGAAATACACGAAGGATTGCTGAGGTCGACCCGTTGCACACTTTGGCGGTTGCCGATTTCGTCTGGGCGCGTAACGAGGAAGACCGACTCGCCTTCGAACGTTGCCGACACCACGCCTGGTCCGCTAATGGGTAGAGATTCACTGTAGATTACGGCACCGCGGTTGTAGTCCACCTTCGATAGTTTTCCGTCTGAACTCAAAGTATAAAGAACGGGACCATCGGTGCGAGTGAAGAGGGAGCCGTCGGCAGTAGGGAAAGGCGGGAGAGATTTTGTGCTCACAGTTGTGATTCCACTCTCCGCCGTCCCTGATACCTGAATGACCGATCGCTCACCCAAATGGTTTGGCGAATCAATGAACGAATTTGCATCATCACATGACAGAGATGATTCAGCGGACGGAGCTACCTGAAAATCTGCATTTATTGGGACTGACACCGCATTAGCTCCTGGAGTCCAGGAAGTTAGATATGCGTTTCCTGGGCCGAGAGGGTCACTGTTGCTGCTTGGTCGGTACTCCACCCATCGCGCGGTCCCGTCGTTGCACGCTGTTACTGCCTGTACGAGGTGTGAGCTGCGCACCGTATGGACTGCGCTTTCACTCGCGAGTACAATAAGCCGGGCATCGGGCTCGTTGGAATGCGCGTTTCCTTCATAGAACGTGAATATCCCGTAGCGTCCGTCTGGCGAGTTGACGGCCCCGGCCATCGTTCCGACACCGAGGCCTGGAAGAGGTAGCTCTGTCCTTGCCTTGAGGTCTTCACCGAGAACAACGAGACCATTTTCGCTTGGCGCTACAAATCCACCAGCTACCCGCAACAGGGACGGGTTGTAGACCGGCGAGAGAGCTTTACTCAGCCCACTCGAGCCGTTCGGTGAGGTCCAAAATATGTTGTCGTTGTCATATTCTTGCAGTTTTGATGCCATCTCTGTGGATATTCCCACAAAAGCGTCGCTGGGCGGGGCGCTGCTGCTTGTCGATGGATGCTCCGAGAGGGAACTCCACCAGAATCCCGCCCCGCAGCCGACTGCGACTGCGACTGCAGCTATTACTAGGATGAGTTTTCGCCGACGGGTAATCAACTGAACTCTCTCGTGTTGTGGGATTTGAGGATATCAATCGGATATACACCGGCAGTATAGGGCTGGTACGGATAGATCTCGCTGATATCTAGGCCACCTCCCGATACGCTCTTGAACGCGGCCCAAATAAGCGATGAGCAGTTGTATGCTTCTCTGTCGAGGTTGCCGATGCGCGTCGTGGCAAAGTTGCCCTCGTAGTCTTTTCCGACCTTTGTTTCCGCCCATGCAGCAGCTCTGTCGCGCGTGTCGTCACCTGTATCTACCGACAAATAGCGTGGCTTGCAGACGCCAATCCGATCTCTGCCAAGGAGGCGTTGCACTCCTTCTCCTCCCTAGCAATCGAAGATCCGCAGCACACGCTGCTGGAGGAGAACCTACGGCGAGTTCTCAGCAACCACACCGGAACCAAATCTCACTTAGGTAACAAAGCGGACCAATCGGTCGAATCTCCAGATTGTACTGGCATCCGATTCGCCGGAACCGCTCATTCACTCGTAGATCCCCTCCACCGACCACGCGTTGTCGGACCAGATCAGCAGCAGTGCTCGTGATTCCTCGAGCACCACCTGAGCACGAGCAGCCGTTCGAGAATCCGCGGGATCCCACCAGCGTTCGTCCACCGGCCAAGGGCCGGCCCAGCCCGTCACCGCCCACTCACGACTTCCCCACCGAAGCCGCTCGGGAGTCGCATCGAAGAAACCCCTCGCCGTAACCCTCACCGGCACACCACGGGCACCTGTCATCGACACCGAGGGCGGAGATTCCAGAACCGCAGTCGGAGACGGCTCCGGGAGACGACCGGGCCACGGCTGGCCAGGATCACGTGCGGGTGCCCGCTCGTCTCCCAAGGGCAGCAAGGTTATTCGCTCGGCCGGACCTCGGCCCCCACTGAGCACACCCACCTGAACCGCCTCGCCGCCGAGTAGGCCCTGCACCCGGACCAGAGCCCGCCTGGCCCGTTCCTCTTCTTCGCCGACCCCTCCCCACAAGCCCTGCTGCAACGCTCCCGACGTCACCACTTCCACTGGTTCGAGACGCAGCACTGCGATCCCTGCGGTGGGGCGAGCCTCCGTGCGGCCCGTGAGCCAACCGTCCAACTGCCACCGCACCCGATCGGCGGTCGCCTCCGGGGTCAACGGTTCCGCGCACCGCCAGGTCCGCGACATCTGCTCACCGTTCTCGGTGGTCGCCGACACCGTGAGCCGAGTGCACGCCACCCCGGCCGCCGACAGTGCTCGATGCAGCTTCTCCGCGAGGGCTCGGCCGGCGAAGGCCGCTGCGTCCACGCGTTCGAGGATCGGGTCGCAGCGATACTCGACGTCCAGATCGGGTGGCAGTACCCGCGCAGAAGGCGGACGTTCGGGTTCACCCCTCGCTGCACGATGAGCGAGCACCGCATCCGTCCCGAACCTCGACGCCACATCCGAAGCAGGCAGTGCGGCGAATGCACCTATAGTGCGAATCCCCAGCCTGTGCAGCAGATCCACCAGGTCTTCACGACCCGGCGCGGACAAGCTGGGCTCGGCGGCCAACTCTCGCATCGGAAGCGGCGCCAGGAATTCTGCGCCCGCTCCGGCAGGCACGAGCGCCGCACGTCTCGCCGCGATCACCGCGGTGGACAGTTGGTCCGCCACCCCCACCTGGCATTCGATTCCCAGGGCAGAGACCTCGTCCACCAATCGTTCTGCGGCAACCTCTTCCGAGCCGAAGTATCGCCTCACACCACGGGCCGAGAGCACCACGAGACCGGGCCGGAGCACCTCGGTGCCCGGCGCCACCGCATCGACCGCCGACGCAACCGGCTCGAACAACCGCGCATCACGATCCGGATCGGCAGTACTCACGTGCAACTGCGGACACCTGGCCTGCGCCTCACGTCGGCGCAGGCCACGGGACACTCCTTCCGATCTGGCAGTCGCGGAGCATGCGATCACCCGGTTGGCCGAGGTGACCGCAACCGGATGGATCGGAGACAAATCCACGGCCGCAGCGGCGGCGATGGCAGGCCAATCGGGGCACCACAGTGCCAGCACTCGCGCACTCACAGCCCCGACACCTCCGCCGGAACAATCGCGCCGCGCCGCCGATCGGGTTGCGCCGCCGTCCATTCGACTCTCCCGCCCGCAGCAGACACGTCCACTCGCGTCGACCGAGGCTGAAACGACCGTCCCTTCACGCGCACGTCCAATCCGATCGAGCGCAGTCTGCCTCGGCCCTCGCCAAGTCCGCCGTAGTCCTGGACTCGGGCCTCCAACCGCACCTCGGCGCCGTCCCAGTGACCGTCCGTCACCATCAGGGTCGCGCCCTTGCTCCGTGCACGCGCCACGACCGCCCGGGCACGCGTGGGCGCCACGGACGCGCCACCGAGCCCCAGAATCACCAGGTCCATCCCGTCGAGGAGCACTGCGGCGATCTCCACCGGATCGACTCCCGGATCGGGAACCAACGCCAACCGCTCCAATCGGGCGCCCATCTCCACTGCCGCGAGCAGACCCAATCGGGGATGTCCGATCACCGCAACGTGCCCGCCGCTTGCCGTGACCGAGGCGATCATCCCGAGGAGAAGAGACGTGGCACCCGAGAACGACACCACCGATCCACGCGCCAACCCGCCGCTGGGGAGCAGCCCTTCGAGCCCGGAGGGAACCGGCAGAACCTCCACCGCGGACACCTCGGAGGCGGGGGCAACCGACTCTCCCCGAGCCGGCACCGCCGCGATACGCCGACGAAGCTGTTCGAGCCGCTCCTGCCGGGACAAATCCGACAGGTCCGGTGGCGAAGCGACATCGATCACCTCGGCTGCATCAATCACACGACACCCCTACAACCAGCATCACAAGCGGTCGGTTGCCACGGGGAAGACGCGGCTCGAACACACCTCGAACACGAACGTTGTTCGAACATACTTTCGAACTGTGTTCAGTAAAGCGCCCACCCATCCACACGTCAAGCGAACTGGAAAACTGCTGGTAGTGGCCGTGGGACGGAGACGTGCCTTCGCATCCTCTAACCTGAACCCGTGACTGCGCAGGAACAGAGCGAGAGGGGCATCGGACCCGAGTACCTACTGGCCGGAAGGTATCGCCTACGGGTGAAGCTCGGCGGCGGCGGAATGGGCGCCGTATGGCTGGCACGGGACACGCTTCTGCACCGCGATGTGGCGGTCAAGCAGGTCACCACCACCGCCGGACTCGACCCGGCCGAGGCTCGCAAGATCCGCGAGAACACCCTGCGTGAAGGCCGAAACGCAGCCAAGCTCACCCACAAGCACTCGATCGGGATGTACGACGTCGCGCTCGAGGGCGGCGAGCCGTGGCTCGTCATGGAATACCTGCCCGCCCGCAACCTCGCGCAGGCGATGAACATCGCCGACATGCTTCCGCCGTTCGAGGTCGCACAGATCGGTGCGCAGGTCGCCGACGCCCTCGCCGAGGCCCACGCGGCCGGCATCGTGCACCGCGACATCAAGCCCGGAAACGTCCTCGTCGCCGACCGCGGTCGAGAGTTGGGCGTCGCCAAGATCAGCGACTTCGGTATCGCACGCGCCAAAGGCGACACGTCCGACAACTCCAGCAACGTCATCACGGGAACCCCAGCGTACTTCTCCCCCGAGGTCGCCCGCGGCGACAATCCCACCGAAGCCAGCGACGTGTTCTCGCTCGGTTCCACGCTGTACACCGTCGTCGAGGGTCAGCCGCCGTTCGGAATCGACTCCGACTCGATCGCGCTGCTCCACCGAGTCGCGAAAGCCGAGATCTACCGGCCCAACCACGCCGGGCCGCTCACCGACGTTCTTCTTCACCTGCTCGAACCCGACCCTGCCAGGCGCCCCACGATGGCGCAGGCCCGTGACGAACTGACGAAGGTCGTACTCGGCGAACAGGGCCGTTTCGAGCAACTGCTCGGAGCACCCGTGTACTCCGCGGACGGGACGGTTCCCGCGTGGGCGCAACGGTCCACGCCACTTCCCGACTCACGTCGCGGCGGCCGTTTCGTCGGCTCGACCGTCGCGGGACTTCCCGCCGCGAGGCAGGGCACGCCACTTCCGAGCGTTCCGCGTCCACTCGATCGACTGCAGTGGCCACCGCGTCCCGGCACCACCACCAAGGGCCAGGGACCGACGAGCGTGCGAGATCAGATCGTCGCGTGGGCACCCCTCGCGATGGGCGTCATGATCTCCATCCTCGTGCTCGCAGTGATCGTGGCGGTCGTCGTTCTACTCGGCCAACCCTGACCCCGCGCGGAGTCAGTCGATACGACGGCTGTGCGCCCATCGTGTCAATGCATTTCGGTTGGACTGCTGGGTCTTGCGCAGCACGTTCGATGCGTGCGTCTCCACGGTCTTGACGGAGATGAACAATTCCTCGGCGATCTCCCGGTAGGTGTACCCGCGAGCCAACAGTCGTAGGACCTCGAGCTCGCGGGGAGTCAACGAGTCGAGTTCCGGATCGAGTTGAGGTTCAGGAACATTGGATCGACCTGTGAACGAGTCGAGGACGAAGCCCGCAAGCCGCGGACTGAAGACCGCGTCCCCACCGGCCACTCTTCGCACCCCGTCCGCGAGTTCTGCGCCCGAGATGGTCTTGGTGACATAGCCCCGCGCACCTGCCCGGATCACGGCGATCACGTCCTCGGCCGCATCCGACACACTCAATGCCAAACACACTGGACCCGCGCCGATTCCACGAAGAACCGCTACGCCACCCCCGTCCGGCATGTGGACGTCGAGTAGAACGACGTGCGGGTCCGTCGCGTTGATTCCGGCAACGGCCTCGGCCACGCCGCCGGCTTCACCGACCACGTTCATGTCCTGCTCTCTGCCCAGTTCGGCGCGCACACCCGATCTGAACACGGCATGATCGTCGACGAGAAAGACGCGGTACGGGGGAATTTCGGCGGGCGAAGTTTCGGTCACTGCGACGATTCCTCGGTGTGGGCGACGGTGTCGTCCCACTCTAGGTCAGTGTGCACACCATCGCTCGCGGTTCCGGACGGGTCCTCGTCCGAGCTACTCTTCCCGTTACGTGGCATGTGGATTCGGATTTCGGTGCCCTTTCCGAGCGTGGACCGGACATCCACCCGGCCGTGTCTACGTTCGACGCGGGCCTTCACGGACTTCGCGAGGCCCTGCCTGTCTGCGGATACCGCCTCCATGTCGAATCCCACCCCCCTGTCGCGGATGTACACACCCACCTCTTCTGCTTCGACCTCCGCAAACAGATTGATCTCGGTCTCACCGGAGTGCTTGGCCGCGTTCACCAACGACTCGCGCGTCGCGCCGAGCAGAGCGGTGAAGCTTTCCTTGGACAGGCCGTCACCGTCCTGGCCGAGATCCAGTTGGACGTCGCCCACAGTGACCGGGCGAACGGTCACGCCGTGCTGGTCCTCGACTTCCCCCGCGATCGTTCGCAGCGCCTCGGCAAGACTCGAATGATCTGTCTCGCCGCCCCCGAACAGCCACCGCCGCAGTTCTCGTTCCTGTCCTCGCGCCAGACGCGCGACTTCCGCCGAATCGCCGGCCTGCTTCTGGATGAGCGCGAGCGTCTGCAGAACCGAGTCGTGCAGGTGTGACGCGATCTCGTCACGCTCGTCGTTACGGATGCGGGCGGCACGCTCGGAACTGAGCGCACGCCACATCCGCAGCCACAACGGGATCGTCAGCAGGCCCGCACCTACGAGAGTCACCACGACAGCCAGCAACGACGAACGCAGAGCGTCGATGTCGATCTGCGCCAACACGACAACGCCGAGACCGAGCACGATGAGGGTGATGCCGCCGAGGACTCGCGCCCACGTCAGTACGGTCGGCCGCTGTGGAAGTCCGATCGCACTGCGCGGTCCTTCTGCATCGAACTCACGCCACACAAGCGCTGCACCGACGGCGACCACGAGGATCGGGCCGATCACCGCTCCCGCACCCCCGTTGAACAACCAGGACAGTGCGGCTGCGCCACCGAGCCCGATGGCGATCAGTCCCAGCGCCTGGCGACGCTCCTGAGAACTCGGGCGCTGCGCGTCGTCGCCGGGCGTGGTGAAGATCCACAGCATCCCGTACATGACGATGCCCGACCCGGCCAACGCGGTGAGAAAGGCGAACGCGACCCGGACCTTGAGAACATCGACGCCGAGGTGGTCTGCGATACCGCCGGCCACTCCGCCCACGACCCGTCCGGCACCACGGCGCTCGAGCCGGTGGACAGGAACCTGGTCGACCGGAACCGCGCTCGACGAGGCGCCCGGAGCAGCAGTCGCCGCCCCTGGGACTTCGTTCGGCACAGGTTGCACACCTCGATACTGGCACGCACCCGCAGGTTGGGCATCAGGGTTGCACCCTGAGTTGTGCGTCGACCCTCTCGGGGTACTGCCCGTTTTCCCTCCCCCGCCCCCCGACCAATGTCACACCGGTTCGCGTGAGCTGAACGCGTGTGACATTGGTCAGGGGGCGGGGGGAAAGATCAGGGTAGTTCCCGATGGTCGGCGCTCACCGCGTCGATCAGGATGGATTCATGACCAATCGGAGCTTCCAGGACCAGATCGGCGACTTGTGGCGGACCCGCCCGGTGCGTCTCCCGCGCAGCGGGCACGTCGCGGGGGTCTGCTCGGGAATCGGGTACCGCTACAACGTGGACCCGGTACTGATCCGAGTCGCTTTCGTCGTGTCGACGATCTTCGGCGGCGCCGGCCTCCTCCTCTATCTCGCCGGGTGGCTGGTACTCACCCGCGCCGGCGACGCAGCATCTGCCACCGAGTCGATGATGGGTCGCGGTCGCAGCTCCGAATCCGGCACCAAGACGGTCGTTCTGCTGGTCGCTCTTGCCATCGTCTTGAGCACGGTCGGCCCCTTCGGTGTGGGCATGGGCGGCTCGGGACTGATCAGCCTCCTCTTCATGCTCGCGGGCCTGTGGTTCCTGTACCAACGCACTCCGGTCCCGCCGGCGTTGCCTGCCTCCGCGCAGGTCGGCTCCGTGGCCGGCGGATACCCCGGTTCTCGGTACATGCAGGGCCAGTTCACTCAGGCCGGTCCGCCCGTGCCGCAGGCCTACGGCCCGTACACCAAGCTCCCCGACGCATACGTGCCGTCCGAGCCGCCCGCTCCCCAACCAGCGGCACCCGAACCCGCGCGGCAGTCGTACGCACAGCCGGCTCAGAACTCGACGACGGTCACGACCAGGGCCGACCAACCCTCGCCGCCCGCATGGGATCCGCTCGGCGTGGCCCCGTTCGCCTGGGATCTCCCAGAACCCGCGCAGACCGCCACGACACCGGATCTCCCCGAGCGCACCAGGTCTCGCGTGACACCGATGTTCATCGGCCTGGCAATTCTCGCCGCCGCTGCCGGCGCCGCCGTTGCCGCGATCACCGGCTCCGAATGGCTCACACCAGGACGCATCGCAGCACTCGCGCTCGCCACGATCGGTGCCGGTCTCCTCGTCGGCGGGCTGACCCGCCGTGGATACGGACTACTCGTGGTCGCAGGACCGCTGGCCGGTTTCGTCGTGCTCGCGTCGCTGGTCGGACCGATCGACTTCCAGAACGTGGGCGAAAAGCAATGGGCCCCCGTCTCAGCGGCCCAACTCGAGTCCGAATACAGCGGCAACTTCGGCTCGTTCCAACTCGATCTGACCGGACTCGAGCTCACCGAGGACACCGCCGTCGACATCTCCAACCGATTCGGAGAGTTCATCGTGACCGTTCCACCCGATATGAGGGTGCAGACCGACTGCACGGCGACAATGGGCGAATCCCTGTGCCTGCCGGACGGTGTGACAGGGTCCGGAGACGGCCCGGTCCTGACGATCGACGTCGACAACCAGCTCGGATCCGTGGAGGTGCGTCGTGGCTGAAGACAAGACACACAACGAAACCGGCGACGCCGACCGGACCGAGGACTCGAAACCCCGCAGGCGGCCTTCGATCCTGCTGGTCCTGTCGGGCCTCACCGCGCTGATCATCAGCGGGTGGGCACTGGTCGGCCCCTTCGCGCTCACCACGGTCGGCGCGGACACCTTCAGGTGGATCTTCGTCGGCGTCGCGGTGGTGGTCGGCGCGATTCTCGTGCTGTCACCCAACTGGCGCAAGAAGAAGAACTAGCCGAGTCCCACTACTGCATCATTCCCACTCGATGGTTCCCGGCGGCTTGCTCGTCACATCGAGCACCACACGGTTGACGTCGTGCACCTCGTTGGTGATGCGGGTGGAAATTCGTTCGAGCACCTCGTACGGCAACCGGGTCCAGTCCGCCGTCATCGCGTCCTCGCTCGAGACCGGACGCAGCACGATCGGATGCCCGTACGTGCGACCGTCGCCCTGCACACCGACGCTTCGCACGTCCGCCAGCAGAACCACCGGGCACTGCCAGATCTGACCATCCAAGCCCGCGGCGGTGAGCTCTTCGCGCGCAATGGAATCGGCATGACGAAGGATGTCGAGGCGCTCCTGGGTGACCTCGCCGATGATGCGGATACCGAGGCCGGGGCCGGGGAACGGCTGACGTCCCACGATCTCCTCCGGCAGACCCAGCTCACGTCCGACGGCGCGCACCTCGTCCTTGAACAGCAGGCGCAGCGGCTCGACGAGGTCGAACTGGAGGTCCTCGGGGAGTCCGCCGACGTTGTGATGGCTCTTGATGTTCGCCGTTCCGGTTCCGCCGCCCGATTCGACGACGTCCGGGTAGAGAGTGCCCTGGACGAGGAAGTCGACGGTGTCACCGTGCGCCGCGTTCTCGCCGAGCACGTCGCTGACAGCACCCTCGAAACTGCGGATGAACTCTCGCCCGATGATCTTGCGCTTGGTTTCCGGATCGGAGACACCGGCGAGCTCACCGATGAAGGTGTCGGCCGCGTCCACGGTGATGAGCCGCGCACCCGTCGCCGCCACGAAGTCCTGTTCGACCTGTGCACGCTCGCCGGCACGCATCAGACCGTGGTCCACGAAGACGCACGTCAGCTGGTCGCCGATAGCGCGCTGAACCAGCGCAGCGGCGACAGCGGAGTCGACGCCGCCGGACAGTCCGCAGATCGCCTTGCCGTCGCCGACCTGCTCGCGCACCTTCTCGATGAGCGCGTCCGCGATGTTGGCCGCAGTCCACGCAGGCTGAATTCCGGCCACCTCGTGCAGGAACCGGCTCAATACCTGCTGACCGTGGGGCGAATGCAGCACCTCGGGGTGGTACTGCACGCCGGCCAGGCGGCGAGCACGATCTTCGAACGCCGCGACAGGCGCGCCCTCGCTGGTAGCGGTGACCTCGAAGCCTTGGGGCGCCTCCGTGACAGCGTCGCCGTGGCTCATCCACACCGGCTGAGTCTCGGGTAGGCCGCCGTGCAGGACGCCGCCGGTGACCTTCAGGTCGGTGCGACCGTATTCACGAGTGCCCGTGTGCGACACGGTTCCACCGAGCGCACCAGCCATCGCTTGGAAGCCGTAGCAGATACCGAAGACCGGGATGTCGTGATCGAACAGTGCCGAATCCAGTTGCGGTGCGCCGTCCGCGTACACGGAGGCCGGTCCACCCGACAGGACGATCGCGAGCGGCTTGCGCGAGACGATCTCGTCGACGGTCGTGGTGTGCGGAACGACCTCGGAGTAGACGTTCGCTTCACGTACCCGCCGCGCGATCAACTGCGCGTACTGAGCTCCGAAGTCGATGACGAGGACGGGACGCTGCTCTTCGATATCTGACACCGGGTCAGTCTAACGGGACGTGAAGCGGCCGTTCGACGCCACTAGGCGACGCCGTGCTCTTCTGCCGTCCGATCGCGCGCGCCACCCGTGATCTCGACGATCGGCAACGTCAGCGCACCCGGCGCACCTGCCGGAACGACGGGGTTCGTCGGGGTCGTCGGCTGCAGCCTCTGATAGGCCTGCCCCTGGTCCGGACGCTGATCTTGTTCACCCTTGTTCGGCCACAGGGAGGCTGCGCGCTCCGCCTGCGCCGAGATCGTCAGCGACGGATTGACACCCATGTTCGCCGACACCGCAGCGCCGTCGACCACACTGAGTGTCGGGTAACCGTGCACACGGTGGTAGGGATCGATCACACCTTCCGATGCATCGGCACCGATCGCACAACCACCGAGGAAGTGCGCCGTCAGAGGGATGTTGAACACATCGCCCCACGTGCCGCCTGCCCAGCCGTCCACCTTCCCGGCGATACGCCGCGTGGCCTCGTTGCCCGCCGGAATCCAGGTGGGGTTCGGCTCGCCGTGGCCCTGCTTGCTGGTGACCTTGCGTCGCCCGAACAGGCCCTTCTTGGTGTAGGTCGTGATCGAGTTGTCGAGGTTCTGCATCACGAGCGCGATGACGGTGCGCTCACTCCACCGATACGGGCTGAGCGCCAGCAGTGCCTTGGGGTTCTCCTTGATATTGCGAAGCAGCTTCCGCCAGCGCGCGGTGTCGCCGCCGCCGTCGGTGATGAGCGTCTGGAGCAGCGCCATCGAGTTGGAGCCCTTGCCGTAGCGCACGGGCTCGACGTGCGTGTCGGGACGCGGGTGGAACGAGGAGGTGATGGCCACGCCCCTCGTCAGATCGAGGTTCGGATCGACCTTCTGCTTCGCAGCACCGAGGATCGACTCCGAGTTGGTGCGGGTGAGCACTCCCAGCTTGTCGGACACCTTCGGCAGCGCCCCGGTGTCCTTGAGATGGAACAGCAAGTGCTGGGTACCCCATGTGCCCGCCGCCAGAACGACGTTGGCGGCGGTGTACGTCTTGCGTCCACGGCTCTTGAGCGGTCCGGTCCGCCGAGTGAACACGTCCCACGTGCCGTCCGAGGCCTCACGCATTCCGCTGACGGTCGTCATCGGAATGATCTCCGCGCCCGCCTTCTCAGCGAGGCCGAGGTAGTTCTTCAGGAGGGTGTTCTTGGCACCGTGACGGCAACCCGTCATGCATTCGCCGCATTCGATGCAGCCGGTGCGATCCGGACCGACACCGCCGAAGTACGGATCCGACACCGTCTTTCCGGGCTCACCGAAGAAGACACCGACCGGGGTCTGGATGAACGTGTCGCCCACTCCCATGTCGTCTGCGACCGACTTGATGATGTCGTCGGCCGGGGTCATGTGCGGGTTCTGTACCACGCCCAACATCTTGCGTGCCTGCTCGTAGTACGGGCTCAGCTCGTCGTGCCAGTCCGTGATGTGAGCCCACTGACGGTCCTCGAAGAACGGGGCCGGCGGCTTGTACAGCGTGTTGGCGTAGTTGAGAGATCCCCCACCGACGCCTGCGCCGGCGAGGATCATGCAGTCGCGCAGCAGGTGCACGCGCTGGATGCCGAAGAAGCCGAGCTGCGGCGCCCACAGGAACTTCTTCAGGTCCCAGCTGGTCTTGGCGAAATCCGCGTCTTCGAAACGCCGACCGGCCTCGATCACGCCGACCTTGTACCCCTTCTCGACCAGCCGTAGGGCAGTCACGCTGCCCCCGAATCCGGATCCGACGATCAACACGTCGTAATCCGTCGCCCGCTTCGTGCCCATGTCGGGATACCTCCACCAATCGAGATCGGAACTTACTCGCCAGTATGCACCTACCGCTTGTGACAACAACCACAAGGGTTACCTGAGTGTAACGAGCGGTTGCACACACGAAAACGAAAAACGCCGTACCAGCACTTTCGTGCCGGTACGGCGTTCCGAGATCGACCTCGGAATCGAGGTCAGGCGCGGACGGTGAGTCCGACCTTCTGGAACTCCTTGAGATCCGAATAGCCGGCCTTTGCCATCGACCGTCGGAGACCGCCCACGAAATTGAGCGACCCGAACGGATCGTCGGAAGGTCCGACGAGAACCCGGTCGAGTGTGGGGCGATCCTCACCGAACGACACCGGAAGCAGTGCGCCACGCGGCACCGACGGATGCGCCACCGCCGACGGCCAGTACCAACCGCCGCCCGGGGCCTCGGCTGCCACCGCGAGGGGTGCACCCAACACCGCAGCATCGGCGCCACACGCGATGGCCTTCGCCAGATCCCCCGAGGACGCGATGTCACCATCGGCGATCACATGGACGTAGCGGCCACCGGTCTCGTCGAGGTAGTCACGACGAGCCGCCGCCGCATCCGCGATCGCCGTAGCCATCGGAACACCGATACCCAGTACCTCACCGGTGGTCGTGGCGCCTGCTGTGGACCCGTAGCCGACGATCACGCCGGCAGCGCCGGTACGCATGAGGTGCAGCGCCGTGCGGTGGTCACTCACTCCCCCGGCCACGACCGGTACGTCGAGTTCGGAGATGAACGTCTTGAGATTGAGCGGTTCACTGTCACCGTGGGCCACGTGCTCGGCCGAGATGATCGTGCCGTGCACCACCAGAAGGTCGATACCGGCCTTGATCAGATCCGGTGCGAGGGCCCGCGCGTTCTGCGGACTCACCCGAACAGCGGTGGTCACTCCCGCGTCACGAACCTGCGCGACGGCTGCGGCGAGCAGCCCGGGCTGCAACGGTGCGGCGTGCAACTCCTGGAGGAGCTTCACGGGCGCATCCGGATCGGTGTCGGTTTCGGCGAGATTCACGACCTGCGCAAGCTTTGCCTCCACATCGGTGTGACGCCCCCACAGCCCCTCGCCGTTGATGACGCCGAGACCACCGCGACGACCGAGTTCGATGGCGAACTCCGGCGACACAAGCGCGTCGGTCGGATGTGTCAGGACGGGGATGTCGAACCGGTAGGCGTCCAGCTGCCATGCCGTGGACACTTCCTTCGAGGAGCGTGTGCGCCTCGAAGGAACGATGTCCACATCGTCCAGTTCGTAGGTACGTCGGGCCGTTCGGCCCATGCCGATCTCAACGAGGTCGCGCACGCGCGCCCCTTTCTCGTGACAGGTGTGACTAGCGGGCGGTGTAGTTGGGGGCCTCGACCGTCATCGTGATGTCGTGCGGGTGACTCTCCTTGAGTCCCGCCGCCGTGATCTGCACGAACTGTGCGTCCTGCAGCTCCTCGATGGTGGCAGCACCGGTGTACCCCATGGCGGCCCGCAGACCGCCGGTGAGCTGATGAGTGACCTGAGCGAGCGGGCCGCGATACGACACCCGGCCCTCGATGCCCTCCGGCACCAACTTGTCCTCCGACAGCACGTCGTCCTGGAAGTACCGGTCCTTGGAGTACGACTTGGCCGATCCACGGCTCTGCATGGCGCCCAGCGATCCCATGCCGCGGTAGCTCTTGTACTGCTTGCCGTTCAGGAGAATGAGTTCACCCGGGGACTCGGCGGTGCCCGCGAGCAGCGAACCGAGCATCGCGGTGGACGCACCGGCGGCGAGGGCCTTCGCGATGTCACCGGAGAATTGCAGACCACCGTCCGCGATCACCGGGACGCCGTGCGGCTTTGCGGCCGCCGCTGCCTCGAGAATCGCAGTGACCTGCGGTGCACCCACACCGGCCACGACGCGAGTGGTGCAGATGGAGCCGGGACCGACACCCACCTTGACCGCATCCACGCCGGCTTCGATGAGCGCAGCCGCACCCTGACGAGTGGCGACGTTGCCGCCGATGATCTGCACGCGCTCGTCGACCTCGGCCTTCAGCTTGGAGATCATGTCGAGCACGCCTGCAGAGTGTCCGTGCGCGCTGTCGACGACGAGAACGTCCACGCCCGCGTCGGTCAGCGTCATCGCGCGAGTCCAGGCTTCGTCACCAGCGCCGACCGCCGCGCCCACCAGAAGACGACCGTCGCGGTCCTTGGTGGCGTCCGGGTGCTGCTCCGTCTTCACGAAGTCCTTGACGGTGATCAGGCCCGTGAGCTTGCCCTGGCCGTCGACGATGGGAAGCTTCTCGATCTTGTGCCGGCGCAGCAGGCCGAGTGCCACCTCTGCCGTCACGCCCTCTTGAGCAGTGATCAGCGGAGACTTCGTCATGACCTCGGACACCGGGCGGTTCATGTCGACCTCGAACCGCATGTCGCGGTTGGTGATGATGCCGACCAGCTGGCCCGCCGGATCCGTCACGGGAAGTCCCGAGATACGGAAACGCGCACACTTCGCATCGACCTCGGCCAACGTGTCGGAAGGCGCACACGTGACCGGGTCGGTCACCATTCCCGCCTCGGAGCGCTTGACCGTTTCCACCTGCCCCGCCTGAGCGTCGGCGGAGAGGTTGCGATGCAGAACGCCCATACCGCCGGCGCGCGCCATCGCGATCGCCATCCGCGATTCCGTGACGGAGTCCATCGCCGAGCTGACCAACGGCACGCGAAGCCGAATATCACGAGTCAACTGACTCGACGTGTCGACCTGACCGGGAACGATGTTCGATGCTGCCGGCAGGAGCAGAACATCGTCGTACGTCAGGCCGAGCATGGCGACCTTGTTCGGATCGTCACCGCCGGTGTGTACCTGCCCTGTGGAGCTAGTCATGCGGTTCGGGCCCTCCAGATAAAGGTGAATACAACTGAGTTCGGTGGCGGCAGCTTCTTCGGTTCACCTTAGTTCCCCGAATACGCGGCCCACTCGTGAACAAGGCACGCGCGGGATGAGATGTTCCCGGCACCGGGCTCCATGGTATCGGCCGGGGTCACCGCAGTCGTCACGCCACCCACGCTGCGGGTACGTCGAACGGCTGGCGCAGACCGGCAACACCTGCGTACCGTGGTGCTGTGCGTGATCAACTGCCTCCCGGTCTGCCCCCGGACCCCTTCGCCGGCGACCCCGCCGATCCGTCAGCAGCCCTCGATGCCATCGAGCCGGGCCAGCCACTCGACCCCCACGAGCGACTCGCTGTGGAGGAAGACCTGGCCGACCTCGCCGTCTACGAAGCCCTGCTCGCCCACCGCGGCGTCCGTGGGCTCGTCGTCTGCTGCGAGGATTGCCAGCAGGACCACTACCACGACTGGGACATGCTCAGGGCAAACCTGCTGCAGCTCCTCGTCGACGGCACCGTCCGGCCGCACGAGCCCGCCTACGATCCGGTCCCCGAGGCCTACGTGACGTGGGACTACTGCCGCGGATACGCCGATGCGTCCATGAACGATGCCATGCACGGCGACGGATTCGATTCCTGACCCTCAATCCCCTGATCACAAATAACTGTGGCCCGACACTCCAAGAGTGTCGGGCCACAGTTTTGCGGTGTGCAGTGCCTCAGTTGCCAGAGGTAGAAGGCGACTCCGTCGTAGACGGCGCACGCTTCGTCTCCGGTGGCGTGGTGTCATCCTTCGGCGGCTCAGGCCGCAACATCACGGTCGGATCGACCGGCTTGGTCGACGGGTCCGTCGACGGATCGGTGGTCGAGGGGTCCGTCGACGGGTCGGTGGTCGTGGACCCATCATCCGGCGCCTGCTGCTGAATCGGAGGCGGCGGCAGGATCGGCGGAATCTGCAGGTCCGGCGGCACGAGGTCCGGCCACGGCAGGATGTCGGTTCCGGGAGGTACGGTGCCCGGATCCGGCGTACCCGGGACAGCCGGATCGGTCGAAGAAGGCGGCGGCGGTTGATTCGTCGTGCCCGGCACCGGCTGAGCAGACGTACCGGGTGTGGTGCCCTTCATCTTCTCGAGTTGCGCCGCGAGCCTGGCGTTCCACTCCTCCAACTCGCTACGCGTACCGGCGTCGCGGACGTCACCGACCCGGGCCGACGCGGTCTCGAGCATGGCCCGAGCCTCACCGGCGTCGCCGGTCGAGATCAGCCGCTCGGCCTGTTCGAGCTGCGAGGTGGTGTCGATCTTGGCCACCGTGGAATCGGCCTGCTGACTGAACACGACCGACTTGACGTTCCACAGCGGGTCGCCCGGCTGTGCGTTGTACGAGAAGATCGTGGCCCCACCCATCACGACGGCCACGGCAGCTGCCGCACCGGCGATGGGGCGAAGCAGGCGCATGCGGCTGCGGGTCGTTGCGGTGCGATTCGACTTGTCGATCGCAGCGACGACTTCGTCTAGTTGCGGCCCCTCCGGCATCGGAGTCGAGACGATGCCCGAACGCCAGTCGGCCAGCAGCAATGCCAGCTCGTACTGTTCAGGGGTCTCGGTAGCAACATTGCCGTCACCGGCGAGCGCCTCGATGAACGCGTCGTCGCGGCGAACCGCAGCAACATCCACCGGGGTGTCGTCTCCGGGGAGATCGGCACGGGGATCGCCGTCTCGCTTGTTCCCCCTAGCCATATCTCTCACCTGCTCTCGCGACTTCTTTCTTGAGTTTCGCGATGGCTCGGTGTTGAGCCACGCGTACAGCGCCCGCGGTACTGCCGACGGCGGCTGCTGTCTCCTCCGCCGACATTCCGACCACCAGCCGGAGAATGAGAATCTCCCGGTGCTTCTCCGGAAGCGTGCTCAACAGATCGTTCATCTGTCGACCGGCTTCCGAGTCGAGCGCCCGCTGCTCTGGTCCATCGTCTGCGGCGATGACATCAGGTACGTCGGCCATCGGCTCCGATTTGTTACGCGCGGAGTTTCGATGTGCGTCGGCAACCTTGTGTGCGGCGATCCCGTAGACGAAAGCCATGAAGGGCCGACCCTGATCCTGGTAACGCGGAAGGGCAGTCATCACAGCTAGGCACACCTCCTGCGCCACGTCGTCTGCCGAGAGTTGGCCTCTCTCCGCAGCACCGACCCTGGCTCTGCAGTAACGCACAACCAAGGGTCGAATATTTTCCAGGACCCGAGCTAAAGCGGCCCGATCACCCTGCGTTGCCGCAGCGACAGCGGAGTCCAACTCCTCGCTCGTGTTAGTCATCGTCAGTGAATATCCTGGCGTTACAGTGGCACCCCCCCGTTGGGTGTGCTCCCGCACTCAGCGGAACTCGTTCAGAATAACGGTCCGAACGGTCCGGTCCGCGTCCGGATCGCCCACATTCGCCGATTCGAATACTTGACCAGGTGAATCAAAGGTTGAATCGTCCCCCACGTTGCTCGATCAGCAACCTGCAGGCGTCACGTTCGGCCTCGAAGGAAGAGTCGGACGTCACACCACACAGCAACATGGATGCCGCCCACTTCAGCGGCACCAGACCGTGCACTTCGGAACGTGACAGCACATCTTCGGCAAGCTCTCTCACGCCGCTCGAATCCGAGCTTCCTGTCAGTGCCGCCGCGCGGAGCAGATCCGACTTCACCCGATGCCGGATCGAGTCCGAGCAGTCCGCGATCGACGACGCGGTTCGGGCGTGGCGACCAGCGGCGTCGAAGTCCGCGCCGGCAAGAGAAAGTTCGGCCGCAACCCAGTTGAACCGGACGTGTGCGCGCCACAGTGCGTCTGTACCCACCCCGTTCTCGTAGATCGACAGGTCACTCCGCGTGCGGGCCAGCAGGCGCCATCCGAGAGCGAGACGTCCGCATCCCAGTGCATCGGCAGCAAGGCCAGTGGTCGCGTCACATCGTGCCGACGCGACGGCATCGGAATCGTCCAAATCCACCGGAGCCAACAGCGCGAGCGCTCGCCCGTCCCAGGCCGATGCCCGGCGATGCCATCCGGTCTGCCGCAACAACGAGGACCTGGTACTCCAAGCCAGCGACGCCACGGGGCCGGTGCGTACCTCACGAAGCAACGCGTCCAGCATCACGTGCGCTGCGCTGTACCTACCTTGCCCACCGAGTGCCACCGCACACCGCCACCGATCCCAGTGATCCGTCGGCGTCGGCAGCGGGAACGAGCCCGGCAGTTCACCGAAGGCGACAACGGCCGTATCGGGAGGTGAGATCGGGGTAGGTGGCACCACGCGATCTTCCCACCGGCCCACTGCGATCAGCGGGGCGGCCCGTTCGATCGGTGAGCCAACTCGACCACCGTCGAAACTGCTTGTTCGAGGGTGCCGAACGTGCGTGCCGAGCGGGGTAGGAATTGCCCGGATACGCCGGGACCGCCCACAACGAACGTCAGACCGCGATGTCGACGCCTCAGCGCACGGATCACCGCCGCCGGCTCGGCACGCGTGTCCGCCACCCACAGGACGACGAGTTCCGGTCCTTCCAGCGCAACGACGGACGACAGGGCGCGTCGATCGAGAGCCGTCACAAGACGGGTGTTGACCCCTACCGTCGCGAGAGCGGCGGCCAGTGCCCTGCACTCGATGCTGTGATATCCCGACCCGAGCTGCGATCCCGGAACGAGTTCGGCATCGCGATCGGGCCCGGCGACGCTGACCACGAGGGTGCGTCGCCCCGCACCGACCGGCGCGTCCACCAGAAGCGTCGAGAGCAGCCCGGTGACGTCCTCACCGAAAGCTCGAGCCGCGGGCTCGCCATAGGCGCCTGCCATCACCGGAATGCCGACGTTCGTCCACATTCCCACCACTCCGCTCTCGGCAAGCGAATCCGCAATCAACGAGCGAACCGCGGTCGCGGACATGAGAGCGCCACCCTCGCCATTCGTCGTCATTTGCGCGGCGTTCACCGAATTGTCGTCGAACGTACACTCGTCGACTTCGTGTCCACTTTCTGACGAATGTGTGGCCACCGTGTTAATCGCATGCTTCGCGGCCTCCGCCGGATTGGCGCCTGCCGCCAATACGCGCTGCATGCATTCGAGCCGGAACACGTCCCGAGGGGTGTACCGCCGATGGCTTCCCTGAGCATGAACGGAGGGCCCGATCCCGTAACGGCGGTCCCATGTACGCAAGGTCGACGGAGCCACCCCAAGGCGCCTGGCCAGCGCCGATACCGACATGGTCGGACCATCCGACAACGAGGCGTCCACTGCCGCATTCGGTCGCTCCGACCACTGGGTCACCGCAACATGGTCACCCAGACATCACAGTTCTTCAACACGAAGAGCAATCACGAAATCGCGGAAATGTAAATACTTTCGCGGTTAACTTTCGCCTTTCCAGATATGGAAATCACCACCCTGAACAACTGTTGACGCGATTTCGAGGCGCGGCATACGGTGAACCCGGTGATCGATTCACGTATCGAACCGAAAACCACCGCTCGGTAGAAACCAGCACGCTCACGGTCCGCTCGCCGGCTCGAGGCGAGCGTGCAGCAAAGGAGTCGACATGCCTGCACCCAACACTCTGCCCGGACCCAACGCCGATATCTGGGATTGGCAGATACACGGACTGTGCCGCGGAGTCGAGTCCTCGATGTTCTTCCATCCGGACGGCGAACGCGGCCGTGCCCGTGCCCAGCGTGAGACCCGCGCGAAGGAAATGTGCCGTCGGTGCCCGGTCCTCGCGCAGTGCCGCACCCACGCACTCGCAGTCTCGGAGCCGTACGGGATCTGGGGTGGCATGTCGGAGACCGAGCGTGAATCACACGCCCGCGTTCGTCGTGGTCGCATCGCAGTCTGATCGGACACACGAAGAAGAACCCCCGCACGGCCTGTGGCCGCACGGGGGTTCTTTTGTCCGATCCGAAGAAGCTCGGTCAGTGGCTGTGGCCGTGACCCGTCTCTTCTTCCTCGGCCGGCTTCTCGACGACAGCGCTCTCGGTGGTGAGAACCATGCGCGCCACGGAGGCCGCGTTCACCACTGCGGAGTGCGTGACCTTGACCGGGTCGACGACACCGTCGGCGAGCAGATCGCCGTACTCGAGCGTCGCGGCGTTGAAACCGTGACCCTTCGGCAGCTCGGCCACCTTGCTCGTCACGACCGATCCGTCGAGCCCCGCGTTGGACGCGATCCAGTGCAGCGGAGCCTTGAGTGCCTCTCGGACGACTGCGACGCCGGTCGCTGCGTCGCCGGTGAGACCGAGTCCGTCGACCAGTTCGGTGCTCGCCTGAACGAGTGCCGAACCGCCACCGGGCACGATTCCCTCGGCAACAGCGGCCTTGGCCGCGTTGACAGCATCCTCGACGCGGAACTTGCGCTCCTTGAGGTCCGTCTCCGTAGCAGCACCCACGCGGATGACCGCCACACCGCCCGACAGCTTCGCGAGACGCTCTTCGAGCTTCTCCCGGTCCCAGTCGGAGTCGGTGTTCTCGATCTCGCGGCGCAGTTGACCGACGCGCACCTCGATGCCGGCGTCGGTTCCGCCGCCGTCGACGATGGTCGTCTCGTCCTTGCTGACGACGACACGCCTGGCACTGCCGAGGAGGTCCAGACCCGCTTCCTTCAGGGTGAGGCCCACGTCCGACGTGATGACGGTGCCGCCCGTGACGACCGCGAGGTCGTCGAGGAACGCCTTGCGACGGTCACCGAAGAACGGCGCCTTGACCGCGACGGCCTTGACCGTCTTGCGAATGGAGTTGACGACCAGGGTCGAGAGAACTTCGCCTTCGACGTCTTCGGCGATGATGAGGAGCGGCTTGCCGCTCTCCGCGACCTTCTCCAGTAGCGGAAGGAAATCGGGCAGCATCGAGATCTTCTCGCGGAAGAGCAGGATGTGCGCATCCTCGTAGATCGCCTTCTGTGCGTCGAGGTCGGTCACGAAGTAGGGCGACAAGAAGCCCTTGTCGAACTGCACCCCCTCGGTGATGACCAACTCGGTGGCGAGGGTGGACGATTCCTCCACCGTGACGACACCGTCTGCCCCGACCCGCGTGAGAGCCTCTCCCACCATTTCGCCGATTTCCGCGTCACGCGAGGAAACGGTCGCAACCTGAGAAATCGACTTCTTGCCTTCGACCGGGGTGGACGCAGCTTGCAGCGCACCGGCGACCTTCTCCGCCGCAGCGGCGATGCCCTCACCGAGGGCGATCGGGTTCGCGCCGGCGGCGATGTTCTTCAGTCCACCGCGCACGAGGGCCTGCGCCAGCACGGTTGCGGTGGTGGTGCCGTCTCCGGCCACGTCGTTGGTCTTGGTCGCAACGCTCTTCACGAGCTGAGCGCCGAGGTTCTCGAACGGATCCTCGAGCTCGATCTCACGAGCGATGCTGACACCGTCGTTGGTGACCGTCGGTCCACCGAATGCCTTGGACAGGACGACGTGGCGACCACGGGGCCCCAACGTCACCTTGACTGCGTCGGCAAGCTGGTCGACTCCACGCTCGAGTGCACGGCGTGCGGTCTCGTTGAACTCAATTTGCTTGGACATGTGTTTCCGTCTTCTCCTGCAATATCGGTAAGCGCGATCTCGGGCCTACGCGCATGAACGCACTCCGCCCCGGAATCCTGTTCGGGACGCCGGGGCGGATCACGTATGGCTTACTTGGAGACGACAGCCAGCACGTCACGTGCCGACAGGATCAGGTACTCCTCGCCGGCGTACTTGATCTCGGTTCCGCCGTACTTGGAGTAGATGACGGTGTCACCCTCCTTGACGTCGACCGGGATGCGGTTGCCCTGCTCGTTGACGCGGCCTTCGCCGACTGCGACGACGGTGCCCTCCTGGGGCTTCTCCTTGGCCGTGTCAGGAATGACCAGCCCGGAAGCAGTCGTAGTCTCAGCCTCGTTGGCCTGGACGAGGATCTTGTCCTCGAGCGGCTTGATGTTGACGCTCGCCACGGTGAGCCCTCCACTTTGGGGTGTTCGGTCCGAGTGGTACTCGGACGGCTGTTGGGTGTTTCGGTATACGGCACCACACCCAGCTCCGCCGTCGCGGGTGCCGGAGCTCGAGCGGCGCCACTTGGCACTCTATACGTGAGAGTGCCAACGCTCAAGGTAGAGGCCGGTGCACTTTTTCGAACCGCGATTCCAGTCAGAACTACAGAGCGCCACCGGCACCCGAATGATGTGGACCACAATGAATACCCATAGGTGATTCGACTCTCTTCGAATCATATCGTCCGTGCGACGACATATACGTCCCCCACACTCGAGGCATCGGCAAAGCCCATTCGAATCGAGTCCGGGCCGAATCCGCCCTATACCACCGTCTTGCCCGGCGCGCCGAAATTCGTTTCGATCCGACAACCGCGCAGGTAACACCGCGTACAAAGCACAAAGAAGTCGGATACGGAACGTAATGGAGGCGCGAAATGCCACAAAGTTCTGTAACGTTCAGGTAACAGCACCCGATTTACGGGCTGAGTACGGCTGTGACGAATGTGCTCGCGCCGTCGCGGCGAGCGTGCACACGGAAGTGAGGAGGTGAGCAATGAGTATTTCACTAGGAATGGCGGTCGGATCGGCCGGCGTCGGCTCAGTGCTCCTCACCCGTCACAGCAACGGCGCGCAGGACCTCGAGTACCGCTACCTGTCGGCCGATCAGGCGAACACGGACAACGGAGATCTCGTTCGCTCGTCGATTTCCTTGATGACCACTCAGGTGCCCACCAACCCCACCACCCCCGATGCGCTGGCGGTGTCGTATCGCACCGAAGAGCAACGCACAGCCATCACCAGCGCACTCACGCGCGGACGCCACAGGGTTCATCTGGTCCCAGAGACCGACGCGACCCTTGCCTACCTCAGGCACACCGGTGAGATCGCTCAATATGCCACCGTGGCCATCGTCGACATCGGCGCGTCCGGAACCACCGTCTCCATCGTCGATCAGGTCGACGGCACGGTACTTCGTTCCGCGAGAACCAAGGCAGTGAGCGGCAACATCGTCGACGATTCGCTGTACGAGCACGTGCACGCAGCACTGTTGCCCTCGACACGGCGACACATCGACGAGCGTCTGCTGCGAGCCCGGTGCCGTGGAATCAAGGAGCAGCTGTCGGTCGACTCGACATCCGTCGTCGACATCGATCATGCGAACGCCGGACCGGTGGAGGTCACGTCGGAAGAGTTCGCGACGATCCTCGCGCCCCTCGTGCGCGATCTCGCCGAATTCGTCCGCAGCACCGCGACGGACGCCCCGCGCACGCCCCAGGCAATTGCCTTGGTGGGCGGAGGCGCACGCATACCGACTGTCGCCCGGACCATGAACGAGACGTTCGAGGCCCGAGTCGTCACCGTGTCCGAACCGGACACGGCCACCGCGACGGGTGCGGCACTGCTTGCCGCGACCAGTGCTGTCCAGAACTTTCCGGCAGTGGGCGCGGGAGAGTCGGCGGGACGCAGTTCGACAGCGAAGGCGACCGGCGCACTGCTGGGCGCTCTCGTCGTCGGCGGCCTCGTCCTGGGCTACGGCGTACGGGAGTTGGCACCGTCACAGGATCCTGACATCTCACCGGCCGGAACCGATGTCGTCCGGACGACGATGGAGCCGATCTCGGAACCCAGTCGAGCAACCGGTATCCCGTCACACGACCCGGTACCGAACCGTGGTGAGTCGAATGTGATCGTGACGACCACGATCATCCCGAATCCCACACAGTCGCGAGTGGCCGATCCCGTGCCGCCGAATCAGGACGTGGCGACCACCGACGACCAAACCACCACGACTGTGCCGCCGACGACCACCACGACGACCCCCGGATCCACCTCACCGTCGTCTCCGGTCCCGACTACACCGGGCACCGATCCGTCGCAACCCGAGTGGCCGCACATCGAGTGGCCGGACATTCCGACGTTCTGGCCGCAGCCGCCGGCGCAGAACAACACGACGCCCAACTATGCGCCGCCGTCACCGACCACCGAGCAGAACCAGGACGCTCCTGCCGGCCTGCTTCCCGGGCAGATGCCACCGTCGGCCGGCACGCAGAACCCGACCGACGGCGCGCAACCGTCCCAGGACGGGCAGAGCGCCGGGGTCACGACGACGCCTGCGCCGCCGCGATAGTCCGACGCTGTCAGCCGACCTGGCTCGTGGCGACCGACAGTCCGGGATCACTACCCACCGTGAGCGGTGAAGGCTGTGCACCGCCCGCGATCAGGTGAGCACCGAGGGCCGCGATCATCACGCCGTTGTCGGTGCACAGACGCGGCTTCGGAACTCGTAGCGTCAATCCTGCTTGCGCGCACCGTTCTTCGGCGAGCGCCCTGATCCGCGAGTTCGCGGTGGCACCCCCGCCCAGAACGAGGGTGTCGACCCCGACATCGGCCGCGGCGCGCACTGCCTTCATCGTGAGCACATCTGCGACGGACTCCTGGAACGCGGCGGCGACGTCCGGGATCGAGACCGCCCGACCGGCACGCTCGGCGGACTCGACGTAGCGCGCGACCGCGGTCTTCAGACCCGAGAACGAGAAGTCGTGGCGGGAATCGCGGGACCCGGTCATGCCGCGCGGAAACGTGATCGCCGAGGCATCGCCTTCCTGTGCGGCAGCGTCCAGCGCGGGTCCACCCGGAAAGCCCAGCCCGAGCAGTCGCGCGACCTTGTCGAAGGCTTCACCTGCTGCATCGTCGACAGTGGTACCGAGTTCCACGATCGGCTTCGCGAGATCTTCGACGTGAAGAAGGTGGGTATGACCTCCCGAGACCAGGAGCGCCACGCACGGTGGCATCGGCCCGTGCTCGAGCGTGTCCACCGCAACGTGTCCGCCCAGGTGATTGACGGCATAAAACGGTACGTCCCACGCGGCCGCATATGCCTTGGCCGCGGCCACGCCTACCAACAGCGCACCTGCCAGGCCGGGCCCGATGGTGACGGCGAGAGCATCGGGCTTCTCGATTCCCGCCGCGGCAAGAGCGCGCCGCATGGTGGGCACGATCGCCTCGAGATGCGCGCGCGAAGCCACCTCCGGAACGACACCGCCGTATCGGGCGTGCTGGTCGACGCTCGAGGCGACCTCGTCGGCAAGGAGGGTGCACGTACCGTCGTCGTTCCAGCGAACGACACCGACACCCGTCTCGTCGCAAGAACTCTCGATACCCATGACGATCACGATCGGTCCTCCTGAGCCGTAGCCGGGCGCCGCATCGTGTATGCGTCGGCGCCACTCGGCTGGTAGTACTGCTTTCTGGTGCCCACGATCTCGAAACCTTCGCGGTGGTACAGGGCGATCGCGGCCGTGTTGTCCGTCCGCACCTCGAGAAACACGGGACCGCCTCTGCCGTCCGCGAAACCGAGGAGTTCCCCCAGCAACGCTCCCCCGATGCCCTGCCGCTGGACCGCGGGATCCGCTCCGATCGTGTGAATCTCCGCCTCCGGGTGGGCATCGTTGCCCAGCAAGGCGATCCCGCCGTAGGCCATCACACGATCGTGCTCGTCTCGCGCGACCACGTATTCGATGTGGGGTGCACCCAGTTCGGAACGAAACGCATCGGCACTCCACGGGCCGTCGCCGGCGAAGAGAACACTCTCGAGTTCGGCGCAACGGTCGGCGTCGGCCGCCGACATCGCGACCATCCGAAACGTCATTTCTTCCGATCCGCAAGTGCGACGGCGTCGGGACGGCGCAAGTACAGAGGTACGAGCGGTTCCGGCGTGGCTCCCGCCGTCAACGCCGTCAGGGCCACGGTCACCAGACCCTCCGGCGACGGTGTTTCCACCGGCTCGACCGAGAGATCGAAGAAGTCCACGTGGGAGGCCGACCCTGCGATGAACTCCGAGGGGGCCGACTCGAGTTCGGCAGGTTTGACCACGTCCGGCCCCTCCACCCGAGTACCACCCGAATAGCGAGCCCAGTACACCTCACGGCGACGCGCA
Source organism: Rhodococcus huquni (assembly GCF_055231055.1). Classification (NCBI taxonomy): domain Bacteria; kingdom Bacillati; phylum Actinomycetota; class Actinomycetes; order Mycobacteriales; family Nocardiaceae; genus Rhodococcus; species Rhodococcus huquni. Next base: position 99,369 of record NZ_JBUYWE010000003.1, read on the forward strand.
TCGGTGACGACCAGAAGATCTCGGTCGCCGACCTGCGCTGCGATGGCATCGAGGCTGCAGACACCGTGAGCCGGAATGCCGAGAGCGTCCGCGAACGCAGCGGCGGTGGCCATACCGACCCGCAGCCCGGTGAACGGGCCCGGCCCGATCCCAACGACAACGGCGTCGAGGTCACCCGGCACCGCGTCCGCCTCGGCGAGGCAGTCCATGATCCGGGGAGTCAGAACCTCCGCGTGCGCCCGTGCATCCACGGTGATGCGGGTAGCGAGAGCACGCACGGAATCGGCTGACACATCGACCACACCTGCCGTGACGGCCGGGGTGGAAGTGTCGATCGCGAGAACAAGCACGGTATCCGAGACTACCCGGCGTCAGGGTCGGGCCCGACGCGCGGACCCCTTCACGAAACCCACTCCCACCGGGCACTACGTACATCCGACTCGGGTCGGCGATGCAGCGAGATGCGCAGATGCCGATCCGCCAAGTGTTCGACGATCCCCTCTCCCCATTCGACGACGACCACTGCCGAAGCCAGATCGGTGTCGAGGTCGAGCGCGTCGAGTTCGTCCATCACGTGCGGTCCGCTACCGCCGAGCCGATAGGCGTCCACGTGCACCATGCCCACTGCGGGTCCGCCGTTCGGTCTGGTGCCGGGACGGTGCGACCTGGCAATGACGAACGTCGGCGAGGTGACACGGCCGGTCACGCCGAGGCCGGCACCGATTCCGCGGGTGAGGGCCGTCTTGCCTGCGCCCAGCGGACCCGCCAGAACTACGAGGTCTCCCGCGGCGAGCGAACCAGCGAGCCTGCGGCCGAAGGCCTCGGTGTCCTCGACCGTGTCGAGGACGACCTCGCCGGTCGATGGAAACGACGTCCGATCAACCGACATCGCGTCTCCTTTCCACTTCGGGCGGCGACACCGGTCGAATGTCCGCGAGCGCAGTACGTCGGACCAGTCGATCCACGGCGTCGGTCACGATGTCCGGAAACTCCAACTGCACGAGATGGCCGGCGCCGGGCACCCGTACCAGTTCCGATTCGCCAAGACCCTCTGCCAGTGTCCGCGAACCCTCGAACGGGATGACCATGTCGTCGTCGCCGGACAGGACCACCGCCGGAGTGTGCGCCAGGACGGGCAGAGCCGCCGACTCGTCGTGAATCTCCAGGGTCCGGAGAAAGTTCACCACGGTCACGACCGAGGTGTGGTCGAGCATCGCCGAAGCGAATCGGTGCACGTCGGGACTCACGTCGGTCCCGAACGAGGCGGCCCGGAGTACCGGCTTGATCACGGCGCGAACGGCACCTCGCATCGACTGGATCAGTTCGGGAGAGGTCCGCACCGCGAACCTGAAGGCATCGACCACCGGGTTCTGCAGGTTGCGTGTGACACCGACCTCGGCGAGGCCGGCGGCCGTCGTGGACACGAGACCGATTCCGACGACCCGAGACGAGACGACGATCGGGTACCGGCGTGCGAAAGCGAGAATCGACATGCCGCCCATGGAATGCCCGACGAGAACGAGCCGTCCGGTCGGCGCCTTCGCCTTGACCACGGCAGCAAGATCTTCGCCCAACTGCCCGATGGTGCAGGAAGACTTGTCCGGTATGCCGGACGCACCGTGCCCGCGCTGGTCGTAGAACACCATCCGCACGTCCGAGCCCCAGCGCTCCGCCAGGTCGCGACGCTGGAAATGCCACGATCTCGAGTCGAGGCAGAACCCGTGTACGAAAACTACCGTGACGGGCGCGTCGTCCGGTCCTGCTTCGCGCACGACGAGAGGCACGCCGTCCTCGGTCCTGACCACGCTGCGCCGATCGCGGTACATCGCCCTGAAGTCCTCGCTGCTGGCATTGCGCCGTCTGCGCTCGCCACGGGATCTGGTCGCACTCCGCAATACGGTCGCCCCGGTCACGGCGCCGAGAGCCGCTGCGCTGGCCGCGCCGCCGATCAAGCCACGACGGCCCGCCAGGTTCACGAGCCGGCCTTCGAGGCCCGATAGGTGCGGACCGTACGACCGCGCACACCGGTCACCACCTCGTAATGGATGGTGTCGAGCTTGTCCGCCCATTCCTGGGCATGTGGTTCGCCGAGATCCCCGTTCCCGAAGAACACCGCGGTGTCACCTTCCTGGACTCCGCCGCCGTCAGGTCCCAGGTCCACTACGACCTGGTCCATGCAGACCCGGCCGACACCTGGTCGACGATCGTCACCCAATTGCACCTCGAATCGTCCGCTCAGGATCCGCGGTAGACCGTCGGCATATCCGAACGGAAGCAGTGCGACCGTCGTGTCCCGCGGTGCTGTCCACTGATGCCCGTAGGAAACGCCTTCGCCTGCGGCGACCTTCTTCACGAGAGCGACCCGAGTGCGCAATGTCATGGCGGGTCGTAGACCGAACTCGCCCTGCTCCGGAACCGGCGACAGCCCGTACACCGCGATTCCCGGACGCACCATGTCGAATCGCAAGTCCGGGCGCGTCAATGTGGCAGCAGAATTCGACAGATGCACCACTTCCGGTGCCAGCCCGGCCCGCTTGACGTCCGCGACCGCACCTTCGAGACGCTCGCGCTGCGAATCGATCACCTCGTGATGCGGCTCGTCTGCATGAGCCAGATGCGAGAACACCCCGCGAAGACGCACCGCCCCTTCAGCCTGGGCCCTGCCGATGCCCGCGACGACCTCGTCCCACTCGGTCGGGGACACCCCGTTGCGATTGAGACCGGTGTCCACCTTCACGGTGATGGTGGCCGTCGTGCCCACGTCACGGGCCGCCGCGATCACCGCGTCGAGATGGCGCGGGGAGCAGATTCCCAACTCCACGCCGGCCTCGATTGCCGGCCCGAAGTCTGCATCCACCATGTGCAGCCAGGCCAGGACCGGAGCGTCGATGCCGGCAGCCCGCAATTCCAGGGCCTCGGACAGCGTCGTGACTCCCAACTCTCGTGCGCCCGCATTCAGGGCAGCTTTCGCCACCTGAACGGCCCCGTGGTTGTAGCCATCGGCCTTGACGACGGCCATCATGGCCGCATCACCAGCGTGTTCACGCAGCACACGCACGTTGTGCTCGATCGCGGACAGGTCGATCACGGCCTCTGCCTGCGGCGATGTCCGGGCTGCGGAGTGTGACCGAGACTGACTTTCCGACTTCACCGGTCGAGCAAGCATCATTGTTCCGATCCTGCCACTGCGATACCCGTGACCCCGTGTTCGGGTCGGGGTGCCGCCCGCAGAACTCGAATCGCCTCCCTGACCTGGGACAACAACAATCCGGCCGACACGGGCGCCGTACCGCTACCGGCCGTCAGATCGGCGCCACCACCGTGCGCAGCGACATTCGCGGCCAGTGAATGGGCTCTCGCGCCTGCCGCTGCTGCCTCGATCGGCTCGAGTCCGGCCGAGAGCAGTGCGCCGATGATCCCGGAAAGCACGTCGCCCGCACCCGCCGTCGACGCCCAGGACCCGCCTGCATCGTTGACCGAGGTGCGACCGCTGGGATCCGCGATCACCGTCGAATGCCCTTTCAGCAGTACCGTGACGCCCCACGATCGGGCCAGGTCTCGCACTGCGGCAACTCGATCCGGATCCGGCTCGGCACCGGTCAGCCGCTCGAACTCACCGGCGTGAGGTGTCAACACGGTCGGTGCAGTCCGATTCCGAACGATCTCGGGCGCCCTGGACACCAGCGTCAATGCGTCGGCATCGAGCAGGATCGGGACATCCGTGTTCGACAAGGCCCGCACGACTCGGTCCGCAGCAGCATCGGTGCCGATTCCCGGCCCGACCACCCACGCCTGGACACGACCGGCGTCCGCGTAGTCGGCAGTGGCGATCACTTCCGGCCACTGCGCCAGCACCTCCGGCCCGCACGGCCCCGCGTAACGCACCATCCCCGAAGTCGCGGCAACCGCCGCCCCGGTACACAGCACACCGGCCCCTGGGTACCCCGCGCTTCCAGCGACGACGCCCACGACACCCTGCGTGTACTTGTCGTCCGAGGGACCCGGAGTCGGCCACAATCGCCCGACGTCGGATGCCTCCAATGCCTCGATATCGGCCTCGCTCGGCCTCAGGCCGATATCGACCAGCTCCACCCGCCCACAGTTCGCAGGAGCGAGGACATGCACCGGTTTCAGAGCTCCGAACGCAACCGTGACGGCGGCCGTCACTGCGGGACCGGTCACGGCGCCCGTATTCGGGTCCACACCACTCGGCAGGTCGGCCGACACGATCGGCGCCCGGACTGTACCGACGACATCTGCACCGTGTGGACGCAGCGGCCCGTGCCCCGAAATGCCGACGATGCCGTCGATCACGAGGTCGGGCGCACCCACTTCACTGACTACGCGGCCACCGCTCCGAAGGAGTGCGGCCAGACCTTTCGCATGTGTGCGGTCGGGCGAGAGCAATACCGCCCGGACGGTCACGCCTCGCTTTCGCAGCAACGCACCGGCCCACAGTGCGTCTCCGCCGTTGTCGCCGGACCCTACGACCACGGTGACCGAACGCCCCGCCACCCCTCCGGTCAGAGCCTTCAATTCACGTGCAACCACCTGCGCGAGGCCGTACGCGGCCCGGCGCATCAACGTTCCGTCCGGCAGAGATTCGAGTAGCGGCGCTTCCGCGGCCCGCACCTCGTCCGATGTGTAGTAGCGGCGCATCACGCTTCCTTCCCGGTCACCCCTCGAGCCGGACGTCGCCGTCAGACTACGCTCGCCACCATGCACAACGGGCGCACGAGCACGGTCGACACCCCTTCGAGAACACGGTTCTACGCGACTGCCGCCACCGCGGCCTTCGTCGTCGCCGGTCTGACGGGGTGCGCACCGCAAGAGGAAGAATCCACCCCCGCCCCGACCGGCCCGGTGGTGGAGGTCTCGGGCATGGCCTACTCCCCTGCCACCCTCACCATCGACGCAGGCGACACCGTGACCTGGGAGTTCGAGGATCGGGGCATCGCTCACGACGTCGTGGGCACGGGTGGCGCGGCCGCCGAACTACGGAGCACACTCACGCAGACGGGAACGTTCACCCACACGTTCGCCGATCCCGGCACGTACGACTACACGTGCTCACTGCACCCGGACATGCGGGGCACCATCGTCGTTCGATAGGCCCCGCCGTCCTGAAAGGGTCTATTCGACGGTGACCGACTTCGCCAGGTTGCGCGGCTTGTCGACGTCGTAGCCACGCGACTGCGCGACCTCGGCGGCGAACACCTGCAACGGCACCGTCGACAGCAACGGCTGAAGCAGCGTCGGCGCAGCCGGGATCTCGATGAGGTGATCGGCGAACGGACGCACTGCTTCGTCGCCCTCCTCCGCTATCACGACTGTGCGTGCGCCACGAGCCTGTATCTCTCGAATGTTGCTCAGCAGCTTCGAGTGCAGAACAGCGCGCCCCTTCGGGGACGGCATCACGACGATCACGGGCAGACCGTCCTCGATGAGGGCGATCGGTCCGTGCTTGAGCTCGCCGGCGGCGAAGCCCTCCGCGTGCATGTAGGCCAGTTCTTTCAGCTTGAGTGCGCCCTCGAGCGACACCGGGTAGCCCACATGCCTGCCGAGGAAGAGAACGGTGCTCGACGAAGACAGCTCACGCGCCAGTGCGCGCACCGGTTCGACGTTCTCGAGGACCCGGCTCACCAGGTCCGGCATGGCTTCGAGGTCCGCATACTCGCGGGCGACCTCGTCCGGGTACTTGGTTCCGCGAGCCTGCGCCAAGGCCAGACCCACCAGGTAGTTCGCCGTGACCTGCGCCAGGAACGCTTTCGTGGAGGCGACACCGATCTCCGGACCGGCCCGCGTGTAGAGAACCGCGTCGGCTTCACGCGGGATCTGCGCACCGTTGGTGTTGCAGACGGCGAGGACCCGCGCCTTCTGGTCCTTCGCGTGCCGAACGGCCTCGAGGGTGTCGGCGGTCTCGCCCGACTGGGAGATGGCAACGACCAGGGTGGACCGGTCGAGGACCGGGTCGCGGTAGCGGAACTCGCTCGCCAGTTCGACCTCGACGGGCAGCCGGGTCCAGTGCTCGATCGCGTACTTGGCAAGCAGACCCGAGTGATAGGCACTACCGCAGGCAACGACGAACACCTTGTCGACGTCGCGCAGTTCCTGATCGGACAGGCGCTGCTCGTCCAGCACGATCTTGCCGTCCACGAAGTGGCCGAGGAGCGTGTCCGCGACCGCTGCGGGCTGCTCTTCGATCTCCTTGAGCATGAAGTAGTCGTGTCCGCCCTTTTCGGCGGCCGCGAGGTCCCAGTCGATGCGGAACGGGCGGCCCTCCGCCTCGGACCCGTCGAAGTTGAGGATCGAGTACCCGCCGGACGTGATGACCACGACCTGGTCCTGGCCCAGCTCCACGGCGTCACGCGTGTGCTCGATGAAGGCGGCGACATCGGAGCCGAGGAAGGTCTCGTTCTCACCGACACCCACCACCAGCGGCGTCGAACGACGAGCTGCCACGATCGTGTCGGGGTGATCGGAATGGGTGAAGACCAGGGTGAACGCACCTTCGAGGCGGCGCAGCACGCTCAGCGCACTCTCCACGAAATCACCGGCCGTCGGACCGGAGGCGTATGCGCGGGCCACGAGATGGACGGTCACCTCGGTGTCGGTGTCGCTGGTCAGGTCGACACCGTCGTTCTCGAGTTCTGCACGCAGCTGCGCGAAGTTCTCGATGATGCCGTTGTGAACGACGGCCACCGACCCGGCGGAATCGCGATGCGGGTGCGCGTTGCGGTCGGTAGGACGACCGTGCGTCGCCCAGCGGGTGTGCCCGATACCCGTGGTGCCCACGAACTTGTCGGCACCCACCTCGGCGAGCTCGGCTTCGAGGTTGGAAAGGCGACCGGCCTTACGCTCGACCGCCATCCCGCCCTTGCCGTCGAGGACTGCGACTCCAGCGGAATCGTAGCCGCGGTATTCCATCCGTCTGAGCGCCTCGACCACAACGGGCAAGGCCTGCCGGTGGCCGACGTATCCCACGATTCCGCACATGGTTCAACAGGTTACTTGGATCGGCCTGCCACGCGAACTCCGACGGTGCGGAGTCGCATTCCTGCGTGCCCTTCCTCCCGCCCGACAGCAAATCGGTTAACGTCTTGGACGTGGCGCCGAAACTGAAGTCCCTCGCCCGCGCACTCACGAAGCGCGGCCCGAACCGTGTGTTGCGCGGAAATCTGGCCATCGCCGGTCAGCCAGGCGTGGTGTACACACCCGAATCAGGCTTCAATCTGCCTGCAGTGGTGTTCGCGCACGGTTGGATGAACGGCTCGAGCCACTACGCCAAGACGCTGGAACACCTCGCTTCCTGGGGCTTCGTCGTGGGCGCACCGGACAGCGAACGCGGACCCGTTCCGTCGCATCGCGACCTTGCCACCGATCTTCGGTCCACTCTCGACATCTGTCTCGGCGTCCGGCTCGGCCCGGGCCAGTTGAGCGTGCAGGCCGATCGCGTGGCTTTCGTCGGGCACGGGATGGGCGCAGGTGCCGCAGTCCTCGCTGCCGCACAACGTGACGTCCGCGCAGTGGCCGCACTGTTTCCTGCTCCCACCGCCCCCAAGGCGGAAAAGTATGCGCCGAAGGTCACGTCACAGGCACTCATTCTCGCTGGTGAAGAAGACATCGACTCGATGGGCTGCAACGCGACCGCACTCGCCACAGAATGGGGCGGCGACGCAATTCTGCGCACCGTGGACGGTGCGTCTGCCTCCGGGCTGGTCGAGGGCCGCCGCCTTCTCGGCGCAGTCGGAGCGGCCGGGCCGGAGCACAAGACGCAGGCGACCACCCGCGCACTCCTGACGGGATTTCTCCTCAACGTCCTCACCGAAGACAAGACCTACAGTGCGTTCGCCGAGGCAGACGCGGACATCCCGCACAGCACCGTCGTCGACCCCTTCGATCACGAAACGGAGCCGGGGGCAGAGCTCGCAACACTGCTGCCCCAGGATTGATTCTCGAAATCCGATTGGTCCTCGAGGTCGGGCCGATCCTTCAGACCAACCAGGTGTCCGGCCGATAGTCCGCTTCCGCGTCCGGCGCCGACGTCGGACCCGGTTCAGCATTCGCGCGGGCAAGATCGTCCGACAATTGCCTCACCTCTGCGACACGCTCACGAAATCGCTCGAGATCCGCGTCCATGCGTGCCCTCAGCTCGCTCAACTTCTCTGCACCCGAAGTCACAGCGGACTCACAGTGGCCCGGCCTCGGCCAGTTCTGCGCCCGAATCATCGTCACCCGCACCGCCCGAGCCGAGCCCCGCGGCCTCCGAACTCCCGGCACCCTGACCGGGAAGACGGGCCTGGTCCACTTCGGATTCGGCACCGGGCTCGGGTGACACCGTTGCGAGCTCGGGCTCTGCCCCTGGCTCCGGCTCCGGCTCCGGCTCCGGAGGTTCGGACACGTGCATATCCGCGAGCGGCGGTGCCGCGACGGGGGTCTCCGTCACCGACGGTTCGGTGACCCCTGCCTCTTCCACTCCGGATGGCTCCGGAATCGGATCGTCCACCGACTCCTCCACGGCTTTCCGTTCTGCCACGCCGGTCTGTCCGGCCCCCTCGGCAGCCTGCGCGACCTCGACGTCACCGGATTGCTCACCCGCGCAATCCGACTCGTTCTCTACGACGATTCGAGGAATGCCGTCGGGACCGAGTTCGATGCCGTACTTCGTCGGTTCGCCGTTCCCATCGTCGATCGCCAGGGATATACCTTTGCCTTCGTCGATGGCCAGCGTCCAGGTGTGTCCGTCCGCTTTCAGTTCGAGGCTCTTCACATCTTCGGGGTGCGTCCCCGGACCGTCTTCGGCCGCTACGCCGTCGTCCGGGTCGGCATCGTTCTCCAACTCACCTTCCTCGCCATGCGTGGTGAGGGCGGTGACGACGTCGTCGATGACGGGCTCGACGAGCGATCGCACGTCGCCGAGAAGACCGCTCAGCCCGCTACCGACCGAGCCCAGATCGCCGAGGAGACCGGATCCGGATGCCCCGCCGTTCAGCAGTCCCGACAATCCGCCCGTGTCGGGTAGAGGTCCGATACCCGACAGATCGCTGTACCCGCCGCCGTATCGGACGCTTCCGGGCGCTGTGTCGTAGTAGCTCGGTTGCGGTACCTGGCTCGGTTGACGCGTCCGACTCGGCTCGGCACCGACCTCCGCATTCCGCGAATCCGTATGGACCGGAGGCCCGGTCACAGCTGGCTGTGTATTCGGCGCAGTAGTGCGGGGCGCCTCCGGCAAAGCGCTCGGAGTGTCGACGAGTTGCGCCGGCGCACCGGGCGAAGGCGCGGACGGCACGGCGGCGGGAGGCCCCGGTATCGGCGCACACTCTCCCGGCGAGGGGTACGGGTCCACCGAGATCTTCTCGGCCTCTTCGGAAACCGCACGATATGCGGCTCGGACCGTATCGGTGCATCGTGTGCAGGCCTCGTCGAACAGGTCACGAGTGCTCGTGTAGCAGGGCACGAACGAATCACGCAGCCGACCGCGTGCGACCCCGGCGAGGGTCCCGGACAGATCCGACGAGTCGGAACATGCGTTCGCGGCGGCTGTCGCGATGTCCGGGCACCACCGTGCGGCGTCGGCGAGCAGTCGCTCGACCTGATACGGCGCGCTCTCCGCGGTCAGAGCACCGATCTCGACGAGCACATCGACCTGATGTGCCGTGTAGCCGGCGACGGTCGTTTCGTACAGAGAAGCGACTTCGAATGCTTTCGTCTGCACCGCCTGCCGAAGAGTGCTCGGCAGTTCTGCGAGAGACTGTGCGGTGAAAGTGAGCTGTTCGGCAGTGCCCACAGCCCTGTCCCGAACCGCCGCAGCGAACGCGGCTGCATCGGCGCCCGCACCGTCCCACCATGCCGAGGACAGCGCGTTCACGGCAGCGCCGTGTTCTTCCGCTGCCGACCGCGCGGCCGCCGCTGCAGTCTCGACGACGTCCACGTCCGATTCCAGAGCGTGCAGGTCCAGGCCACGCTCTACGTCGTATTTCGCGCAGAGATCGGGGTACTCGCGATCTTCGATCCCCAGGCGTCGTGCGGCAGGCAGGAACTGCTCGAAGTACTCCAACCCGCGGGCGCCCCTGTCGAGTGCTTCCTCCGGTGTCATGAGCGAACCGGAGATCGGGGCAAGATCGTCCGCGACGTGCCGGGCTGTCATTGTCCGATCCGATTCACATCGTCGGCGTGCCCGCGGTCCGCATCGACGACTCGAGCGGTGGCGCTGTGCAACGACTCACCGAAAGCACCCGAACTGGTCGCCCATGCCTCCAGTGCGACCGAAATTCGCAGCATGCCCTCGTGCAGGGCATTGCCTTCCGCGCCGTACTCACGGCCCGCACGTGCACCGGCGAACTCCAGCCCTCGCGTCTTCGCCGCCGCGTCGGACAATGCCTCCGCCGCGTCGACGAAACCTGCCCCCACCCTGTTCACTGCTTCGACGTCGAGTTCCATCCGAAATCCCCCACCCTTCAACACCGACTCACCGACCCGATTACCGGATTGGACGCACCGGAGTCCGAATCGGTTCCATCCAGAAGTCGATCGGCCGACCCCCGTCGACCCATACGGTAGTTCAGGCAGCGGACACTGCGGCAGCCAACTCTTCCGCGATGCCCCGCGCCACATCCAGTTCCGTCGCTTCGACCATCACGCGAACGAGTTGCTCGGTCCCGGAGGGCCGCAGCAGGACGCGACCGGTATCCCCGAGGCGCTCCTCCGCGATCGCAACAGCGGCTTGTACCGATTCGGACGATGCGACAGCGGCCTTGTCGGCGACCCGGACGTTGATCAGGACCTGAGGCAACGTCGTCATCACGGCTGCCAGATCGGCAATCGATTTTCCGGTCTCGGCCATCCTGTCCATGAGGCGTAGTCCGGTCAGCACTCCGTCGCCCGTGGTGCCGAAGGCCGGCAGCACGACGTGCCCGGACTGCTCACCGCCGAGCGCGAAGCCACCTTCGCGCAGCGCCTCCAGGACGTACCGATCACCCACGGCAGTCGTGGCCAGCGTGATGCCGACCTCCTTCATGGCGATGTGCAGCCCGAGATTGCTCATCACCGTCGCGACGAGAGTGTTGTCGGTCAGCTCACCCGCATCCCGCATCCCGACGGCGAGGACCGCCATGATCGCGTCACCGTCGACGACGGAGCCCGTGGCGTCGATCGCGAGACAACGATCGGCATCGCCGTCGTGACCGAGGCCGAGGTCGGCGTTGTTGTCGATGACAGCCTTCTGGAGCGTCTCGAGATGCGTCGAACCACAGTTGTCGTTGATGTTCAGTCCATCGGGTTCCGCGTTGATCGCGATGACCCGGGCACCAGCGGCTTCGTACGCGGCCGGGGCGATCGCCGACGCCGCGCCATGCGCGCAGTCGACCACGACGGTCAGCCCTTCGGCGCGGCGGGTGGACGCTGTGGCGAGATGCGCGAGATAGCGCTCGCCGGCATCGGCAACGGTGCGTACCCGGCCGATGCCGGATCCGGTCGGGGACAACGGACGTTCACCAGAAGCGATGGCGGCTTCGATTCGGTCCTCGGCCTGGTCGCCGAGCTTGTGTCCGCCGGCCGCGAAGATCTTGATGCCGTTGTCCGGCATGGGGTTGTGCGATGCGGAGATCATCACTCCGAGCGCCGCATCGAGGTTCGCCGTCAGATAAGCGACGGCAGGCGTGGGGAGCACACCGACGTTCAGGACATCGACTCCGGACGAGGTGAGACCGGCAACGATCGCCGCCTCGAGCATCTCGCCACTTGCCCTCGGGTCACGTCCGACGACCGCGGTCGGTCGCTCGTTTCCCGGTGCGGTCAGAACGGAGGCCGCTGCAGTGGCAACCTTCAACGCCAGTTCCGCCGTCAGATCCGCGTTCGCCAATCCACGAACGCCGTCCGTCCCGAACATCCGACCCATCTACCAAACCCTTCGCACTTCGTTCGAACAACCTCACATATGACTCGAGGGCAGGCGTCCGGAAACTCTGGACGCCTGCCCTCGAGGAGAACAGGTGCCGAGATCTACCTCTTCGCGAGGTGACCTCGGCGGCACATCAGCGCTTGGAGTACTGCGATGCCTTACGAGCCTTCTTGAGGCCGTACTTCTTACGCTCGACGGCGCGGGCGTCACGGGTCAGGAAGCCGGCGCTCTTGAGAGCGGGACGATCCTCCGGGGTGACCTCGATGAGCGCACGAGCGATCGCGAGACGCAATGCACCGGCCTGGCCGGAGGGGCCGCCACCGGTCAGGAGTGCGGTGATGTCGAAGGCGGAATCCCGCTCGACGGTCACCAGCGGCGCCTTGATGAGCTGCTGGTGCACCTTGTTCGGGAAGTAATCCGCGAGGGTGCGACCGTTGAGCTTGAACTCGCCGGAGCCGGGGACGAGCCGAACGCGAACGATGGCTTCCTTACGACGACCGACGGTCTGGATCGGGCGATCGAGAGAGATCGGAGCCTGAGTAGCAGCGGCAGCCTCGATGTCCTCGACGACGCCGGGCTCCTCGACGGACACGTACTCGTCCGCCGCAACCTCGACGGCTTCGGTGATCTCTTCGGGGTTGGACACGTTCTGCTCCTCCGGCGCCGTCACTGGGCCACCTGCTTGATCTCGAATGGCACCGGCGACTGCGCGGCGTGGGGGTGGTTCGGTCCTGCGTACACCTTCAGCTTGCTGCTGATGGCGCGTCCCAGCTTGTTCTTGGGGAGCATGCCGACGACGGCCTTCTCCACGAGGCGATCGGGGTTCTTCTCGAGAACCTCGCCGACCGAGCGGGACTTGAGGCCACCCGGGTGTCCGGAGTGGTGGTAAAGGAACTTGCCATCGCGCTTGTTACCGCTGATGGCGACCTTTTCTGCGTTGATGATGACGACGAAGTCGCCGCCGTCAACGTGGGGGGCAAAGGTGGGCTTGTGCTTACCGCGCAGCAGGTTGGCTGCCTGGACGGCAAGACGGCCGAGCACCACGTCAGTGGCGTCGATGACGTGCCACGTGCGGGTCACATCTCCGGCCTTTGGGGTGTACGTAGACACAGAACTTCCTCGTCTTGTTCAATCGCTGCTGGCCTTGCGTATCGTTCGAGCGATTCTCGGCGGCCAGTTGAGACCCGAGAACCGCCTGCCACTGCGCACTGAAATGCAGCGGCGTACGGCACGCCACCGAAGAACGATACCGGTCTGGCCCTACCCCGGTCAAAACCGAATGCGAGGCTCCCTTACCTACGCAAATGCCCCGGTAGCAACGGAGCTACCGGGGCACCTACGGGCTGTGGTGGACGATCACCACATCGCAGCGTTTCGAACCTCTGCATCCTGCATGTTGGCGGTGCCGTCCTCGACGGTCTTGGCGATCATCTGGAGAACGTTGATCAAGTCCGCGTGGGCGGTGTCCCAATCGCGCTGAACCTGGTCGTAGGCCGTCTTGGCCTGCTCCGACTCCCAGGCGTCTGCCAAGCGATTGACGTAACCCTTGAGCTCGTCATGCGTCTCGTTCAGCGCGCCGACACGGTTGCGGATGTCGCCGGACATCTCGGCCATGCCGTGAAAGTTGTAATTGATATCTGACATTGTTCACTCCCTGTTGATGTGGACGGTGCGTCCGATGGAACGTGGATGTAGTGCGCTGCTACATGTCCAGCGTTGCGGATGCTCCCTCGACGGAATGCAGGGACTGAAGGTTCGACTGCTCGCCCTCGTCGTAGCCCTGGCCGTTCTTACGGATGTTCTCGGCGATCGTCGTGAGCGCATCGCTCTGCTTGCGCGCGGACGAGTCGTAGCGCTCCATCAGATTGTTGAAGGCCGTCTGAGCCTCGCCCTTCCACACCGAACGCGAACCGTCGACGAGGCTACGGATCTGAGCGATCTGCGCGTCGATGCCGTCCCGGACGGTCTCGACGTGCGACGCCGCTGCCGCAATGTCTTCGCCTCTTGCTGAAAGTCCCACGGTGATTCCTCCCTAGACGTTCTGGTGCGGTGGCCCGACCTGGACCACACCGATTCACCCCTACACACAGTTGGACGCATCGGACGTCCAACCGGTTCCACCTCGGTGGAAGTTTCTTCGCTGCCGATCACGAGCCGTCATTCCACGACCTCGAGTGATCGCACGATCTGCTCGCAAGGCTTCGCGATGTCGGACTGTTGAGCCCTGTCGAACTGGCATCCGACACTCACCTGCATGCCCTGGTCGATCAGAACGTGCCAGTCGACCTGCGAGCGACCATCCGGAAACTCGCTGTACGCGATCCCTGGTCGCCCACCGAAAATCACGTCGCGCTCCAACCCCGTGAACATCTCGGGATTGCCGCGGGCCTCGATCTGCTGCTGCAGAGAATCAGCGACATCTTCGTACCCGGCCCCGTCGCGAATGTCTTTCTGGACCAGCACTACCCGAAGCGGGTCCCCGCTCACCGGGCGAAGTTCGAACCGGTCCTGAGTGCTCGACGACCCTGACGACGACGATGCCGATTCCCACCCTGCAGGCAATTCCACGTGGAGTCGGCCCAACTCGGCGCTCGACGGCTGCTGCGCTGACGTCGTCGGCGATGACGTGGGCACGGAGGTCCTGGACGGCGCCGGGACATCCGAGAACGGCCGGTCCGGCGAATCCGTAGCAGCCGCAGTCTCGGATGAACTCGTCGCGTAGACGGTCACTGCGGCGGCACACACGGCGAGCACCACGGCAGCGGCAGCAGCAGCCAACAACATCGGGCGGCGAGAACCCTCGTCGCCCTGTTCTGTCGCCGTCAACCAGTGCGCCCGAGTCGATACCCGCTCGCTACGCACCTCGACGTCGCGGCGCCCCCAGTTCTTGTCGAGCGAGGCAGACACCTCCGGCGCCGAAAAGTGCCGAACCGTCGTTCCCGATCCGCACGCTCCCGTTATCGTCCGGCGAAACTCGGCGCTGTCGGGTACGTCTTCGGTCAGACACATCAGCACGGCGTCGACCGGACGTCCGCCCGCCACTCGGCCCACCAAGGCGGCGATACCTTCGTCGTCCACATCGATGTCGCACTCGAGAATCGTGCACTCGCTGAGCGAGTAATCGACATACGTTGCGACTGCGCCCACGTCACCGTCTTCCACCACCACGCAGCGAAGGTTCTCGCTCGAGGTGTCGGACGCAGCCGCAGTGACCACGACGATCGCGAGCGGAACCGTCACCGCATCGGGAACGAGTCGCGTTGCGACGTTCCGGAAGAGGTTTCGTCGTGTCTCACCCCAATGACTCGGATGAGTGAGCGCCAGGGAATCCACGGCGGTGTCGTGACCGACTCCCGCCAGCACATCCGCCACGATCGCAGAGAACGCTTCGTCGGAGGAACGGACTCCGTCAGCCGTGAGGGTGAAGTCGTCCTCCGCATTCGGGAGCGAGAATTGTCCTCGACGGACGTGAGCAGTGGCCGGGGCCTTCGCTCTCTCCACCATCCCGACCGACGCCGAACCGGGGAACGGGACGCCTCGCGAATTGACGTGCACGCCGGCATCCGTCAGGTGAATCGCGACCGAGGTCATATCTGCGGCGGCATCCAGGCGAGTTGCACGAGTCCCGATCCGGCCCGACTGACAAGGGTTCCACGGCCGGGCGGCATGGCGCTGGGGCGCACCGTGCCCAACAGGTTGCCTTCCTCGCGGTTTCCACTCATGACGAGACCGGGCGAGACGAGATCACGCAGACGTGCGATCACGGGCTCGTACATTGCACGGCCCGCACCACCAGAACGACGCGAAATGATCACGTGCAGACCCAGGTCTCGGGCGTGCGGCAGGTACTCGAGCAGCGGTGCCACCGGGTTGCCACTCGAAGTGACCACGAGGTCGTAGTCGTCGATGATGACGAAGACCTCGGGGCCCTCCCACCACGACCGATCTCGCAACTGCTGCTGAGTGATGTCCGGTCCCGCGGTGCGTGCCTGCATGCGACCTGCGAGGTCCTTCATGAGGTCGCTCATCACGGACGAGGACGGGGCGTAGCCCGCGAGGTACTCCTTCGGTACGACCCCGAGCATCGTCCGGCGGTAGTCGCACATCACGATCTTGACCTGTTTGCCCGTGTTCGAGTCCATGATCCCCTCGCAGATGCTCCGCAAGAGAGTGGTCTTTCCGCACTCCGAGTCTCCGAAGACCATGAAGTGAGGCTGCTCGGCAAAGTTGAGGAACGACGGTGCGAGTTCTGCCTCGTCCAGGCCGATCGGGATCTGGAGGTTGGCCTTCGAACGGTCGACCGATGCCGGCCACGAGTTCGCTTCCACGAGAAGCTCTTCGCGCGTGAGCCGCTCCGGCAGCATGCGTACGGAAGGAGCAGGCAGACCTGGCGTCGCGCCCGCGATCTCCGCGACGGCATGTCCGACTCCCGAGGAGAGGTCCTCGAGGTTCGAGCTGCCGTCGACACGCGGCAGACCGATGAGCAGGTGCAGACTGTCACGCGTCATGCCGCGACCGGGACGTCCCACCGGAACGAGTGCCGCGACCTTCCGGCCCAGATCGGAGTCGGACGGGTCACCGAGTCGCAGTTCGATACGGGTGCCGAGCTGATCCTTGAGCGCCGGACGAATCTCACCCCAACGCGAGGCGGAGATGACGACGTGCACGCCATACGACAGACCCTGCGCGGCAAGGTTGTTGATCGACTGGTCGAGACTCTCGAAATCCTGTCGGATGCTGGCATATCCGTCGATCACGAGGAAGACGTCACCGAAGGAGTCGTCTCTGGCAAGACCCTCGTATGCCTGGTCTGCTTGACGTCGGCGATATTCGACCATCGACTCGACGCCCAGGTCACGGAACATGAGTTCACGCTGTCGCACGATCGTGGTCATCTCGGCGAGAGTCCGTCGCACCCGGTCGATGTCGAGTCGGTTGGCAACCGAACCCACGTGCGGCAGACCGTTGAGGCCCGCCAACGTGCCACCACCGAAATCGAGGCAGTAGAACTGCACCTGTTCTGCGGTGTGGGTCATCGACATCGACATGATCAACGTACGGAGAGCTGTCGACTTTCCGGACTGCGGACCGCCGACGATGGCCATGTTGCCGGTGGCACCGGACAGGTCGACGACGAGCGGGTCGCGCCGCTGATCGTAGGGGCGATCGATGATGCCGATCGGCGCGCGCAGGGTACTGAGAGCCGGTACCGGCTCCGTGAGGATCGACCTCGGTAGCAACTCGTCCAGAGTTGCAGGCGTGTCCAACGGCGGCAGCCACACCTCGTGTGCGGGGTTGCCGTGGCCGCCGATCCGCTCCACGACGACATCGATGGTGGTGCGCGTTTCGGGCGGACCGGAATGGATCTCGGTCAGTGCCGGGTATTCGGGCTCTTCGACAACGTCGGCGGCTACCGGTGAGGCGGTGAAGATCTTCGGGCGAAGCTCGACGGTTGCAGCGCCACGCTCCTGGATGCGGTCTGCGCGGTCGCCCTCGTAGGTACCCGAAACGTACGAGGCCTGGAAGCGGACGATCTCCGAGGAGTCGCACTTGAGGTATCCGGCGCCGGGGCTGGGTGGGAGGTGGTACGCATCCGGAACGCCGAGCACGCTTCGGGATTCGTTCGCGGAGAACGTCTTGAGACCGATCCGGTACGACAGGTGACTGTCGAGGCCGCGTAGCTTGCCTTCTTCGAGGCGCTGGCTGGCGAGAAGCAAGTGGATGTGCAGCGAACGCCCCAGGCGGCCGATCGCCACGAACAGATCGGCGAAGTCGGGGTGCTGACTGAGCAACTCGGAGAACTCGTCGACCACGATGAACAGGGCGGGCAGCGGGTCGAGTGCTGCTCCGGCCTGCCGCGCCTTCTCGTATTCGGTGACGTTGGCGAAGTTTCCGGCCGAACGAAGAAGCTCCTGACGGCGGTTCATCTCGCCGGCCAGCGCGTCCTTCATACGGTCGACCATGTCGAGTTCCTCGGCGAGGTTCGTGATGACCGCTGCGACGTGCGGTGCGTCCTCGAGACCGAGGAACGTTGCACCACCCTTGAAGTCGACGAGAATCAGGTTGAGTGCGTCCGGCGAGTGTGTTGCGACGAGTCCGAGAACCAGAGTTCTCAGGAACTCGGACTTACCGGAACCCGTTGCACCGATGCAGAGCCCGTGCGGCCCCATGCCGTTCTCGGCAGATTCCTTGAGGTCGATCTCCACCACACTGCCGTCGACACCCAGACCGATCGGCACCCGCAGGCGTTCGCGCGCAGTTCTCGGTAGCCAGGCATGTTCCGGGTTGAGGCGACCGACCGAGCCGACGCCGATCATCTGCCCCCACGACTGGATCGGCTGGTCGTCGTCGTCCCCGGCATCGACAGCCGTCTGACTCGGCGTACGGAAGGGGGCGAGTCGGCGTGCGAGAGTCTGGGCGTCGGCAGCGCTCATCAGATCCGCCGTCGCGAACATCTCTACGCCGCTACCGCTACGCGCACCGAGCGATCCTTTGTCGGCAACCAGCTGAAGCCCTCGGGTCGCAGTCAGCCGCGGGCAGTAACCACTGATGTCCAGCACGGTCACCGACTCGATACCGCCGTCGGTGATCATTCCCGATTCACCGTCGAGAACGCCGCCGTCCACGACGATCACCATCTGCGGAACCCCAGGCGTCGACGGCGCATTGCGCGAGAAGCGGTTTCGCATGGTCAGTGTCGGGCCGAGAGCGCTTTCCAGTTCGAGAATCGACCCGAACACCATCCTCGAGGTGCCGACGCCGTCTGCGACCTCGGGATGCTGAGCATGGGGAAGCCACTTGGCCCATTCCCATTCGTTCTCGGTGTCGGGCCCGCACACGACCGCGACAAGCAGGTTGTCGGGGCCGTGGAATGTGCACAGCTGCATCAACATCGACTGAACGAGAGACCTCGCCATGGCGCGTTCGCCTTCGATGGCGATCGACGCGAATCCACGAAGCGACACTGCGGTCGGCAAGTCCTGCACGACGGAGTGCGCGCGCACGAATCGGCGCAGCGACACCGCAGCGACCGGTTCCAGATCGTCCACCGGGCCCGTCTCCGGCGCGATCAGGCGCGTCGCGAGACGCTGACTTCCGCGTCCCACGCGGACGTGGCAGTAATCGGGGTCGTTGGTGCGGCGCTCCCACATGCGCGACGTACCGGCCAGGGTCCAGAGCAGTCTCGGCTCCGGGTGGCTCCATTCGAGGGACTTGCGCTGCTGGTCGCCGGTCTCGTTGACGTCCTTACGCAATTGATCGAGATAGCGAAGGTAGTCCTTGCGGTCTTCGTTCGCTTCGGACGCCTTGGGCCCGCCCTTGCCGCCGCCGGCCAGCATGCCGAGCATCGACACCATCATCATGAGCGGGAACAGCATCGACATCGGACTGCGTGCCATGCCCGACGTGAACATCAACGCCATCATGCCGACCATCGCGACGACCATCACGAGCGGAAGAAGTTTGGTGATCAGGTTGCCCGGCACCATGCGCGGGATCTCGGGCGGAGCCTGGAGGCTCACCTCGCCGCCGGGGATACGTGGTACCTCACGCCGTGCTTTGCGCACGAACCGACTGGTGCTCACGTGTAGCCGACCCCCTCGAGACGTTCACGACCCGTATCCGGAATTCCCGGCAGCCCCCCAGGGCGGGTCTCGCAGCAACAAAGGCTAGACCATGGAAGACGGTTCGGTACAGCGAGGGTTTGGGGCCGCTACGAATTGCACCGCCCGTGCGCCTCACGTCGTCCGTGTCGTAGAGTGCCCCTGGTCCGAAACACGGAGTATCCGGCGGATGTTCATGAGTAACGTATCGGCGCAGGTGGGGCTGTGCGTCGCAGAGTTGGGGGAAAAGCATTGACCATCACCAGCGGCGACTCGCGCCACACCCGCACGTCGGGAACGAGTGCGGCCACCGATCTGTGCAGGCTGACGGTCCTGTCGACACACTCCCAGGTGGACATGGCGGTACCCGCCACCATTCCGCTCGCGTTGCTGGTCCCCGGCATCGTCGACACGATCCGTAGTCATCGCGGCAGCAACGACTTCGACGATGTCGTCGAAGAGTACGAGCCGAGCGAATGGGTCCTCGCCAAGATCGGCCAGGCACCGTTGTCCTCCACCCTGACTCTCCACGAGCACGGCATCCGCGACGGCGACCTCCTCGTTCTCGAGAGTGCCCGCGCCAGCGCACCCGCCCCTCTCTTCGACGACATCATGTACAACGTCGCGACGGCCGGGTCCGAGCAGGACAGCGAGTGGACTGCCGAGTCTGCACGCGTCATGGGATCGGCCGTCGGGTTGCTCGCGACCCTTGCCGGTTCCTTCGCGCTTCTGTGGTCCGCCCGCGACGGCGAGAATCTGATCGGCGCGGGGTTTGCCCTACTCATGGCGCTGCTGTTCCTGATCGCCGGAGCACTCACGAGCCGTATCTACGGTGACGTTCGAAGCGCAATCGTTCTCGGATGTGCCTCGCTACCACTGGCATTCACCGGCGGTGCACTGTTCGTCCCCGGCGACTTCGGTGCTCCACATCTTCTGCTCGGATCCGCGCTCACCGGCGCGACCGCAATTCTCGGGCTCCGAGTCAGCGGTGTCGGTCTTTCGCTGTTCACCGCGGCCGCTTCCATTGCGGTCATCGCCACACCTGCGGCGCTCGTCGGCACTCTCACGGACGCGAATGCACACGAGATCGCAGCGGGCACTCTGGCGGTCGGACTCATCGGTCTCGCCTTCTCGGCCCGCATCTCGATGCTGATGGCCAAGCTGCCACTGCCTCCGGTCCCCGCGCCCGGCACGTCGGTCGATCCGTCCGAAGACGACCCGGACGATCAGGTCGCACGTCTGTCCTACGACGAACTGTTGACCAGATCCACTCGCGCCCGTCAGTACCTCACCGGACTCGTCGTGGCGATGACTCTCACCACCGTGTGCTGCGCACTGGTGGCCGCCCAGTCGATGACCTCCGGCGGAATCTATTGGCCCGGTACTGCACTCGCGATCTCCGCAGCAGCCGTCCTCATGTTTCGCGGTCGCACGTACAGCAGCATTCACCAGGCGGCACCACTCGTCGCCGGCGGCTCCGCAATTCTGCTGCTGTTGACGACCGCGGCAGCCGTGACCGTCTCCGGGTTGACTTCGATCGCAGTGTTCGCCATCGCCATGATCTTCGTGGTGAGCGCACTGACCTTCGGAATCCTGGCGCCCAAGCAGACCTTCTCCCCGGTGATGCGACGGATCGCCGAACTGATCGACCTGGCATTCATCGCTTCGATCGTTCCGTTGGTGTGCTGGGTCACCAACATGTACACGATGATGCGCGGACTGTGAGGAACGCCGCCGCCCGCATTGCCGTCGTCTCGGTCGTCGTCGCCCTGAGCTCGGCGATGGGCCAGCCAGGAGCCATGGCAGCGGAGCCGCTACCGAACGACCCGTCGATGGTGCCGCCCCCGGATACGACGAAGGTCGAGCGTAAGAACAACGTCCCGTGCAACGGCGCTGTCGAGGCGTCCGACGGCCCGGAAATTCCGGTGTCGCAACGGAATCTCGACTTCCAGTCCGCTTGGAAGTTCACCCGCGGCGAGGGGCAGACGGTCGCCGTCATCGACACGGGCGTCGCGCACCACCCCCGGCTTCCCAATCTCACGGGCGAGGCCGATCTCGTCGGGAGCACCGACGGCACCGAAGACTGTGACATGCACGGAACACTGGTAGCCGGACTGATTGCCGCACAACCCAAGGAAGGTTCCGGCTTCGCCGGCGGCGCTCCGGGCGCGCACATCATGAGCATTCGCCAGTCGAGTGCCATGTACGGTCCGGCCGGGCGCCAGGAGGAGGATCCGGAGAAGGCCGCGAACTCCGAAGGAGCGGGCAACGTTCTCACGCTGGCTGCGGCGATTCGCCAGGCCGCCGAGAAGGGCGCCGGCGTCATCAACATCTCGGAGGTCGCCTGCCGTAGCGCCGCAATGGGCATGGGTAGCGACGACCGGTATCTCGGCGCAGCGGTGAACTACGCAGCCACCGTTCACGATGCCGTTGTCGTCGCGGCGGCAGGCAACGTCGGCGGCGGGGGCTGCGACAACCAGAATCCGGGACTCGATCCCCTGAACCCGGCAGACGACACATCGGACAGCGTGTTCACTCTGGCCAGCCCGGCTTGGCACGACGCCAATGTGCTGACCGTCGGCCGCGTGAACGCGGACGGCACGCCCAGCGAGGAGAGTCTCGCCGGTCCGTGGGTCGACGTCGCTGCCCCGGGTACCGGGTTGGTTTCTCTCATGCCCGGATCGGGTGGGCTGACCAATGGGACCTACGGGCAGAACGGCCAGCCCAACCCGATCAGTGGCACCAGCTTTTCCGCCCCGTTTGTATCCGCAACGGCGGCCTTGGTACGCGCACGGTTCCCCGAACTGACGGCGCCACAGGTGATCGCCCGAATCGAAGCCACCGCACATGCCCCCGCAGAGGGATGGAATCCCGTCGTCGGACACGGTGTGATCGACCCGTTGGCTGCCGTCACCGCCGACGTACCGCTCGCCGGCGTCGCCCCAGATGCACCCAAGTCCATGGAAATCGCCGCACCCACGCCTCCCGACGCGGTCGATATGCGGCCGCGCACCGTCGCGCTGGCCTCGGTAGGAACGCTGGCGGCACTTCTCACGCTCGGCGTACTCGGGTCCTTCCCACTACGCAGAAGGCTCCAGGCGATTGCCGACAGCCGCAAGGACTGAACGCAAACGCTGTACGGACTGATCGAACAGCAGTGGGGGCGGACACCTGATCGGTGTCCGCCCCCACTGCTGTCGTGCGGAACTCGCGGGCTGCGCTCCGGTCTCAGCTTCCCGATGCCGGCGACGCACCCTTGGAGTCCGGAGTGACCCCGTCGTGGGCGACGAGCGCCGCTTCACGGCTCAAAGCAGGCCCCGGAGCGAGGAGTTCCATCATCGGCCACGGCGCACGCGACGGTTCGTCCTCCAACCCCAGCTTCTTTGCGGTCTCTGCATCCTTCACACCGAATCGCACACCCGTGTCCGCGATGTAGAAGATGCCGTCTCGTCGGGTGCTTCCCGGCTCCAGACCGGTCGCCTGCACGAATCCGCCGGCTCCCGGTGACACCAGCACTTCGTCGGCGTTGTCCCCGCCGCCGTCGGCCTGGGCGAGTCGGACCGGTCGTGCATCGGATGCGACCGGAAGAGTGCGCCCGGCAACAAGTTCGAGGGTCGCACCGGGAACCCCGTCCGAGGACTCGGACGAATCGCTGAGCGGCCGCCACGTCATGCAGCTCACCGGGCTCTCGGTTGCACCGACCACCTTCTCGACGTCGCTCGGAAAGTCGTCGACCGGCAAGCTCCGCGAGGTCGTGGGGATCTCACCCATGGCGTCTGCGCTGACGCTCGACATCTCCGAGTCACCTTGCGCATCGTCGAAGAAGATCAGGTTCGCGACGGCCTTGCTGATCTTCTGAATCCCGTCCTTCAAGACCACGTAGTGCTCGGTTTCACCACCGATGTGAACCTGGAATACCGAGCCGATCTTCTTGTCTTTCAGCGAGAAGTTCGGGCGGCCACCTGAATTCGGTATGGCCGGCGCTTCGACCCTCGTCACTTCGGGGATCGAATTGATGAGGGACTTGCTCACCTGTCGCGGTTTCGCGTCGTCGATGCTCAGCGCACGCGTGATCGACGGCTTGGTCAGATCGATCCGGGCGCGCTTGCCGTCGTACACCAGGTAGGTCTTGTCGGAATTGGACACCAACATCGTGTCGGACTCGCCCAGTTCACCGACGCCCTCACCCATCTGGGTGTCCCCTATCAGGACCGAAGTGGTTACCGAACCCTTACCGCTCGCGATGGTGTCGCACACACTCCACGGCGCCTGCGAGCCCTGGGACAGGTCGGAGGGCGCTCCTGGAATTCCGACGAGCGCTCCGCGCGGCTGGCTGTCCAACTCGGAATCCTTCACCACTGCAGGCTTTTCCGCGCTGTCGGCGATGAGTCGAGCGGACGCGAGATTGAGCACAGGCCGCAACGTGTCCTCGTAGGCCACGAACATCGCCCCGGACTCCTTACCGACCACGATTGCCGAGTCTCCGAGCTTGTCCTGGGGGCGAAAGAGCGCCAACGCGCCGCACGCACCGAGGCCCAGCGAGGCCACGACGACACCGACCACGAGGGCCCGCGACTGCGATTTCATCGGGTCGTGAAGCATCCGCACGTCACGGCGAACGAGCGCGTGCTCCATACGCCGAACCAAGAAGCGATATCCGTTGACCTGCCACTTGGTTGTGGGTGTTACAGCCATAGTTCCTCCCCCGTACTGCACGGCTCTCGACGTGACACAGTACAGTTCCCACAAACGTCATTGCAGTGGACGGGGTGCCGGTCTGCTGGGTTCGGGTAGTCGGGGAGGGAACCGTGGACCGGTCTCGTAGAAAACGCGCGTCGTCAGTGTGGTTCACCATCACGGATCTGGTGATCGCCCAGATCTTCGGATTGTTCTTCGCTCTCGTTGCCGGCCTTTGCGGGTTGTCCTTCTGGATCTGCCTGCCGATCGGACTCGTCCTCATGGCCGTAGCTCTCGTGCGCGTGGGTGGATGGTCCACTGTCGACTGGATCCGTACGGCGTGGCGCTACTCCACGAAGCGTGAGTACCAGATCACGAGGGCCGTCGACTACGAAGCGCCCACCGATCAGTCGATCGGACTTCGGTGGGACGGCACCGACGTGGTCGCGGTGGTCGAGGTCATTCCGCCGGCCGGCAACTTGACCCAGATTTCGCGCGGCAGCTTCAAGTCGACTCATCTGCTTCCGACCGCGGCAATCGCTTCGTCCCTCACTCAGCACGACATTTCACTGAGCGGCATCGACATCGTCAGCCACGGCTACCGTGCGGCCTCCGGCAGTCCCGCAACGGATGTCTACGACCGCTTGGTCGGCCCCCTTCCCGCGACCGCCACCCGGACCGTGTGGTTGGTGCTGAGGTTCGACGCTCTGGCAAGCAAGGACGCCGTCGATCGCAGAGGTGGCGGCCGTGAAGGTGCAGCGCGGTCCATCACGATGGCGGCAAACCGCATCGTCCGAACTCTTGCCGACAACAATTGCCGCGCACGAATTCTGACCGCACCCGAGGTCGACTCCGCTGCCCTTCAGGTCAGCCGGGGAGTCGTTCCCACCGCGTTCGAAGAGACGTGGCACGAGGTCACCCTGCCGGGAGTGTCAAATACCGGATACGAGATCGAGCCCCGCGCTCTCAGCCGTGACCTACTCGCGAAGTTGTGGGTCCCGTCCAGCCTCGGAACCACAGTGACGGTTCGACTACGGCCCGGTTCGATTCCGGACCACGTCCAGGTGGGCGCCGGATTCCGCATCACGACACGCACTCCCATCGAATCGCTCGGCATTCCGGGACTGGTGTCCATGACCGGCCGTCACCGGGACGGCCTGCTCGCCAACCTGCCGATCGCGGTGAACGGGGCCGACGAACGATCGCTCTTCCAGGACATGTCACTGGACGCGTTGGATTTGTTGACTCTTCCGCCCTCCGGTTGCGGCCAGCTCGTCGGATCGGACGACGAGGGTCACGGCATCACGACCCGAATCGCAGGATTGGGAATCTCGACCGTGTACGTGGCCGGCGAGCTCTATCTCGCGCAGCAGTTGTTGTTCCGTGCCATCGCGACCGGCGCACGGATTCTCATCCACACCGACCGCCCCGATGCGTGGGCACCTTTCATCAATTCCATCGCCACCCACGACCGACTTCGCCTGGCCGGACAACAGCCGCAGACCGAGAGTCGTTTCAACACCGTGGTGTTCGACGGCGTCAACGCGCTGCCGTCCCGCGCGGGTGTCACGGCGGTGTACCTGTTCGGCGATCCGAGCCAGTGGCCCTCGGCCCAGCCGGATCTCTCGATCTACCAGCCGAACGCGATCGGCGACCGCGTCACGTTGTCCACAGCGGGAACCAGCATCGAACTGATGCTGGTGACGATCTCGTCGGAGACGGCCTACATCGGCAGACCTCGCACACTGGAGCACTACCAGCCCTCGTACTGAGGCTTTCGTCTCAGCCAGGGTATGGCGTCTCGACTCCGTGTGACCTCGTCGCATTCGCCCACCAGGCCAGTTGACTCAGCATGCGCGCTGTCGCATCTTCGATCATCGCATCCACGGCGTCGGCGGCCAGTTGCTTCCGGACGTGCTGGAACCCGACGGATTGCCGCACCGACACCATGTGCAGTTCCGCGACCACCTGGCGTAGTTGTTCGACAGCACGCACTCCCCCGGTCGGCCCGCCGTAGGAGACGAATCCGACGGGCTTGCCTCGCCATTCGTACTTCAGCGAATCGAATGCTGTCTTCACCGCAGCCGGATATCCGTGGTTGTACTCGGGTGTGACGACGACGAACGCGTCGGCCGAAGCGATCGTCGAACGAAACGTCTCGGTTGCGGCCGTCGCCGCGAGGTCCGCGGGCAGTCCTGCCTCGGCGAGGTCGATCAGACCGTGTTCGAGTTCGCTTCGCTGTGCAATCCTGTCCACGATCCATCGGGCGACCTCGGGGCCGATTCGACCCTCACGTACCGACCCGATGACAACTTCGATCCGTAACCGCCCGTCGGACATGATCGCGCTCCTTCCGCCGAGTCGATGCTCAGCATTCCAATCCTGCCGTGATCAGCGCCGCCAGCTCACGGTAGGCCTGTGCATCGTCCAATCCAGTCGATCTCGCCACGTCTCGCTGCTGAATTCTGGTCATCGTGGTCGCGGTGACGTCGGCGACGAAGTCGGCGTGTACCGACCGAAATTTTCCGACCCGGACGCCCTCGTCGATCAGTTCACGCACGCGTTTCGCTGCGATCTGGGTGTTCTGCGCGTAGATGTCCCGGCCGGCGGGGGTGGTCTCCAGATCGTTCATGAAGCGGGCAGACGCGGTGGCCAATCGATCGCCGACGGCCGACAAGTACCCGGTGATCTTCTCCGACGGATCTTGTATCCCCACCTGGGTCTCCTCGACCACCTCGGCAGCCCGCTTGAAGAAGGTGATCGCCACGACTCGCACCAATTCGTCCTTGGTCTCGGCCAGGGCGTACAGAGTCGTTTTGGAGCATCGAACTGCCGCGGCCATGTCGTCCAGTGTCAGATGCGCGAAACCGTCGGCGAGAAACAGCGAGACCAGCTTGTCGAGCAGCACTCGCTGCCGCGCACTGAGGCCACCACCAGCCGGGTCGATTCTTGCCATACCGTGAACGATACTGCAGTATCAGATTCAGTACTGTCAGTAACGACATCGGAGCACACATGGCTGTCGATCGCCTCCTTCCCACCCGTGAAGCACACGACCTCATCGAGCTGACTCGGGATGTGGCGGACAAGGTACTCGAGCCTGCGGTCGTCGAGTCGGAGCGCACCGAGACATTGCCGGACGGAGTGTTCGCGAAGCTCGGCGCCGCCGGACTCCTGAGCCTGCCCTACCCGGAGGAGTTCGGTGGCGGAGATCAGCCGTACGAGGTGTACCTCCAGGTCATCGAAGAACTCGCCGCGCGATGGGCGGCCGTAGCAGTCGCCGTCAGCGTGCACAGCCTGTCGTGCTTCCCGCTGACCACTCGCGGTACGGACGAGCAGAAGCAGCGTTGGTTGCCCAATATGCTCGGCGGCGACACGATCGGCGCCTACAGCCTGTCCGAGCCGCAGGCCGGCTCCGACGCGGCCGCGCTCACGTGCCGGGCAACCCGCGGCGAGGACGGCTACCGCATCGACGGAACCAAGGCATGGATCACCAACGGCGGAAACGCCGACTTCTACACACTCTTCGCGCGAACCGGCGAAGGTTCACGGGGCATTTCGTGCTTCCTCGTCGACAAAGACACCAACGGGCTCACCTTCGGCAAGCCCGAGGAGAAGATGGGCCTGCACGCGGTACCCACCGCATCGGCCTTTTACGACGACGCACTCGTCTCGGCGGACAGGCTTCTCGGGAACGAGGGCGACGGCCTGTCCATCGCGTTCAGCGCCTTGGACTCGGGTCGCCTCGGCATCGCGGCAGTGGCAGTCGGTCTGGCACAGCGCGCCCTGGACGACGCAGTCGCGTACGCCAAGGAGCGTTCGACGTTCGGTAAGCGCATCATCGACCACCAGGGCCTCGGCTTCGTCCTCGCCGACATGGCGGCCGCAGTCGATTCCGCGCGGGCGACCTACCTGCATGCTGCACGTCGCAGGGACGCGAACCTGCCCTACTCGCGCGAGGCCAGTGTCGCGAAGCTGATCGCCACCGACGCTGCCATGAAGGTGACGACGGACGCGGTTCAGGTTCTCGGCGGTTACGGCTACACGCGAGACTTCCCGGTCGAGCGCTACATGCGCGAAGCCAAGATCACCCAGATCTTCGAGGGCACCAACCAGATTCAGCGACTGGTGATCGCACGGTCACTCGCCGGCTGAGTCCCTAGCGGCCCTCGACAGCTCACGCAGCGCCGCCCCGAACTCCTCGAGTAGCCTCTCCGACAGAACGACACCGTCCACCACATCGGTGCGCGCCATCGGAACTCGCAGGCACGCCGGCTCCACGATCTGCGCCTGTACATAGCCGAGAACGGTACGGAGCTCCCCGTGCGCACCGGAGCCACCGGTCGGTGCAGCTACCGATGCGACGTTGATCCATGCGACCGGCTTGCCGGTGAGCACCACGTCGCCGACCAGCCAGTCCAGCAGGTTCTTGAAGCTGCCAGGCAAGGCGCCGGCGTACTCGGGTGTACAGAACAGAATCGCGTCGGCCGCGTTCACGGACGCACGGAGTTGCTTCACGCTCTCCGGCAACGGATCACGGTCGGCATCCGGGTCGAACGCCGGCAAGGACGCCAATCCGGTGTACAGGTCGGCATCTTCGCCGACCGCCTGCTGCACGGCTCGGAGCACCGCAGTGTTCGTCGAACCCGCCCTCGTGCTACCCGAGATGAGAAGCAGCCGCATCGGACCACTGCCTTCCTGTCAGCCGCAGCAACCGCCGCCGAGGGTGCGGGTGTCGCGTGTCGTCACGTTGCGTGCCGCGAGGTCGCCGTCCGAAGGGTAGTCCACCCGCATCAGCGACAGACCGTGAGCAGGGGCGACGAGGATGGAACTCGAACGCGCAGACTCCTGCAGAAGCTGGTCGATCCAGCTCACGTCTCGTCTCCCCTCTCCTACCGCAAGAATTGCCCCTACCAGGCTGCGGACCATCGACCAGCAGAATGCGTCCGCGCTGACGAATGCGGTGAAGATGTCGCCGTCGCGCTCCCAGTCGAAACGCTGCAAGTCTCGAACGGTGGTGGCGCCTTCTCGTCGCTTACAGAAGGCAGCGAAGTCGTGCAGCCCCAGCAGACGAGACGACGCTTCCCGCATGACGTCCACGTCCAGGGTCTTCGGAAACGACACCAAGTCGCGGGCCCGCAAAGGATCCGCGCCGTAGCGGGCGGTCGTCAGCTGATACTCGTAGTGCCGACGTAGAGCCGAGAACCGCGCGTCGAAGTGCTCGGGAGCGAAAGACACCTGTTTGACCCGAACATCCTTGGGCAGGAACCGGGCCAGTCGCCGAACGAGGAACGACGGGTCTTCGGGAACCGCATCCACCGGCACGTCGACATGCGCGACCTGCCCTTGTGCGTGCACACCGGAATCGGTGCGACCGGCAACCGTGAGCTGCAACGGGGTTCGGAGAACCGCACCCAGCTTCTCTTCGATCTCTCCACACACCGTGCGGAGATTGTTCTGACGCGCCCATCCCGAGAAGTCGGTGCCGTCGTAGGCGACGTCGAGCCTCAACCTACGGGTCTCATACGAAACGGGCCCGCCGTCCCCAGCGGGGACGACGGGCTCGTTCGATTCAGCGTGTGCCGAAACCAAGGTGGACTTAGTCCTTCTTGGCCTCGTCGGCCTCGGTCGCGTCTGCGGCAGAAGCGTTCTCGTCTTCGATTCCCTCGACGACGGCGTCTGCGTTCTCGACCTCGGCATCGGTCGCGTCGGCCTCTACGGCCTCGACGACGTTCTCGTCCGCAGCGGGAGCAGCCGGTGCGTCCTTCGAAGCCTTCACGCGGCGTGCGCGATCGGCCTCGTCGGTGACGGTCTTCTCCTTGACGAGCTCGATGATGGCCATCGGCGCGTTGTCACCCTTGCGGGGCACGGTCTTGACGATGCGGGTGTATCCGCCGTTGCGATCCGCGTAGAACGGTCCGATCTCCGCGAACAGGGTGTGCACGACATCCTTGTTGCGGATGACCTTCAGCACCTCACGACGGTGAGCCAGCGTGCCGGCCTTCGCGTGCGTGACGAGCTTCTCGGCGTAGGGGCGCAGTGCCTTCGCCTTGGCCTCCGTGGTGGTGATGCGGCCGTGCTCGAAGAGCGCGGTGGCCAGGTTGGCGTAGATCGCCTTCTGGTGCGAAGCCGACCCGCCGAAGCGGGCACCCTTCTTGGGCTTGGGCATGATCAGTATCTCCTAGTAAGGACTGTGAGCTGCTACAGCTGTTCGGTCTCGGCGTAGTCCTCGGTGCCCTCGGCTTCGCCGAAAGAACCGGCGTCCGTGTCACTCCACGTACCGGTTGCGGGGTCGTAACCGGCAACGGTGGTGGGATCGAAGGACGCTGGGCTGTCCTTGAGTGAGAGGCCGAGCGAGTGCAGCTTGACCTTCACCTCGTCGATGGACTTCTGTCCGAAGTTGCGGATGTCGAGCAGATCGGACTCGGTACGGCCGACAAGCTCACCGACGGTGTGAACACCTTCGCGCTTGAGGCAGTTGTAGGAGCGAACCGTGAGGTCCAGATCCTCGATGGGGAGTCCGAAGGAAGCGATGTGATCGGCCTCGGCGGGCGAGGGTCCGATCTCGATTCCTTCTGCTTCGACGTTCAGCTCACGGGCCAGGCCGAAGAGCTCAACCAGGGTCTTACCCGCAGATGCGAGCGCGTCCCGAGCGGTGATGGAGTTCTTGGTTTCCACATCGAGAACGAGCCGATCGAAGTCGGTGCGCTGCTCGACACGGGTGGCCTCCACCTTGTAGGTGACCTTGAGCACCGGCGAGTAGATCGAGTCGACCGGGATACGGCCGATCTCTGCGCCGGACGCCTTGTTCTGGACGGCGGGGACGTAGCCACGACCGCGCTCGACAACGAGCTCGATCTCCAGCTTTCCCTTGTCGTTCAGGGTGGCGATATGCAGATCCGGGTTGTTCACCTCGACGCCGGCCGGGGGCACGATGTCGCCTGCGGTGACAGCGCCGGGGCCCTGCTTGCGGACGTACATGGTGACCGGCTCGTCCTCTTCGGAGCTCACGACGAGACCCTTGAGGTTCAGGATGATGTCGGTGACGTCTTCCTTCACACCGGGGACGGTGGTGAACTCGTGCAGGACGCCGTCGATACGGATGCTGGTGACAGCAGCGCCGGGGATCGACGAGAGCAGCGTGCGCCGAAGCGAGTTGCCGAGGGTGTACCCGAAGCCTGGCTCGAGGGGCTCGATGACGAACTTCGAGCGGTTGTCAGCGATGACCTCTTCGGTCAGCGTGGGTCGCTGAGAAATGAGCATTCGATTTCCTCCTGTACGGGCGTCCGCTATTTGACGCCCACGATGGGAAAGGCCTTCGGCCCGTGAGTGGTTGACCAGTCCGCAGACTCGTCAACCACTCACAGGCGCGGAGCGCCTTACTTCGAGTAGTACTCGACGATGAGCTGTTCCTGCAGAGGAATGTCGATCTGCGCACGCTCGGGCAGCTGGTGAACCAGCACACGAAGGCGTCCACCGACGACCTGCAGCCAACCCGGGATCGGGCGATCGCCCTGGGTCTCACGCGCGACCTGGAAAGGCAGCGTCGCCAGCGACTTCTCCTTGACATCGATGATGTCGTACTGAGAGATGCGGTAGCTGGGGATGTCGACCTTCTTGTTGTTCACGAGAAGGTGACCGTGCGTGACCAACTGACGAGCCTGACGACGCGTGCGTGCCAGTCCGGCGCGGTACACGACGTTGTCCAGACGCGACTCGAGGATGCGCAGCAGGTTCTCACCGGTCTTGCCGGGGCGGTTGTTCGCCTCCTTGTAGTACAGGCGGAACTGCTTCTCCATGACGCCGTAGGTGAAGCGAGCCTTCTGCTTCTCCTGCAGCTGGAGCAGGTACTCGCTCTCCTTGATCCGCGCTCGGCCGTGCTGGCCCGGCGGGTAGGGACGACGCTCGAACGCCTGGTCTCCTCCGACGAGGTCGACGCGCAGACGACGCGACTTGCGGGTGATGGGTCCGGTATAACGTGCCATTTTCTTCTACCTATCCTTCCCGCTAGACCCGACGCCGCTTGGGCGGACGGCAGCCGTTGTGCGGCTGTGGTGTGACGTCAGAGATGGTGCCGACCTCCAGGCCTGCAGCCTGAAGTGAACGGATCGCGGTCTCGCGGCCGGAGCCGGGTCCCTTGACGAATACGTCGACCTTCTTCACGCCGTGCTCCTGCGCCTTGCGGGCAGCGTTCTCAGCAGCGAGCTGAGCAGCGAACGGGGTCGACTTACGCGAACCCTTGAAACCGACGTGTCCCGAGGATGCCCAGGAAATGACATTTCCCGAGGGATCCGTGATCGACACGATCGTGTTGTTGAACGTGCTCTTGATGTGTGCGGCGCCGTGGGGGACGTTCTTCTTGTCCCTGCGACGCGCCTTCTGGGTCTTCTTCGGACCAGTGCTACGTGACTTGGGGGGCATTACTTCGCCTTCTTCTTGCCGGCAATGGTGCGCTTCGGGCCCTTACGGGTGCGCGCGTTGGTCTTGGTGCGCTGCCCGTGAACGGGCAGACCACGACGGTGGCGCAGGCCCTGGTAGCAGCCGATCTCGATCTTGCGACGGATGTCCGCCTGCACCTCGCGGCGAAGGTCACCCTCGACCTTGAGCGACTCGTTGATGTAGTCGCTCAGCTTGCGCAGGTCCTCGTCGCCGAGATCCTTGCTCCGCAGGTCGGCCGAGACGCCGGTGGCGTCCAGGATTTCCTTGGAGCGGGTACGGCCGACGCCGTAGATGTAAGTCAGTGCGATCTCCATGCGCTTTTCGCGAGGAAGATCGACACCTGCGAGACGTGCCATGTGGCATTTCCTATCGGTGTGCGGAGGTCTGCTCCCAGTCCGTCCCCTGTGCCTCTTCAAACCCCGGCGGTCTTTCGACCACCGACATCTCAACTAACTCAGTGGGGCCCCGGCCTCCGTGCCGGGGGTAGACCAGTACCTGCCTGTGGGTGTGAACCCGGCGGCCGTGGGTGCTGGCTGGTGCTGGAAGGTCTTCTTTGCTTGTTGCCAAGCAGATCTTCGAAAAGCTGTGATCAGCCCTGACGCTGCTTGTGGCGCAGGTTGTCGCAGATCACCATGACTCGCCCGTTACGGCGGATCACTTTGCACTTCTCGCAGATCTTCTTGACGCTCGGCTGAACCTTCACGTCTTCTGATCTCCTGTTTTGTGGCTGCCCATCGCAGAAACACACGACGGACGTCGTTCTCCCGAAACTGGTCAGATCCGGGAAGTCTGTTTACTTGTACCGGTAAACGATGCGTCCACGCGACAAGTCGTAGGGCGAAAGCTCCACGACGACACGGTCTTCCGGGAGGATGCGAATGTAGTGCTGACGCATCTTTCCGCTGATGTGGGCGAGAACCTTGTGGCCGTTTTCGAGCTCAATGCGGAACATTGCATTGGGCAGCGGCTCGACTACTCGTCCCTCGACCTCGATGGCCCCGTCTTTCTTAGCCATATCCTCCGCGTTCCATGTGGTTTGACGTGCTTCTTGCATCGGTGGTTACCGTGACGCACACTGGTTCCGTCACCGGTCTCGCCTGCCTGAACATACGAAAAACCGGCACGCAGAGCGCACCGCTGATCCATGTTACGGGAATTTCACTACCAGGCCAAATGCGTTCGAAGGAGAGTGAGTGCGCGCACTCGTCCAGCGAGTCACGTCCGCTTCGGTCCGAGTCGGTGAAAGCATCGTCGGCCACATCGATCCCCCGGCCGGATCGCACGGGCTACTGGTACTGGTAGGCGTCACCCATTCGGACGACGACGCAAAAGCCGCACTCCTCGCCCGCAAGGTCTGGAACATGCGCATCCTCGAGAACGAGAAGTCTGCCGCAGACCTGGACGCACCGATACTGCTGATCAGCCAGTTCACCCTGTACGGCGACACTGTGAAAGGTCGCCGACCCTCGTGGACGGCCGCGGCCCCCCGTCCGGTTGCGGAGCCGCTCGTCGATTCGGTGACCGCGCTACTGCGTGATCTCGGAGCCACCGTCGCTACCGGAGCTTTCGGTGAGCACATGCACGTGGAATCGGTGAACGACGGCCCGATCTCGCTTCTCGTCGAGGTCTGAGAAGACCTATTCGGGGCGCAGAGTCAGAATCCGTGGGCCGTTCTCGGTGACGGCGACGGTGTGCTCCCAGTGGGCCGCACGCGTTCCGTCGGTGGTGACGACGGTCCAGTCGTCCTCGAGAACCAAAGTGTCTTCTGTGCCGAGCGTGAGCATCGGCTCGATCGCAAGTACCGAACCGACGACCAGTTCGGGGCCTTTGCCCGGAGCGCCCTCGTTCGCAAGGAACGGCTCCATGTGCATCTCGCGTCCGATGCCGTGCCCGCCGTATCCGTCGACGATGCCGTACTTGCGTCCGTGCGCCTTCTCCGCCGCACGGGTCCCGAGCTCGATCGCGTGCGACACATCGGTCAGCCTGTTGCCAGGCAGCATCGCGGCGATCCCGGCTTCCATCGACGATTTCGTCGCGTCGCTCAGCTGCCGATCTGCATCGATCAGATCGCCCACGCCGAACGTCCACGCCGAGTCACCGTGCCAGCCGTCCAGAATCGCCCCGCAGTCGATGGAGATCAGATCCCCGTCCGCAAGCAGATCATCGGCGGAGGGGATGCCGTGCACCACGCGATCGTTGACCGACGAGCAGATCGAACCGGTGAAGCCGTGATACCCCTTGAACGACGGCACCGCGCCGGCGTCACGGATGGTCGCCTCGGCGACCTGATCGAGTTCGAGCGTGCTCACGCCCGGCTTCGCCGCCTGCCGCACAGCGACGAGGGCAGATCCCACGATCGCGCCCGCAGCCGCCATCGCCTCGAGCTCCCCCGGCGTACGGAACGGTACGACCTTGCGCTTACGCCCGAATGCCATTATTTGCCCAGTGCTGCCAATGCGCGAGCATTGACCTCGTCCACCTCGCCGATTGCATCGACGGAGACGATCGAATCCTTGTAGTGATTCAGCAGAGGTGCAGTCTCGTCGCGGTACACCTGCAGGCGA
Organism: Rhodococcus huquni; assembly: GCF_055231055.1. NCBI lineage: Bacteria > Bacillati > Actinomycetota > Actinomycetes > Mycobacteriales > Nocardiaceae > Rhodococcus > Rhodococcus huquni. The sequence continues at coordinate 134,549 of NZ_JBUYWE010000003.1, forward strand.
TTACGGATGACGTCTTCCTTGTCGTCCTCGCGACCACGGGCGAGCATGCGCTCGACAACGACGTCCTCGTCCACCGCGAAGGACAGAACCGCATCCAGCTCGGTGTTCAGGTCCGCCAGGATGGCCTCGAGCGCACGTGCCTGGTCGACCGTCCGCGGGAAACCGTCGAGAAGGAAACCGTTCTTCGCATCGGGCTCCGCGACGCGCGCCTTCACCATGTTGTTGGTGATCTCGCTGGGCACGAGATTGCCCGCATCGATGTAGGACTTCGCTTCGATTCCCAGTGCGGTCTTCTGCCCGATGTTCGCGCGGAAGAGGTCGCCCGTGGAGATGTGCGGGACGCCGAGCTTCTCGGACAGGATCGCAGCCTGAGTGCCTTTGCCGGCACCGGGAGGACCAAGCAGAACAAGTCTCACTTGAGGAACCCTTCGTAGTTGCGCTGCATCAATTGACTCTCGATCTGCTTGACCGTGTCGAGGGCGACGCTGACGAGAATCAGCACTGCCGCACCACCGAAGATGCTGCTGGTTGTTTGACTTCCCGACAGGAAGAAGTGAGGCACAACTGCAATCAGACCCAGGTAGATCGAGCCGGGCACCGTGATGCGGTTGAGGACGTAGCTGAGGTAGTCGGCGGTGGGCCGGCCCGGGCGGATACCTGGAATGAAGCCACCGAACTTCTTCATCTCGTCCGCGCGCTCTTCCGGATTGAACGTGATCGCGACGTAGAAGAAGACGAAGAACACGATCAGCGAGAAGTAGATCGCGATGTAGACCGGGTTGTTCGGGTTGACCAGGTACTCGTTGATGAACTTCTGCCACCAGCTGGGGTCTGCGGCCGACGTTGCGCCGGTGAGCTGAGCGATCAAGTTCGGCAGATACAGCAGCGAGGACGCGAAGATGACCGGGATGATGCCGGCCTGGTTGACCTTCAGCGGCAGGTAGGTCGAGGAGCCGCCGTACATCTTCCGGCCCACCATGCGCTTGGCGTACTGGACGGGGATGCGGCGCTGGCCCTGCTCGACGAACACGACGCCGGCGATGATCGCCAGAGCGGCGACACACACGAGGCCGAACACCAGGCCACCGCGGCTGTCGAGGATCGACTTGCCCTCCGAGGGCAGACGCGAAGCGATACCGGAGAAGATCAGGAGCGACATACCGTTACCGACACCGCGCTCGGTGATGAGCTCGCCGAACCACATGACCAGAGCCGCACCGGCGGTCATCACCAGAACGATGATCACGAGGCCGAACACGCTCTTGTCTGCGAGGATCTCCTGCTCACATCCCTGCAGAAGCTGTCCGCGGGCGGCAAGCGCGACGATGCCCGTGGACTGCAGGACAGCCAACGCGACAGCCAGATAGCGCGTGTACTGCGTCATCTTCGCCTGGCCGGACTGGCCTTCCTTGCGCAGTTCCTCGAACTTCGGAATGACGACGGTGAGCAGCTGCACGATGATGCTCGCGGTGATGTACGGCATGATGCCGATCGCGAACACCGAGAGCTGAAGCAGCGCACCACCCGAGAACAAGTTGATGAGCGAGTAGATGCCGGCCGAGTCGCTTCCGGACAGCTGATCGATACATCCGCGAACGTTCGCGTAGTCGACGCCGGGCGACGGCACAACGGCGCCGACCCGATACAACGCCACGAGGCCGATGGCAATGAGGATCTTCCGCCTCAGGTCCGGGGTCCTGAGGGCCGAGACGAAGGCGGAAAGCAAAGATCCTCCTGGCTGGCGGTGAAAGTCGGGCAGTGACGTGTCGAACCGAGCACGACCCGACACGAGTGAACTCTAGAACTCTAACAGTGGCAATTGAATCGACCGGATGGGAGACCTCTCCGGCCCCCACACGGCAGAGCGACGAATGGCCGCAGCACAGCGCAAAGACTGTGCTGCGGCCAGACGCCGATCAAGCGTGATTGCTCACAGCTCGGTGGTGGTACCACCGGCAGCGGCGATCTTCTCCTTGGCGGAACCGGTGAACTTGTTCACCGTGACCTGAACGGCAACGCTCAGGTCGCCGTCGCCGAGAACCTTCACGAGCTGGTTCTTGCGGACGGCTCCCTTGGCAACGAGATCCTCGACCGTGACCTGTCCACCCTCGGGGAACAGACGGGCGATGTCGCCGACGTTGACGACCTGGTACTCGGTGCGGAAATGGTTGTTGAAGCCCTTGAGCTTGGGCAGACGCATGTGAAGCGGCATCTGTCCACCCTCGAAGGCGGCAGGCACGTTCTTACGTGCCTTGGTGCCCTTGGTACCGCGACCGGCGGTCTTGCCGCGCTTGCCGCCTTCACCACGACCGACGCGGATCTTGTCGGACTTGGATCCCGGCGCGGGGCGCAGGTGATGCAGTTTGATGGTCATGGTTAGACCTCCTCAACTGTGACGAGGTGGCGCACCACGTTGACCAGCCCGCGGTTCTGCGCGTTGTCCTCGCGGACAACCGACTGTCGGATGCCCTTCAAGCCGAGGGTACGCAGGGAATTCCGCTGGTTCTGCTTGGTACCGATGGTGCTCTTGATCTGAGTGACCTTGAGATCGGCCATTACTTCACGCTCCCTGCCTGTGCGCGCGCACGCAGCATGCCGGCCGGGGCAACTTCCTCGAGGGAGAGACCGCGACGTGCGGCAACTTCCTCGGGACGCTGCAGACCCTTGAGAGCAGCGACGGTCGCATGCACAACATTGATGGCGTTGTCGCTACCGAGCGACTTCGACAGAATGTCGTGGATACCGGCACATTCCAGCACGGCACGCACCGCGCCACCGGCAATGACACCGGTACCGGGGCTGGCCGGACGCAGCATGACGACGCCCGCTGCGGCCTCACCCTGGATGGGGTGCGTGATGGTGGTGGCGATCATCGGGACGCGGAAGAAGTTCTTGCGAGCTTCCTCGACGCCCTTCTGGATGGCCGCGGGAACTTCCTTGGCCTTTCCGTAGCCGACGCCGACGAGTCCGTTGCCGTCGCCCACGATCACCAGAGCGGTGAAGCTGAAGCGACGACCACCCTTGACGACCTTCGACACGCGGTTGATGGTGACAACGCGCTCGATGTGGTTCGACTTCTCGGGTGCGTTGCCGCCCCGATTGTTGTCGCGGCGGTCACGGCCTCCGCGGTTGTCCCCGCGGTTGTCGCCGCTGTTGGGGCCATTCTGTCCGGCGGGTCCGCTGCCGCCGTCACGCCTTTGACGTCCCGGCATCAGGCTGTCCTTCCGTTTGCAATGTTGGTCATCAGAACTTCAACCCGCCTTCGCGAGCTGCGTCCGCAAGAGCGGCGATACGGCCGTGGTAGCCGTGTCCGCCGTGGTCGAACACCACGGCTTCGATTCCGGCTGCCTTCGCACGCTCGGCGATCAGCTGACCGACCTTTGCGCTCGAGGCCTTCTTGTCGCCTTCGCCGCCACGCAGACCGGCTTCGGTGGTCGATGCCGCGGCCAGTGTGTGGCCTGCGAGATCGTCCACGAGCTGGACGTGGATGTGGCGCGACGAACGGTTGACGACCAGGCGAGGACGCTGCGGCGTTCCGGAGATCTTCTTGCGAAGACGGAAGTGACGACGCGTCTTCGACAGACGACGCTTGGTGGACGCATCCTTGCCCAGCGGAACGCGCTTGGCCTTCTGGTTTGCAGTCTGGCTCATATCACTTACCCGTCTTTCCGACCTTGCGGCGGATCTGCTCACCCTCGTACCGCACGCCCTTACCCTTGTACGGGTCGGGACGACGGAGACGACGGATGTTCGCAGCGATCTGTCCGACCTTCTGCTTGTCGATGCCCGCGACCGAGAACTTCGTGGGCGTCTCGACTGCGAAGGTGATTCCTTCGGGAGCCTCGATCACGACCGGGTGGCTGAAGCCGAGCGAGAACTCGAGGTTCGTGCCCTTCAGCGCGACGCGGTAGCCGACACCGTGGATCTCCAGCTTGGTGGTGTACCCGTCGGTCACACCGACGATGAGGTTCTGCACCAGCGTGCGCGACAGGCCGTGGAGTGCACGGCTGCGACGCTCCTCGTCGGGGCGAGCGACGACGAGCGTGCCGTCCTCGGCCTTCGAGATGGTGATGGGATCCGAAATGGTCAGTCCGAGGGCGCCCTTGGGGCCCTTGACGTCGACGCTCTGGCCGTCGATGTTCACATCGACACCGGCCGGAACCGTGATGGGGTGCTTTCCAATACGCGACATTGTGGTGGCCTCCCTTACCAGACGTAGGCGAGGACTTCCCCGCCCACTCCTTGATTGGCCGCCTGGCGATCGGTGAGCAGGCCGGTGGACGTGGAGATGATCGCCACGCCTAGGCCGCCCAGAACCTTGGGCAGGTTGGTGGACTTCGCGTACACACGCAGACCGGGCTTCGAGACACGACGCACGCCGGCAAGGCTGCGCTCACGGCTCGGGCCGTACTTGAGATCGACGATGAGGGTCTTGCCCACCTCGGCGTCCTCGGTGCGGTAATCGGAGATGTAGCCCTCGCGCTTGAGGATCTCGGCGATGTTCGCCTTGATCTTCGAGTGCGGCAGCTTCACCTCGTCGTGGTACGCCGTGTTGGCGTTGCGCAGACGGGTCAAGAAGTCCGCGATGGGGTCGGTCATGGTCATGGTTAGACCTCGACACCTTTCTCGCTGCGGTTCCCATGCAGCACGAGCACGCTCCCCGAGGGGAACCCGCCAATGGTGGGCCTTCAGCAATTCGGCTGGCCCGGACGACCGTTGTCGGCCGGGATGAAGTGGTCACCTGCAGACACAGATGTGCCAGGCAACTGAACTAGTGTAGACAAAGACCCTGCGTGGGCCAAATTGGATCAAGAGATGGGGCCGAATCGGATCTATTGCCCATCGTATCGGTGGGCCGGGTTCGGCTCCTCGCCCTCCGCCAGATGATCGACGTCTGCGAACCGGTCGCCTCCCCCTACGGCCTTACCGACGAAGTAGGTGATCACCCACAGCACGATGCCGATCCCCAACATCGCCAGGGCGATCTTGTACTGGATCATCTGATCGGACGTGCGCGCCCACGGACCGACCAGGAACAGGCACATCACAGTTCCGACAACCGGAACCCATACGGGCGCCCGGAAGAAGGTCTTGTCCGGCCGACGCTTGAGCACGAGACAAGCGATGTTGACCACGGCGAAGACGCACAGAAGCAGGAGCGCGGTGGTACCGGAGAGCGCCCCGACCACGTTGTTCTCCGACAGGCGATTCACGACGACGATCAGGATCAGTGCCAATGTGGTCGAGAAGAGAATCGCCGCCCACGGCGAGCGGCGGACGGGCAACACCGCACCGAGAGCACTCGGCAGGACGTTCTGACGCGCCAGCCCGTACACCAGACGACTGGCCATCAGCATGTTGATCAACGCCGTGTTGGCCACCGCGAAGACGGTCATGTACGGAAAGATCTCGTCGATCGGGATGGAGGGTGCGCCGAGCTTGACGACGTGCAGCAGGATGCCTTCGCTGCCGGAGTCGTAGTCGAGCGGCAGCACGGCAATGACGGCGACCACGACGAGCACATAGATCAGGCACGCCAGACCGAGTCCGGTCAGCATCATTCGGGGGAAGATCTTTTCCGGCTTCTTCGTTTCCTCGACCATGTTCACCGAGTCCTCGAAACCGACCATCGCGAAGAAGGCGATCGCGGTCGCGACGGTGACGGCGAGGAACCAGCCCTTCTCGTTCGCATCCTGGAACATCACCAGGTTGGCGATATCCCCCTCCCCCGCCCCGGTTCCGGCTGCGACGAATCCGATCACGATGACGATCGCCAAGGCGGCCATCTCGATGACCGTCAGCACCACGTTGAACTTCACCGACTCGCCGACACCACGGAGGTTGATCACGGCCAGCAGCAGCATGAAGCCGAGCGCGATACCGAGCTGGGTCATGCCACCGTCGCCGATGTCGAACCAGCCCAATCCGTCCTCGCTGCCGAACGTCTCGTTCAGGCCGGCGAGAAGATTGCCGGCCACCACGTTCGACGACGTCGACGCACTGGTGATGCCGGAGCAGATCACGGCGAATGCCACCAGGAACGTCACGAAATGGAGCCCGAATGCTTTGTGTGCGTACAACGCAGCGCCGGCGGCCTGGGGATACTTCGCGACCAGCTCCAGGTAGGAGAACGCGGTGAGCGTCGCGACGACGAACGCGACGAGGAAGGGCACCCACGCGATACCGCCGACATGCTCGATCATGTCCCCCGTGACCGCATAGACACCCGCTCCCAGGATGTCACCGACGATGAAGAGCAGAAGCAGACCGGGGCCGAGTACCCGACGGAGCTCCGTCGGTTCGTTCGCCGGCACATTCGATTCCGACACTGCCATCACTGCGCCCCTCACCTCGGCCCCCGCCCAAGCGTGACCCGCCTGCACGGCCGTTGCAGCAAATTTCGCGAAATGCGCCGGTTCGGACACGAAAAACGGGTGGCTGCCGGACGAGCGCCGTGAGGCACCGTCCGACAACCACCCGTTTGTACGAGAGTGCTGTTGTTACCAGGAACTCTTGTGCACGCCGGGCAGCTCGCCCGCATGTGCCATTTCACGCAAGCAGATTCGGCACAGGCCGAACTTGCGGTACACCGAGTGCGGGCGTCCGCACCGCTGGCAGCGAGTGTAGGCGCGAACCGCGAACTTCGGCTTCTTGTTGGCCTTGTTGACCAATGCCTTCTTAGCCATGAGCTCAGTTCTCCTTGAACGGGAAGCCGAGCTGCTTCAGCAGTGCACGGCCTTCTTCGTTGTTGGTAGCCGTGGTCACCACGGTGATGTCCATACCGCGCGGGCGGTCGATCTTGTCCACATCGATCTCGTGGAACATCGACTGCTCGTTGAGGCCGAACGTGTAGTTGCCGTTTCCGTCGAACTGCGTGCCCGAGAGGCCACGGAAGTCACGGATACGGGGCAGCGCCACGGACACCAGACGGTCCAGGAACTCCCACATGCGGTCGCCGCGCAGCGTGACGCGCGCACCGATCGGCATGCCTTCGCGAAGCTTGAACTGCGCGATGGACTTACGTGCCTTGCGAATCTCGGGCTTCTGACCGGTGATCAGAGCGAGATCGTTGACGGCACCGTTGATGAGCTTGGCGTCACGGGCGGCGTCGCCGACACCCATGTTGACGACGACCTTGACGACGCCCGGGATCTGCATCACGTTGGCGTAGTCGAATTCGCTGTTCAGCGCATCCTTGATCTCCGCACGGTAGCGGGTCTTCAGACGCGGCTGGGTCTTGTTTTCGGTGGAAGTCATGTTCAGAGGTCCTTCCCGTTCTTCCGGGAAATCCGAACGCGCTTGCCGGACTCCTCGTCGGTCCGGTAACCCACACGAGTGGCGTTCCCGTCCGAGTCGACGACCGAGACGTTGGATACGTGGATCGGGGCTTCCTGCGTCACGATGCCGCCCGAAGAGGCGCCACGCTCGTTCGCGGAAACCGCGGTGTGCTTCTTGATGCGGTTGACGCCTTCGACGAGGACCTTCTCGGTGTCCGGGTAGGACTGAATGACCTTGCCCTTTGCACCCTTGTCCTTGCCGGCGATGACCAACACCGTGTCACCCTTGTGCACCTTCATCACAGCACCTCCGGGGCGAGCGAAACGATCCGCATGAACTTCTTGTCGCGCAGTTCACGGCCGACGGGGCCGAAGATGCGCGTACCGCGGGGGTCGTTGTCCGGCTTGATGAGAACGGCAGCGTTCTCGTCGAACTTGATGTACGAGCCGTCGGAACGACGACGCTCCTTGACAGTGCGGACGATAACGGCCTTGACGACCTCGCCCTTCTTGATGTTGCCGCCCGGGATGGCGTCCTTGACGGTGGCGACGATCGTGTCGCCCACCCCGGCGTAGCGACGAGACGAACCACCGAGAACGCGGATGCAGAGAATCTCCTTGGCACCCGTGTTGTCGGCGACACGCAGTCGCGACTCCTGCTGAATCACTTACTTCTCCTTGACCTGGATATAGGTGCACGCCGGATTACCGACCCGACGGGCGTGGTCGTGTCACTGCTCGACTGCGCTCACGGACCCGCATCGCGGACCACGCGAACACGCGCCTGCCTGCAAAAACTCTCGAAATCGCAGTGGGTTCGCGGCCGAACTGTGGGATATACCCACAAGCAACCGCACTAGTGTAGGCGAAAACGCAGGTCAACTACAAATCCGTAGTCGGATACAGATGCGGCCCGCTCCCTGGAAGGGAACGGGCCGCATCTTGTCTTGCGTTGACGCTCGGGTCCTGCTCGGCCGTCTTACTTGGCCTTCTCCAGAACCTCGACGAGACGCCAGTGCTTGGTGGCGGACAGCGGACGGGTCTCCATCAGCTGAACGCGGTCACCGACGCCTGCGGCGCTGCTCTCGTCGTGCGCCTTGACCTTGGTGGTACGACGGATGATCTTGCCGTAGAGGGGGTGCTTGACCCTGTCCTCGAGCTCGACCACGATCGTCTTCTCCATCTTGTCGGAGACGACGTATCCCGTCCGGACCTTCCGGCTGTTGCGCTCTTCAGTGCTCACTGCTTTTTCCTCACTCATGCCGCGTCACCTGCGTCCGGCCCGACGGCCAGCCCGAGCTCACGCTCGCGCAGGACGGTGTAGATGCGCGCGATCTCGTGACGAACGGTCCGAAGTCGGCGGTTGTTGTCCATCTGACCGGTGGCCATCTGGAAACGAAGGTTGAACAGCTCTTCCTTCGACTCACGAAGCCGGGTGACCAGCTCTTCCTCGGTGAGCTCGCGGAGCTCTGCGGCTGGGGTTCCAGTAGCCATCAGAACTGCTCCTCCCTTGTCACGATCCGGCACTTGCACGGGAGCTTGTGCATCGCGCGGCGCAGGGCCTCACGAGCAATCTCCTCGTTCGGGTAGGTCATTTCGAACATCACGCGACCAGGCTTGACGTTCGCGACCCACCACTCGGGCGAACCCTTACCGGAACCCATGCGGGTCTCGGCAGGCTTCTTGGTGAGCGGACGATCCGGGAAGATGTTGATCCAGATCTTGCCGCCACGCTTGATGTGGCGGGTCATCGCGATACGTGCTGCCTCGATCTGACGGTTCGTGATGTAGGCGGGCTCGAGAGCCTGGATGCCCCATTCACCGAACGTCACCTGGGTTCCACCCTTGGCGGCACCCGAACGGCCCGGATGGTGCTGCTTGCGGTGCTTGACCCGCTTCGGGATCAACATGCGTCAGCCCTCCTTCTGCTGCGTCGTGGCGGGTGCATCGGCGGTGGCGGTCGCTGCGCGGCCGGCCTCGGTGCTGGTCGCCGTGGTGCCGGTGGCACCGCTGCGACGGGGACGACTCGGACGCTCGCGACGGGGGCGATCCCCTGCCGGTGCGGCCACGTTCGCGGCGAGCTCACGCTTGCCACCGACGATGTCGCCCTTGTAGATCCAGACCTTGACGCCGATGCGACCGAAGGTGGTCTTGGCCTCGTAGAGGCCGTAGTCGATGTCCGCACGAAGCGTGTGCAGCGGCACACGGCCTTCGCGGTAGAACTCCGACCGGGACATCTCGGCGCCGCCGAGACGACCGGAGCACTGAACGCGGATTCCCTTCACGTTCGGCTGACGCATGGCCGACTGGATGGCCTTGCGCATGGCGCGACGGAAAGCAACACGGTTCGAGAGCTGCTCGGCCACACCCTGTGCGACGAGCTGTGCCTCGGCCTCGGAGTTCTTGACCTCGAGGATGTTCAGCTGAACCTGCTTGCCGGTCAGCTTCTCGAGCTCCGAACGGATACGGTCCGCCTCGGCGCCACGGCGACCGATGACGATGCCCGGACGCGCGGTGTGGATGTCCACACGCACACGGTCACGGGTGCGCTCGATCTCGACCTTCGCGATTCCCGCGCGCTCCATGCCGGTGGCGAGGAGCTTACGGATCGCGACGTCTTCCTTGACGTACTCCGAGTACTGCTTGTCTGCGTACCAGCGGGACTTCCAGTCGGTGGTGATGCCGAGTCGGAAGCCGTGCGGGTTGATTTTCTGGCCCACTACTGAGCACTTCCCTTCCGGCGATTACGAGTCGAGGTTCCGGCCTTCGGCAGGCTCTCCACGATCACGGTGATGTGGCTGGACCGCTTGCGGATCCGGAACGCACGTCCCTGCGCACGCGGCTGGAACCGCTTCATGGTCGCGCCCTCGTCCACGAACGCCGTAGCAACGACGAGCGTGCTCGGGTCGAGGTCGAGGTTGTTCTCCGCGTTGGCTGCTGCGGACGCGATCACCTTGGCGACCGGCTCGCTGGCAGCCTGCGGTGCGAACTTCAGGATGTTCAGGGCGTCTTCGACCGAGCGCCCACGAACGAGGTCCACGACGCGACGTGCCTTCATCGGCGTCACACGCACGTGGCGTGCAACAGCCTTTGCTGTCGGGTTCTTCGTTTCAGTGCTCATCGACGCTTGCTCTTCCGGTCGTCCTTGATATGACCCTTGAACGTGCGGGTCGGTGCGAATTCGCCGAGCTTGTGCCCGACCATCGAATCCGAGATGAACACCGGGACGTGCTTACGGCCGTCGTGGACCGCAAACGTGTGTCCGATGAAATCCGGAAGGATCGTCGAACGGCGCGACCAAGTCTTGATGACCTGCTTGGTGCCCTTGTCGTTCTGAACGTCCACCTTCGCGAGGAGGTGGTCGTCGACGAACGGGCCTTTCTTGAGGCTGCGTGGCATTTACAACTCCCTCCTAGCGCTTCTTGCCGGTACGCCGGCGGCGGACGATCAGCTTGTCGCTGGGCTTGTTCTTACGGGTACGGCCTTCGGGAGTACCCCACGGGCTGACCGGGTGGCGACCACCGGAGGTCTTGCCCTCACCGCCACCATGCGGGTGGTCGACCGGGTTCATCACGACACCACGGACGGTCGGGCGCTTGCCCTTCCAGCGCATACGGCCGGCCTTGCCCCAGTTGATGTTCGACTGCTCGGCGTTGCCGACCTCGCCGACGGTTGCGCGGCAGCGCACGTCGACGCGACGGATCTCGCCGGAGGGCATACGCAGCGTGGCGTAGGTGCCTTCCTTACCGAGCAGCTGAATGCTGGAGCCGGCGGAACGAGCCATCTTTGCTCCGCCACCGGGACGCAGCTCCACAGCGTGGATCGTGGTACCGGTCGGGATGTTGCGCAGTGGCAGGTTGTTGCCGGGCTTGATGTCGGCAGCGGCACCGGACTCGATCGGCGCACCCTGGGTCAGACCACGGGGAGCGATGATGTAGCGCTTCTCGCCGTCTGCGAAATGCAGCAGCGCGATGCGGGCGGTCCGGTTGGGGTCGTACTCGATGTGAGCGACCTTGGCCGGCACGCCGTCCTTGTCGTTGCGACGGAAATCGATCAGTCGGTAGGCACGCTTGTGTCCACCACCCTTGTGGCGAGTGGTGATACGACCGTGCGCATTGCGTCCACCGCGTCCGTGCAGCGGGCGAATCAGCGACTTCTCGGGGGTCGACCGAGTGATCTCGGCGAAGTCCGAGACGCTCGAGCCACGACGGCCCGGGGTAGTCGGCTTGTACTTACGGATTGCCATGAGTCTTCTCGTCCTCTATATCTCTCGAGTCCCGGGCGCCTACGCGACCGGTCCCCCGAAGATCTCGATGGGCTTGCTGTCGGCCGAGAGGGTCACGAGCGCGCGCTTGGTGTCCTTGCGCTTGCCGTAACCGAAACGGGTCCGCTTGCGCTTGCCCTGACGGTTGGCGGTGTTGACGCTGGTCACGGAGACGCCGAAGATCTTCTCGACGGCAATCTTGATCTGCGTCTTGTTCGAGTCCGGGTGCACCAGGAAGGTGTAGGTGCCTTCCTCGATCAGTCCGTAGGACTTCTCGGAGATGACCGGGGCCAGCAAAATGTCGCGGGGGTCGGCGATGGTACTCACTTACCCTCCTCCTTTTCCTGTGCCTGGGCGGTCTCGGCAGGCCCGTGGATGAACGTGTTCAACGCCTCGACGCTGAAGATGACGTCATCGCTTCCCAGCACGTCGTAGGTGTTGAGCTGGTCGGGTGCGATCGGGTGCACGCCGTCCAAGTTCTGCACGCTCTTCCATGCTGCGATGTCCTCGCGGCCGACGACGAGCAGGACCTTCTTGCGGCTCGAAAGCTCGCCGAGGAAGGTGCGGGCCGACTTCGTGGACGGAGACTGTCCGGCAACCAGTTCGGTGATCACGTGGATTCGCTCGTTGCGTGCCCGGTCCGAGAGGGCTCCGCGCAGGGCGGCTGCCTTCATCTTCTTGGGGGTGCGCTGCGAGTAGTCACGCGGCTGCGGGCCGTGGACGGTGCCACCGCCGGCGAACTGCGGTGCACGGGTCGAGCCCTGACGAGCGCGGCCGGTGCCCTTCTGGCGGTACGGCTTCTTGCCACCGCCGCGAACCTCGCCGCGGGTCTTGGTGGCGTGCGTTCCCTGGCGTGCGGCAGCGAGCTGCGCGACGACGACCTGGTGCAGGAGCGCGATGTTGGCCGGTGCGTCGAAGATCTCGGCGGGGAGATCCACAGTGCCGTTGGTCTTTCCACCGGCGACCTTGACGTCCAGCGTCAACTTGGTCGATGTCTCGGTGCTGGTCATGCGTGCGCACCACCCTTCACTGCGCTCTTGACGATCACGACGCCGCCGCGGCGGCCGGGGATCGCGCCCTTGATCAGCAGCAGGCCGTTCTCGGAATCCACCTTGTGGACCGAGAGGTTCTGCGTGGTGATGCGGTCGCTACCCATACGTCCGGACATGCGCATTCCCTTGAACACGCGGCCGGGAGTTGCACAGCCACCGATGGAGCCCGGGCGGCGGTGAACAGCCTGCGTACCGTGCGAGGCGCCCTGACCCTTGAAGCCGTGACGCTTCATGGTTCCGGCGAAGCCCTTGCCCTTGCTGGTACCGGTGACGTCGACGAATGCGCCGTCCTCGAACAGCTCGGCGGTGAGCTCCTGGCCGACCTCGTACTCGGAGGTGTCGGCAACGCGGATCTCGACCACGTGGCGACGCGGGGTGACGCCGGCCTTGGCGAACTGGCCGGAAATCGGCTTGTTCACCTTGCGCGGGTCGATGGCGCCGAACGCGAGCTGGACAGCGCTGTAGCCGTCGATCTCGTCGGTACGGATCTGGGTCACGACATTCGGACCGGCCTTGACGACGGTGACCGGAACGACCCGGTTGTTCTCGTCGAAGACCTGGGTCATGCCGAGCTTGGTGCCCAGGATTCCCTTGATCTTGATATCAGTCATTGTTTTTGTCTCCGCCGCGCTCACTGAATGTTGACGTCGACGCTGGCCGGAAGGTCGATACGCATGAGCGCGTCAACCGTCTTGGGCGTCGGGTCGAGGATGTCGATAAGCCGCTTGTGAGTACGCATCTCGAAGTGCTCGCGCGAGTCCTTGTACTTGTGCGGCGAGCGGATGACGCAGTACACGTTCTTTTCGGTCGGCAACGGCACGGGTCCGACGACACGGGCCCCGGTACGGGTCACCGTTTCGACGATCTTGCGTGCTGACGCATCGATCGCCTCATGGTCGTAGGCCTTGAGCCTGATGCGGATCTTTTGTCCCGCCACGCTTGGTGTCCTTTTCTTGCCGCGTTTCACAGATCGACCCGAGTCGGGCCGAACCATCTCGTCTGCACAGTCCTTGCCGACCGCAACCGTCAGAACGCCTAGGCGATCGGGACACGCCCGATCCGCTGCCGCTGTTCATCTGTCATGGTTCTCCGGTACACGCGGTCGGGCGTGTCGCCTTCTCGCTCATTCTCCGCCGCAGACATTTCTGCTGCATTCGGCGGTGAATGCGTACCGGTGGCGCCCCGTGTTCGGGCACTCGGTAGGCACTGCTTCCGTCTTGCATGGCCGCGACCAGGTGAAATACCTGGCTACGACTCACTTCGCCTTGCCGGTTCGGGCCGCAATCGATCACGTCCCGCGCAAGGCAACCCGACCAGTATGCCGCACGTGGGCCGAGACTTCAAACCGTTCCCGCAGGGACAGTGCATGAACCCCGTCACCCGTACTGGCGGCATACGACTACACAGAGTCGTCCCGCAGTTATCGCGCCGATTCGGCGACGCGTTACAGATGCCGAATCGTTGGGTCTACCAGTAGGTAGCTCGACTTTCGTGTCAGCGTGATCGTGACATACTCGGGAACATGACTGCGCCCCAACCTGCCGTTCTGGTCGAGGGAATCGAGAAGTCCTTCGGTGAGGTGAGAGCCCTACGGGGTGTCAGTTTCGAAGTCCCCAAGGGCACCGTCCTCGGCATCCTGGGGCCCAACGGCGCCGGTAAGACCACTACCGTCAACGTGCTCTCCACCCTCTTGCGCCCCGACAAGGGTCGGGCCTTCGTCGCCGGCCACGACGTCACCTCCGACGGCGCAGGCGTTCGCCGGTCGATCATGATGACCGGTCAGTACGCCGCTCTGGACGAGTCCCTGTCCGGTCGCGAGAACCTGGTGCTCTTCGGGCGGTTGATGGGACTGAAGAAGGGCACCGCGAAAGCCCGAGCCACCGAACTCCTCGAAGAGTTCGATCTGGTGGAAGCCGGCGACCGAAAGGTTCTCGAGTACTCGGGCGGTATGCGTCGCCGAGTCGACATCGCCTGCGGCCTCGTCACGCGCCCCGAGGTCGTCTTCCTCGACGAGCCGACCACCGGCCTCGACCCGCGTAGCCGTCAGGGCGTGTGGTCACTGGTGTCGACCCTCAAGGAACAGGGCATCACGATCCTGCTCACGACCCAGTACCTCGAAGAAGCGGATCTGTTGAGCGACAACATTGTTGTGATCGACAAGGGCACTGTCATCGCCGAGGGCACCGCGGACGAACTGAAGGCCCGCACCGGCGGCAACTACTGCGAAGTCGTACCGGCACGGCTCGAGGACATCCCGCGAGTTCGCGAGATCCTGGCCTCCCTCACCTCCGCCGACAAGGTCACCGAGGCGGGAGCCGATCGTCTCTCGATCCCCGCGGACGACGGCGCGCAGACACTCGCCGAGGCACTCCGCCGACTCGACCTTGCCCAGATCGAGCTCGCCGACATCGCACTGCGGCGTCCGTCGCTGGACGACGTGTTCCTCTCCATCACCGGCCACAGTGGTGACGCCGGTGCGCCGCAGAATGCCGGGGCGTCACGACGAGAGGAACTGCCACTGTGACCTCGGTGACGAAGTCGTCCGGAGCGAGAGCGGCCGCCTCGGAGAGTTCGCGGCGCGCGGCGAACTATCGTGGCCGGCACTCGAAGCCCCAGCCGACCGCCTTCAGTCAGTGGCTGGCCCTTTCCGGCCGAAACATGCACACCATGTGGGTGTACGGACAGTTCTTCATCGCCGTTCTCGCTCCCCTGATCTTCACCATCGGCTTCTATCTGCCGCTCAAGCTGGTCATGCGACTCACTGCCGGCATCGACTACGCGCAGTTCGTCATGCCGATCATCGTCCTGCAGGCGATGGCGTTCACCGCGGTGTCCGCGGCCCACCGGGCGGCGACCGAGGCGTCGAACGGAATGAACGCACGTTTCCAGACGATGCCCATCACGGCTGCGGTGCCTCTGGCCTCGCGCATGACGGCCTGTTTCGTCCACTCGGCGATCTCGCTCGCCTGCGCCATCGGGTACGGCCACGTCATCGGATTCCGGTTCCAGGCGGGCATCGGACTCACGATCGCCTTCTGCGCGATGGCGATGCTGATCGGATTCACCCTGACCGCCGGTGCGGATGCCCTGGGAACACTCACCAAGAGTCCGACCGTCACGAGCCAGGCGCTCACCATTCCGCAATTGATTCTCGGAATGTTCTCGTCCGGATTCGTACCGGTGTCGAATTTCCCCGAGTGGGCGCAGGGGTTCGTGCGCAATCAACCCATTTCGCAGTTCGCCACCTCTCTACGTGGCATGACCGACGGAACGATCACGATGACCGAACTCATGCCCTCGTTTCTGTGGTGCGGCGGGCTCGCTCTCGTGTTCATCCCACTGTCCATCTGGGCGAATGTGAGGCGTGGATGACCACCGACCAGCAAGTGCCGAACGTGGCGCTCACCTTCCCGCCGGCCACCGAGGCACACTCGGAGAAGTCGTTCGGCGCGTTCGTGTCGCACAGCCTGCTCCAGACCGGGCGACTACTGCTCCGCTGGACCAGAGATCCGTACACGATGCTGCAGGCGATCATTTATCCCGCGTTGATGCTGGTGATGTTCTGGGTGGTACTCGGCGTCACGATCACTGATGGCACCGGCATCAAGGCCATCTACGGCCAAGTTCCCATGATCACTCTCATCGGCGCCATGTTCGGGTCCATCGCGAGTGGACTCTCACTGAAGCGAGAATGGGCGGACGGCCTGCTGAGTCGATTCTGGGTGCTGCCGGTTCACCGGGCGTCGGGAATGGTCAGCCGACTGCTCGCCGAGGGTGTACGAATCTTTCTCACGACCGTGCTGATCGTGGCCGTCGGCTTCGCGCTCGGCTTCCGTTTCGAGCAGGGCGTCCTCGCGGGCCTCGGACTGCTCCTGCTGCCACTGCTGTTCGGAATGTCGTTCGCCACGCTGGTGACGGCGCTCGCGGTCAACGCAGCGAAGGCCCCACTCGTCGAACTGTTGTCACTGTTGTGCACCCTGATGATGTTCTTCAATTCGGGCTTCGTTCCCACCCAGGCGTACCCGAAGTGGTTGCAGCCGATCGTCGAGAACCAGCCGATGTCATGCGTCATCGAAGCGATGCGCGGACTGTCGATGGGTGGACCCGTTTACGAACCACTGATGAAGACGTTCCTCTGGTGCGGAGGCGCGCTCCTGATCTTCGCCTACCCCGCCATCCGGGGGTACCGGCGCGCTGCCGGCACTCCCCCGTGATCCTTCGGTATCAGCCGGCGGGGCACGGTGCGGGGACGCGCTCCGCGTAGGTGGGATCGAGGGCCGTCTCCACGATGTGCATCGCCCGGGGATCGCTTGTGAGCTGGTCGTGGGTGGTCGTGTTCGACTCGCACCCGTCCTGCACCCAGATGTTGTCGACGGTGGCACCGGGTCCTGCAGCCAGGAAGGTGTTTTCCGGCGGGGTGGACACGGTGTCCTTTCGACTCGCCACCACGGTGTAGGCGACGCCCGGGTCGGTGTCACCGCCCGCGTTGAGTACGTGCAGGAACGGGGAGCCCGCCATCTGCTGGATGTACGAAGGGCCTACGGCCATTCCGGCCAGTGGAGTGACCGGGATACCGAGCGCCTGCGCCAATCCGCCGAGTGCCTGTACGTCGCCGAAGCTGGTGCCGTGGTTGGTCGCACCGAGAGTGACCAACCTGTGCACCTTGTTCTTGGTCGGGTCCAGGAGGTCGGCTCCACCTTCGAAGCGCAGGTACTGACGAGACAGGGTGCCGCCGAGCGAGTGGCCGACGATGTCGACCTGCGGGGAACCGGTGACCTCCCGCACCTGGTCGACGAATCCGGCGAGTTGATGAGCGGACTCGGCGATGTCTGCGCCGCCCAGCAGGCCGAGCGCATTTCCGTCGGCCGGGTTCGCGGCGCGCCCGTACTCGAGCGCGAAGACGCAGTAGCCCTCTTCGGCCAGAGCGGGTGAAAGCTTGTTCCAGGTCTCCGTCATACCGACCCACGTGCCATGGACGAGAACCACCGGCCGGGGATGCTCGGGCGAGGGCTTGCAAGACCAGTCGTTCGCACCTTCGAGTGGCTTTTCAGACGGCGGAGCCTGTTCGACGGGCGCAGCGGGATTGCTCGACCCGTTGGGTACTGCAGGCGCAGGTTGCGCCGACACCGGTGCGGCAAGCACCAGCGACACGAGAGCGCCCATCGAAAGAACGACGCCTCTTCTGCCCAACGACATACCCATCTCCCTCGTATTCTGGACCCAGAGGGCCGATGAGCAGAATACTTCATCGGACCCTCGATGAGAAGAAAGTCTAAACCTGACATTGAGACTACAGGGTGGTGGAGAACAGGGCACTCCCGAGCATTGCTCGGCCGACGTCGAACAGTGGGGCGATAATGTACATCTCCGTAGAAGAGCCGAACAGCGATGGAACGCAGAAATCATCGGGCGACTCGGCGCAGCTGGAACTCGAGAGCCTGCGATCGGACCTCGATGCCGTCGACTCGCGACTGCTCGACGCGGTGCGTGAACGTCTCGACCTCTGTTCGAGGATCGGATATCTCAAGCGGGGTGCGGACATCGCTGTCGTCCAACCGACGCGCATGGAGCAGGTACACGAGCGGGCACGAGACTTCGCCCGTCGCAACGATCTCTCACCGGACTTCTTCGACACTCTGTACGACGTCCTGATCGCCGAAACATGCCGCTTGGAGGAACAGATCATCGACTCTCCGAACGAGCCGCAGTGAGTAGCCGCATGAGCACCCGCACCCTGCTGATCGACAACTACGACTCCTTCACCTACAACCTCTTCACATTGTTGGCCGAGGTGAACGGAGAGCCACCCACGGTCGTGCACAACGACGCGTCGTGGGAATCGATCGACTGGGACGCCTACGACAACATCGTCATCTCCCCCGGCCCGGGACGCCCTGATCGCGTACGCGACTTCGGGATCAGCGCTCGCGCCTTCACGGATGCCGCAGTACCGGTACTGGGCGTGTGCCTCGGTCATCAAGGCCTGTGTCGAGCGTTCGGGGCGCGGGTGGGACTCGCCCCCGAGCCGATGCACGGCAGGGTGACGATGGTCGAACACGACGGGACGGACGTCTTCGCGGGCATCCCGTCGCCCTTTCCGGCTGTGCGATATCACTCACTCATCGCCGACGAACTGCCCGACGAACTCGAGGCGACCGCGTGGACCACCGACGGCCTTCTCATGGGCGTGCGGCACCGAACCCGGCCGTTGTGGGGCGTGCAGTTCCATCCGGAGTCGATCAGCACCGCTTACGGACGCGAACTGCTCGCGAACTTCCGCGATCTCACGCCCACGGCTCGTGGCGCGACCGCAGCCAGGCCCACGATCCGTATCCCGCTCCGACACCCGCCCTACGTGGTCTCGCGCGTGCGCGTCGACCACGAAGTGGATCCGAGCGCAGCGTTCGGGCGACTATTTGCGGACGGCCCGAACGGCTTCTGGCTGGACGGCACGTCGGCATCGGAACCCGAGTCACGGTTCACCATCATGGGGAACTCCGGGGGCCCACGAGCCGAGTACATCACGTACGACGTCGACCGATCGATAGTGCAGATCACTCGGGAAGGACTGCCGGCCGAACAGGTCCACACCTCGATCTTCGACTACCTCGAGCGGCAGTTGCAGGCGCGCGGCGTGCCCGGCATGCCCGGTCTGCCGTTCGGGTTGGGGTACGTCGGCTTTCTCGGCTACGAATTGAAAGCCCAGACCGGCGGACGCCGCACCCACTCGGCCACCACCCCGGACGCCGCGTTCGTATTCGCAGATCGGGCGGTCGTCATCGATCACACGGCCGACTGCTCGTACGCGCTGTGCCTCAGCGACCGCGCCGACGATCCGGAGATGGCGCGGTGGCTGTCCGAGACCGAACACGCGTTGCGCCTGCTCGCGGAGCCGGACCCCGATCCGGCTGTTGCCCCGGTCATCAGAAACGTCGAGTATGCAGAACTCGAGTTGCGGCACGACCACGACGCTTATCTGGATCGGATCGGGCAATCACTCGCCGAGATTCGCGCCGGAGAGTCCTACGAGGTGTGTCTGACCAACATGGCCCGGGTGGGCAGAGCAATCGATCCGTTGCCGACGTTCGAGCATCTACGGACCATCAGCCCTACTCCGTACAGTGCCTTTCTCGATTTCGCCGGCCTGTCCGTGTTGAGCGCATCCCCCGAGCGTTTTCTTCGTATCGGCGCCGACCGAATCGTCGAGTCGAAACCCATCAAGGGCACCCGGCCTCGAGGTGCGACGACGTCGGAGGATGCTGCGCTTCGTCAGGACCTTCTCGACAGTGAGAAGGATCGGGCCGAGAACCTGATGATCGTCGACCTCACGCGCAACGACCTCGCGCATGTGTGCGTGCCCGGATCGGTACACGTTCCTTCGCTGTTCGACGTCGAGACGTATGCGGCAGTTCACCAGTTGGTGTCGACCGTGCGTGGCACTCTGAGCCCGGATTCGTCGGCGGTCGACTGCGTGCGTGCCGCCTTCCCCGGCGGTTCGATGACGGGTGCGCCGAAGGTTCGGACCATGGAAATCATCGACCGGCTCGAAGAGGGCCCGCGCGGGGTGTATTCCGGGGCCATCGGCTACTTCTCGCTGACTGGGACAGCCGACCTGTCGATCGTCATTCGGACGATCGTGGCGACCGAAACGGAGGTCACGTTCGGTATCGGCGGCGCCATCACGGCGCTGTCCGACCCCGAGGAAGAGTTCGACGAAGCGATGGTGAAGGCCGCCACCATGCTCCGCGCAGTATCGGTGACTGCAGAGCGTCCCAACGAATTCGGGCAATGACCGTGGCCGAGGAGGCTCCGCACGCGGCCGTGGTCGTCGGCGGCAGCGGGGCCGTCGGGACCATGCTGACGGACATGTTTCGTCGTGCCGGCAGGGACGTGATCGTGGTCGATCGGTTCGATGCGGGAGCGGGCGGTCGATACGTCCAGGGTGACATCACGGCTCCGGATGCCGCCCTCACCGACCTTCTACGCACTGCGGGCACGGTCGTTCTCTCTGTTCCCGAGGACGTCGCTCTCGCCGCCTTGCCGCGGATCGCCGGTCTGCTCGGACGCGATGCTGTTCTGGTGGACACGCTGTCGGTGAAGTCCCGGTTCGCGGAGGCGGTCGTTGCGGCCGACCTCTCGTGCGCGGCCCTGGGTGTGAACCCGATGTTCGCACCCTCACTGGATCCGCGCGGCCGTCCCATCGCGGCGGTCACCTATCTCCCCGGGCCCGGCGTCGACGCGGTGGTGAAGGTCCTGGAGGCGACCGGCGCTTCGATAGCGGCACTGGGGGCGCGGCGACACGACGAACTCACTGCCCTGACACAGGCACTGACCCATGCGTCGATACTGGCGTTCGGACTGGCTCTCGCGGAGGCGGGCGCCGACGGCACGGAACTTGCCGCACTGGGGACTCCCCCACATCTTCTCTCGCTCGCACTGCTTTCTCGGGTGTCCGGTGGAACCCCCGAGGTGTACTGGGACGTCCAAGCGGGTAATCCCTCGGCACCCGCAGCCAGACGCCTGCTCGCGAACGCATTGGCCCTCGTCGACGACACCGTCGAAGGGGGTGACGAGAAGGAGTTCGCGGCGTTGATGACGCGGGCAGCGTCGCCGTTGGGCGCGGAGGCGGACGCGTTACGGGCGATGTGCGCGGGACTGTTCGCCGAACTGCGGAGAGAAGGGCCGGACGATGATCGTCGCGGAGCACGGTAACGCTGCGGAGACCGCTGTCGTCCGCGGACTTGCGCGATCGTGGGGGCACCGCGCCGC
Organism: Rhodococcus huquni; assembly: GCF_055231055.1. NCBI lineage: Bacteria > Bacillati > Actinomycetota > Actinomycetes > Mycobacteriales > Nocardiaceae > Rhodococcus > Rhodococcus huquni. Next base: position 155,911 of record NZ_JBUYWE010000003.1, read on the forward strand.
GGTGAAGAAGTCCGAACCCGACCTCGGCGCACTGTTCGATCTCACCAAGCTCGACTATCCGGACTCGCTGCTGCCCTTCGCGGAACACGACGGGTACGCGGTGATGGACGAGCCTGCGAAGAATCGACTCCGATCCTGGGCGTGGATCGCCTTCAACAAGAACGTGATGGACATCGAGGAGTACGTCGTCAATCCGGGATTCGATCTGATCGCGCACGACGGTCTCGAGTCCGGGATCGGGGACACCGCGGCGGTGGCCGTCCACCAGACGATGGTCGACGAGCAGTACCACACGTTGATGCACCTCAATGCGAGTGCGGTGATGCGCCGACTGCGGGGGTGGGCCATGCCGAACAACGCACTTCCCGAGGTGCATACGGTGCGCAGGCAGCGCCGGTCGACGCACGCGGAATACGATCCGCGGCGCCGCGCGATCTCCACGTTCGCGTTCACCACGGTGGCCGAGATCTCGATCAGCGCGTATCTGGATCTGATCTCCGACGACCCGAGAATTCAGCCCGTCAACCGGGCCACCGTGCGGGTACACAATCGTGACGAGCGTGCCCACGCCGCGATCACCGACGACATCGCCGAGATCGTCTACGACTCACTGAACGAGTCGGAGCGAAGCCACTTTCTGGGCGGACTGGCCGAGGCGATGACCACGTTCAGCAGCAACGACTTCACGACGTGGCGCGCCATCGTCGATCTCGAAGGAGTCCCACACGGACAGTCGATGATCGACGATGTCGCCCACGCCGAGAACCGACAGCGGCTCGTTCAGGACTTCAGCGGAATCGAACGCCTGAGCAGTCGGCTGGGAGTCCACGACCGAATCGAATTCGACTGGTCGTGAACCCCCTCGCACCGACTACCGAAGGTCTTCACCTCGCGCCACGAGCGCCGTCAGTGCTGTGATCCACAGCGCCGCGAACTCGTCGACCTCTGTCTTCGACAGAATCGCAGAGGGGAATCCCATGAAGGCCGACAACTGCCTGCCCTTCTCGGTATCGGCGACCACCGACTGGATGTCGAGAACGGCCTGAGCCGGAAGTGCACTCTTGTCGGCGCCACCGAGATCGGGTGAGTCGAGGGCCGGGATCCAACCCAGATCCCGCAAGCCTTCCGGGATCTCGTCGGCACTGACTCGACCGATGTAGTTGAAGACGATCTGCGGCTCCGCCCATTCCCGCATGACGGGTGCGGTGTCCTCGTTGAGGTACCGCAGCATGCCGTAGCCGATTCCCTTGTCCGGAATCACTGCCAACTGGTCACGCACCGCGTGCACCGCGTCGACCGCGGACGGGCCACCCATCAGGGCGTCCGACACGTCGATACCGGCAAGATCGAGCCGCGCCGGGTACATCGTCGTGAACCAGCCGACCGTGCGCGAGAGGTCCGCACCGGGGACCACGGACTCCTCGCGGCCGTGACCTTCCAACGTGACCAGCGTGGCCGCATGATCGACTCCACGGGCTCGACGCCACTCCGTGACTGCCATCGCCAGCGCGGCTCCCAGCACGTCGCCGATCTCGCCGCCGAACGCACTCGGAACGTCGCCGAGGAGCGCCTCGGTGACCTGTACCGGCACATCCACCCGGGTGCGGGTGAGCGTGTGGAACACGTCGACATCCAGATCGAGCGGTCGCGAACCGAGCAACGGATCCGGACCGTCGAGGATGCCTCGCCAGACGTCCAGTTCGGAAACCCGTTCGGGCAGTTGCGCTGCCTCGATCAGGCCGTCCGTCCACCGGCGGAGCGACGTCCCCACCGGCTGCAGCGAAGGCACGGAGCCCTCGGCCACCTGCGCGCCGGCGATCGCGAAGTCCGGGACGAGTGTTCGCCAGGACACCGAATCGACGACGAGGTGATGCGGAACCACGACGAGTCGCCCGGGCACCGACGGATCGGTGGGGTCGAGCCATACGAACCGCAGCATGTCGCCGGTCCGAGGATCGAGGCCCGCGAGTGCGTTCCCGAACTCGACCTTGATCACTTCGGCCAACGACTCCGGCCCCGATTGCGCAGCGGGATCGAACTCGGCCCGGTCGACCACACGGTCGACGGACACCGAACCAGCAGGAGCGATCTCGAGTCGCGGCCCCTGGTCCGTGTCCACCAGTGTCGAGCGGAAGACATCGTGGGTATCGACCACGGCGGTGACCGTGTCGACGATCTTGGTGCGGTCGATACCGACGGGCAGGACCAGCGTCATCGGCATCACGAAGCGGTTGTAGTCACCACCGCGCTCGACCATCTTCGCGGCGATCGGAGTGAGAGGAACGGTACCGACACCGCCGTCCGCGTACTCCTCGAGCGTGACGACGTCACCCGAATCCACGGTCGCGGCCAGCTGCGCGACGGTGCGTCGCTCGAACACGTCACGCGCCGTGAAGTGGATTCCTTCCGCTCGAGCACGCGCCACCAGCTGAATCGACACGATGCTGTCGCCGCCCAACTCGAAGAACGAGTCGTCGATACCGATGCGATCGCGTCCGAGCAGATCGGCGAACAGAGCCGCGAGCTTGGTCTCCGTGGCTGTTCGGGGCGCCCGGAACTCGGTGGTCGCCGAGAACTCCGGAACAGGCAGTGCTCGCCGATCGAGCTTGCCGCTCGTGCCCATCGGAAGAGAGCCCAACACGACGATCGCATCCGGAACCATGTACTCGGGCAACGACCGTGCCGCGAACTCGCCGAGTTCGGTGGTGTCCACAGCTCGACCCGATTTCGGCACGACATACGCGACCAGCCGCGAGCCGACCTCGCTCTCGTGCACGATCACGGCGGCCTTCGACACGTCCTCGTGCGTCGCGAGAGCGGACTCGATCTCACCGAGTTCGATGCGCAGGCCACGGATCTTCACCTGGAAGTCCGTGCGGCCGACGAATTCGAGCGAGCCGTTCTCGTTCCAGAACACGAGGTCGCCCGTGCGGTACATGCGGGAGCCGTCGTCCGCGAACGGATTGGCCACGAACCGGTCTGCACTCGCGCCGCGACCACCGACGTACCCGCGAGCCAACTGCGTGCCCGCCAGATACAGCTCGCCGGGAACTCCGACGGGTGCCGGATTCAGGCGACCGTCGAGAACGTACGCACGGGTGTTCCAGGCCGGCGAGCCGATCGGCGCAATGGTGTGCGCCTCCGACGTGTTCACCGTGTACGCGGTGGAGTTGATCGTCGACTCGGTCGGGCCGTAGAGGTTGACCAGTCGGGCGTCGCCGAGTTTCTCGACACGGCCCGCAGTCGCCTGCGGCAGCGCCTCGCCACCGGCGAAGACCAACCGCAGCGATCCGCATCGGTCCGCATCCGCGACCTCGAGGAACATGTCGAGGACCGTCGGCACGAACTGGATGATCGTGACCGATCGGGAGGACACGAGTTCGGCCATGTATCCGGGGTCCCGATGCCCGTCCGGGCCCGCCACCACGAGCTGACCGCCGACGGCCAACGGCAGGAACAGTTCCCACACGGAGGCGTCGAACGTGAACGGCGTCTTCTGCAGGAGCACGTCTTTCGCACCGATGTCGTACTCGTCGCGCAACCAGGACAGCTGATTGACGAGTGCGCGATGCGTGATCTGCACGCCCTTGGGTCGGCCCGTCGAACCCGACGTGTACAGGGTGTACGCGAGGTTGTCGCTGCCCAGCGTTCCCAGTCGCTCGCCGCGCCGCACGGGTGAACCGTCGAACGCCGTCGCATCGACGTCGCCCATTCGCACGACGGGGGTGTCCCCGACTGCGAATGCGGGATCCGAGGTCACGATGCATGCCGGCTGTGCACTGGCCACCACGTACTCGACGCGCTCGATCGGATGCTCCGGGTCGATGGGCACGTACGCGCCACCGGCCGCCACGATCGCGTAGAGCGCGACCACCATGTCGACCGAGCGCGGCATCGCGACACCCACCACCAGGTCCGGTCCGACCCCGATCGAGATCAGGTGCCGCGCCAGACGGTTCACCCGAGCGGCGAACTCGGCGTAGGTCAGCTCCACACCCTCCGCGACTACAGCAATGGCGTCGGGGGTGCTCGCGACCTGGGCGTCGAACAAGTCGACGACCGTCTTCGCGTCGACGTCGTGGCGTGTGTCGTTCCAGTCGTCGACGACGAGTGCCCGCTCCGCCGCAGTCAACAGATCGAGGTCTCCGACGAGAGTCGAACTGTTGGTGGCGATCGTGTTCAGGACCTTCTCGAGCCGTGCACCGAGCCGCTCGATCGTCTGCAGATCGAACACGTCGGGGAGGTACTCGAGTGCCAGCGACACCTCCGAATCCGACTGCGCCAGCAGCGTCAACGGGTAGTGCGACTCGTCGGCGATGGCCACTCCGGCAACCCGCAGACCGTCGATGTCGCTGCTCTCGGTGAGGCCGGCCCGGTCGATCGGGTAGGACTCGAAGATCGTCAATGTGTCGAACAGGCCACCGATTCCGGCGATCTGCTGAATCTCCGGCAGCCCGACGTGGTGGTGGTCCAACAACGCGGACTGCTCGGCCTGCAGACGCTCGAGCAGACCCACCATCGATTCGTTCGGATCGATGCGCACGCGGATCGGCAAGGTGTTGATGAACAGACCGATCATCGACTCGATGCCGGTGACCTCCGGCGGCCTACCCGACACGGTCGCGCCGAACACGACGTCCTCGGAGGCGGTCATGCGCGACAGCAGGAGTCCCCATGCGGCCTGAACGATGGTGTTCATCGTGACACCGCGATCGCGCGCGACCCGCGCCAACTCCTCGCTGACCGTTCGACCGACCTGAACCGAGTACTTGATCGGCTTGGGCCGATCCTCGCTGCTCGGAGCCGGTGCGGGCGCAACGATCGTGGGAGCCTCGAGGCCCGAGAGAGCCTGTGCCCACGCGTTTCTGGACACCGGCGCATCGCGTTCGGAGAGCCAGCTCAGGAAGTCGCGGTATCCGCGGACCCGCGGCAGGTGCGAGGCGTCGCCACGCGTCGCGTACAGAACCAGCAGGTCCTTCATCAGCAGGGGCATCGACCATCCGTCGAGCAGGATGTGGTGGTTGCTGATCGAGAAGCGGTACTCGTCGGCGCCGACCCGTATCAGGAGGAACCGCATGAGCGGCGGCTTCGCCATGTCGAAACGGGCCGTTCGGTGCTCGGCGAGAAGTCGACGAATCTCCGCTTCACGCTCCGGGTCGGCGAGCGAACGCAGGTCGACCTCGTGCCACGGCACGTCCACGTCGTCGAGAACGACCTGAATGGGAGAACCCGCCTCGTTCTGCACGAACGCCGTCCGCAGATTGGAATGCCTTGCGACCAACGCATTCGCAGCGGCGCGCAGGCGCTCGGCGTCCACCGTCCCGGCCAGGTCCAGCACGACCTGAGCGGTGTAGACGTCGACTGCCTCCTCGGCAAGCACCGAGTGGAAGTACATACCGGACTGCAGCGGAGCGAGCGGCCATACGTCCCCGACACCGGTGTAGTGATCCTCGAGGACCTCGAGCTCACCCTGTCCGATCGAGACGAGCGGAACGTCGGAGGGAGTGAGTCCACCGCTGCCCGGCGCCGTGGCGTATTCGGCCAGCGCCGCTGCGGCGGTGTGCCACAGCCGGACCAGCTCGGCCACCTCGTCCGCGTCGAGAATTCCGGTCGCGAAGGCGAAGCTCGCGGACAACTCCGGCCCCGACGCGGTATCCGATGTCACCGCGTTGATGCTCAGCACCGCGGGGGCGACCATGTCGTCGTCCATCGCGCCGCCGAACTCGCCGCTGTCGGAGTCCGGCATCCAGCCGAGTGCACGCAGTTCTTCCGGCACCTCGACCGCTCCGGCTTTGCCGAGGTAGTTGAAGCCGATCTGCGGGGTCGGCAGCGATTCGAGAGCTCGACCGGTCTCCTCGTTGAGGTAGCGAAGGAGTCCAAATCCGATTCCGTGATCCGGGATCGCAAGAAGCTGTTCCTTGACTGCCTTGAGGGCGATACCGGCTCCGGGGCCGCCGCGGAAGGCGTCGTCGAGATCGGCTCGTCCGATGTCGAGGCGAACGGGGAACAGGGTCGTGAACCAGCCGACGGTGCGCGCCAGATCGGCACCGGGAACGGTCTCTTCCTCACGGCCGTGGCCCTCGAGGTTGATCAGGACCGAGCTGTCGGCGAGGCCACGTCCGGCACGCCACCAGGAGACTGCCAACGCGAGCGCCGTCAGGAGACCGTCGTTGACGCCGCCCTGCACGACCTCGGGCACCTTGGTGAGCAGTGCGTCGGTCAGCTCGGTGGAGAACGTGATGCTCGTGCGCGAAGTGGTCGACACGACGTCCCGCTTCGGGTCGAGCGCCCTCGAGCCGAGCAGCGGGTCGCTTCCCTCGAGAGTCTGCTGCCAGAATCCGAGTTCGGCGATGCGATGTTCCGACCGAGCCTCTTCGACGAGGCCGTTCGCCCAGGCCCGCATGGACGAGCCGGTCGCCTGAAGCTGCGGGGTCTCACCGTTCGACACCTGCGAGCCCGCGGTGACGAAGTCGGGCACCAGAATTCGCCAGGAGACGCCGTCCACGACGAGGTGGTGAGCGAGCACCAGCAGTCGTCCACCCGTGCCGCCCAGTGCCGGGGCGGGATCGAACCAGACGAACTGCACCATCCGCCCTGCAGCCGGATCGAGACGATCAGCTGCACGGTTCATGGCCTCGCGTCCGAGTTCGGCGAACTCGGGAGTACCGGGAACATCGGTGATCTCGATGTGTTCGATCAGATCCTCGGCGCTGAAAGCCTCTTCGACGGAGAGGGTTTCGAACACCCGATCAGCCCCCGAACCGGTCAGGCGCGAGCGCAGCACGTCGTGCTGCGCCAGTACGGCATCCACGGTCGTCACCACATTGCTTCGGGTGACGCCCACCGGCAACGTGAGCAGGACCGCCTGCGAGAAGCGGTCGAAGCTTCCCGCGGTATCGAGCAACCAGTGCGCGATCGGAGTCAACGCAACCGGACCCACGCCGCCGCCGGGCAGCTCTTCGAGGGTGACGACCTCCGAATCCGAGGTCCACACCGCCACTTCCGCGAGCGCCGCGACCGTCTTGCGTTCGAACACGTCGCGGGCGGCGAACAGCACACCGGCCGCCTTGGCCCGCGTGGTCAGCTGGATCGACACGATGCTGTCGCCACCGAGCTCGAAGAACGAATCGTCGACGCTCACCCGATCGACGCCGAGGACCTCGGCGAAGACGGAGGCGATCGTTTCTTCCATGGCGCCGGAGGCGCCGCGGAAGTCCGAAGACATCGAGACGAACTGCGGTTCCGGCAGCGCCTTGCGGTCGAGCTTGCCCGCCGGGGTCATCGGCACCTCGTCGATCGGCATGATCGACGACGGCACCATGTATCCCGGCAGGGTTTCGGCCACGAAGGACGACAGCTTGGCGACGTCGATCGTCTCACCGGCAGCCGGCAGAACGTACGAGACGAGCACCGTCTGCCCCGTCTTCTCACGGTGATGGCCCATGGTGACCGCGAAGTCGACGGAAGGATGCCGACCGAGTTCCGCGTCGATCTCACCGAGTTCGATACGGAATCCGCGCACCTTGACCTGGAAATCACTGCGGCCGACGTAGTCGAGCACGAGTCCGTCTTCGCCTCGGACCCACCTGACGACGTCACCGGTGCGGTACAACCGCTCCCCCGGTCCGCCGAACGGATTCGCGACGAATCGCTCCGCTGTGAGCCCGAACCTGTTGTGGTACCCACGCGCCACGCTGGGACCGGCCACGTACAGCTCACCCGGCACACCCACCGGTACCGGCGCCAACCGAGCGTCGAGGACGACGACGTCCACGCCTCTGGTCGGGCCGCCGATGGTGACGGGAACCCCGGCCTGCATCGGCGTGCTGGAGGTGCTCCAGATCGTTGCCTCGGACGGTCCGTACAGGTTGTACATCCGTCGGCCGGGCGCCCAACGCGCCATCAGTTCCGGCGGGCAGGCCTCACCGGCGACCGAGAGAACCTCGATGTTCTCGAGGCCCACCGGGTCCACGGTGGTGAGGGCTGCCGGCGTGATGAAAGCATGGGTGACCCGCTGCTCCTTGAGCAACCGCGCCAGTTCTTCACCGCCGTAGACCACTCCGGACGCGATCACCATCGTGGAGCCCGCAGCCACCGCGAAGAGCAGTTCGAACACCGAGGCGTCGAAGCTCGGGGACGCGAAGTGCAGGACCCGCGACGCCGGCGTGACCCCGAGTCGCTCGCGCTGCTCGGCCGTCACGTTCGACAGACCTGCGTGGGTCACCACCACACCCTTGGGCATACCGGTGGAGCCGGAGGTGTAGATGACGTACGCCGCGTCGGTCAGCCTGATCGGGCGCAGGCGCTCGTCTTCGGCGATCGCGTCGCCCGACGCCTCTCCGCATACGTCCGCGAACTCCGGATCGTCGAGAACCAGCCAGTCCACGGTGTCGGGGAGATCCGCCACGTGCGTGGTCGTGACGAGACCCAATGCCACCGCCGAGTCCGTGACCATGTGCAGGATGCGCTCGTAGGGGTAGCTCGGATCGACAGGCACGAACGCGGCGCCTGTCTTGGCAACGGCCCATATCGACAACACGGACTCGACGGATCGGGTCAGTGCCAGCGCGACGAAGTCCTCGGCACCCACACCACGATCGATCAGCACGCGCGCCAACCGGTTGGACCGCTCGTCCAACTCTCGGTAGGTGACCGTCTCGTCGCCGCACACGATCGCTGCCGCCGACGGATCCTGCGATGCTGCGGATTCGAGAATCTGCAGCATCGTCGCGGGGTCCGCGGTCTCCGCGCCGAGTACAGGAGTGAGGGTGCGACGTTCGTCGCCGCCGAGGATGTCGATGTCGCCCACGGCGACCGACGCATCCGCCGTCACCGCGCGCAGGATCCACTGGAATCGGTCGGCGAATCCCGCGATCGTGCTCTCGTCGAACAGATCCGTGGCGTAGGTGAACACACCCCGCATGGAGTCGTCCTGGTCGGCGAGCGTGAGCTGGAGGTCGAACTTGGACGAGCTCACACCACCGTCGAGTCCCTGAATGGTCAAGCCCGGCAGTTCGAGATGTGCCTGCTCGACGTTCTGGAACGCCAACGCGACCTGGAACAGCGGCGTGAAGGCGGTGGAACGCTCCGGTTGGAGGATCTCGACAAGACGCTCGAACGGAACGTCCTTGTGCGTGAACGCGCCGAGGTCGTCTTGCCGCACGGACGACAGCAGATCGGCGAAGCGAATCTCCGGATCCACGGTGGTGCGCAATACGAGCGTGTTCACGAACATGCCGACGATGTCGTCGAGAGCGGACTCTCCACGACCCTCGATGGCGGTACCGATCGCGATGTCGTCGGTTGCACTCAGACGCGCCAGCAGCACGGCGAGCGCCGCATGCGCGACCATGAACAGCGAGGCGTTGTTCTCACGTGCGAGACCGGCGAGCCGCGCCCTGAGCTCGGCATCGATCTCGAACTCGAAGTTGGCGCCGCGCAACGACTGCGATTGCGGCCTCGGCCGGTCGGTCGGCAACGGCAGGACGTCCGGCAAGCCGGCCAAAGCCTCCCGCCAGTAGCCGATCTGCTTCGCCGACAGTGACTCCGGGTTCTTCTCGTCGCCGAGCAGTTCGTGCTGCCACAGCGAGAAGTCTGCGTACTGGACGTCGAGCGGAGCCCAACCGGGTTCCGTTCCCGCAACGTGTGCGCTGTAGGCGACGACGACGTCGCGCGCGAGCGGCGCGGTCGAGGCGCCGTCGCCGGAAATGTGGTGGATCACGATGACCAGCACGTGCTCCGAATCGGTCAACCGCAGAAGACCGGCCCGCACGGGTATCTCGGCAGCCACGTCGAATCCGCGAGTGACGAGTTCGATCACTCGGGTCTGCATCTCCTGCTCGTCCGACACGTTCTCGGTGAGCAGTTCGATCGACGCGTCCGCCCGGGAGACGACGACCTGTTCGGGGCCCGACCCCTTGTCCGGGTAGGTCGTGCGCAGAGTCTCGTGACGTTCCACCACGTCCGCCATGGCAGAGCGCAGCGCAGAGACGTCGAGATCGCCACTCAGGCGAATCGCGAGCGGGATGTTGTACGCGGCCGACGCCTTGTCGAACTGGTTGATGAACCACATCCGAGACTGGGCAGGCGAGAGCGGGATTCGCTCCGGGCGGCGCTGGGCCACCAGTGCCGGACGAGTAGCCGCTTCGGTCGACGACTGCTCGGCCCGAGTCGCGAGGGCAGCGACCGACGGTGCCTCGAAGAGTTCGCGGACTCCGATCGTCGAGTCGAGCGCAGAGTTCACCCGGGCGACGACTCGGGTAGCGATCAACGAGTTGCCGCCAAGGTCGAAGAAGCTGTCGTCGACACTGATCCGCTCGCGGCCGAGCACGTCCTCGAACACCGAGGCGACGATCTCCTCGACCGGGGTGCGTGGAGCCTTGTAGTGGTCACCCGTCGTACCGAACTCGGGTTCCGGAAGTGCCTTGCGATCGATCTTGCCGTTGATGTTGAGCGGCAACTCGTCGAGCGGGATCAGCGCGGCCGGAACCATGTATCCGGGTACCGACTTGCCTGCGAACGACGAGATGTCACGCAGGTCGAGGGTCGAATCGATCTCGGGCACCAGGTACGCGACGAGCTGATCCCCGGTGTGGCGATCGCTGTGCACGACCGCGACCGCCTGTGCCACGGACGGATGCGCCACGAGTGCGCGTTCGACCTCGCCGAGTTCGATGCGGAAGCCACGCACCTTCACCTGGAAGTCGCTGCGGCCCATGTAGTCCAGATCGCCGTCGCGGTTCCACCGCACGAGGTCACCGGTGCGGTACATCCGTTCGCCGCTACCGAACGGATCGGCGATGAAGCGCTCCCCCGTGAGGTCGTAGCGGCCGAAGTATCCACGTGCCAACTGATCGCCGGCGAGATACAGCTCACCTGTGACACCGACCGGCACCGGGTGCAGACGGGTGTCGAGAACGTAGGTACGGGTGTTCCACTCGGGACGGCCGATGGCCACCGAGCCCGCCGTCTCGTCGCCGCACTCGTAGTACGTGACACTGACTGCGGCTTCGGTCGGGCCGTACAGGTTGTGAATCTCCGCCGAGCTCACCGCTCGGAATCGGGTGACCACATCGGCGGGCAACGCCTCACCGATGCACAGGACACGGCGCACCGACTCGATCTGTCGCGGCTCCGCAACAGCCAGGAATGCCGACAGCAACGACGGCACGAAGTGCAGAGTCGTGACGGTCTCGGTCTCGATCAGGTTCGCGAGGTACGCCGGATCCTTGTGTCCGTCCGGGGTCGCGACGACGAGTCGCGCACCGGCAGTGAGAGCCCACCAGAACTCCCAGACCGAAAGGTCGAACGTCGCAGGCGTCTTGAGTAGAACCGCGTCGTCTCCGGTCAAGGGGTACTGCCCTTGCTTCCAGCGGAGCTGATTGGTGATTGCCGCGTGCGGCACCGCGACACCCTTGGGGCGTCCCGTGGAGCCCGACGTGTAGATGACGTAGGCGGTGTTCTCCGGACGCAGTGGCGCGATCCGCTCCGCCGCTGTGATCGGCCCGTCGGACAGTGCGCTCAGGTCCATCTCGTCGAGCGCGACCGTCTGCACCTCTCCCGGCAACGTCGGAGCCACCTGGGAGGTCGTGAGCACGCATACCGGCTGCGCGCTCTCGAGCACGTAGGCGGTGCGCTCGGCCGGATGATCCGGGTCGATCGGCAGGTACGCGCCGCCGGACTTCGCGACGGCGTACATCGCGACCAGCAGATCGACCGAACGGTGGAATGCGAGACCGACGATGGTCTCCGGGCCGACCTCGAGCGAGACGAGGTGTCGAGCCAGCCGGTTGACGCGCCGGTCGAACTCCCCGTAGGTCAGCCTCTCGTCCTCGAACACGATTGCGGGTGCGTCCGGTGTGGCGGCGACGGCCGTGTCGAACAGGTCCGGCAGTGTCGCTTCCGGCAACGGATGATCCGTCGCGTTCCACTGGTCCACGACGAGTGCGTGGTCGGCATCGTCGAGCAACGGCAGGTCACCGACCGGAGCATTCGGCGCTGCCACCGCGCCGGCGAGCACTCGCAGGAATGCGTCCGCGAACCGCTGCACGGTCGCCTGCTCGAACAGATCCGTGGCGAACGTGAAGACACCGGTCATGTCCTGGTCGACACCGCTGTCGCTGAGGATCAGGTGCAGATCGAACTGGGTCGTGTCGTGACCCACCTCGAGCGGCGCGACGGTCAGATCCGGCAATTCGAGGGTCGCCTTGGTGGTGTTCTGGAACGAGTACCCCACCTGGAAGATCGGGTGATGCGCCATCGAACGTGCCGGGTTGAGCACCTCGACGAGCCGCTCGAAGGGCACGTCCGCATGCGAGAACGCAGCCAGGTCGGTTTCGCGGGCACGATCGAGGATCTCGGCGAAGGCAAGACTGCCGTCGACCTGGACGCGCAAGGCCAACGTGTTCACGAACATGCCGACGACGCCGTCCAACTCGCGCTCGCCGCGCCCCGCGATGGGGGTGCCGACCGCGATGTCCTCGGCACCGGACAAGCGTCCGAGGAGGATCGAGAACGCGGCGTGCACCACCATGAACACACTGGCGTTGTGCGCCTTCGCGATCTCCGCGAGCTGCTGGTGCAGTTCGGAGTCGACGGTGAACTCGACGCGTGAACCGCGCAGCGTCTGCTGCGGCGGGCGCGGCTGATCCAGCGGCAGCTCGAGCAGGTCCGGTGCGCCGGCGAGGGTGTCCCGCCAGAAGTTCACCTGCTGCGTGAGCAGACTGTTCGGATCGTCCTCGCTGCCCAGCAGCTCTCGCTGCCAGATCGCGTAGTCGGCGTACTGCACGGCCAGCGGCTCGAATTCGGGCGCACTTCCGGACAGCCGTGCCATGTAGGCGGTCATCACGTCACGAACGAACGGTGCCAGTGATTCACCGTCGGTCGACACGTGGTGAATGACCAGCGCGAGCACGAAGTCGTCGGACCCGATCTCGAACAACCCGATGCGCACCGGCGGAACGTCTGCGGTGACATCGAATCCGGTGGTGGCCATGGCGACGAGGCGCTCGCGCAACTCGTCCTCGCTCACCCGAACGGGAGTGACGTCGAGCGGCAGCTGTTCCATCGGAAGGACCACCTGATGGGCACCTTCGGCGGAATCCGGGTACACGGTGCGCAGCGTCTCGTGCCGCTCCACGACGTCGAACACGGCGGCCTGCAGCGCCTGCGGGTCCAGCTTCCCGGTCAGCCGCACTGCCATCGGGATGTTGTATGCCGCAGAGTCCGGATCGAAGCGGTTGATGAACCACATCCGAGACTGTGCCAGCGACAGCGGGATACGCTCCGGTCGCGGCTTCGCCTTCAGCACCGGGCGGGTGTCCGCGGTGCCGGTCAGCTCCGCCACTCGAAGAGCGAGCGCTGCCGTCGTCGGCGCCTCGAACAGCTCTCGCACACCGATTCGCGTGCCGACGGCCTGTCCGATGCGGGAGACGACCCGCGTTGCACTGAGCGAGTTGCCGCCGAGATCGAAGAAGCTGTCGTCGACGCTCACCGCGTCGGTGCCGAGCACCTCCGCATAGATGTCGGCGATCATGATCTCGGTGGGTGTCGACGGTGCACGGAACTCCGTGCTCGCCGTGACGAACTCGGGTTCCGGCAGACGCCCCCGGTCGAGCTTTCCGATCGCGGTCAGCGGAATCTCGTCCAGCGCCACGATCACGGACGGCACCATGTACGGCGGCAGCGACTCCGCCACCACGTTCTGCAGTGCATCGGCGTCGACCGAGAATCCGGTTGCGGGCACCACGTAGGCGACCAGCGCGGTCTGTCCCGCGGGGTCGGGATGGCCGACGGTCACCGCGAACTCGACCTCGGGCTGCGAGGTGAGAGCGGCATCGATCTCGCCGAGTTCCACACGGAATCCGCGCACCTTCACCTGGAAGTCCGAGCGGCCCACGTACTCGACCTGATGTCCCTCGGTCCAGCGCACCACGTCGCCGGTGCGGTACATGCGAGCGCCGGGCTCGCCGTACGGGTTGGCGACGAATCGCTCCGACGTCACGGAAGGACGGTTGTGGTACCCACGCGTGACGGACGGTCCACAGATGTAGAGCTCGCCCGGGACCCCGACGGGGACGGGGCGCAGCCGCGAATCGAGGACCAGGGATTCGACACCACGCAGGGGCGAACCGATGGTGATGCGTTCGCCGACCTCGAGCGGGTCGGTGATCGTCACGATCACCGTCGTCTCGGTCGGGCCGTACGCGTTGCGCATCTCACGGCCGGGTGCCCATTTGGCAACAAGTTCCGGTTTACAGGTGTCGCCGCCGACCACAACGGACTTGACCGAGTCGAGTCCCTCGGGGTCGACCGTCATCAGGGCGGTGGGAGTCATGACGACGTTGTCGACCCGCTCACGCCTGATCAGGTCTGCGAGTTCGTCGCCACCGAACACGTCGGCAGGCGAGATGACGAGTGTGGCACCGGCGCTGAAGGCCGCGAGCAACTCACCGACCGACGTGTCGAAGCTCGGCGACGCCACGTGCAGGAAACGCGACTGCGCCGTCACGACGTACTGCTCGCGCACCTCACTGGTCAGGTTCGCGAGACCTCGATGGGTCACCACGACGCCCTTGGGCTTGCCCGTCGATCCGGACGTGTAGATCAGGTAGGCGGGGTGATCCACCGACAGAGCTGCCACGCGATCGTCGTCGCCGACGTGGCCGGCCGACTGCGCAACGACCCCGGTACCGGTGTCTCCAGCGCTGGTTGCCTCTGCCTCGGCGTCTTCGCTACCGAGCACCAACCACGGCACGGTGGTCGGAAGCTTGGGCTTGATCGAGCCGACCGTGAGACCCATGACCGTGCCGGAGTCCTCGAGCATCTCGGTGACACGCTCGAAAGGTAGCTTCGGATCGATGGGCATGTAAGCGGCGCCCGACTTCGCGATGCCCCAGATGCCCACGATCGATTCGATGGACCGAGTGATCGCGAGAGCCACGTAGTTCTCGGGCCCCACACCTCGATCGATCAGCGTCCGCGCCAACCGGTTCGAATGCTCGTCGAGTTCACGGTAGGTGAGCTCGTGTCCTTCGAACGAGATCGCCACCGCGTTCGGATCCACGTCGACACCGGAGCGCAATAGTTCCGGAAGGGTCTGCGGAGCCACCGATTCGGGACCACGAACCGGCGCGAGTGCAGCCTTCTCCCCCGCGTCGAGAATCTCGATGTCGCCGAGGACGACGTCGCTGTCCGCAGCCAATGCGGTCAGGATCCGTGCGAACCGGTCGGCGAACAGACGAACCGTCTTCTCGTCGAAGATGTCGGTGGAGTAGTCGAACTGGGCTGCGATGCCCGCCGGTTCCGCGTCTTCGAATCGCTCTCCGAGGCTCAGCTGGAGATCGAACTTCGCCACCCCCAGCGGCGCCTCCATCGCAGAGATCTCCAGGCCTGGGAAAGTCATCTCGACGTCTTCGTTGTTGTCGAACGACAACGCGACCTGGAACAGCGGCTGATGCGCGGTGGAACGCGGAACGTCCAGTACCTCGACCAGTCGCTCGAACGGAACGTCACTGTGGCTGAAGGCATCCAGATCGGTCCTGCGTACCTGATCGAGCAGATCGGTGAACGTGTCGTCGGGATTCACCGAGGCACGGAGAACCAGGGTGTTGACGAACATGCCGACCAGACGATCGAGCTCTTCCTCGCCGCGGCCTGCGACCGGCGTGCCGATGGCGATGTCCGACTGGGACGAGAGTCGCTCGAGCAGAACGGCCAGTGCCGCGTGCACGACCATGAACAGCGTCGAATGCGTCTGCCGCGCGATGTCGAGCAGTGCCCGGTGTGTCTGGGAATCGATCGTGAACCTGGTCGAGTCACCACGTAGCGACTGCACGGGCGGGCGGGGCCGATCCGTGGGCAGTTCGAGCAGTTCGGGCAGACCACCGAGTGCGTTTGCCCAGTAGTCCAGCTGGCGCGAGACCAACGACTGCGGGTCGGACTCGTCACCGAGTGCCTTGCGCTGCCACAACGAATAGTCCGCGTACTGAATGGGCAACGGCTCCCAAGCGGGCGCACTACCCGCGGCGCGGGACGCGTACGCCGCCATGAAGTCCGTGAACAGCGGAGCCAGCGACGCGCCGTCCGCGGAGATGTGGTGAACCACCATCATCAGCACGTAATCGGCGTCGCCGATCTCGAAACATCCCACTCGAATCGGGACGGTCTGGGTGACGTCGAAACCGGTGGTCGCGAACTCCGCCAGACGGGCGCGAAGGTCGTCCTCGCCGTCGACTGCGATCGGCGTCAGATCCGACACCACATCGGCGGACGGCAGGATCACCTGTTGGGCATCGTCGCCCGCGATCGGGAACACCGTTCGCAGCGACTCGTGACGTTCCACCACGTCGGCCCACGCCTGCCCGAGGGCCTGCAGATCGACGGATCCCTTCAGCTGCACTGCCAGCGGCAGGTTGTAAGCCGGTGAGGTCGTGTCGAACTGGTTGATGAACCACATCCGCTGCTGAGCGAGCGACAGCGGAATGCGATCGGGGCGGGCTCCGGCGACCAACTCCGGTCGCTCTTCCCCCGTGCCCGAGCTCTGATCGAGCAGCTCCGCGAGCTCCTCCACGGTCGGGCGCTCGAAGCATTCCCGGACCGACAGGTTCACGCCCAAGGCCGCGCGAAGGCGCGCGGTCAGTCTGGTGGCGCTGATCGAGTTACCGCCGAGATCGAAGAACGAATCGGCTGCGCCGACCCGCTCGACGCCGAGCACGTCGGCGAACACTCCCGCGACGGCTTCTTCGGTCTTTGTTCGCGGCGCAACGAATTCCGCCTGCGTGACGTCGATCGCCGGTGCCGGGAGGGCCTTCCGGTCGAGCTTGCCGTTCGCCGTCATGGGCATGGCAGAGAGAACCATGATCACGTCGGGAACCATGTAGCTGGTCAGGAATCCGCCGACGAAGTCCTTGACGTCGGAAGGCACGAGGTGCGCTCCGACCTCGGGGACGACGTATCCGACGAGCTTGTCGCCGGCGTCGTGATCCACGTGGACGAGGCACACGGATGCGGCGACGCCGGGCGCACGCAGCAGCGCGGACTCGATCTCGCCCATCTCGATTCGGAATCCACGGAGCTGGACCTGTGAGTCGCTTCGTCCCAGATAGTCGAGCTGGCCGGCCGAGTTCCAGCGCGCGATGTCGCCCGATCGGTAGAGCCGGTCCCCGGGAGCACCGAACGGGTCGGCGACAAACCTTCCGGCCGTCAGATCCGGGCGATCGTGGTAGCCGCGGGTGAGCTGGCCACCGGACACGTAGAGCTCGCCCTGAACGCCGGTCGGAACCGGACGCAGCCTGGAATCGAGGACGTGCACGCGCAGTCCGTCGATCGCGACACCCACGACGGAAGCGGCCGCGGACTCCGCGAATTCGCGGTCGAGCGCGATGTGGGTGACATGCACGGTCGTCTCGGTGATGCCGTACATGTTCACCAGACGCGGGGACTGATCCGAGTGCCGCTCGTACCACTTCGACAGCTGACCGAGGTCGAGAGCCTCGCCACCGAAGACGATGAATCGCAGTGCGAGATCGTCGGTGCCGTCCTGCGCACGATCCGCCGCGGACAACTGGTAGAACGCGGACGGTGTCTGGTTGAGTACCGTCACCTGTTCCCTGGCGAGCAACGCCCGGAACTCGTCGGGCGCGCGTGAAGTGAGGTAGTCGACGACCACGAGCCGGCCGCCGTACACGAGTGCACCCCACAGCTCCCACACCGAGAAGTCGAATGCGTAGGAGTGGAACAGCGTCCATACGTCCGAATCGTCGAACCCGAACTCGGGGTGGGTTCGGTCGAACAACTGCACGACGGTCGAGTGCGGAACCATGACGCCCTTGGGGCGACCGGTCGACCCGGAGGTGTAGATGACGTACGCGAGGTTCTGGCCCGACAGTGGTGTCGGCCGTTCGTCGGCCGCGATCGGCGCCGAGTCACGTCCAGCCAGGTCGGCGACCGTGTCTTCTGCGTCGAGCATCAGGACGGGGACGCCCGCGTCCGGAACATCCTTCGCGTGCGCAAGTGTGGACAGCACTGCGACCGGCGTGGCGTCCGTGAGCATGAACTCCAGGCGATCGACCGGATAGGTCACGTCGACCGGAAGGTACCCGGCACCGGACTTCACGGTCGCCAGCAGTGCGACGACCAGGTCGGTGGTGCGGTCCAGAGCGACGGCGACGAGGGTGTCCGGCTGTGCGCCTCGCGAGATCAGAAGCCGTGCCAGTTTGTTGGCGCGGGCATCGAGTTCGCCGTACGTCAGCGTTCCGTCCGGCGCCGTGACCGCGACCGCGTGCGGTGCACGCGCGACCTGGGCGTCGAACAGATCGACGAGAGTTCGGCCGGAGGCGGTGTCCCCCACCGATCCCGCAGCAGTCGCGTCGGCGATGACACCGGCCAGCATGCCGGCGAAGGAATCGGCGAATCCCTCGCCGGAAGCTCCGTCGAGGAGTCCGGGCAGCAGCGTGGACAGCGCGACCGTGACTGCGGCCTCGGGTCCGACGCCGACGCTGCCGAGCGTGCGGGCAAGTTCGACGGACTTGTCCCGTAGCTGCAGATAGGTGACATCGGTGCCGTTGTGGGACACCGCGATGCCGTCCGGGTTGATCGTCGCGGCACCGTCGAGCAACTCCGGCAGCGATTTCGTTGCTGCCAGTTCCTCGGAGATCTCCTGGGACATCAGGGCGGGCGATCCCGAATCCCGATCCGATCCACCGAGCGAGGACCTCTCCTCGTCGGTGAGGATGTCGATGTCTCCGACCACCGCGTCACCGTCGGCGGTGACCGCTTCCAGAATGCGAAGGAAGCGCTCCGCGAAGCTCGCCGCAGTGGCTTCGTCGAAGAGGTCGGTGGCGTACGAGAAGTAACCGCGCATGCCGTTGGCGCCGGAACCCGTCCCCTTCTGCTCCTCGATGGCGACACCGAGGTCGGTCTTGCTGGTGGTCAGCCCGCTGTCGAGTACCTCGATCGCGAGTCCGTCGAGTTCGAGCTTGGGCTGCTCGAGGTTCTGGAAGCTCAACATCACCTGGGCCAGTGGCGCGTACGCCGCCGTGCGCTTGGGGCGAAGCAATTCCACGACCTGCTCGAACGGAACATCCGCGTTGCCGAATGCCGTCAGATCCACCTCACGTGCCTGATCGACCAGGTCGCCGAAACGTGCGTTCGGTTCGACCTCCGTACGGAGCACGAGAGTGTTCACGAACATACCGACGAGGTCGTCGAGCGCGCGATCCCCGCGGCCCGCCACCGGGGTGCTGATGGAGATGTCGGAAGTGTTGCTCAGGCGTCCGAGCAGCACAGCCAAGGCCGTGTGCACGACCATGAACAGGGTCGCTCGATGTTCCTGAGCCATGTCGTTCAGGGCGCTGTGCACCGCAGGGGTGATCTCGAACTCGACCAGACCGCCGCGCGCACTGCGAACTGCCGGTCGCGACCGGTCGGTGGGTAGATCCAAGACCTCGGGCGCATCGCCCAGCGTCTCGGCCCAGTGAGCGAGCTGCTTGGCTGCCAGCGAACTGGCGTCTTCCTCCGAGCCGAGAACCTGCCGCTGCCACAAGGCGAAGTCGGGGTACTGGACGGCGAGCGGAGCGAAACCTGGGTCACGACCCTGCACTCGGGCGCTGTAGGCGCCGAACAGGTCCCGTGCGAGCGGCGCCATCGACGAACCGTCCGCGGAGATGTGGTGCACCACGACGACGAGAACATGGTCCTCGCTGCCGGTCTCGAACAGAGCGGCCCGCAAGGGCACGCCTGCGGTGACGTCGAAGCCTTCCGAGGCCAGTGCGATGATCCGCTCGCGCAGATCCTGATCGTCGCTCACACGAACGGTGTCGAGAGTTCCCTCGACGTCCGCCGGTTCGAGAACGACCTGGTACGGGCCGTCGACCGAATCCGGGTAGACGGTACGCAGCGATTCGTGACGAGCCACCACGTCGGCGACCGCGTCGCGAAGTGCCGCCGCGTCGAGTCGACCGGTGAGACGCAGCGCCAACGGAATGTTGTATTCCGCCGATGCGGGGTCGAAGCGGTTGACGTACCACATGCGCTGCTGCGCAAGGGACAACGGCAGACGATCGGGGCGGGCGCCGGCAATGACGGGAGGGCGTGCGCCACCTACACCGAGTGCCTCGATCCTGCGGGCCAGCTGACCCACGGTGGGAGCCTCGAAGATCTCACGAACCGAGGCGTCGACGCCCAATGCCTCGTTGATTCGTGCCATCACCCGAGTCGCGGCGAGCGAATTGCCGCCGAGAGTGAAGAACGAGTCGTCCACCCCGGCCCGTTCGACACCGAGCACGTCGGCGAACACTTCGGCCACCTGCTGCTCGGTCACCGTTCCCGCGGCGCGGAACTCTCGGGTCTCCGAGACGAATTCGGGCTTCGGCAACGCGCGCCGATCCAGCTTGCCCACGGGGGTCAACGGGATCGTTTCGAGCGGAACGATCGCCGCCGGAACCATGTAGTTGGGGACGAACTCGCTCACGTGATCGAGCAGCCCGTCCACGTCCACACCATGTCCGTTCACCGGGAGCACGTGCGACACCAGGACGCTGTCGCCCGACGGTCCGTCGGTCACCGACGTCGTCGCGAAGTCGACATCCGGGTGCCGCGCGAGAACCGCGTCGATCTCGCCGAGTTCGATACGGAATCCGCGAACCTTCACCTGCTGGTCGGAACGGCCCACGTACTCGACGGTCAGCTCACCGTTCTCGTCCTTCTGCCACCGCACGACGTCGCCCGTGCGGTACATGCGCTCGCCGAAATCGCCGTGCGGGTTCGCGACGAAACGCTCTGCGGTCAGCGGCATGCGCTGGTGGTAGCCGCGCGCCATACCGAGGCCCGACAGATACAGGTCACCTGCGATTCCGACCGGCACGGGGCGCAGACGGTCATCGAGAACGAGGGCGCTGGTGCCGCGAATCGGTCCACCGATCGTGACGGGGCCGTCGGCCGCCATCGGATCGCTGACGTTGGTCATGATCGTGGTCTCGGTCGGTCCGTAGCCGTTGAACAGCTTGCGGTTCGGGGCCCATCGGGCCGCGAGTTCCGCGGGGACCGCCTCGCCGCCGGCGACGACGTACTGGAACTCGTCGAGACCGGTCGGGTCCACGGATGCGAGCGCGGACGGGGTGACGAAGCCGTGCGTGACACGCCGCTGCTGCAGGAACTTCGCGAACTCGGGGCCGCCGTACACGTCCGTGGGTGCGATGACCATCGTCGCGCCCGCACCGAACGCCAGGAGCAACTCGAGCACGGATGCGTCGAAGCTGGGCGAAGCGAAGTGAAGCGTCCGGGACCGAGTGGTCACGTCGTAGCGACCACGCTGCTCGGCCGCGAAGTTCGCCAAACCGCGGTGCGTCACGACGACGCCCTTGGGCTTACCGGTGGTTCCCGACGTGTAGATCACGTACGCGCTGTTCGACGGCACGGCCGCCTCGCGCAGGTCGGTTGCCCCGATCGGCGACGCGGAGTGCTGGGCGCATGCCGCCGCGAACTCGTCACTGTCGAGTACGAGCCATTCGACGTCGCCGGGCAGTCGCTCCACTTCACTACTCACCGACAGTCCCAGCGCCACACCGGAATCGGTGACCATGTGCTCGATGCGCTCGGCCGGGTACTGCGGGTCGATCGGGACGTAGGCCCCGCCGCTCTTCGCGACGGCCCAGATACCGACGATCGAGGAGATCGAACGCGTGATCCCGAGCGCGACGAACGTCTCAGCGCCCACGCCTCGCTCGATCAGCAGACGCGCGATCCGATTGGACCGCTCGTCGAGCTCGCGGTAGGTGATGGTGTCGTCGCCCTCCGCGACGGCGATCCCATCGGGATTCGCAGCGACGGCCGCTGCCAGGATCTCGGGCAATGTGGTCGGCGGGGTGCCCTCGCGACCACGCACCGGGGTGAGTGCCGCGGTCTCTTCCGGATCGAGAATCGGGATGTCGCCGACGGCCACCTCGGCGTTCTCCACCACCCCTCCGAGGATACGAACGAAACGATCCGCGAACCCTCGCACCGTGGCGGCGTCGAAGATCTCGGCGGCGTAGCCCAGGTTTCCCGAGATCCCTGTCGGAGTCCCCTCGTCGGACCACAGCTCGCGGAGGTCGACCGTGAGATCGAACTTGCTGAACTCGACGTCGACAGCACCGGGTGTGGCTTCCAGCCCGGCGAACTCGAGCGCCGGAATTCCGTTGACCTGGTGAGTGAGAACCACCTGGACCAGCGGCGAGTAAGACGTGGATCGCGTCGGCTGCAGGGCATCGACGAGCTGCTCGAACGGTACGTCCTGGTGACTGAACGCCGCGAGGTCCTGCGAACGGACCTGCTCGAGCAGACTCGTGAACGTGCTCGCCGGCTCCACTTCCGTGCGAAGGACCAGTGTGTTCACGAACATGCCGACGAGGTTCTCGAGCGCCTCGTCGCCGCGGCCGGCCACGGCGGCACCTATCGCAATGTCGGTCGTCGAGCTGAGACGGGCGAGCAGGACGGCCAGTGCGCCGTGCAGGACCATGAACGTCGACACGTTGTGAGCGCGCGCCACTTCACCGAGGCGGCGATGCAGGTCCGCGTCCAGCGAGAAGTCGACGAAGCCACCCGCCATCGTCCGCACGCTCGGGCGCGGCCGGTCCATCGGCAGTTCCAACACGTCCGGCAGGCCGGCGAGTGTCTTGGACCAGAAGTCGATCTGCCGGGCACCGAGCGACTCGGGATCGTCTTCCGATCCGAGCACCTGCCGCTGCCACAACGCGTAGTCCGCGTACTGGAGAGGCAGGACGGGCCAGGCCGGATCCGTCCCGTCCTGGCGAGCGGCATAGGCCATCATGACGTCGCGGGCCATCGGGAGGGTGGAAGACCCGTCCGAGGCGATGTGGTGCACCACCAGCACGAGAACGTGATCGTTCTTGGCGACCCGGAACAGTCGTGCCCGGATCGGCACAGTCCGGGTGACGTCGAATCCGGTGGCACCGAACTCGAACATCTCGGCCTTCAGGTCCGGCTCCGCGACATCGACCGGCTCCAGCGTGAGCTTCGCCTGGGATGCCGGGAGGATGACCTGGTGGGCCCCACTTTCCGAATCGGGGAACACGGTGCGAAGTACCTCGTGCCGTGCGACCACGTCCGACAACGCTCCGGCCAGGGCATCGACGTTCAGATCGCCGCGCAACCGCACGGTCAGCGGGACGTTGTAGGCGGGCGAACTCGGATCGAAGCGGTTGAGGAACCACATGCGCTGCTGCGCCAGCGACAGCGGCAGCACGTCCGGACGCTCGCCGGCGACGAGAGCGGGCCTTGCCGAACCCTCGTGTGACCGCTCTTCGACCACAGCGGCCAGAGCGGCGACGGTCGGTGCCTCGAACAGATCGCGAATTCCGACCTCGGTACCGGTCGCGGAGGTCACTCGCGCAGCAACCCTGGTGGCGCTCAGCGAATTACCGCCCAAGTCGAAGAACGACTCGTTCACACTCACCCGGTCTGCCGAGATCACGTCACCGAAGATTCCGGCGACCACTTCCTCGAGCGCAGTACGCGGTGCCACGAATTCGACGGTGCTCGTGGCGAACACCGGCTCCGGCAACGCCTTGCGATCGATCTTCAGGTTCGCGTTGAGTGGCATCTCGCCGAGCACCATCAGGGTGTCCGGAACCATGTACTCGGGCAGCACCTCGTGCAGGCCGTCGAGTGTCGACGAAACGTCTATGTCCGAACCGGCAGCGGCGGTGACGTAACCCACCAGCCGCGGACCCTGCTCACTCTCGTGAACGACCACGACGGACTGCAGGATGCTCTCGTGCGAGGTCAGCGCCGTCTCGATCTCACCGAGCTCGATTCGCAGACCGCGGATCTTGACCTGGAAGTCGCTGCGGCCCACGAAGACGAGCTTGCCGCCGTCGCGTTCACGCACGAGGTCACCGGTGCGGTACATCCGCGCGCCCGGCGAGCCGAAGGGACTGGCCACGAACCGGGAGGCAGTGATCCCGAACATCCCGCCGTAGCCGCGGGCGAGAACCTGTCCGGCGATGTACAGCTCACCGGTGACCCCGGGCGGAACCGGGCGCAGGCGTCCGTCGAGAACATGGAACTCGACACCCTCGAACGCCGCACCGAAGGGCACAGGCCATTCCTCGGCATCTGCCGACGAGAGATCGAGCTCGTACGACGAGTCGGTCGCGGAAGCTTCGGTCGGACCATACGTATTGATCAGTCGGGTACCGGTTCCGACGAGCGCAGCGCACGCGGCGGGGCGGAGCTGTTCACCGCCGACGACAACGATGTCGAGTGCGGTGAGCACTCGGTCCGCGTCCAATTCGCTGAGTACCTCGAAGGCACTCGGCGCCATGTTCGCGATCTGGATCCCGCCCGCGCCGATCTGACGAAGAATCGGCAACGGGTCGAAGCCCGGCTCGGCGAGGTGCATGACGCCGCCGTATCCGACGCACAGCCAGATGTTCTTCTGGGTCTGGTCGAACAGCGGCGAGTTGGCGACGAGAACGCCTGTGCCCTCGACGAACTCCAGCTCACGCCGATACCACTGGTACGTGTTCGAGACACCGATCATCGGAACCATGGTCGGCTTCGGGCGGCCGGTGGAGCCTGAGGTCGAGATGACGTACGCGAGACGCAAACCTGCCTGCGGATCCTGCCACGGGTCGTAGTCGGGGTTCGCGCCGTCGTGCTCTTCGAGACGACGCATCGTCGTGGCGTCGTCGATGATCACGACACCGTCGAGAACGTCGTTGTCGAAGGGAGCTTCGGCCAGGCCGGCCCATGCGGTCGTGGCGACGACGGCCTTCGTGCCGCTGTCCTCGATGAGGCCGACGATTCGGTCGAGACCCCACTCCTGGTCGAACGGAGAATAGGCGGCGCCGAGCTTCCAGGCGGCGATCATGCCGACCACCCAGTCGACGGAGCGCGGTACCAGAAGCGCCACGACGTCGTCCGGTCCGACTCCACGCAGGGAGAGTTCGCGCGCGAGCTGATTGGCGCGCCGGTTCAGTTCGCCTCTGCTGACGGTCGCTCCGCCGGCGACGATCGCAGGGGCGTCCGGATCGTCCTCGACCGTGCGCTGCCACAGCGCCATGAAATGCTCGAGGGGCCAGCCGGAAGCGCCGGGACCCTGCTCGACAGCGACGGGATCCGGTGTCGGAGCGACGATCTCGATGTCGCCGACCAGCGCGTGAGCATCGGCGATCACCTTGTCGAGAATGGCGCCGAAACCGTCCTTTCCGTCCGCGGACGGAGGAGCCATCATGATGGTGGGCACGAGGCCCGACAGCACGACGGAGACGATCGCGTCGGGCGCCATGCCACGCTCGGAGAGCGGTCCCGACATCAGACGAAGCCGCTCGTCGAACTCCCGGTACGTCACCTGCATGCCGTCGTGGGCAACGGCAACCGAGTCGGGTGCGACGTCGACGGCTGCGGCGAGAAGCTGCGGAAGCTCGCGCACGGTCATCGTTCGGGCAGGCCTGGCTTCGCTCAACTTTGCTCTCTCGTGCTCGGTGAGAATGTCGATGTCGCCCACGGCGACCGAGGGTTCCTCGACGACTGATTCGAGAATTCGGACGAACCGCTCCGAGATCCGTTCGACCGTGTCGCGTGCGAAGAGGTCGGTGGCGAACGTGAAACGGGCGCCGAGTCCTGCAGGGGCGCCGTGCTCGTCGTTCTTCTCGGTAATGGTCAGGGTGAGGTCGTACTTGGCTCCCTGCGCCATGTCCTCGATGACGCGCACCGTCAGGCCGGGCAGTTCCAGAGCGCCGATCGGGTTGTTCTGGAACGACAACATGACCTGGAACAACGGTGCGTGCGAGGACGAGCGCCGAATACGAAGCGCTTCCACGATCTTCTCGAACGGAACGTCGGCATTGCCGAAGGCGGCGAGGTCGCTCTCACGCACCCGGTGGACGAGCTGGTCGAACGAATCACCCGGTACCACCGAGGTGCGCAGCGCCAACGTGTTGACGAACATTCCCACGAGGTCGTCGAGGGTCCGATCGCTGCGGGATGCGAGTGGCGTACCGATCGTGACGTCGTCCGTGTTCGCGATTCTCGACAGCAGTGCGGTGAGCGCGGCATGGGTGACCATGAACAGCGAAGCGCCGTTGGCCTTGCCGACCGCTTCGAGTTCGCGGCGGAGTCCGGCGGAGATCTCGAAATCGATGGATTCGCCGATCATGGACTGCCGGGCAGGCCGCACATGATCGAGCGGAAGGTCGAGGACCTCGTCGGCGCCGGCGAGAGTGTTCGCCCAGTGGGCGATCTGCTGTCCGGCAACCGAGTCGTTGTCGGCCGGATCACCCAGCACTTCGCGCTGCCACAGGGCGAAGTCGGAGTATTGGACGGGCAGCGGGGACCATGCCGGCGGTGCCCCAGCGGTGCGTGCGCTGTACGCGACCATGACGTCCCGCGCCAGCGGTGCCATCGACGCGCCGTCGGCCATGATGTGGTGCACCACAAGGACCAACAAGAACTCGGTATCGGATGTCGCGAACAGACGAACCCGTAGTGGCGGGCGGGCAGTCACGTCGAATCCCTCGGTGGCGAATTCGACGAGGCGGCTCTGGAGTTCGCCTTCGGAAACGCGAACGGGGGCGAGATCGAACGCCACGTCGTCGACGCCGCGCACATCCTGGAACGGGCCGTCCTCGGAGTCCGGGAAGACCGTCCGCAGCGACTCGTGCCGTTCCAGAACGTCGACCACCGCAGCCGACATCGCGTCGATGTCCAAGGAACCGGTGAGACGTACGGCGAGGGGGATGTTGTACGCCGACGACGCCGTGTCGAATCGGTTCATCAGCCACATGCTCTGCTGCGCCATCGACAGCGGCACCCGGTCCGGACGCGGCCGCGCGACGAGTGCAGGCCGATCCGAGCCCGATCCGGCACGTGCGGCGACCTCGAGAGCGAGGCCCTCCACCGTGGGAGCCTCGAAGAGTTCACGCACGCCGAGGCGCATTCCACCCGTCGCGTTGAGGCGTGCGACCACCTTCGTGGCGAGCAGAGAGTCGCCACCGAGTTCGAAGAACGACTCCGTGACGCTGACCGAGTTCAACCCGAGAACCTCGGCGAATGCTGCGGCCACGAGCTCCTCGGATGCGGTCCGTGGTGCGACGACCTCCCCGTGCATCGCCCCGAAGTCCGGTTCCGGCAGAGCCTTTCGGTCGAGCTTGCCCGCCGTGGTCAGTGGGATCTCGTCCAGGACGAGAATCGCGCTCGGAATCATGTGCGACGGCAGAGTCTCACCGACGAATCGCGTGACGTCCGTGACGTCGAGAGCGGTGTCCGACTCGGGCAGCACGTACGAGACCAGAGCAGTTGCGCCCGAAGGCATCGTCGCGCCGACAGTGACCGCGAACTCCACCCTCGGGTGACGGACGAGTGCGGCGTCGATCTCACCGAGCTCGATGCGGAAGCCGCGCACCTTCACCTGGAAGTCGCTGCGCCCCACGTACTCGACGCCGTACCCGGACCGGTGATGCGCGTCGTCGACGAACCGCACGACGTCGCCGGTTCGGTACATACGCGATCCGGCACCACCGAACGGATCGGCAACGAATCGCTCGGAAGTGAGGCCCAAGCGCGCGTGGTAGCCACGGGCGAGTCCAGGTCCCGCGATGTAGAGCTCACCCGAGACGCCCTCGGGAACGGGACGAAGCATGTCGTCGAGAACGTAGACGGTGACACCACGAACGGGGCCGCCGATCTCGATGCGGGTGCCCGGCGCCATGGGGTTGCTGACGTTGCTCATGACCGTGGCTTCGGTGGGTCCGTAGCCGTTGAACATGCGGCGGCCCGGGGCCCACCGTTCCACCAGCTCCGGCGGGCAGGCTTCACCACCGACGACGACCACCGAAAGATCGTCGAGACCGGTCGGATCGACCGACGCCAGTGCTGCGGGGGTGACGAAGGCGTGCGTGACCCGGCTCTGTCGCAGGAAGTCCTTCAGCTCGTCGCCGCCGTACAGATCGGCCGGAGCGACCACCATCGTCGCGCCGCACCCGAACGAGAGGAGCAGCTCGAGAATGGAGGCGTCGAAGCTGGGCGACGCGAAATGCAGTGCCCGGGAAGCGGGTGCGACGTCGTAGTGGGTGCGCTGCTCTGCGGCGAAGTTCGCGAGGCCCGTGTGCGTCACCACGACGCCCTTGGGAAGACCGGTCGTTCCCGAGGTGTAGATGACGTATGCCGTGTTGTCCACGGCCGGCTCGGCGATGCGGTCTGCCTCACCGATCGGGGCGGCCGAATGCGCCTCGATCTCGGCGACGCCCGCTTCGCTGTCGAGCGCGAACCACTCGACGCTGCCGGGGAGCGAGTCCGCCAGGCCCTCGACCGTCAGACCCAACAGTGCCTTCGAGTCCTCGACCATGTGCGTGATGCGGTCGGTGGGGTAACGCGGATCGACGGGTACGAATGCGCCACCGGTCTTCGTCACCGCCCAGGTCGCGATCACGGAGTGGAGTGAGCGTGTGATCCCGAGTGCCACGGACACTTCGGGGCCCACGCCGCGGTCGATCAACACCCGCGCAAGTCGGTTGGAACGCTCGTCGAGTTCGCGGTACGTGAGCTCGGTGCCGTCGGCGACGACTGCGATCAGATCGGGGTCGACGGCCACCGACTTCGCGAACAGCTCGTGGAGCAGAAGTGTCGGGGCATCCTCCACGCCCACGACGGACGTGAGCGCGGCCCGCTCGTCGGACTCGAGGATGTCGATCGACCCGACCGTCGACCTGGGTTCGGCGACCATGGCGTCGAGAACCCGCACGAGGCGAGCCATGATGCGCTCGACCTCGTCGCCGGTGAACATGTCGCCGCGGAACTTGGCAGTGAGGTGCAGCTTCGGGTCCGTCATCGCGACGATCGCGAGGGGGTAGTGAGTCGCGTCGTTGGACGTGACGTCGAGAACACGGAGTCCCTCGATGTCGCCGCCCTTCGTCAGCGCCTCACGGTCGAGCGGGTAGGACTCGTACACCATCAGGGTGTCGAACAGCGTGCCCTGCCCGATCGCCTGCTGAACGTCCGTCAAACCGACGTAGTGGTGGTCGAGAAGTCCCGTCTGCTCACCTTGGATCCGCTCGAGCAACTCCGCAACGGTGACGGTGGCGTCGAAGCGCACCCGAACCGGAAGGGTGTTGATGAACAGACCGAGCATCGCTTCGATGCCGGGAATCTGCGGCGGACGGCCGGACACCGTCGTACCGAAGACGACATCGTCGCTGCCGGTGAGTCGTCCGAGAACGATGCCCCAGGCGGCCTGCACGACCGTGTTGAGCGTGACACCGAGCTCGCGCGCCCGCTCGGTCATTGCACCGAGAAGCTCGTCCGACAGGTCGACGGTGATGTCGCCGGACTCGGCTTCCCCGGACTCGTCGTGCCCGGCATGCTCGCGAACAGCCTTGGTCTCGACCCCGTCTGCAAGGAGGGTCGGGCCCTCCACACCACCGAGGGCCTCGGCCCAGGCATCGACCGACGCCTGCATGTCGAGTTCCGTGAGCCATTCCAGGTAACTCCGGTACGGACGCGGTTGCGACAGCGCCCGAGCGTCCCCGCCCGCGGCATAGAGAGTGAGCAGGTCCTGGATGAGGATCGGAAGCGACCAGCCGTCCAACAGGATGTGATGGTTGGTGATCGCGAGCCGATACCGGTCGTCGTCCAGACGTACCAACAGGAATCGGACGAGCGGCGGTGCCGCCATGTCGAATCGATCGGTGCGGTTGTTCTCGACCAGACGATCGAGCTCCGCGTCCCGTTCGGCAGCGGGGAGCTTTCGCAGGTCGGCGTCTTGCCACGGCACCGACACCTCGTCGACCACGATCTGCACGCCGGCCGCCGACTCGTCGAGCAGGAAGGCGGTACGCAGGTTCGGGTGCCGCGCCACGAGTCCTTCCGCAGCGCCACGCAACCGATCCGCATCGATGACGCCGCCGAGGTCCATCACCAATTGCGTCGTGTAGACGTCGGTGGTCGAACCCGCGAGCGACGCGTGGAACAGCAACCCGAACTGAAGCGGCGCAAGTGAATACGCGTCGACCAGTCCCGGGTAGGTGGCTTCGAGCTGGTCGATCTGCGTCTGGTTCACCGACACCAGGTCGAAGTCGGACGGGGTTCGCCCGCCGGCACCGGGCTTCGCCGCGTGTCCGGCGATGCCTTCGAGCGCACGCGTCCACAGGTCGACGAAGGCATCGACGTCGGAGCGCTCGAGCGCTCCCGTCGGGAAGTCGACGGTCGCGGTGAGACGCTGCTCGCCGTGGACGTCGCCCACCATCGCGTTGATGTCGAGCGCGAAGTGCATCGGCATCGAGTCGTTGCGGGTACCGGTGAGGTCCATCGCGTCGGTGTCGGGCAACCAGCCGACCTCGCGCAGCGCTTCGGGAATGTCGCCAGTGGAGACGCGCCCGAGGTAGTTGAAGCTGATCTGCGGGGTGGGCAGGGCCTCGAGCACGTCGGCCGTGTCGCGGTTGAGGTAGCGCAGGGCGCCGAATCCGATACCGCGGTTGGGCACGGCGGCGAGTTGCTCTTTCACCGACTTGACCACCTTGCCTGCGGCAGGGCCGCCCGCAAGTGCGTCGGGGAGGTCCACGCCGTCGGTGGACAGGCGCACGGGGTACATGCTGGTGAACCAGCCGACGGTACGAGCGAGGTCTGCGCCGGGCAGGACCGACTCCTCACGCCCGTGTCCTTCGAGGTGCACGAGGGTGGAGTCGTGGGAAGTTCCGGTCAGCTCACGCCACTGCGCAACCGCCAATGCCAGCGCAGCCAGCAGGCCGTCGCTCACACCGCCGTGGAATGCGGCTGGAACCGCGGTGAGAAGCGCCTCGGTGACCTCGGCGGACAACTCCACCTTGGCCCGAGAGTTCGCGCCGACGACGTCACGTTCGTCGAGCGCGCGTCG
The DNA here is from genome assembly GCF_055231055.1 of Rhodococcus huquni. Classification (NCBI taxonomy): domain Bacteria; kingdom Bacillati; phylum Actinomycetota; class Actinomycetes; order Mycobacteriales; family Nocardiaceae; genus Rhodococcus; species Rhodococcus huquni. The sequence continues at coordinate 186,779 of NZ_JBUYWE010000003.1, forward strand.
ACCGATCAGCGGGTCGGACCCCGTCAGGGTGTCCTGCCAGAAGTCGAGCTCACCCAGGCGGGCATCGTGTTTCGCATCGTCGAGCAGGCCGTGAGCCCAGCGGCGCAACGACGTTCCGGTCTGTGCGAGCGCCGGATTGCGACCGGCCGCGACCTGCATCCAAGCAGCACTGAAGTCGGGAATCAGGATGCGCCACGAGACGCCGTCCACGGCCAGGTGGTGGATGACAACCAAGAGGCGTGCGAAGGTGTCGTTCTCGTCCGCGCTGGTGAACCAGACGAACCGAACGACCTCGCCCGCAGCGGGGTTCAGTCGATCGACAGTCCTCTCGAACGCCGACGACAACTCCTGCTCGAACGTGTCGGACTCGGTGTCTGCGGGAATCTCCACGTGCTCGACCACATCGGCCACGTCCACCGAACCTGCTGCCGCAGTTTCGAGAACCCACTCCCCCGCATCGTCGTGGGTGAGAGACATGCGGAGTGCGTCGTGGCGGTCGACTACGGCAGCGAGGGTCCGCAACAGGCCGTCGCGGTCCACACCCTCCGGCAGCGCGAGGAGAACGGACTGGGAGAACCGATCGAAATCGCCACCGAGCTCCGTCATCCAGTGCGCGACCGGGGTGAGCGGCATCGTTCCGATTCCGGCGCCGGGGAGTTCTTCGAGTACGTGGGCCGGCGCGACGTCCGCGCTGAACACGGCGACCTCGGCGAGCGAGGCCACGGTCTTGCGTTCGAAGACCTCACGAGCACTGAAGAGAACGCCCGCTTCCTTGGCGCGCGACACCAATTGGATCGAAACGATACTGTCGCCGCCCAGTGCGAAGAACGACGAGCCGACGCTGACTCGCTCGATACCGAGAACCTCGCAGAACAGAGCCGCGATGGTCTCTTCCATCACTGTTCGGGGAGCGATGAACTCGTCGTTGCGGTCGGCGAACACCGGTTCCGGCAGAGCCTTTCGGTCCAGCTTGCCGCTGGCACCGACGGGCATCTCGGCGATGACCGTGATCGCGTCCGGCACCATGTACTCGGGAACCGCACGACCGACCGACTCCGAGAGCGACGACACGTCCACGTCGTGACCGAATTCCGGCACGACGTAGGCGACGAGCCGCTGTCCGAGCGGGCTGTCGTACACCACTGCAACCGCCTGGTACACAGTCGGATCGGCCACCAGCGCAGCCTCGATCTCACCGAGTTCGATGCGCAGGCCGCGAACCTTCACCTGGAAGTCGGTGCGCCCGATATATTCGATGCTGCCGTCGAATCTCCACTTCACCAGGTCGCCGGTGCGGTACAGACGCGAGCCGTCCTCGGCGAACGGGTTCGCGACGAACCGCTCGGCGGTCAGGTCGGTACGTCCCTCGTAACCGCGTGCGATCTGGGCCCCCGCGAGGTACAGCTCACCTGCGGCACCGATGGGCGACGGCTGCAGATGGCCATCGAGCACGTACGCCTGGGTGTTCCAGACCGGCCACCCGATGGAAGGCACCGTCGCGCTTTCCGATTCCACTTCTCCCGCACTCGCGTGGACGGTGAACTCGGTCGGCCCGTAGAGGTTGTGCAGGCCGGCGTCACATACCGCCCGGAACGAGGCGGCAAGAGCGGCCGGAAACGCCTCGCCCGCGACGAGCACGACGCGAAGGCTCGCTAGCTGATCGCGGTCCGCATGCGCAACGAACAGGCTCAGCATCGAGGGCACGAACGAGGTCGCCGTGATCGACTCGGCCGCGATCGTCTGCGCGAGGTAGTCCGGATCGCGGTGACCGTCCGGAGCCGCGATCACGAGGGTGGAGCCGGACACCAGCGCGGAGAACAACTCCCACACCGAGACGTCGAACGTGACCGGTGTCTTCTGGAGCACCACATCGTGTGCGTCGAGCCCGTAGGTGTCCGCAACCCAGGCGACCTGGTTGAGCACGGCAGCGTGGCTGACCGCGACGCCCTTGGGTCGGCCGGTGGATCCGGACGTGTAGATCACGTAGGCAGGATTGTCGGCGTGCAACGGTGCGAGTCGCTCGGCGCCGCGGACCGGACTGTCGTCGACGCCGGTGAGATCGAGAGACTCGATGTCGATCACCCGGACGCCCTCCGGGAACGACGACCCGTCGCGGCCGGCCGTGAGCACGCACAGTGGCTCGGCGCTCGCGAGCACGTACTCGGTGCGCGAAGCCGGATGGTCGGGATCGAGCGGCACGTACGCGCCGCCGGCCTTGAGCGTCGCGTACATCGCGACCAACAGGTCGATGGAACGTCGGATCGAGAGACCGACCTTGACCTCGGGGCCGACCCCCATTCCGATGAGCGTTCGAGCGAGCGAGTTCACGCGACGGTCGAACGTCGCATAGTCGAGCTGCTCGTTCTCGAACACGAGCGCCGTGGCGGAAGGTGTTCGCGCTACCTGTGCGTCGAACGCGTCCAGGACGGTCGCCTCGGGAAGGCCCACGGTCCTGTCCGGAACATTCTCCGTCGCGCCGTTCCAGCCGTACACGACCTGCTCGTGTTCGTCCTCGCTCATACCGGCGAGCGTCGCTACCGGAGTGTCGTCACCGGCCGACAGGAAGCGCGAGAAGAACTCGAAGAACCGAAGGTGGTGACGATCGAGCTCGTCACTCGAATAGAGGTTCGGGTTGGCCTCGAAGTCGATGTGGATCTTGCTGCCGGCAACACCCTGATAGATGTTGAGCGACAGATCCTCGACGGGACCGGTGGTGAGAACGTTCTGATGTCCGACGACCGAGCCGAGCTTGATCTCGTTGTGGAACATCATGATGTTCACGGATGGGCCGAACAGACCACGCTGCCCCTGGCCCGCACCGGCGTCGCGCCGGATGTCCTCGTGACGGTATCGCTGCCGTCGGAGCGCGCCGGTCAGCTCCATCTGAGCGCTGGTGACCAGATCGGACACCGTCATCTCGGGCGTGATGTGCATGCGGAGCGGCACGATGTTGGACACCATGCCGCCGGAACGGCGCAGTGCCGCCGTGGTGCGCGACGACACCGGGAGGCTCAACACCACGTCGGTGGTGTCGGTCATTCTCGACAGGTAGGCCGCGAAAGCCGCGACCGTGACCGGCGCGGAACTCGAGTTTCGAGCGACGACGGCCGCGTCCAGAAGCGCAGCGGTCGACTCCGGTAGCGCCCTGGACGAGACCCTGGCGTACGAGCCGACCCTGGCCGCACGCCCGGCGAGACTCGGGGCATCCGGTAGGTGAGCCGTCCGCTCAGCCCAGTACTCGCGGTCCTTGGCGAATCGGTCGGACGAGCGATAACGCTGCTCGTCCTCGACGATCTTCACGAGGTCCTCGGCTCGGCCTGCGGGCGGCTCCTCGCCCTCGATCAACGACGAATAGATCTCGGCGACCCGGGCCACCAGCGCCATGGCGCCGAAACCGTCGAGCGCGATGTGGTGAATGCGGCAGAACCAGTAGTAGTGGTCCTCACCCAGGTGAAGGAGATAGACGACGACCAATCGGTCTTCGATCAAGTCGACGGGAGCGCTGTACGTGCTGCGCATCCATTCCTGTGCGGACGCCGTGGGGTCGGAGTCGCCACGGAAGTCGACGTACGTGATCGCATCGTCGAGCGCCTTGTCCACGTACTGGTACGGAACTCCGTCCACCTCGACGAGCCGCAGGAAGCCGGATCCGAATTCACGGCCCGTGCGCTTGCTCGCCTCGGTGAGGACGTCGAGGTCGATGTCGCCGCGCAGTTCGATGTACTGGGCGATCGAAAGCGGGACGTCTCCCATCCCGTGCTGCGCGAACCAGATACCGCGCTGTGCAGCCGACAATGGGAAGGTTCCATCCGGAACCCCCGCGTTATCTGCTACAAGTCCCGACCTCAAGGGTTACTCCATTCTCGAACGCGCGGACAACCGCGTCACCGTCTGCTGGCCTGTGGACATGGTCTGTCGTCGACGGTATGCGTCATGCGCGCGAGCGATCTGTGGCTTCGACATGTTCTCTGGATTCACCGTGTGTTCGCGCCGGTCGACGAGTGGTGCCACACCCCGAGACGCCGTCAAGCTCTCGCATCCCCGACACTGCGGGGGTCTTGGGATTCATATGTGGCTCCGTTCTCTCATCGATGCAACAAGCGCCCATCCAATCGGTGTCCATCCACACGGGTCCGTTCTACGAAACCGCACGGCGATCCTGCCGATGCAGGACCACTGGCTGATTCTATGACCGAGAAGGTCGCGGGAAGCGCATTGGTGTTCACTACTCAGGACCTCCCGTTCCGGGTTCGTGGTGTGCAGTGCTCCGACCAGCGAAGACGCGAATCCTCACTGCCGAGCGCCGTTGTTCTGTCGAACATGTGCCACTCGTCTATCGAACAGGTGACTGTATCCGTTACCCGCGGCGGCCCGTTTCGCTTCGGGTGAACACGGCATAGATCCTCCCAGAGTTCGACCCACCGGAACCGACGGCGCGCAGGTCACCGACTCGGAACGGTCGAAAGAATCTTCGCAATCGTCGACAGAACGGCCGATTTCCGGCAAACACGACATGCTGCAAACCCCACCCTTCGACTGTCGATCTCGAGCAGTCCGGTTCTCACCGGATTTTTCTACTGTCTACCAAAGGGTTCGGATCGCCTCAAACGCGAAGAATCGCGCACGGGTGTGCCACACGACGTGCGAAAATCAAGGTTTCATCGATCCGACTCGGGGCTTGGACGAACGTCCAGATTGGTCGGCCCGAATGCCCGATAGGCGAATCGACGGGGTGAACAGGCCCGCACTCGGCCGGATCGGACATGAGCACACCCTCAGCACCCGCGCAGCTAACCGCGCGATCTCACCATCCGGAATCGGACCGCTCGCCGAATGCACTGCCGGGCGGCCGCGCCGCCGAGCGCCGGAACAGACCGAACGGGATATTTGTCACACTTACCCTGCGCTCGGCCTGCGAGATCGAACGTCATTTTCCGTCCGGCGCCTGACCTGCGTACCACTCGATGAGGTCCGGTGAGTCCACTGCGCTCGGATCCACGGCGCGCGAAGGATCCGCGCCCTGCAGAATCCGCTTCAGGGGAACTTCGAGCTTCTTGCCCGTGCGCGTGTGCGGGATACCCGGCGCGAGAAGAATGTCGTCGGGAACGTGACGCGGCGATGCCTCCTCACGAATCGCGTCGCGGATTCGAACTCGTAGCGCCTCGTCGAGCTCGACTTCGTCGGTGAGTACGACGAACAGCGGCATCCAGTAGCCGCCGTCCGGTCGATCGATTCCGAGGACCAGCGCCTCGGCGATCTCGGGCAACTTCTCGACCACCTGATAGATGTCGGCACTGCCCATCCTGATGCCGTTGCGATTGAGAGTTGAATCGGACCGGCCGTGCATCATCACCGACCCTCGTTCGGTGATCGTGATCCAGTCTCCGTGCCGCCACACGCCGGGATAGGTGTCGAAGTATGCGGACCGATACCTCTCCCCTTCCGGGTCGTTCCAGAACCGAACGGGCATCGACGGCATCGGCGCGGTGACGACGAGTTCTCCGACCTCACCGCGCACGGATGCACCCGACTCGTCGAATGCGTCGAGAGCCACACCCAGATAGGGCGCCGACAGTTCGCCTGGCCATACCGGGACCGTCCGCACGCCTCCCACGAAGGCAGACACGACATCGGTGCCCCCGCTGATCGAGGTGACCTGAACGTCTCGTCCGACGTTGTCCCGCAGCCACAAGGACGACGCGGCGGGCAGTGTGGACCCGGTGATACCCACCGCCCGCAGTGCGGTCAGGTCGTGGTCTCGCGACGGCACCGCACCAGCCTTCTCGCACACGAGCACGTAGCCGGGGCTCGTACCCAGCAGCGTCGCTCCCGTCCGGGAAGCCAACTCCCACAGAGAATCCCGCTCCGGGTACGAGGGGCTACCGTCGTAGCACACGATGGTGGCGCCGACGAGAAGGCCCGCGACCTGGTAGTTCCACATCATCCAACTCGGGCTGGTGTACCAGAACAGCGTGTCCTCGCTCCCGACGTCGGTCTGGAGGGACAGTGCCTTCAGGTGCTCGAGCAGAACGCCGCCGTGACCGTGCACGATGCCCTTCGGAAGTCCGGTGGTACCCGAGGAGAACACCACCCACAGTGGATGGTCGAACGGAACCGGTACGGGCTCGAGTTCGGCGACGCCCGAGGTGGCGGCATCCCAGGAGACGATGCCCGAATCGCGTTCGGCGACTGCGCCCTGCGTATCAGCCTCGGGTCCTTCGCCCTCGGTCGCCACGAGGACGGTGAGTGTGAGGCCGGCGAGACCCTCACGAATGCTCGCGATCTCCTCGGATCGATCGTGGCGCTTGCCGCCGAACCGATATCCGTCGGCGGTGACGAGGACCTTCGGTTCGAGCTGCCCCAGACGATCCAGCGCTGCCGGCGCGGAGTAGTCCTGCCCGCATCCGGACCACACCGCCCCGAGACTCGCCGTCGCGAGAAAACTGACCACGGCCTCCGGGATGTTCGGGAGATAACCGACGACGCGGTCACCGACGCCTACTCCATTCTCACGGAGGGTGCGAGCGAGCGCTGCCACCCGATCGAGGAGTTCGCGCCAACTCATCTCGAGATCGGCGCGATCCTCACCGAGAGAGAGAACAGCGGGCCGATCGTCACGTACTCCGCGCAACACCTGGTTCACGTAGTTGATCGATGCCCCCGGAAACCACTCGGCGCCCGGCATCTCCGCTTCGGCCAATGCCGGGCCCGCCTCGGTTTCCGAATGCACCTGGAAGTAGTCCCATACGGACTGCCAGAACTCACCGGTCTCGGAAGTCGACCATTCCCACAGCTCCCGGTAGTCACCGAAGGCCTTCCCCGTTCGCTGCGACACGAAGTTCGAGAAGTCGGTGATCGCGGCGCGAGAGACCACGAGATCGGAGGGCCTCCACTGGGGTTCGGGGCTGTGGGAAGAGGTCATGTCGATGCTTCCTTGTCGGCGTTCCTGGCGTCGGCTGCACTGGCGTCGGCTGCACTGCCGGCCGCGCGATGAAGTACGCGTTCCGCGTGACGCAGAACCGGCGCATCCACCATCTTTCCTTCGAATGCGAACACGCCACGTTCCTTGTCCACCGCGGCGAGCACGCGGCGAGCCCAGTCGATCTCGTCGTCGGTGGGCATGAAGGCCTCCCGAATCGGCGCGACCTGGCTGGGGTGAATGGCGACCTTCACGTCGAACCCGACTGCGACTCCGTCATCGGCTTCGCGCCTCAACCCGTCGAGATCCTTGATGTCGAGATACACCGAATCCAGCGCGAGTCGGTTGTAGCCCTTGGCTGCGAGCAGGGTCTGCGAGCGGACGTGTCGTGCCACGTCCCGATAGGCGCCGTCGGGGTGACGACTCGAATTGCCGCCGAGCCCGGCCACCAGATCCTCGGCGCCCCACATCACTCCGATGGTGCTGGCCGCCAACGCGATCTCCGGCACGGCAAGTGCACCGAGCGGCGATTCGATCAGTGCGATGACCTCGTGCGGCGCCAGGGACAGCACCTGTTCTGCCGAATCGCATTTGGGCAGCATCAACCGCGTGTAGCGAGTCCCGTCGAGGGCGAGGAGATCGCGCTCGTGATCCTCGGTTCCGACGGGATTGACCCGGACGACCGTACGTTCGGGGTCGATCGGCGTGTCGATGAGCGCCGTACGGGCGGCCTCCTTGTCGGCAGGTGCCACACCGTCTTCGAGATCGAGGATCACCACGTCCGCTGCGGCGGCCGCCTTCGCGTATCGCTCGGGGCGATCTGCCGGGCAGAACAGCCACGCCGGTCCCGGCGCAACCCACTTCACGACGGCCTCTTCAGAACCAGTGTCTTACGGACGGCCACCGCCACCACGTCGCCGTGCTGATTTCGCCCGGTGTGTGTCAGCGTGACGATCCCCTGGCCCGGCCGCGACTTGGACTCCCGCTTGTCGTCGATCGTGGTCTCGGCATACAGCGTGTCGCCGTGCCGCATCGGCTTCGGGAACGAGATCTCCGAGAAGCCGAGATTCGCGACGATGGTGCCCTGCGTGAGCTGGGCAACCGACAGCCCGACCAGCGTGGACAGCGTGAGCATCGAGTTGACCAGTCGCTCACCGAATTCGGTGCCTGCACCGTAGGCGGCGTCGAGGTGCAGCGCCTGCGTGTTCATCGTCTGTGTGGTGAACAGGACGTTGTCCGCCTCGGTCAGCGTGCGACCGGGCCGGTGCTCGTACACGGCGCCCAGCTCGTACTCCTCGAACCACAGGCCGCGTTGGGTGATGCGCCTGGGTTCCTTCACGGTTCCGCCTTCGCTCACAGCCCGAGCTCCCGGGCCACCAGCATCAGCTGCACCTCGGTGGTTCCCTCGCCGATCTCGAGGATCTTGCTGTCACGGTAGTGGCGCGCCACGACGTACTCGTTCATGAATCCGTACCCACCGTGAATCTGCGTCGCATCGCGTGCGTTGTCCATCGCGGCCTCGGAGGCGACGAGCTTGGCGACCGCTGCCTGCTTCTTGAACGGCTTCCCGGCGAGCATGGCCGCCGCTGCGTCGTAGTAGGCGGCGCGTGCGGTGTGCGCCCGTGCCTCCATCCGTGCGATCTTGAATGCCACAGCCTGATTGTGGCCGATCGGCCGTCCGAACGCCTCACGTTCCTTCGCGTACTTCACCGACTCGTCGACACATCCCTGTGCCGCGCCGACGCTCAGTGCTGCGATGGCGATGCGTCCTTCGTCGAGGATGCGGAGGAAGTTGGCATACCCGCGGCCACGCTCGCCGAGCAGGTTCTCCTCGGGCACCCGCGCATCCACGAAGCTCAGGGGGTGCGTGTCGGACGCATTCCAGCCGACCTTGTCGTATGCGGGTTCCGCCGTGAACCCGGGAGTGTCGGTGGGGACGATGATCGTGGAAATTTCCTTCTTGCCACTCTCCGACGTTCCCGTGACGGCGGTGGCCGTCACGAGCACGGTGATGTCGGTACCCGAGTTGGTGATGAACTGCTTGTTTCCGTTGATCACCCACTGTCCGTCCACCAACTTGGCGGTGGTCTTGGTTCCGCCGGCGTCACTGCCCGCGCCCGGCTCGGTCAGACCGAAGGCGCCGAGGGCCTTGCCCGAAGCCAATTTCGGCAGCCACTCCTGCTTCTGCGCCTCGTTGCCGAATCGGTGGATCGGCATGGCGCCCAGTGAGACGCCGGCCTCCAGCGTGATGGCCACCGACTGATCCACCTTGCCCAACTCCTCGAGAGCGAGGCACAGTGCGAAGTAGTCACCGCCCATGCCGCCGTACTCCTCGGGGAACGGCAGCCCGAAGAGTCCCATCTCGGCCATACCGGCCACGACCTCGTACGGGAAGGTGTGCTCGGCATCGTGCTTCGCAGAGACGGGAGCGACGACGTTCTTCGCGAAGTCGGCGACCGTCTTCGCCAACTGCTGGTACTCGTCGGGAAGTTGTCCGGTGGCGAGGTAATCGGTCATGACACGTCTTCTTTCGTCTCTGCGTGCTGGGCTTCGGGGGTGATTCGTGCAAGTAGCTGGTCCACGACGACCTGGTCACCAGCGGCGACCAGAAGCTCGACGACTCCGTCGACCGGGGCGGTGAGCGAGTGCTCCATCTTCATCGCCTCGACGACCACGACGACCTGGCCGGCCGTGACCGTGTCGCCGTCGGCGACTCCCACGGCGATGACGGATCCGGGCATCGGGCTGGTGATCTCGGCGTCGCCGGTGTGCGCGTCGCCGGTCCTGACGCTGACTTCGCGGAGTTCCTTGACCATCCAGGTTCCTTCGGAATCCGACAGCCACAGGTGTCCGTCCGCATCCGCCACGCGGTACGCACGCCGTCGACCGTCGATCACTACCGACAGTTCCGAATCGTTCAGTGAGGCAACGAGGTCACGAGACTCACCGTCTTCGACACGGGCCTGGGCCGCCGACGGGTTCCCGGTGATGTGAACGTGCGCGGTGGACCCGGCAGACGCCAACCGAAGACTGGTCGGTGCCGGAGTTCCGGCTCGCCACCCGCTCGGAACGTCCCACGGATCGGTGACGGCAGCATCGCCCGCCTCCGGCCACCGCGAGACCCACCTGAATGCGGCGGCCGCGATCAGGACGTCGTCCGGCGCGTCGGTGGCCTCGAAGTCGTCGACCCGCCGATCCAGCAGACCGGTGTCCAGTCGGCCGGCGACCACGTCGGGATCCGCGAGAAGGAACCGAGCGAAGTCGATGTTGGTGACGACACCGAGAACCCCGGTACCGGCGAGAGCGCGGTCCAGCCTGCGCAGTGCCCCACTGCGATCCGAAGCGTGCGCGATGACCTTCGCGAGCATCGGGTCGTAGTCGCTGCCGACCACGGTGCCGGGCAGAAGGCCCGAGTCGACTCGAACACCCGGCCCACTCGGCTCCACTACGTCGACCACCGTGCCGCCGGTGGGCAGGAATCCGCGACTCGGATCCTCTGCGTACACGCGAGCTTCGATGGCATGCCCGGTGAGTGAGATGTCGGCCTGGGTGAATCCGAGCCGTTCGCCTGCGGCGATCCGGGCCTGCCACTCGACGAGGTCCAGGCCGGTAACCAATTCCGTGACCGGATGCTCCACTTGCAGTCGGGTATTCATCTCCATGAAGAAGAACTCGTCCGGCTTGTCCGCCGAGACGATGAACTCGACCGTCCCTGCGCCCGAGTAGCCGACGCTGCGAGCAGTGTTGCAGGCCGCCTCGCCGATGCGCGCTCGCGTCGCCTCGTCGAGCAGTGGCGACGGTGCCTCCTCGATCACCTTCTGGTGGCGACGTTGCAGGCTGCACTCGCGCTCGCCGAGATGGACGACGTTGCCGTGGTTGTCGGCAAGAATCTGAACCTCGATGTGCCTCGGCCTCAGTACGAACCGTTCGAGGAACAGCGCGTCGTCGTCGAACGCGGATGCTGCCTCTCGGCGGGCACTCTGCAGTGCCTCCGGGAGTGCTGCGGGGTCTTCGACGAGGCGCATGCCCTTGCCGCCACCACCGGCCGACGGCTTCACCAGAACGGGGTAACCGATGTCTACGGCCGCCTCGATCAGGTCGGCATCGGACAGGCCGGGTCGAGCGATTCCCGGCACCACGGGCACAGCGAACTTCGCCACCGCGTTCTTGGCGGTGATCTTGTCGCCCATCACCTCGATGGCATGTGCAGACGGACCGAGAAAGGCGATTCCCGCGTCGGCACAGGCAGCCGCGAACTTGGCGTTCTCCGACAGGAAGCCATAGCCCGGATGGATGCCTTGCGCCCCGGTCGACTCGGCGGCCGCGATCACCTTGTCGATCGCCAGGTAGCTTTCCCTTGCCGCAGCAGGCCCGAGCAGCACCGCGGTGTCGGCCTCGAGGACGTGCCTTGCGCCCCGGTCGGCCTCACTGAACACCGCGACGGAGCGAATCCCCATTTCACGCAGGGTGCGGATCACGCGCACCGCGATCTCGCCACGGTTGGCGACAAGGACGGTATCGATATCGGTCATGTCTCTCACATCCGGAATACGCCGTAGGAGACCGGCTCGATCGGCGCGTTCGCACACGTCGAGAGCGCCAGTCCGAGAACAGTTCTGGTGTCGGCAGGGTCGATGATTCCGTCGTCCCACAGCCGGGCAGTCGAGTAGTAGGGGTTGCCCTGGTCCTCGTACTGCTGCCGGATGGGAGCCTTGAACGCTTCTTCGTCCTCCGCCGACCACTCGCCGTCGACCTGGTCGCCGCGCACCGTGGCGAGCACCGACGCAGCCTGCTCTCCGCCCATCACGGAGATCCGCGCGTTCGGCCACATCCACAGGAAGCGCGGCGAGTACGCCCGACCACACATCGAGTAGTTGCCGGCGCCGTACGAACCACCGATCACGACGGTGAGCTTGGGAACCCGGGCGCACGCGACGGCGGTGACCATCTTCGCGCCGTGCTTGGCGATGCCACCCGCCTCGTAGTCGCGGCCGACCATGAAGCCGGCGATGTTCTGCAAGAACACCAGCGGGATGCTGCGCTTGTCGCACAGCTCGATGAAATGTGCACCCTTCATGGCGGACTCCGCGAACAGCACCCCGTTGTTGGCGACGATGCCGACCGGATGCCCGTGGATGCGAGCGAATCCGGTGACCAGCGTCTTGCCGTACTCGGCCTTGAATTCTTGGAAACCGGATCGGCCGTCGCGGCCGCCGTCGATCACGCGGTCGATCACCTCGTGCACGTCGTAGGGGGTGCGCGAGTCCGTGGGCACCACGTCGTACAACTCGTCCTGCGCGGCAGCGGGTTCCCTCGTCGACTCGACGTCCCACGGAGTGTCGGTTCGCGGGCCGAAGGTGGACACGATGTTCCGGACGATGCGCAGTGCATCCTGATCGTCCTCGGCGAGATGGTCGGTGACTCCGGAGGTCTTGGAGTGGAGGTCTCCACCACCGAGTTCTTCTGCGGTGACGACCTCGCCGGTCGCGGCCTTCACCAACGGCGGGCCCCCGAGGAAGATGGTGCCCTGATTGCGCACGATCACGGCCTCGTCACTCATGGCCGGCACGTACGCGCCACCGGCCGTGCACGATCCGAGCACCGCCGCGATCTGCGGGATCCCCTGTGCACTCATGGTGGCCTGGTTGTAGAAGATGCGTCCGAAGTGCTCGCGGTCCGGGAACACCTCGTCCTGGCGCGGCAGAAAGGCGCCGCCCGAGTCGACCAGGTACAGGCATGGAAGCCGGTTCTGCAGAGCGATCTCCTGCGCACGGAGATGCTTCTTGACGGTCATCGGGTAGTAGGTGCCGCCCTTCACGGTGGCGTCGTTGGCGACGATGACGCATTCACGTCCCGATACCCGCCCGACGCCCGCGATCACGCCCGCGCCGGGGGACTCGTCGTCGTACATGCCGTTCGCGGCCAGCGGAGCGATCTCGAGGAAGGGGCTGCCCGGATCCAGCAGCGCGTCGACTCGGTCGCGTGGGAGCAGCTTTCCTCGGCTCACGTGACGGTCTCGGGACTTCTCGCTGCCACCGAGCGCAGCGACGCTCAGCTTGTCGCGCAACTCTGTGACCAGCCGTGTGTGTTCGGCCCGGTTCGTCTCACGAACAGTCATACCGCCACCCTTGCCATTGGTTAATGTTGAATAACTGAAATCAAGATAACTGTGATTAACTGAGTTGTCCAGATCACACGACCGACAGAAGGTGACTGCCATGACCGGACCTGAGTCGCCGACCAGGCGCAGCCTTCTCAAGGCCGACCGTCGGCGACAGCTACTGCAGGCAGCGGCGCGCCTCATTGCCGAACGCGGCTTTCTGGGCGTCCGTCTGGAGGATCTCGGATCGGCCGTCGGCATCAGCGGCCCCGCCGTCTACCGCCACTTCCCCAACAAGGACGCCGTGTTGGTCGAACTACTCGTCGGGATCAGTCAGCGACTCCTGGATGGTGGCACCGCCGTCGTGTCGGAGGCGTCGACATCGCGCCTCGCGCTGGAACGTCTCGTCGACTTTCACCTCGACTTCACGCTCACAGAACCGGACCTCATTCGTATTCAGGACCGCGATCTGCAATCGCTACCCGACGACGCCAGGCGTCGAGTGCGCCTTACTCAGCGGCAATACGTCGAGACGTGGGTGCGGATTCTCGTCGATCTCGACACCGAACTCGGCGAAAAGGACGCTCGCACCAGAGCTCACGCGATATTCGGTCTCATGAACTCCACACCGCACAGCGCGAATCCGTCTACACCGGCGGACACGCGCCGAGTCCTGCGGGCCATGAGCCTTGCCGCACTTGCCCCTTCCTGAACCGGGCATGCGCCCCTGCCCACACACGGGAGAAGCCCCGTTCGGATCGAACGGGGCTTCTGCCGTGGTGGATCGAGATTCACATCTCGCGGGTCAAGCCTTCTTACTGGTGAGAGCTGTGTAGCCGAGGGTGAGCACGGCCGCAGCGGCAATACTGATGATCCAACGGATCCAGTCGATTCCGCCGGTGTCGCCCTTGTCCAGCAGGCCTTCCCAGACCCAGTAACCGATCAGTGCACCGGCAATACCCAGAACCACGGTGATGACCCATCCCATGGCCTGTTTGCCGGGGATCACCAGACGTGCGAGCACACCGATGATCGCACCGAAGATGATCGTGCCGATAATGCTGCCGATCATGGCTCTCCTCTCCACGCATTCATTCGAACGTAGGAGCGGACATTCCCGCTCTCCGGTTGAACATAACCCTATTCGGGCCATTTTTGCGTGCGCTTGTACATATTGTTGCCGAACGGTTCACCGTCGCAACAGCAATTGGATTGCGAAACGACACCGTAGATGTGTTCACAGCCCCGTTCCAGGTACTCGATTACTCGACGTATACCGAGACGTAGGCATTCGTCAGGGTCCCGAGACTGGTGCCGTCGAGGCACGAAGACGATCCCTGCCCCACGGGACTGAAGGAACCGCCCCACGAACCCCGGTACGGGCCGATCGCCATGATCGGGAACATGTTCGGAACGAAATGCAGCCCGAAGCACTCGGTGACCACGGTGTACTCCCGGCGAGGAGGCGCATCCACGTCATGGCACGTTGCCGTCGCACTGACGAGGTCACGCGTGATCGCACAATCCTGCGGCGCAGCCTGGGCCACCCCCGTGCCGATCGCCGCGCCGAAGCCGAGCACGGTCGCAGCAGCGACGGTGATCCGCGCGGCAACGGCCGCTGTTCGCGTCATCCGTGTCATCTTCAATCCTTCCGAGGAATGTGACAATCCGTACACCGATGAATCGAACGTGCGCCCTCAGCTGTTACGACAAGGGCCGACGACTCTCAGGCCCCTCCGATGAGATCGAGAGATTTCTCGCGCATCTCGACCTTGCGCACCTTCCCCGTCACCGTCATCGGGAACTCGTCCACGACGTGCACGTAGCGCGGAATCTTGTAATGCGCGAGTTTGCCGGTGCAGAAGTCACGCAGGGTATCGGCGTCGATGGGGGCGACACCTTCCTTCATCCGAACCCACGCCATGAGTTCCTCGCCGTACTTCGCATCGGGAACTCCGATGACCTGAGCGTCGAGGATGTCCGGGTGCGTGTAGAGGAACTCCTCGATCTCGCGGGGGTACACGTTTTCACCGCCGCGAATGACCATGTCCTTGATCCGGCCGGTGATGGCGACGTAGCCGTCGTCGTCCATCACTCCGATGTCGCCGGTGTGCATCCACCGTGCGGAATCGATGGCCTCGGCGGTCTTCTCCTCGTTCTCCCAGTAGCCCAACATCACCGAGTAGCCGCGCGTGCACAGCTCGCCGGGCTCGCCACGTGACACCGTCAGACCCGACACCGGATCTACGATCTTGACCTCGAGATGCGGGCCCACCCGGCCCACGGTCGATACTCGCTGGTCGATGGTGTCGTCCGAACGCGTCTGGAGGGAGACCGGGGACGTCTCGGTCATGCCGTAACAGATGGATACCTCGGACATTCCCATGCGATCGATGACCTGCTTCATCACCTCGACAGGGCACGGCGAGCCGGCCATGATCCCGGTGCGCAGACTCGAGAGATCGTAGGAGTCGAACTCCGGGAGCGCGAGTTCGGCGATGAACATCGTCGGGACCCCGTAGAGCGACGTGCACCGCTCTGCCGCCACCGCCGCGAGCGCATCTTTCGGATCGAAGGAGGCGCCCGGAATCACCATGGCCGCACCGTGAGTGGTGGCCGCGAGGTTTCCCATGACCATCCCGAAGCAGTGGTAGAAGGGCACCGGGATGCAGATGCGGTCTTCCTCTGTGTAGTGGCACAACTCCCCTACGAAATACCCGTTGTTGAGGATGTTGTGGTGGCTGAGCGTGGCCCCCTTGGGGAACCCGGTGGTGCCGGACGTGTACTGGATGTTGATCGGATCGTCGGCGGACAGCGTCCGCTGAGCCCGGCGCACGAGGTCCGGGTCCCCGGCAAGCGCCGCCGCGCCGTCGGTGAACAACGACTCCCACTCGTCCGATTCGAGCAGAACGACCGACCGCAGCCCGGGGCACGCGGGCCGGACCGCCGCGATCATGCCCGCGTAGTCGGACGTCTTGAATCGCGGCGCGGACACCAGGTGACCGATCCCCGACTGCCCGAGCACGTATTTCAGTTCGTGTTCGCGATACGCCGGGTTGATGTTGACGAGGACGGCACCGATCTTCGCGGTCGCGTACTGAACGAAGGTCCACTCGGGGCAGTTGGGTGCCCAGATGCCGACGCGGTCACCCTTCGCGACACCGGCACCGATCAAGCCGGCCGCCAACGCGTCGACTTGCCGGGCGAACTCGTCGTACGTCCAACGTCGTCCACTCTGGTGATCGACGAGGGCGTCGCGACCACCGTGGGCCGCGACCGTGCGGTCCAGGTTGTCCCCGATGGTGTCGCCGAGCATCGGGGCATCCCAAACTCCGGAAGTGTAACTGGGTAGTGGTGCACTCATCTTGCGTCCTCTTCTCGGCGAATTGCGGGGCCGAAGAGAACGGTAGTGACCTGCATCACTGGTGCGCCACCCCCGAATGGGGCTACGCCCCTGTGAGCGGCCTGCGAGTCCAGGGACTCGCTAACCGCTCACGGGCGTGAGCGCGACCATTTCCTGGCGAAGTTCGTTCCACACCGTCGCGTACGAGTCGATCACCGGTTCGGCGATCCACTTGGTGTCGCCGGCGTCCACCTTGGCGAGCGCATCGGCGAACAGGTCCTGGTAGCGCGACAGCCGAGGCACGAATGCGGAGAGGTCGTCGAACACGTCGGCGGCCTTCGCGTCCAACGCTTTCAGCCCGGGAACGTCCGCCTCCTCGACAACTTCCACGAACTGCTCGTGCAGCGGCTCGAAGCGCTCGTACACCTCGGCGATCGAATCCTCGTCGATGGAGACACGCTCCGCGTCGAGTTGGTCTTCGAGTTCCTTCAGACCGGCCGCGGTGAGCGCGATCTTCCGGTCGGCGACCTCCTCGGCCTTGTTCTGCGTGACGAGGGCGTCGTAGGCGGCCTGACCTGACGAAGCACTCACACCGAGATGTTCTGCGAGCACGGTCGCACCGACCTGCTCCTTCAGTCGCACCGCTTGCAGCAGCGCGAGCTCGTCCACATTGCCTGCGAAGGCCATTGATCTCTCCTGGTGATATTCGACGGTTCTCTCAGAGCTATCGAACACCATCAGGGCTCCAGAATGTCGGCCCGGTCCGAGAGTTCGTCGACGCGGGAGGTGTCCTTCAATGCCACACCCGACCTGCCCAGACGCCGCGCGCCGGCGAGGAGCCCCGCCGCGGTTCGAGCGGCCCGTCCATATCCGAGACCTTCCGGCGGATGAATGTTGGAGATGCAATTGCGATCGGAGTCCGCCCGGCCGGGACGCGGCAGGTGCGTCAGATAGATGCCCAGGCTGTCGGCGACGGACAGTCCCGGCCGCTCCCCGATCAGTAGGACGAGCGTGCGCACGCCCATCGCCTCCGCGATGTGATCCCCCAGAGCCACTCGGGCCTGGGTGGCAATGACCGGTGGCGCCAGCGTGTAGTGATCGGACAGCTCGTCCACCAGTGCGGTGAGCAACGGCGCACCGTGCTCCGCGAGCGCAAGGGGCGAAAGTCCGTCGGCGAGCACGAAACCCACCTCGGCGTCGCCGGCCTGAACCCGGGTGAGATCCGTCGGCAGCCGCCCCAGGTCGGGCCGACGCAGGTACTTGCTTCGGTCCGTCGCACGGCTCGAGACCGCGACCGGAACGCCGATTCCCACGGCCTCCACGCGTTCGCTCAGTGCTCGAACATCCAACGGCTGGTGCACCGCATCCCGTGCGGCGGCGTGGGCTGCTTTGAACTCGAGGACACGCGACGTCGGCAACGAATCGCCCGTGCGCCCCAGACCGATGCGCGACTGTGTGCTGCGGCGTAGATCGTTCCAGAACGCTTCTTCCGGCAGTCGGTCCGTCACGGTGTCACCGTCAGCTCGTGCAACGGCGACGAGGCAGCATCCACGGGAACGATCCGGCCGTTCGGGCCCACCATGCCGAGTCTGCGCAACCATTCCTCGAACTCGGGGGCGGGCCGTAGTCCGAGCACCTGCCGCACGTAGAGCGCATCGTGAAACGACAGGCTCTGATAGCCGAGCATCACGTCGTCCGCCCCCGGCACGGTGATCACGAACGCAGTCCCCGCGACCCCCAGAAGTGTGAGCAGCGAGTCCATGTCGTCCTGGTCCGCTTCGGCGTGGTTGGTATAGCAGACGTCGACGCCCATCGGCAGACCGAGAAGCTTGCCGCAGAAGTGGTCCTCGAGCCCGGCGCGAACGATCTGCTTGCCGTCGAACAGATACTCGGGCCCGATGAACCCGACGACCGTGTTGACGAGGAGCGGTTCGAGATCGCGTGCGAGACCGTAGGCGCGCGCTTCGAGAGTCTGCTGGTCCACGGGACGACCACCCGTACCCAGATGCGCGCCGGAACTGAGAGCCGAACCCTGACCGGTTTCGAGGTACATGACGTTGTCGCCGACAGTCCCTCGCTCGAGCGATCGACCGGCCGCGTTCGCCTCACGAAGCAGGGCGACGTCGACGCCGAAACCGGCATTGGCCCCCTGCGTCCCGGCTATGGACTGGAATACAAGATCCACCGGGGCACCCGACTCGATCAGTTCCATCGTCGTCGTCACGTGCGACAGCACGCACGACTGCGCGGGAATGTCGTAACGCCGCCGCACGTCGTCGAGTAGATGCAGTAGATCCGCTGTCACCTGCGGCGAATCGGTCGCCGGATTGATCCCGATCACTGCGTCACCACAGCCCAGCAGTAGCCCGTCCAAAGTCGCTGCCGCGATGCCCCGAGGGTCGTCGGTCGGGTGGTTCGGTTGCAGCCGCGTCGCCACCCGTCCCGGCAACCCGATCGTCGTCCGGAAGCCGGCAGTCACCGTGACAGCCCGAGCCACCGCGATCAGATCCTGGTTCCGCATGATCTTGCTGGCTGCGGCGACCATCTCCGGGGTCAACCCAGGCGCCACAGAACGCAGTATGTGCGCGGCGTTCGGGTCGACCGCAACCGCGAGCAACCAATCCCGCAATCCACCGACAGTCAGGTGCGATACCGCCTGAAAGGCAGCCTTGTCGTGAGTGTCGATGATCAGGCGCGTGACCTCGTCGTCCTCGTAGGGCACCACCAGATCGTTCAGGAAAGCGGTGAGGGGAACGTCGGCGAGCGCCCACTGTGCCGCCGCCCGTTCGGCGTCGGAATGGGCGGCGCACCCTGCGAGT
Organism: Rhodococcus huquni; assembly: GCF_055231055.1. NCBI lineage: Bacteria > Bacillati > Actinomycetota > Actinomycetes > Mycobacteriales > Nocardiaceae > Rhodococcus > Rhodococcus huquni. The sequence goes on from NZ_JBUYWE010000003.1 coordinate 205,960, forward strand.
TCGTCGCCGCTGCGCGCGGGCGTCGCCTTGGCGAGCAGATCCACCACACCGTCGAAAGTGTGGTTCACTCCGCGCACCTGCTTGTGAAAGGTCGTCATTCGAGTTCGTCCTCCGCCTCTGCCAATACAGCAAACTCTTCGTCCGGCGAGTTGGCAACGAGGTGGTGACGGCTGTACACGGCGAAGTAGAGCATGAAGCCGCCGAAGGCGAGAGATGTCCACAGTGCGGCGATGGGGTCGACGAGGAAAGTGGCGACCACGGCCACAGCCGCGACGACGAGCGCGAACGACGTCGTCGCGATACCGCCCGGAGTCCGGTACGGCCGACGCATCCCGGGTTCGCGTCGGCGGAGCACGATGTGACTCACCATCATCAGCACATAGCTGACGGCGGCACCGAATACCGCCATGTTCAGCAACATCGCGCCCTCACCGGTGAGAGAAAGTGCGAACCCGATCACGCCGGGCACGATCAGCGCCAGGACGGGCGCCTTTCGAGAGTTGGTGACGGACAGACTCTTCGGCAGGTAGCCGGCCCGTGACAGTGCGAATGTCTGACGCGAGTATGCGTACATGATCGAGAAGAAGCTCGCCACCAGGCCCGCAAGGCCGATGTAATTGACGACCTTCGCAGTGCTGCTGTCGCCGAGGGCCTCTACGAGCGGGTTGCCCGACGCGGAGAGTGCGTCGGCGCCCAGCGCGCCGGTGGCGAGCAACAACACCGACGCACCCGTCACGACGAGCACGAGCATGCTGACGATGATCCCCTTCGGGACGTTCTTCTCGGGGTTCCGCGCCTCCTCCGCGGCAAGGGGTACGCCCTCGACGGCGAGGAAGAACCAGATCGCGAACGGCACGGCCGCCCAGATCCCCATCAGCCCGAAGGGCAGGAAGGACGAGGCGCCCGCGGCATCGGTGGGCGTGATGTCGGACAGATTTCCGACATCGAACAGACCGACCGCCGAGACGGCGAAGACGACGAGTCCTACGAGCGCGATCGCGGTGATGACGAACATCGCTTTGAGAGCCTCGCCCGCACCCGTCAAGTGAATACCGATGAAGATGGCATACACCGCCAGGTACACCCACCAACCGTCCGAGATCCCCAACAGGTTCAACGATTCGACATAACTGCCGATGAAGGTGGCGATGGCCGCCGGTGCGATGGCGTACTCGATGAGAATGGCCGTGCCCGTGGCGAACCCGCCCCACGGACCGAGTGCGCGACGAGCGAAGGTGTAACCGCCGCCCGCGGCAGGTAGCGCCGACGACATCTCCGCCATGCCGAGGACCATCGCGAGATACATGCCGGCGATGACGACACCCGCTGTCAGCAGGCCACCGAATCCACCCTCTGCCAGGCCGTTGTTCCAGCCGGCGTAGTCACCCGAGACGACATAGCTGACGCCGAGGCCGGCGAGCAGCACCCAACCCGCCGAGCCCTTTCTGAGCGTGCGCTTCTCGAGGTAGTCGGCGTCTTCGTCGTGAAATTCTGTGCTGCGATTGTGTTCGCCGTGCTGTGGTGAACCGTGAGACTCCGCGGCGGTGGGCTTCTCGAGAGTCATGTCGAGCCTCTTGTCATTGGATACTCGGGCCGGGCCACGGCGCATCGCCGTGGCCCGAGAGGCACGGTATTGGTGTGGTGTTGCGGGGGTGGGGCACCAGATTGCGGCGCAGTTACAAATCTTTCGGCGACGCGCTGGACGAGGCGCCCGGGACAGGGCACGCCTCGACTGCTTCCATCACAATCGGTGGGGTTGCGGGCGGGACCGGCCGTTCGCCGTTCTCCCAGTCCTGCCCCGTCAAAGGGCGCTCCGCCGCAAGGGCGGCGTTCTCGTCGGCTGTGAATGCGCGTGCACGACTGAGGAAGCGCATCCCCTCGGGGCTTTCGAGGCTGAACCCGGAACCTCTGCCCGGAACGACGTCGAGGACCAGGCACGTGTGTTTCCAGGCATCGAATTGCGATCCCGATATCCACACGGTCACCGCGTCGTCGCCCTCCGGAAGGTCGGTCGGAACTTCTCCCGCCGCCAGTCGGAGGTCGAGTACTCCGAGGAGGACATCTCGATCGCCGACGATGAACTCGCCGTCCGGGTAACACATCGGCGCCGAGCCGTCGCAGCATCCGCCGGACTGGTGCATCATCAGGGCGCCGTGGAGACCGCGAAGGCGGCGGAGAAGCTCCGCCGCCCCCGCGGTTGCCAGGAGGCGCAGTGGCACGTCTGCGCCTGGATTCATCAGAAGAACCCCTGAGCCTTCGGTGCGTAGCTCACGAGAAGGTTCTTGGTCTGCTGGTAGTGGTCGAGCATCATCAGGTGGTTCTCGCGTCCGATGCCCGACTGCTTGTAGCCGCCGAACGCCGAATGCGCGGGGTACTGGTGATACGTATTGGTCCACACGCGGCCGGCTTGAATGTCGCGGCCGGCGCGGTAGGCGGTGCTCCCGTCACGCGACCAGACACCTGCGCCGAGGCCGTACAGCGTGTCGTTGGCGATCTCGATTGCCTGCTCGTAATCCTTGAAGGACGTCACGGAGACGACCGGGCCGAAGATCTCCTCCTGGAAGATTCGCATGTTGTTCTTGCCGGTGAAGATCGTCGGCTGGACGTAGTAGCCGCCGGAGAGGTCGCCACCGAGATCGGCGCGCTCACCACCGGTGACGATCTTGGCGCCCTCGCCCTTTCCGATCTCGATGTACGAGAGGATCTTCTCGAGCTGATCGTTGCTGGCCTGGGCGCCGATCATGGTCTCCGTGTCGAGCGGGTCACCCTGACGAACGGCCTTGGTGCGAACTGCGGCCATCGCGAGGAACTCGTCGAAGATGTCCTCCTGGATCAGCGAACGCGAGGGGCACGTGCACACTTCACCCTGGTTGAGGGCGAACATCGTGAAGCCTTCGAGCGCCTTGTCCTGGAAGTCGTCGTTCGCCGAAAGTACATCGGAGAAGAACACGTTGGGGCTCTTGCCACCGAGTTCCAGAGTCACCGGAATCAGATTCTGCGAGGCGTACTGCATGATCAGGCGACCGGTCGTGGTCTCGCCGGTGAACGCGATCTTCTTGATGCGCGGACTGGATGCGAGTGGCTTGCCCGCCTCGACACCGAAACCGTTCACGATGTTGAGCACTCCCGGCGGGAGCAGATCGCCGATGACCGAGATCAGATACAGAATCGAGGCCGGCGTCTGCTCGGCCGGCTTGAGAACGATGGCGTTGCCCGCGGCCAGAGCCGGCGCGAGCTTCCATACCGCCATCAGGATCGGGAAGTTCCACGGAATGATCTGACCGACGACTCCCAGCGGCTCGTGGAAGTGGTATGCAACCGTGTCCGAGTTGATCTCGGACAGCGAGCCCTCCTGTGCACGAATGGCACCCGCGAAGTAGCGGAAGTGGTCGACAGCGAGGGGAATATCGGCGTTCAGCGTCTCGCGAATCGGTTTGCCGTTGTCCCAGGACTCCGCCAACGCAATCGACTCGAGGTTCTCCTCGATGCGGTCGGCGATCTTGTTGAGGATGACGGCGCGCTCGGCGACGGACGTCTTGCCCCATCCCGGCGCCGCTGCGTGCGCGGCATCCAGCGCAAGCTCGATGTCCTCCGACGTCGATCGGGCGACATCGCAGAAGTTCTCGCCGGTGACCGGTGTCGGATTCTCGAAGTACTGACCCTTCACCGGCGCCACCCATTCGCCGCCGATCCAGTTGTCGTAGCGCGACTGGAACGACATCTTGGCGTCCGCTGTACCGGGACGTGCAAACACAGCCATCGATTAGCTCCCTCGTATCTGATTCTCCCCGGAAGGGGTGTGATCCAGAACACTAGGGGGTGCAACGTTGCAACTACGTTGCGTCGCCTCCGCCTGACCAATGTCACACACGTTCAGCTCACGCGAACCGGTGTGACATTGGTCGGGGGTAGGGGTCAGCGCAGCTCGTGATCGAACAGGTCGACGCGCGCTTGTACCTGCGAGTACAGCGGGGAAGCGGGGTCGAGGCCGGCGAGGTACGCCTGCCACGCCACCGGATCTGAACGGCCGTGGACCGACGTCGTCCATTTCGCCAGCAGTCGCTGATCACCTTGGCGGAGCAGCCCCGCCTGGACTCGGGCGCGTAGTTCCTCGCGCACCTCTTCCACACCTGGGGCGAACGACTCGGGCAACACCGGACCGCCGAAGATTCGCATCGCTGCACCCACATCCCCACGATCGAGGGCAGAGCGCACGTCGCGCACATCGGTGTTCAGAACGGTGACGATCCGATAGGGGCGCGACGCAATGTTTCCTGCGCCGAACACCTTTCGCAGACGCGACACCTCGGCGCGAATGGTGACCGAGTCCAGCTCCCCTTCGTCGAGCAGCACGGCGAGGTGCTCGGATGTGAGCCCCTCGGGGTATTCGGACAGCAGCAGCAGTATCTCCGCGTGACGGCGCGACACCGTCCGACGAAGGCCGTCCACGATCAATACTGGCCGCGAGCCGCTCAGCACCTCCAACCGGGCGGAATCCGTTCGCTGCGTCGCCGGGGACGACAGCAATTGCAGGCGCAGTTCGGACTCGGCGGCGGCGACCGTTGCTCGAACGAGTGACAGCACCTCCGGCACAGCAACCCGAGGACCACCCGTGATGTCGATTGCCCCGACGATCAGCCCCGTCGTGGGGTCGTGCACGGGCGCCGCAGTGCAACTCCACTCGTGAACCGAACGACTGAAATGCTCGGCGCCGAAGATCTGCACGCAGTGGTCGACCTCGAGCGCGGTACCCGGCGCATTGGTGCCCACGGTGCCTTCACTCCAGTCGGCACCCTCGACGAAGTTCATCTCGAGTGCCCTGTCCTTTGCCGAATGGTCACCGTCGACTCTGAGGAGGCGGCCCTGTTCGTCGGACATCGCGATCAGCAAACCGGACTCGGCAGCATCCTCTACGAGAAGTTTTCGGACGACCGGCTCGACAAGCGACATGGGATGGGTGGCCCGATACTCCGCCAACCCGAGGTCGCCGAGGTCGCCGAACCCGGCCGGCCCGTCCGGGCTCACCCCCTTGCGCCGACTACGCAACCACGAGTCGAACACGACGGAACGTACCGGCTGAGGGCCCTCGGCCGGCGGTACCGCGTCGCCGCCCGAAGATCGGTCGACGAACGACTGGTGCGCCGAAGACAGTCGGCGACGAAGAACATCGACATCCTCACCCGGACGAACGGCGACCCAGGGATTGCCACTGCCCAGCGCACCCGGCTCGTGCCCACTCTTCATCGAACACACCTCCACGATTACCCACCTACTGTAACCGGGATCACATATCGCAACGGCAGGTGCCAACCCCACCCCTGACCAATGTCACACCGGTTCGCTCCAGTAGAACGTGTGTGACATTGGTCAGGGTGGGACTAGTTGGCTCGAACGAAGTCGGCGACGCGCTCGGCGAGCATCACCGTCGTCGCGTGCGGCCCCCGGCTGGGCACGCACGGCATCGCCGACGAGTCTGCGATGTACAGGCCGTTCACACCTCTCACCCGGCAACGCTCGTCCACGACTGCGCCAGCATCGGTGTCGGCCCCCATGCGGCAGGTGCTCGACAAGTGCTGCGAGGTAGCGAGGTGCGCGAGCATCCACGAGTCGGTCTCCTCGATCTCCGGCCGCGCGGCAACTCGCCGCATGCTCGCCGATTCGAGAATGCGTTTCGTGTCGGCGAGTCCGCGTCGAAGATTCCGCTTGTCCGTCTCCGACTCGAGATAGCGATATTCGATCCGGGGAGCGACACCCGGATCCGCCGACACCATACGTATGTTTCCCCGACTCTCGGTTCGCATGAGTCCGACCCCGACGTACCGCTCGTCGGACAGGGATCCTGGAACCAGCCGACTGAAACTCGCTGCGTAGGGCCTTATTTCGACGTCTTCGACATTCAGGGCTACCTCGAGAGCAGGGTGGCGACCACCATGAGATCGATCCTCGTACATACGTATGGGAACCAACAACTCGGGGTGGTCGGTAAAGGAACGTCCCACACCGGGAAGGTCGACAACACCCGTAATACCCTGACCTCCAATCTCTTTCAAGTTCCCGATGCCCGACCGCATCAGAAGCAGCGGCGTTTCGATTGCGCCCGCCGCGAGCACGACGCGCTCGGCACGAACGACCGAGAGCTCGCCGTCTCGAATCATCTCGACACCCGAAGCTCTTCCGCTGGTAAATATCACGCGAGAAACGGTGGAATCGGAAAGCACTTGCAGATTCGAACGGTGCAGTGCCGGAAAGAGATACGAAAGAGCAGTACTCATTCTAGTTGTTCCCGAGACGTTCAACGGCACAGGACCGACACCTGATGACTCGTGGCCGTTCTTGTCCCGCTCCACCGAGTAGCCCGCCTCCACTGCAGCGGCGAAGAACGCGGAACTGATATCGGAGAATTCCGCGGCCGTTCGGCGCGCAACGGGGACGGGGCCGACGTCTCCGTGTTCGGGGCCGAAGAAATCCAGGTCGTGCTCCGAGCGCACGAAGTACGGGAGAACGTCGGCATACGACCACGATGTCGGCCACGACGCAAAGTCTTCTTCGCGCGCCCTGACGAAATAGCCGCCGTTCACCGCTCCGGAACCGCCCAGAACGCGTCCGCGAGGCACCACCGCCGGGCACCCCTTCGCCAGTTCCACCGGGTAGTGGCTCGCCCAGCGACTGCCCGGACCGACCTCGAGAATCGTCGCGTCCAGCACCGGACAGCCACCCAAGGACGCATAACCAGGCCCGGACTCGACCAGGACGACCGATCTACCCGCGTCCTCGGACAACCGGGCGGCGACCACACAACCGGCGGATCCCCCGCCGACCACCACGACGTCGGCCACTCGGTCCACTTATGACTTCAATCGGGGCTTCAGCGCTTCCAGGTCACGGGCCTCGATGGCGCCTTGCCACAGCCCGGCTCCGTAGGCCACGTCGTCCACCCGCTTGAACACGGTGTGCCGAACCGGGCCGAGACCGCCCGGCTCGCGGTGAGTGACCCAGTCGGCCACGCCCTCCGCGACTGCAAGGGTCAATGCCACACGCCTGATGTGACTCGACAGGAGAACGGCGAGGAGCGTGATCGGCCAATAGTGCCGACACATCGCGGATGCGAGTTGCCACATCCCGGCGACGAATCCTTGTGCCGTGAGCACGGCCGCGATGCGAGTCGGCTGATCGAGTCCGGTGAACAGACGACGCAGTCGAAGCAGCATCGTGACGAGTGTTGCCAGGGCGCCGAGCAGACCGAAGCGAGTACCGGACGCGGCCGCGAGGCAAGCGAACAGTGTCCACGGTGACATCGACACGGGAGGGACCATCCCCGCATGCCTGTCGGCGAGCGGCGCGGCGCCGGTTCCGTAGAACTTCTTTCGGCCGAACCAGTCACCGAACGTCACACGATGATCGTGCGCCACCTGCGCCACCGGTTCGTAGCGCAGTCGCCAGCCGCTCTCCTGCAGACGCCAGCACAGGTCGACGTCTTCCGCCACGTGCATCGTCTCGTCGAATCCGCCGAACTCCTGCAGCACCTCACGCTGCGCAATGATGGCAGCGCTGGGGACGTACGACACCGGCCCGCCCGACTGCACAGCGGATTCCTTCCGGCCGAGATCGAGCGAGGAACGAGCGTGCTCGTAACGCGCCAACGTCGAGGCATCCGGCTCGAGTGCCACGATGCGCGGCGCAACCAGAGCGACGGACGGGTCACTGAAGTGCCCGAGCATGACCTCGATCCATCCGGTTCGCGGCACGACGTCCGAGTCCAGAAAAGCAACGAAAGGCTTTGTAGCGCGGCGTAGACCGGTGTTTCGTGCTGCCGCCGGGCCCCGTGAACGGTCGTGGCGGACCACGGTGACCTGGCAGCGACCGCCCGACAACGCGGACGCGGCGACCGGAACCTCGGAGCCGTCGTCCACGACGATGACATCGAGTCCGCGTAGCACCGACAGCAGTCGGGTGAGTCCCGCGGTGTTGTCGCGAACGGGAATGACGACCGTGACGTCACTGGGTGACGGTGTGCTCATGGGGCGCGGGTTCGCGACTCCCGAATCGAGGAGCCTGCGCGCGACGACCGCCGACTGCGGATCGACGACCTCGAGGTATCCGTCGCCGATCATGGCGGCAGCTGTGGGGGCGAGCTTCAACATGCGCGTCGGTGAACCACCGATGAGAACGCGTCCCCCCGAATAGGTACGCACCTTGGGATCGATACGTATCCCGAATCCATCGGGAAGTCGAGCTTGGCGCATCAGTCGATCGTAAGCGGATCGGCGAGCGATAACAGCCCTTGCTCGAAAATTGACGCACATTCGACGAGATTTCCTGGCCGAATCGGTCGCAGTACGCCTGTACGGGTCATCGGAGCCTCCCATCGGGGCCTGGTTCCCACCGGGCAACAGCTTCTGCGGCACTCGTGAGCAACCCCTCAAGGAGATCGATCCCCTCGTCTGCCGAGGCCCCCGCCGGATCGCCGAGGACCCCATTGGCCGACACTGCGGCGGTACCGCCCTCCCTCAGTCGGGGCATCAGCTCCGCAATCGGAGTGACGTTTCCTGCTTCCGCTCGATCGAAGAGGACTTTGCCAGGTGAAAGGTGTAGCAGCAGCGAAGTTTCCGTCCGACCTGCGTGCGCATCGGCCCCACGGAACACGCAGGGCAACCATGCAGCATCCCTCCCTTCGTACCGAAGCAAGGACACTGCCTTGACCAGGGCAGGCCCGTTGCCGCCATGTCCGTTGACGAAGAGAACGCGAGTGGCCCAGCGGCACGCGGACCTCCCGTATTCGACGAGAACCTGCTCCAGCACCTCGTGGCCCAGGGAGATCGTCCCGGCAAATCCCTCGTGTTCACCACTGGCCCCGTACGCCAAAGCCGGCGCCACCGTGACCTCGCTACCCAACCGCGCCCCCAGCTTCTCGGACACCGCCGCCGCAATCCGAGTATCGGTATCGAGTGGCAGATGAGGTCCGTGTTGCTCGAGCGAGCCGACGGGAACGACGACCGTCGGATGGCCGATGTCCGGCCAGCGGAGGCCGGCCAACTCGCGATCGTCAGTCATTCGTCGATGCTATCGACCGCCCGAAACCAACAGCGGCACTCACCCCGGTCAACACAGCTCGGCCCTCGCGGACCGCCGCGTCCACCCGCCGGGGTGCCACTACGTCCCCTACGCGCACCAATTGTAATCCACTGCTCGAGAGTGCATTCCACAATCTATCCTCGGGTTCGGGGTGTACCGAAGCGACGACGTGGTCGTATCGCTGTACTCGCCTGGTCCCGGTCGGATGGTGCTCGAAGGTGACCTCGACGCCCGTCGCTACCGATCGACAGCCTGCGATCACGGTGTCGGTGACGCGCTCGATCTGCTTCCGATGCGCGCGGACGCGCCAACCCTCGATGTCGAGAGTGATACCCAAGTCCTGGCCCACCACCATCGCGCTCGTGCAGATCGTCACGTCGCACCCGCGGTCGGCAAGAAACTCGGCGACACCCGTGCCCTGATGGAACCCCAAGTCGTCGACCACGAGGACACGACCTTCCGGCTCCGAACTCCCTTCGAGAACCTCACGCGAGTCCGAGACCTCGACAACGCCCGCGGACCACACAGACCGCGCAGGCCGCGCGCCCGTGGCGATCACGACCAGATCCGGCTGCTGCGTCCTGATCATCTCCACCGATACCGCTGCACCCGTACGAATTTCGACACCCAACCGTCCGCACTCAGCAATGCGGTCGGTGACCATCGACAGCAGCCCCCCACGGGTGGGCGCGTTTGCGGCGGCGCGCAGCTGACCGCCGAGCACCTCACGACGCTCGTACAGGGTCACCCGATGTCCGAGCTCGGCAGCGGTCACCGCGGCTTCCAACCCGGCCGGACCACCACCGACGATCATCACGTCCGAAGCGATCACCCGTGTGCGCGCCATCGGCAGATCAGAGGCCAACCCCACGCTCGGGTCGACCGCACACCCCAATGGAAGCCCGAAACCCACTCGACCGGAACACTCTTGGTTGCACGCAACGCACGTCGATATTCGGTCGGGTGTACCCGCTCGAGCCTTACGCACGAATTCGGCGTCGGCGATCTGTCCACGGACGATGCCGACGAGGTCGCAGTGCCCGTCCGCCAACGCACGCTCCGCGACGCCCGGTTCGTCGAACCGGCCCACTCCGATCACGGGAAGGGCAACGTTGTCGCGGACGGCGTTCACCATCGGCAACGCGTAACCGGGCGCGGTTGCCATCGATGGCTCCACCAGGTTCAGCGTCTCGGTGGCCACGCCGAGCGAGGTGCTGATGTAATCGATGGTCCCTGAGGCCTCCAGCAGTTCCGAGACCGCGACCGCATCGGCGAGTTCGATACCGCCGGACACGAAGTCTCCGATCGAAATACGGACCCCCAGAACCATCTCCGAACCGATCGAGGCCCTGACCGCCGAGCACACTTCGAGCAGAAAACGGGCCCGGTTCGGGAGCGCTCCCCCGTATCTGTCGGAGCGCCGATTGGTGGCCTGAGAGAGAAAGCCTCGGACGATCGACGCCTGCGACGCCTGGATCTCGACCCCGTCGAAGCCGCCCTCGCTACAGTGTTTCGCAGTGCGGGCGTACCCCTCGATCAGCTCCCTGATCTCGGCGTCATCGACCGCCTTGGGCACCTCCCTGAACATCGGATCGGGGATGGCGCTCGCGCCCCAAACCGGGGTGCGGCTGTACATGCCGGAACTCTGGCCACCGTTGTGGTTCAACTGAGCGAAGATCTTCCCACCCTCCGCGTGCACGGCGCCCGTCACCTCGCGATATGCGGGAACGACGGTCGGGTCGTATCCGCGGATCATCCTCTCGTACGGCCGATCCGACGGATGCACCGAATGTTCCTCGGTGATGATCAGGCCGGCGCCGCCTGCCGCCCGCGCACGGTAGTAGTCGACATGGCGGGCGGAGGGGCAACCGTTCTCGGCGTAGTTGGTGAGATGCGCGCAGAACACAACACGGTTGCGCAGTGTCAAAGGGCCGAGGCGCAATCCAGAGAGCAGATGCGGGTACTCGGTCACACCTTGGTGTTGCCCATGTCGATCGCCAACTGGCTGCCGGTTACCGTCCTCGACCCGTCACCCGCCAACCACATCACCGCGTCCGTGATGTCGTCCACCTCGGCGAGCGGGTTGTCGGTCAGAATCGTGCCGAAGCTGGACAAGTAGTGCGGATGCTTCTCGAGCAGCTGCAGACTTCCCGCGTCGGTACCCATCGCAGTCTTGACGCCGTACGGGTGGATGGAGTTGACCCGGATCTTGTACTCGCCCAGTTCCTTGGCGGCTGCCTGGGTGAGCCCGACGAGCCCGAACTTGGAGGCCGCGTAGTTCGACTGACCCGGCAGCGGCTTGATACCGGCAACGGAGCTCACTACGACGATGGATCCGCCGTTTCCGGCCTCGATCATCGATGGAACTGCCGCCTTCAGCGTCTTCCACGTTCCGGTGAGATTGACATCGATCAAGGTTTCCCACTGGTCGTCCGGCATCTCCCAGAATCGGTTCCAGTTACAGATGCCGGCATTCGCGACGACGATGTCGAGCCGCCCGAACTGCGAGACCCCCTCGGCCACGACGGCCTGTATCGCAGCACTGTCGCGTACGTCGGCCTTCTTGGCGAGAATCTTACCGCCCGCGGCCTCGACCAGACGTACGGTCTCGTCCAAGTCCTCGGCGGTCGCCGCATCGTAGGTGTTGTATTCCGACACCGGCCCGCACACGTCGAGTGCGATGATCGCGGCACCTTCCCCCGCGAATCTGATCGCATGGTTGCGTCCCTGGCCACGCGCCGCTCCGGTGACGAACGCGACTTTACCGTCCAGCTGTCCCATCAGTTCTCCTGACTCGTAAGGGTTTCGGTGTTCGAAATCGTTGCCGCTCGTGCCGCGTCGCGACCCTCGCGGATCGCTTCCAGCACGGTGCGGGGTGCCACGCAGTCGCCGACTCGGGTACCGGCGTTCATACCCGTCGACGTATCCGGCAGACGCAGCGAACAGTCGACGAGAACCGCACACGGTATGGAGCGAGGTTCGCCTGTGAAGCGGTCGACCACGTGCAGGGTCGGCTCGTGCAGCGCCGTGATCCGCGCATCCAGATGCCGAACGATGCCGGCTCGCTGGGCACGGCCGTTGGCTGCGACCAGGTCTCCGGTGCGGTCGAGATCTCGCCCCACGACGGAGTCGGGTGTAACGATCGACACGTCGCGACCGGTGTCGTTCAACCATCCGGCCAGTGCCGTTCCGGTCGGTCCACCGACGGGGTCGAACACAACGATCGGACCCGCCCCCAGATCGACGCCGTCCAGCGCTTCGGCCGCGTCGACATACCTGCCGTCGACAGGAAACTCTGGTGGCCGGGGCCTGCTGCCCGTCGCAACGACGACGTGCCCACCCCGCGCGAGTTCCTCGACGTTGTCGTCGGTCACCTCGGTGCCGGTCCAAATCGTCACGCCGAGTCGACGAACCTCCGCTTCGAGATGCTCGACGATCGGAAGAAGAGTCGGCGTGGCGACCCCGGCCGTCCGGACCATGCCGCCGACTGCGGCCGTCCGTTCTGCAACGGTCACCTCGAAGCCGCGCAGTGCGAATACGCGTGCCGCCTCGAGTCCGGCCGGTCCACCGCCGACCACCAAGACCCCTCCACTGCCCGGCCGACAATCGACCGCTTCGAGCTCGTGTCCGACATCCGGATCGACCGCGCACGAGACGACGGGATTGCGGGGATGTCGGACGAGACAGGCTTGATTGCACCGAACACACGGGCGGGGTTTGCGCCCTGCACGTATGTGGTTCACCAGGCTCGCGTCGGCGATCTGGGCTCGCGTCATCTCGACCACGTCGGCGACCCGTCGATCGAGTGCTCGTTGTGCTGCTTCGGGTTCCGTTACGCTTCCTTGCAGCGCCACGGCAACTGTGTCGGGCACGGCAGTCCGGATCCGAGCGCACAGCTCGGTGTTGAATCCCGCGGGTTCGTGGAAGTCCGGACGGTAGGCGTGTGTGGACATCGGCCCCCCTCGCACCAACACCAGGAGGTCCAGCCACGGTGCCAGCTCGGCTGCCTGCGCTGCCGCCGTCTCCGGAGTCACGCCTGCCCACGGAGCGAGTTCGTCGCAGCTCAGACGCAGCGACACCACGTGGTCGGGTCCGAGGACATCACGCACCGCCGAGAGAACCTCGCGGGACAGGAGGAGGCGGTCGACCCCGTACCTATCCGTCCTCACATTGGTGAGACCGGAATGGAACTGGCGAAGCAGCGACCGCGGACCGGCATCGATCTCCACCCCATCGAGCCCCGCGTCGATCGCCGAGCGCGCGCTCGCCTCGAAACTTCGTACGATCGTGTCGATCTCCCGTGACGCCATCACCATCGGCATCTCACGAGTCTCGACGTCGGCCACCCTCGAAGGGCCCCACAACGCCGAGCGCGAATGCGACGTCGAGCCCTGCATGCCGTGGTGGGTCAGTCCGGCGAGAACGAGCGTTCCGTGGGGTCGACATGCGTCCGCGATGCGTCGCCATCCCGTCTCGCAGCACGCGGCGAGTGGCGCTCGCTCGTACGGGTGATCGGACTCGTGCACCGACGCGTTCTCGGTGACCACGATGCCGGCCCCGCCTCGCGCCCTGCGTTCGTAGTACGCCACGTGCCGCTCGGACAGCGCGCGCCCATCCCCCAGGTTGGTCTCGTGTGGACCGAAGAGCACCCTGGACTGTGCATTGCGTCCGGCCAGGGTGAACTCGTCGGTCAGCTCAGGACTCGACACCGAGCCTTCGCTCGAACCCCGGCGGAACCACCACGTCCGACGCCACGAGATCGTGGATGGACGAGCGGCCCAGCCCGAGCAGCGCGGAATCGACACCACCACGCAGGATGTCGAGCACGTTCTCGACTCCGGCCTGGCCGTTCGCGGAGAGACCCCAGAGGTATGCGCGACCGATCAGCACGGCCTTCGCACCGAGAGCGACCGCCTTCACCACATCGCTGCCGCGACGGATACCGCCGTCGAGCGTCACGTCGATCTGGTCCCCCACTGCCTCCGCGATCGCGGGGAGCGCCCGGATGGGCGCCGGCGTGCCGTCGAGGTTGTTGCCGCCGTGGTTCGAGACGGAGATCGCGGTGACACCGGCATCGACAGCACGCTTCGCGTCGTCGACCCGCATGACGCCCTTGAGCATGAAGGGGCCGCCCCACTGCTCACGCAACCACTGCACGTCCTCCCACGTGGGCAAGGGTGTTCCCATCCACTCGCCGTAAGCGCCGAAAAAGGTGGGAGCCTCACCTCCGGGCGGGGTGAGGTTCGGGGTGGTGAGGTCCGGAATCCCGCCGGTCCTCGCGAACTCCATGAGCCACTTGGGGCGGGTGATGCCTTCGGGCGCGAACTTCAGCATCGCCTTGAGGTCCATCTTCTCCGGGATCGCTGGGCTGCCCCAGTCACGGCCGTTGGAGAAGGACCAGTCGAGCGTCATGATGAGGCCCGTCGCACCGGCTGCACGAGCACGTTCCATGCGCTGCACCAGAACCTCACGGCTACCGACCCAGTACATCTGGAAGAAGGTCTGTGGATTCGCCTGCGTTACTTCCTCGATGGACTTGCTCGCGAACGAGCTCAAGCCCATCGCGATTCCACGGGCAGCCGCAGCCCTGGCCACGGCGACCTCTCCGTCGGGATGCACGGCCTGCACACCGGTCGGCGAGATCATCACGGGAAACGACAGCGGCTGTCCCATGACTGTCGTCGACAGATCGCGCTTGTCGGACAGGCCCGCTACGTGCGGGGCGAATCCGAGTTCCGAGAACGCCTTGACGTTGTCGTCGGTGGTGAGGCCGGCCTCGGACCCCGCCACCAACGCCGAGTACACAGACTTGGGAAGACGCTTCTTGGCGCGGCGCTGCGCCTCGGCGACGGTTTCGAACCAGGCATTGTTGCCCATCACTGATTTCCTCTACTTCATTCCCGCAAGCGGGTTCTCGTCACAGATCTTGGCCGGGGGACGCGTCATGAGCGTGAGCGGAACGGGAGCGCGCGGAGTCTTTCGCTTACCGGTTCGCGAGTGGTCGACGCTCGACTTCGGGATCTCGCCCCGCGAGTCGGCGAGCAGGTTCTCGCCGAAGCCCTGGACACACTCGGGATCGGGACCGTCCATCGGGAGACCGGTGAAGAACTTGGCTGCCATGCAGCCGCCACGGCAAGAGTCGTAGTGGTCGCACTTGGCACAGGCGCCACCGGTTTGCGGCGACCGCAGCTCCTGGAAAAGATCGGAGTGCTGCCACACCTCCTGAAATCCACCATCCGAGACGATGTTTCCGGCGAGGAACTGGTCGTGGATCGCGAACGGGCAGGCATACACGTCACCGACCGGGTCGATGAGGCAGACGACGCGGCCGGCACCACACAGATTGAGGCCGGGCAGGGCGTCGCCGTAGGCGGACAGGTGGAAGAACGAGTCACCGGTGAGAACGCCCTCGCCTCGCGCGACGAGCCAGTTGTACAGCTCGCGCTGTTGATCCTGGGTGGGATGCAGGTCGTCCCACACGTCCGCGCCACGTCCCGACGGACGCAAACGCGTGATCCGGAGCGTGGCGCCGTACTTGTCGGCGAGATCCTTGAAATCGTCGAGCTGGCTCACGTTGTGCCGAGTGACGACGATCGAGATCTTCGCGTCCTTGAAACCCGCCTCGGCCAGATTTTCGAGTGCCCGCACCGCCATGTCGAACGAGCCGGGGCCACGCACGGCATCGTTGACCTCTGCTGTCGCGCCGTCGAGGGAAATCTGTACGTCGACGTAGTCGCTCGCCGCGAGCCTGGCGGCCACCTTCTTGTCGATCTTCACACCGTTGGTGGAAAACTTCACTCCCACCTGATGTTCGGTCGCGTAGTCGACGAGTTCCCAGAAGTCAGATCGCACTGTGGGTTCGCCGCCGCCGATGTTCACGTAGAACACCTGCATGCGCTGCAGTTCGTCGATGATCGACTTGCACTGCTTGGTACTGAGCTCGTTCGGGTCACGCCGGCCCGACGAGGACAGGCAGTGAACACACGAGAGATTGCACGCGTACGTGAGTTCCCACGTGAGGCAGATCGGGGCGTCGAGTCCGAGCTCGAACTGATCGACCAATCGGCCGACAGGAGCGGGACTCGCGGGCTGTTCGAGCACTGAAGTCATAGCTGGTCCCCATTACGAGGTTGGGTGGAAACGGATTCTGAGAGTCAGGCGGGAACGATCATGTTCGACTCGGCCAATGTGCCGAATGCACGCGCATACCGAGCCACGCCGGCATCGTCGATTCCCTGGGCCTGCAAGGCGGAGCGAAGGTCGGAATGGTCGGGCAACGCCTCGACCACCGCCACGATCGTGCGGTTCTTCAGGAACGACAACTTCCGCGTCCCGAAGTGGTAGAGCAGCGCCCCGAAAGGTTCGGGACGCAGCGCCACCTGCGGATTGATCTTCCAGCCGACGTCGAGATCGATTTCGGCGGTATCCGAGCGAGCAGGTGAGGTGGACACGATCAGTACACGCCGCACATGCCGTCGATGGAAACCTCTTCCACGAGCGACTCCTCGACGAGTTCGGTGTCCACGGTGTTGTTTTCGCGATCCGACATGGTTCCTCCTGTGCATTTCCCTTGGCGTCAGTCACGGGACGTGGGTCATATTCAGACCCTCTGTGTGACTTGATTCACCACCATAATGGCATCGAGTGCATAATGACAGGGGTGAGGGTGAGATTTGCATGAGAAGCCGACGTAAACCGTCCGGTCGGGTAGGCAGGCGCCCGTCCACTACGCAGGACCGGATCAGCACGGTAGCCATCGAGCTCTTCTCCACCCAGGGGTTCGAGGAGACGAGTGTCGACGAAGTCGCCGAAGTTGCCGGAATCGCACGCCGCACCCTGTTTCGCTACTTTCCTTCCAAGAATGCGATTCCATGGGGAGATTTCGACGGCCACCTCGCGATGATGCGAGCAGAACTCTCAGAACTCCCCGAAGAGATGCCCATGACCGACGCACTGACGTCCGCGCTCTTGCACTTCAATACGGTTCCTGCGGACGAAGCTGCCATGCACCGCAAACGTATGAGCCTGATTCTGAACACACCTACCCTGCAGGCATATTCGTCGGTCATGTACGAGGGTTGGCGAACGGTGGTGGCCGAGTATGTCGCCGAACGGCTCGGACTGCGGCCTACGGACCACGGGCCACGCACGGTCGGCTACCTTCTCCTCGGTATTGCCATGTCCGCCTACGAACAGTGGCTCGCGGACGCTACCCTTGAACTCACCGATCTCCTCGCCTCCGGCATGAAGCAGCTGTCGGAAGGCTTGCGAACCCTCGACGAGAGCGTGCCGAGATGACGACTTCCACCACACCCGAAGCATTCGATTCACTTGCCCCCTGCCCGCCAGGCCGGTGGACCCATGGCCGAGTCACCGTCAGGCACGTGGAGAGCGGACCGATCACCCTCACCCGCACGGGCGACGAACTACTGGTCACCCATTCGCTCCGCGCCGAGGAACTCGGCGAACGACTCGTCGCCGAAGTGACGTCCTCGATCGCAGACGCCGACTTCGGCCAGGACGAGTTCGAGTCGACGATGGTCGGACTCGTCCGCTCGACCGTGCCCGAACCGTTGGACTCGTGGGAGATCTACTACCGCAACTCACTGCGGGAGCTGTTGGACGGCTCAGCAGACTTCGCACCCATTCACGACAAGGCCGCCGGCCTGGTGCGGGGATCGGTCCTCGACCTCGGCTCGTGTTTCGGGTTTCTGCCACTACGACTGGCCCAGAACGGCATTCGGGTCACAGCGACCGATATCCTCCCCGGCACGATGCGCCTGCTCGACGCCGTGGCGCCCAGGCTCGGACTCACGATCGACACTCTCGTGTGCAACGCCGCCGAGGTGCCCGTCCCGGATCGCAGCGCGGACACCGTGACCGCTGTGCACCTCTTGGAACACGTTGACGCGAGCGTGGGTGCCGCCGTGTTGTCGGAAGCTCTGCGCATCGCCCGCGAACAAGTGATCGTCGCCGTCCCGTACGAGGACGAAGCGCAGTCCTGCCACGGGCACGTTCGGACATTCGACAACGCAGCCCTGCGACAGCTGGGGTCGAGTACCGGACGCCCGTTCGATGTCTTCGACCACCACGGCGGCTGGCTCGTGATCGACACGAGCGTCACCTACTGAGGCGACAGTCGCGACCGAGCAATCTCGGTCAGCAGGCGGCCGCGCTCGCCAGGCCGGCGACGCGGTTCGCGACACTCTCGCCGAGGTCACGGATCTCTGCGGCGAGGGTCTCGCGGCTCTTCGTGTCCGACTCGTGCACAAAGGTCGTCGACCCCAGCGTGGCACCGCAGTATTCGACGATCCCGCGCTCGATCTGCGTGCGGAAGGCGTCGTACACACCGTAGCGTTCGAAACTTTCCGCGTCGTCGCCCGCAACGGGGATCAGGTGGACGGTGAGTCGCTCCAACTTCTTCACGAATTCGCTTCCGGGGGTGAATTCGTACGCCCACCCGCTGACGAAGACGCGGTCGATCCAGCCTTTGAGCAGTGCGGGCATCGACCACCAGTACACGGGAAACACGATAATCAGATGATCTACACGATCGATTCGATTCTGCTCGGCGACCACCTCGGCCGGCGCAGTCGCGTTGCCTCGGAACAGGTCAAGATCGACTTCGGAGAATCGGGGGTCGAAGTTCTCGGCGTGTAGGTCGGCGATGTCGACTTCACCACCCGCGGTGCGGATCGCGGCGGCGGGGGAAGCCCTGACGTCATTGACGTGTCGCGGTTACGTCGACAGATCCCGACGACGAAACAGCGCGATGCCCGCAATTGCGAGTGCTGCTGCGATCAGCGTGAGCCAGATCAGTGGCGCTGCTTCGACACTCGCGGCGGGCACCGCCGGAATGTGGCTGAACGGGGAGATGTCGCGCGCGGCCTCGGGTAGCCCGAGCAGAGACCCGAGCAGGCCGGTGACGACGCAGATGGCCAGCACTGCCCACGACAACGCGGAACTAAGACCCGGCACCGCACCGAAGAGCAGCACCACTGCTCCCACCACCACGAGAATGGCCGGCGTGTACGCGAGGGCCGCCACCGTCAGGTCACCCATCTCACCGAGCGGGTCGCCTATTACGAGCCCATACGCCAATCCTGTTGCGACACCGGTCAGCACCTGCAGAGCGACAATGCCGCCGACGACAAGAGAAAGGTGCGCCAGCACCCAGCGAGGCTTCCCGACCGCCGTCGCGAGGACCGCCTCGAGACGTCCTGCCGATTCTTCACCGCGCATTCGCAGGAGGGATTGCACCGCGTAGGCGGCAACACCGATCGCCATCATTCCGAAGATCGCGGCGAAGTAGGCATCGACCATGTCCGAGGTGCCGCCGCCGAGCTTGGCCATCAGGTCGGCAGCCTGGTCCCCCTCGCCGAGGAAGTCGTCGATCTGGTCTCCGATCGCGCCGTAGGCGAGCGCGACCACTCCGATTCCGAACGCCCACCACAGCAGCGTTCCGCGCTGGATTCGCCACGCAGACCCCACGACGGTGGGTAGCGACGACGAGGCGCGGGCCGGCCCCGGTCTGGTCGCGAACAGACCGGAGCCGACGTCGCGCCTTTCGGTCAACACGAAGGCCAGGGCTACCCCCGCCGCCGCGGCCGCGACGAACAGACCGAGAACCCACCAGGCGTCGACGTCGTACGGGCGGGTCTGTTCCGCCCACCCGATCGGAGACAGCCACGAGGGCCATCCCGCGGTGACGCGAATGCCGTCTTCCGACACGCTGCCGGACATGTCACCGACCGCGCGAAGCAGGAACGCTGCACCGAGGATGCCGCCACTCGCGCCGTTCGCAACGCGTGCACCATCGGTGACCTGTGCTGCGACCGCGGCGACAGTGGCGAAGACCATGCCGGCACCAGCCACACCCAATCCGAGCAGGGCGGAACCACCTGTTCCGAAGCCTTGGGCCACAAGCACTCCCGCGACGAGAACCGCAAGCACCAGATTGGTGACAACAGCGACAGTCAGTGCTGCCGTCAGCAGTGCCTTGCGTCCCACGACGGCAGCTTCGATCAATTCGGCCCGCCCAGTCTCCTCGTTCTGTCTCGTATGGCGCACCACTATCAGGATGCTCATCAACGCTGCGGCGATGGACACCAGCATGACCGTCTGGCTCGCCGTGACCGCCCCTACGTTGTCGCCGGAGATCAGACCATTGGTAGCGAGCGCCACCGGAGACTTCGCCGTGGTCACCGCGAACTCGTGCAGGTCTGCAGCCGTCGGATACAGCCCGATCACACTGGATGCGGAGAATGCCATCAACGCGGTGAGCGCAATCAGCCAGACAGGAATTTGGATTCGGTCGCGGCGCAATGCCAATCGGATCAGTCGGCACGTGCCCGTGAACGCACCGCCGGGTTCCTGCGACGATGCCATCGGGCGAGCAACAGTTGCCGTACTCATGACAAGGCACCCTGTTCGGCTCGCTCGTGATTGCGACCCTCGCGCTCGAGTTCGTCACCGTAATGCCGGAGGAACAGTTCCTCCAACGTCGGTGGTGTGGACGTCAGCGAGCGCACACCGAAGGCCAGCAAATGCTCTAGTGTCTTTCCGATTTCGCTCGTATCCACCTCACAGGTGGCGTGTAGTCCGTCGACACGCACGTCGTGGACGCCGCCGAGGTCCGCCAGCCCGGCGACCGGCCTCTCCGTCTCCGCGCTCACCGAAGTGCGTGTCAGGTGGCGCAACTCGGCAAGGCTTCCCGACTCCACAGTCCGGCCCTCTCTGATGATGCTGACGCGATCACACAGAGCTTCGACCTCCGCGAGAATGTGGCTCGACAGCAGCACGGTTCGGCCGGCGTCGGATGCTTCCTCGACGCAGTCCTGGAACACCGATTCCATCAGTGGATCGAGACCGGAGGTCGGCTCGTCCAGGATGTAGAGGTCGACGTCGGATGCGAAGGCGGCAACCAGGGCCACCTTCTGCCGGTTGCCCTTCGAATAGGTGCGGGCCTTCTTGGTGGGATCCAGCTCGAAGCGTTCGAGAAGATCGCGTCTACGAGATTCGTCCAGCCCCCCACGCAGCCCGGCGAGCAGATCGATCGCCTCGCCACCGGTCAGGTTGGGCCACAGATTCACGTCACCTGGCACGTAGGCGAGGCGTCGATGAAGTTCGACCGCGTCATGCCATGGATCACCGCCGAGCAAGCGAACCGAACCGGAGTCGGAGCGCAACAATCCGAGGATCACCCGGATGGTCGTGGACTTGCCCGAACCGTTCGGGCCGAGAAATCCGTGCACCTGGCCGGAGGTCACTTCGAGGTCGAGGCCATCGAGGGCGCGCGTCGGTCCGAATGTCTTGACGAGGTTTTCTACCGCAATTGCAGCTACCATGATTCGGACACTACACTTACTTCATTAATGTGTGAAGATTCAGAATACAGAAGATTCCCAGGGAGGAACCACCGATCTTGAGCACCTCGACCACTCAGCCGGAATCGCAGCCGACGGATCCTGACGATCTGCGACATTTCGTCGAGCAACTGTCGATGATTCTCGTATCCATGGGCTTTCCTCCCATGCCGGCGAGAGTCTGGGCCGCGATGATGACGGACGACGCCGACACCGTCACACCCGGCGAACTCGCAGCACGCCTCGACGTCAGCCCGGCTGCAATATCCGGAGCGGTGCGCTACCTGCTTCAGGTCAGCCTGGTCGAGCGGGTGCCCATGCCCGGTTCACGACGGCAGCACTACCGCGTGAGCGCCGACATGTGGACGGATGCGTTTATCACCCAACAGCGCGCACTCGCGGAATTCTCCGATGTGGCCTCCGACGGCGTCGCACTACTGGGAGCGGGCAGCGTGGCGGGCGAACGCATCTCCGAGGTGCGCGACTTCTTCGACTACTTCGCAGGCGAGATGCCGAGACTCCTCGAAGAATGGCGCGCCAAACGCCCCCGCTGACCCCGACCAATGTCACACACGTTCAACTCAGGTGAACCGGTGTGACATTCGTCAGGGGCGGGCGGCTAGATCAGGCCCTGCTTACTGGCCGCATACACGGCCTCGGCACGCCGTCCCACGCCGAGCTTTCGCATGATATTGCTGACGTGAAACTTCACAGTCGTTGCCGAGATAAACAGTTGCTCACCAATTTTCGCGTTGGACAGACCCGCGGCCAACAGCCGCAGCACCTCGAGTTCACGGTCCGTGAGTCGCTCGTAAGGTGCTACCTGGCCGTTGAGTGAACGCACCATCGCGGACGCGCTGCGTGCATCGAAGGCACTCTCACCGCGGGACACGGTACGGATGGCACGCACCAGTTCGGTGGTGTCCACGTCCTTCACAACATAACCACGCGCACCCGCCTTCACGGCCCTGACGACGAGTTGTTCGTCCAGAAACGTCGTGAGGACCAACAGCCCGATTTTCGGGTCGGCCTGCGACAACTGCTCACACAGAGCAAGCCCCTCGTAGTCGGATGCCGCGGACAATTTCAGGTCCATCAGGACTACGTCGGGTCGCACTCTCGCAACAACGTCCAGCGCCTCCTCACGGGTCGAGGCCTCACCGAGCACCTCGATGTCGTGCTCCCGCTCGAGTACCGACCGGAGCCCTTGACGCAGGATCGCGTGGTCGTCGACGAGGACGATACGGACGACCCTCGTGCCCCGGTTCGGCTCGTGTTCGTCCCGCAGATCTGCACCGGCACTCATCGGCTCACCTCGTCATCGTCGTCCTGCAGGTCGTCCCCGATCTCGGGCAGAGGCAGACGCGCTGCGATCCGGACCCCACCGATCCGAGCCCGCGATACATCGAAGGTGCCTCCGAACTCCACGGCTCGAGCTTGCATGTTCGCGAGGCCGCGATGTCGGCCGTCGCGGTCTGCGTGAGCAGCCGCCTTCAGCACGACCCGCATCTGCTTCGGGTCGCCGTCTCCGTCGTCGGCGACCGAAAGCAGCACGGAATCAGGCGAATACGTCAGGCGCAGAACTGCCCTCGCCGCATGTGCGTGCGCCGCCGCGTTGAACAGCGCCTCGCCCGCAATCCGAAGAAGTGCATGCTCCATCCCCGAGGAGAGGTCGACCGGAGTGCCACCCACGCGGACGCCTACCTCGAGTTCGTCCGGCATGTGTACGACGGCGAGCTGCTCGAGCATGTCGGGGAACGACGTCCGCTCGGAGCTCTCGGACTGATTGAGCGCGTAGATGGACGATCGCAATTGCTCGACCGCGCGTCTCGTTTGATCCTTCGCAAGAGTCAGGCGCTCGCCTCGTTCCGATTCGGACACCCCGCTGCGACACACTTCGATCTGCATACCTGCAGAGAGCACCGCCTGAGTCACGCTGTCGTGTAGTTCTCGCGCAATCCTGTGTCGTTCTTCGTCGAGAACCTGGTGGCGATGTGCCGCACCCAACTGCTTCTGCGTCGATTCGAGTTCCGCGTTGCGTACCGCAAGGTCCGAGGCCGTACGGCGCGCCTGCGCGTATGCATGCTCGGCGCGCTCGAGCAAAACCTGGCCACGCTGGTACAGCGCCGAATTCTGCAGCGCCACAGCGGTCTGGCTCGCAAGGATGCTCAAGATCGCACCGTCCGTGGTGTCGAGGGTGCGCCGGTCGCCGGTCCATGCAGCGAATGCGCCGACCATCCCACCTTCGAGCACGATCGGAACGAAGGCGTGATGCGGATCGATGAGCGGCGTGCTGCCCGCGCGCGCACATCGGATGTCCTCGAGGCACGTCAAGACCGACTCCGGTAGCGGCGGGCCCTCCACGTCGTCCACGAGGAACGGGGTCGCGTCCGGTCCGAGTACCAGGCGTCTGGGCCCGGCGTCGGACAGCTTTCCGTCCGCAAGGGCGAACGCCACCCACTGTGCGTCGAGGTGAGCGCGTGCCGCTTCGGCGACCGCACAGATCAAAGTCTCCGGACCCTCCACGGTACGAACGAGCGCACGCGAGATGAGCTCGAGCGCATGCACGACCCGTTCGAGGCGTTCCGCCGCACCCCGATACTGCGGATAGAAGGTCGGCTTTCCCGAGCGAAGTCCGGTGAGAATCGAAAGGTCCGGCTCGTTCATGCTCGCGGACCTCTTCACAGCGCTGACCGGAACAACGCGACCATCTGCTCCTGCGTCGCGGTTCGGGGATTGGTTGACATGCAGGCGTCGCGCAACGCGAACTCCGCAAGCCTGGTCAAGTCCTCTTCACGAACCCCCAATTCTCCCAGGCCTTTCGGAACTCCTACTTCGCGGGCCAGCCGCTCGACGCGATCGGCGACCGCAAGAGCGGCTTCTTCCGCGGTGCCGCGACTCTCGGGCAATCCCAGCGTCGACGCAACCGCGACGAACGGGGTCGCGTCCGTACGGGAATTGAATCTGATGACATGCGGCAGGAGAATCCCGTTGATGACGCCGTGCGGCAGGTCCAGCAGCCCACCCACCTGATGACTCATCGCATGTGCCGCACCGAGAATCGCGTTGGTGAAGGCCAGGCCCGCCTCGAGACTTGCCTGCGCCATCACCGAGCGCGCATCCAGCGCCATCGGGTCTTCGATTGTGCGGCCGAGATTGTCGGTCACCAACCCCACGGCCCGCAATGCGTGATGATCGGTCAACGGATTGTGCGCGAGGGAGACGAACGCTTCCACGCCGTGAGTGAGGGCGTCGAGTCCGGTTGCCGCGTTGAGCCACTCCGGCATCGTCGTGAGCAGCCTGGGATCGATCACGGTCACGTCGGGGACCAGTGAACGCCCGATGATCGTGATCTTCGTGCCGCGCCCGGTGTCGGTCACAATGCAGAACTGCGACACGTCCGCGCCGGTTCCGGAGGTGGATGGCACCATCACGAGTGGCGGGATGGGGCTCGCAGCCTGATCGACGCCCTCGTAGTCGAGGATGCTGCCGCCGTTGGCAGCGAGCACTGCGATCCCCTTCGTGGCATCGATGACCGAGCCGCCCCCCAGGGCGATCAGCACGTCACATTCGTTCTCGCGATACACGTCGTGTCCGGCGGCGACCTCGTGGTCCTTCGGATTGGGGGTCAGATGATGCCACTGCACAGGCGACAGATTCTGCTCGCGCAGGTATCCGATCAGCTCGCGCGCCCAGCCGGCCTCGATCAGTCCCGGGTCCGTCACGAGCATGGGGCGGGTTCCACCGAGCCGCAGTACTGCGTGAGCGGCCTCCACCATGGATCCGATACCGAACACGATCTCGGGGGCATGGAACTTGACGAGCCGCTCGGCACCTCCACCGTGAGGCTTCGCATCCGGATGAGCGACAGACACCGAAGAAACAACTCCTTTCGACGCCCGCAGGCCACAGCATGCTGTGATCCACGTTACAGCGTGGCGTCGACCCTACTGCCCTCCCCTCGCCCTCGCACCGGCCGAAGGACAGGGTCGTCACCTACCCGATCGGGCAGGTCACCCATCCCCACCCTCGACCAATGTCACACTCGTTCAACTCACGAAAACCGGTGTGACATTCGTCGAGGGGGTGGTGGTGAGTGAGCGGCTCAGCGGAGAGCGCTCCCGAGGTCGGCGGCGCGTTCCAGAAGCTGGGTGGCATCGCGTGCGACAACCACACGATCGCATGCCTGCGAATAGGTGGGCATGGAGCAGGTGGCCTGTTTCCAATAGCGTTCCGGCTCGGGGGTGATCCATGCCAGACGGTGCACCTTGCGACTCAGGGCGGTGAAGTCGTCGATACCGGTCGGAAGGCCATTGCAACGGCCGTCCCCGACCACCAGCACCGACGTACGTGAATTGACCTCGTTGTCGTGATGGGCCATCACCTCGGAGAACACCCGGCCGTAATCGCTGGTCGCTTCGAGATCGATACGCGGATCGGCCAGTACGGCCCCGAGAGCGTCGTCTCCTTGCGCTGCCCACAACGTGTCCGTGACGTCCACCGGCCTGTCCACGAAGGCCAACACACGGCACCGACTCGCGCGACGGTGCATCGCCTGCGCCAATCGGAGTGTGAATGCCGTGACCGGACGCACCGACAACGACACATCGGCCAAGATCAGGACACGCGGCTTCGCCGGTCGCTGAGCCTTCACGACCAGGTGAAACGGGACTCCTTCGGTCCGAAGGCTCGTCCGAACAGTCCTTTGCATGTCGAGGCGGCCGGCGGCACGTTCGCGCGGTTGCGGACGTACCGGCCCGCGCATCCTCCGCAACACCTCGTGGCAAGCCTGATTCACCTCGGCATGGGCGTTGGAGGATGCAGCATCGGCGGGCAGATCCGCGTCAGACTGCACGCCGTCGGGTGTGTGGGCGGCGGCGAGAGCTTCCACGAACGCCTCGACGGCTTCTGCCAGCTTCGCCAATTGTGCGGCGCTGAGACGTTCTCCGTCCCCCGCGTCCGCGTACACCGATTCGGGGTCGTAGGAATCGAGCCACGCCAGGATCGCGGCGGGATCGTCCCAGGACAGGGTTCCGGCCACCACTGCACTGACAGAGGAGGCGAGATCACCAACCGTGGTGGTGCCGGCCCGTTCGACCTCGAGCGTGTACCCGACTCCACGCTTTCCCGAATCCGATTCGGCGGACACGGACAGCGCCGCGTCACTCGCGGCCATGCTGACATCGTCGTCGTCCTTGTGCGGATTGAAGCCTTTCTCCCTCTCCTGGGTGTCGAAATGATCCCCGATCTCGGTGGCCCGGTCGTTGTGGTCCGCATATTTTCCGTTGCCCGGATCTTCACCCACCTCGAGCGAGACCGGTAGCCCGTCCGAGGACTCGGAGTGCGACGGCTCCCGGACGTGGGCAACTGCAGCAGATACGGCACCGAAGAACTGGTCGAAGGCATGATCGAAGGCCGGCTGCTCGTACGAGTACTTCGCGCACACGGCACGAAGTGAGGCCCGTGCGACCGTTCGATCTCCGACACCCAGCAGCGCGAAGACTCGTCGAACCTCGATCACCTCGGCGGGCGAAGCTGCGACACCGCACCCCCTCAGAACCTTGCCGAACGAGGCAGCCACCACATCGAGAATCTGCGATGCGACCGGCGACGGTGCGTGGGTGAGCCGCATGGTCAACGACCCGCCAGTCGGCCGATACCGATTCCGCCTCGTTCACTGCCACCGTGCCCGCGAAATGCCGAAGCCGTGTTGGTCGGTCGCAGTTCGGGTTCCGGGGTCAGCTCGTATTCCGGTTCGCCGTTGCCCGCCAACCTCTCGCGGGCCAGGTCTGCGTCACCGGTGTATTTCAGAAGCGCCGCGAAGAGGACATCCCTGGTCGTCTGTTCCGAACCCGGCGTCTGTCCGAGTGTCGCATTCAGAACCACCGCTGCGCGTGCGGCATCGACGACCTCGGCGATGGACGGACTCTTGCGCAACGGCAGCTCCCGCAGAGTGCGCGCCAGCTCGACAACCTCGGTGGCGACAGCTTCCTCCACCTCGGGCGCCTTGGCCGCAACGATCTCGCGTTCGCGCTCGGCTGTCGGATACCCCAAGTGATAGTGCAGGCACCGCCGCTTCAATGCGGGTGAGAGTTCGCGGGTGTCGTTGGACGTCAACACCACCCACGGTGCGGTGCGCGCCGTGAAGGTTCCTACCTCCGGGATGGTCACCTGCCGTTCGGCCAGCACCTCGAGAAGCAAGGCTTCCATCGACTCCTCGGTGCGGTCCACCTCGTCCACGAGCAAGACGACCGGTTCCGGTGACAGCACCGCGTCCAGAAGCGGCCGCACCGCAAGGAACTTCTCCGAATACAAACCGAAATCTTGAGCGGCAAGAAACTGAGAGGCGCCCGCGATGTCGTCGAACGAGGACATCTTCTCGCTGATGCGGTCCCTCAGCATCTGTACGTGCAGAAGCTGTTTGGCATAGTCCCACTCGTACAATGCACGACTGTCGTCGAGCCCTTCGTAGCACTGCAGACGAACGAGTCTGCGCCCAGAAGCCGCGGCGAGCGATTTGGCGAGATCCGTCTTGCCGACACCGGCGGGCCCCTCGAGCAGAAGGGGCCGTTCCAAAACCGTGGAGAGGTGAACGACCACGGCGAACTCGTCGTCCGCGATGTAGTCGACTTCCCACAACGCGTCCTTCAGCGCCGTGCCGTCGGCGAAGGTGATCGGGTCGAGTTCGGAAACGGTGTGGGGTGCAGACATCTCGGGGCGTCCGTCCTTGTATATATCGAAGAATGGTGGAGACGTGTCCGGGGCGGAGCCAGAGGCAGTCCGCCCCGGACACGAGTGTTCGCTGGCTCAGTACGATTCGTTGATCGCGTGCGAAACGACGGGAAGCATCGACTCGACTGTCACCTCACGCGGGTTACCCGGGGTGCACCAGTCGTCCTGGATGTGCTCGGAGATCTTGAGCACCGACTTCTCGTCACCCTTGATGACGTCACCCTTACCCGAGTACTTGCCGGTGTTCATCCGGTTCTTGTCGTACGTGGCGGAACGGATCGACCCGAAGTTGTCGGGGATGCCGACATCCTTCGACAGTCTGATCGCGGCTTCGACCGCAGCGTCGGCGGCCTGCACCGTGGTCATGTTTCGGGTGTCGACGCCCATCGCGGTGGCGATGCGGGCGTAGCGCTCGTAGCGCGACGGGAGGTTGTACTCCCACACTCGGGGCAGGGCGATGGCGTTGTTGAGGCCGTGCGCACTGTCGTAGAAGGCGCTCACCGCGTGCGAGATGGAGTGCACCACACCGAGTCCGCCCGAGTTGAAGGCCTGGGTTGCGATGTACTGCGCATTCATCATTCCGGTGCGGGCTTCGAGGTTGCCTGGGTCGTACACGGCCTCACGCAGATGCTTTGCGACCAACTCGATCGAGTAGATCGCGTTGCCGAGCGACGGTGCGAAGTCGAGTCGTGACACATACGGTTCGGCGCCGTGAGCCAGAACGTCGAACCCACAGAAGGCCGTCCACTGCTGAGGGCAGGTGTAGTAGAGCAGCGGATCGTCGAGTGCCATCGTCGGGGTGGAAGCCTCGTCGAAGGCGAGCCATTTGTGCGGCTTGTCCATGTCCGAGGTGTCGGTGATGACGTATGCCCACGACGTCTCCGAGCCAGTACCCGCCGTGGTGGACACGGCGATGTGTGGCGGGTTCTGCTTGTTGGTGGACTTGGCGAAACCCTCGAACTCGTTGATGTTGCGACCGTCGTGGGCGATGACGACGCGGATGCCCTTGGCTGCATCGTGGCTCGATCCGCCGCCGACGGAGATGACGCTGTCGCATTTCTCCTTCTGGTAGAGCGCGGCGCCGTCCATGACGTTGTAGTCCTTGGGATTGGATTCCACTTTGTCGAAGAGCACGACCTCGACACCCTGGTATTCGATCTTGCCGACGAGTTCCTCGATGATGCCGGAGCCGCGCAGACCGGTGGTCACGAGGAGGGTTCGCTTGAACCCGAACTCCTTGGCCTCCACACCGATCATGTCGTGAGCGCCCACTCCCAGCTTGGCGCGGGGCAGGGGGTGGAATTCCTTGATCGGGAACTCCCAGATCTGGTTGAGCTCGATGGCCATCGCCGTCTCCTCGTCGATTCGCTGCGGTTCTTTGATCGGCGGTACATCTCCGTCGAATGTGACGGGCGTCTCACCTGGAATCACTGTGGCGCTACGACGAGCAGCGCAACACCCCTAGCGACAGAAACCGCCCGGACGCCGGACGCAGACTCTCCGATCGGGCAGGCTCCCGTCGGTCCGTACACACAGGGAGACGGCGATCGGCGACCGATCGTTACGGTGTACCGAGAGCGGGTTGCTGCTGCTACGCTGAAACTAGAACATGTTCTACCGCTGGCTTCGGTCAGTGCGAGACGAGAGGACCACAGTCGCGATGACGACAGTCGAGGTGCCGCACAGCTCCCGGTCGGTGCTGCTCACCGTGTCGAAGGTGATCGAGGAAACCCCCGATTCCTACTCCATCGTCTTCGACGTACCGGCCGACCTGGCTGAAAAGTTCGAGTACAAGCCCGGTCAGTTCCTGACCTTGCGCATCCCCAGCGACCTGACGGGGTCGGTGGCGCGGTGCTATTCGCTGGCCAGCTCCCCTTTCACGGACGACGCCCCCAAGGTCACCGTCAAGCGAACGGTCGAGGGATACGGCTCCAATTGGCTGTGCGACAACCTCGATGTGGGCGATTCCATCGAGGTCCTGCCTCCGTCGGGCGTCTTCACCCCCAAAACGTTCGATCACGACTTTCTGCTGTTCGGCGCGGGCAGCGGGATCACCCCTGTCATCTCGATTCTGAAGTCGGCGCTCACCGAGGGCACCGGCAAGGTCGTACTGCTCTACGCGAACCGCGACGAAAAGTCGGTCATCTTCGCCGACGAGCTTCGTGCCCTCACGCAGCAGTACCCGTCCAGGCTCGTCGTCATCCACTGGATCGAGACCCTTCAGGGGCTTCCCAGCGCCGAGCAGTTGGCCAACGTGGTCGCCCCTTACCTGGGCCACGAAGCCTTCATGTGTGGCCCCACGCCGTTCATGGAGACGATCCACAAAGCACTCGCGGACGCCGGAATGCCGCGCACCCAGGTCCACGCCGAGGTCTTCAACTCCCTCGCCGGCGACCCGTTCCGTGACGCCGAAGTGGTCGAGGTGTCCGACGAGGAAGCCGCCGACGCCGCAACCGTGGAGGTGGAACTCGACGGCGAGACCCACAGCATGTCCTGGCCTCGCAAGCAGACACTGGTGGACATCATGTTGGCGAAGGGTCTCGACGTTCCCTACTCCTGCCAGGAGGGCGAGTGCGGTTCGTGTGCCTGCACCGTCCTCGAGGGCAAGGTGGAGATGGACAACAGCGAGATTCTCGACCCGGAGGACATCGAGGCGGGCTACATCCTCGGATGCCAGGCTCACCCCGTGACGGATCACCTGAAGATCGAGTTCTGACTCAGACCAGCCGGCCGAACCCGACCACCGCCGAGTCGTCTGCCCAGTCGACGGTGTGAACGCGAATCTTTCCGAGTTCGTTGCCGCCGACGGTGGTCGCGGTCGCGCCGTCTACCGCGACGACGAAGTTGGTGTGCTGGCCGACCCAACTGCTGTTGTCGTACAACACCACGTCACCCACCGTCGGCCGGTAACCGTTGCCCACCGGTTCGAATCGTGACTCGGATTCGTAGTACTCCTGCAGCGTGTACACCCCCGGAATCCGCCAACTCCCCGAGTTGGGATTCGACAGCGGGCTACCAGCCTCGCGCATTACCCAGCTGACGAAGTTCGCGCACCACGGCTCTTCGACTCCCTCGGAGTAAAAGGTGCCGGGCTGTTGCTTGCCGTGTTCCTCTTCGATCAGTCTCACGACATCGGCCTGCAGCGGCGAAAGAGACGTGGTGTCCACGTCGGGAAACTCGGCGGTATCCCACGGGAGGTACCGCGACGGCGCCCACCACAACACCCCGGCCACGACGACAACGAGCACGGCGAGGACTGCCACGAGGACCAGCGCGAGACGACTACGGCTACGAGCAGGTGCGGGGGCTGTCATGTCATCGAATCTAGCGTGACTTTCGAATGTCAGCGCATGGCGCGATAGCCAGCGCGCTCCTGCGCCGTCAGGTGTTCGCACGCATAGGTGAGCGCGGTTCTGCCCATGTCGGCCGCGAACCGGTCGAGAAAGCCGGTCAGCAATGCCCGGTCCACCCGCTTACCGACTTCTCTGAGCATCCAGCCGGTTGCCTTCTGAGTGAGATCGCGGCGGTCGTGCAGCACACTTTCGGCCACTTCGAGCGTGGTGGAAGCATCTCCTCGCCGAATGAATCCCAAGGTGGTGAGCAGGGCGACCCGTCGTCGCCACAGGTCGTCGTCATCGGCAAAACGGTGCACGGTGTCGCGTGGACGGTCGAAGAACCAGCCGCCCAACACCGTTGGCGCCGACGAGTCCACCAGATCCCAATTGTTCACCCGGCCCCGCTCGGTCAGATCGAGGTACTGCATCGCTACTACCTCGCGCTTGCCGTCGTCCAGCACCTTCTCGGCAGCGGTGAACTGCTCCACCAGGATGAGCAGGCCGGCGAGCCGATGCTCGTGAACGTCGCTGTCCATCAACACCTCCACCTCGTTCGGAGGCAGCTCGGTATGCGCGCGCACCACACGGCGCGTCTGCGGAACCCGCACCCCGATGAAGACATCCCCCTCGCCGTACTCGCCCGGTCCGGTCTTGAAGAATCGCGCGAGATTCTTCGCATCCGTGGGGTCCGCAAGCTCCGCCAGAGCGCGCTGAACGTCTTCGGCTGTCGCTGTCATTCGACCACTTTCCCACGGCGCCCCGACACCCGAACCGACCTCGCGCGACAACATCACGAAATGGGTGTTGACCTGCATTTACCTTTACGCGAATGCAACGGGCGAAACATTGACCGGTCGGTCGATCAGGCGTGTACTCGAAGTGGACACAATCCGTTCCGAGGAGGCTGGACATGAAGTCGTGGAGTCGAATGCAGGATGTTGTGGCGGTGGTGATCGGTGTCTTCGCGGCGCTCTCCCCGATGTGGCTCGACACCAACAATGCTGCCCGGTGGTCTCTCATCGTGCTCGGTGCACTCGTGGCACTGTCCGGTCTGGTCCACATGGCTCGCCCCGAAATGGGTTGGGCCGAATACGCCATGGGAATCATGGGTGTACTGCTCTTCATCTCGCCGTGGGTCATGGACTTCTCGGGCATGAGCGGTGCGGCCTGGACAGCATGGGTCGTAGGTGTTCTCGCCGTAGCTGTTGCGGTCACCGGACTGCCGGCGATGAGTTCGCGAATGCACGGACACGGAGGACTGGCAACCCGTCATTGATCCCCATCGAGAAATCGATATCGGCCGGACGGGGCGCGGGCAACGACCCTCGCCCTGTCCCTCATGTCGGGAGAAGGTCGAGCTGTGCCCAGATCCCCCACCCGCCGTCGCGCCGACCGCGACGGCAGTGCCCGCGAGCTGATTCTCGACGCCGCGGAAGAACTGATCGGACAAGACGGCTACGACGCCACGCCCACGTCGTCCATCGCCAAGCGAGCCGGGGTACCGAAAGGACTTGTCTTCTACTACTTTCCGACCAAAACCGAGATCCTGCACGCACTCCTGACCGAGCGACTGCCGACCACTCCGATGACGGACGTCTCCCCGATCGTCACACCTGGCGACCCCGCGAAGAGTCTCGTAGCGCTCGATACGGCACTGAACATGCTCGATCGCCACACGTCGCTTCTCCGTCTCATCTTGTGGCGTGAGGCGCAGACACAGCCAGCGGTGCGAGCACACCTGCGCCAGTTCCGGGCATACGTACGTGATGCGACCGTGCGAATTCTGCAGGCCAGCGTCCCCTACCCAGTTCGGCCCGAGACCTTGCGGGCCTGCGCCAACGCCTGGGTGGCAGCCACCTTCTCGGTTGCGAGGACCGACAGCAAGGACGAACTCGGCGCCGTCGCACGAGTCGTCGCTGCCGGAATGGTTCAGCTCGGGTGACGTGGCGTGAATGTCGGGGCGTTCACCTACTCTTCGAGCGCACCTTCAGTGATTCCGATCCCGAGGCTAGACTCGGTTGGAAGGTGTTGGAGACGCTAGTCGCATCCAAGCTGGCAACACGCGGCGACTCCGACATCGTCCAAGTCATTGCCGAGCAGATTGCGCTCGGCGACTCGGACCTCGAATGCACAGAGGAGGCAGGCAATGACGACAGCAATACCGAAGAAGAAGCCCGCCCCCGCCGTCCGTAGTCTCGCGGTCCGCAGGGCGGCTGCAAAAGCCGCAGTCGCAGCCAGCGCGAAATCCGGTCGCCCCGTACCCGACGCCGTGCGCAAGCTCGCACAGTCTCACTGAAGACTGCCCCATATACGCCGCTGGGTTACAGCAACGACGGTGCCGCGAGGATACGTCCTGCCTCGAAGTTGGTCGCGCTCGCGGGCAGTTCTCCCAGCCGCCCGCTGAGGTACACCGTCACCGTTCCCGCACCTGTCGCGGGGCGGCCGAGGGCGTCGATTCGGCGCAGAGTCTGTGCCGCCACGGCTTCGGAACTGTCGAACATCGCCACGCCATCGGGAAGTGCCGCAACGATCTCGTCGATCACCAAGGGGTAATGCGTGCACCCCAGCACCACGGCGGCTGTCTCCGCCGGCGTGCGTGCGACGGCCGACGCGATCGCCTCGGTCACGCGCTCCTTCTCACCCCGGTCGATCGACTCCGCCAGCCCGAGGCACGCAACCGGTACGACACTGGCACCGTTGCTGAACTGCTCGATGAGATCGGCCTGATAACGGCTCGCCGTGGTGGCTGCCGTCGCCCACACCGCAATTGCGGGAAACGCTGCCGCCGCCGGCTTGATGGCCGGCACCGTGCCGATCACCGGCACATCCGGCCCCACGAATTCACGTACGTGGTGCAACGCGCTGACGCTGGCGGTGTTGCACGGCAGCACGATCACCTCGGCACCGCGATCGAGCGCCTGCGCCGCCGTACCGACGACACGCTCGACGACCCACTCCGTAGGCTTCGGGCCCCACGGGGCACCGTCCGGGTCCATCGCAAGCATCAGATCCAGTTCGGGGCGCAGCTTCCGTAACCACGCCGACGTCGGCAGCATGCCAAGGCCCGAGTCGATGAGTGCAACGATCACCGCACAAATCTATCGTGACGGCCGCCGCTACACCGATGCAGCCTCCAGCGCGTCGCCGATAGGGGCTCCTCCCGCGATCTGCGCGCGCATCTTCATGACCTTGCCGGCCAGCCCTGCCCCGACGACCCCGGCGAGGACACCGTCACGTTCGTAGTAGGCCAGAAACTTGCGTCCGTCGTCCTTGATCACATGCACGGTGTCCCCGGCAGCGACGGTTCCGAGGGCCTGGATCTTGAGGCCGTACTGGTCGCTCCAGAAGTAGGGAACCTGCACGGCCGCGTCCGGGTCCGTCGTGTCCGTCAGCGCACCGGCCAGGATCTTCGCCTGCTCTCCGGCATTGCTCCAGTGTTCGACCCGCTTGCGCCCACCGACCTCGACCTGCCACGCCGCGACGTCACCTGCCGCCCACACGTGGGCCACGTTCGTTCGGCCTACTCCGTCGCACAGGACACCGTTGTCGACGTCCACACCGGAGCCGGCGAGCCACTCGGTCACGGGGATCGAGCCGATGCCGATCGCCACCACATCGACCTCGATCTCGTTGCCGTCGGACAAGATCGCACGGGACACTCGGCCGTCACCACGCAATTCCGCGAGGCCGACGCCGACGCGGAGGTCGACACCGGCTTCCGTGTGCAGACGGCCCACCAGGTCCCCAACCTGTTGCCCGAGCACCGAGGCCAGCGGCGCGGACTGCGGCTCCACGAGCGAGACGTGAACACCGGCCGAGTTCATGCTCGAGGCGAGCTCACAACCGATGAATCCTGCGCCGACGATGAGGGCCCGCTTGCCCGGAGCCAGCTCCTCACGCAACGCGAGGCTCTCGTCTATCGAGCGGAGCACGTGGACGCCCTCGAGGTCGGGAAGACCGGCGATCTTTCGCGGCGTGAGGCCCGTGGCGATCACGAGCTCGTGGTAGGCGAGGACGCTGCCGTCGCCAAGTTTCAGTTCGCGTGTCACGGTGTCGAGACCGATGGCCGGTGAGCCGAGACGAAGTTCGATCTTCTCCTCGTCGAAGAACTCGCGGGGCTTGAGTGTGGTGTCGTCGCGTTCGCCGCGCACCACCTCTTTGGACAGCGGCGGCCTGTCGTACGGCAGGTGCGTCTCACCGCCGACCAACACGAGCTCACCTTCGAAGCCGGCGCGCCTGAGCTCTTCTGCCGTACGCAACCCGGCCAGTCCGGCTCCCACGATCACTGTTCGCTGCACTACCGATTCCCCATCCGTTACCCTCGCGCACCGGCGAGTCGCTGACCACACCCGCCCGGAAAGCTGGGAGTCGTCACAGTTATGTGGTTTCTGTCTTACCAAACTGGGCACCAGAAGTGTTAGCTCCCCATGGCCGGAACCGATGCGACGAGATATCACTACTGTTGCGGCGGGGGCAGGCGAGGCAGAGGAAGCAATTGTGACCAGCACACCGGAAGCGGCGAGCACGGAAGACCTGGGCGACCGCGGGCAACTGGTGATCAAGGAACGTGTGGTCACCAAAATCGCTACCACCACGGCTCTGCAGGTCCCCGGTGTCGTGCGACAGTCCGGCGGACTGCTTCGATTCCCCCGGCGCGAGTTACCCAGCGCCGACGTGACGATCGGCGCGAACGCCGTCGCGATCAACCTCTACGTGTGCGTCGAATGGCCGTGCCG
Organism: Rhodococcus huquni; assembly: GCF_055231055.1. Lineage (NCBI taxonomy): Bacteria > Bacillati > Actinomycetota > Actinomycetes > Mycobacteriales > Nocardiaceae > Rhodococcus > Rhodococcus huquni. The sequence continues at coordinate 242,200 of NZ_JBUYWE010000003.1, forward strand.
TCTGGACGTTCTCGACAGCCGACTCCAGCAGGACGTGAACGAGCAGGTCGAGTTCATGACCGGTCTCCCCGTCCACTCACTGCACGTGATCGTTGCCGACACCACCCGCGTCACCCACAACTCCGGTGTCGACGACGACACGGTGCAGGCGCACACCGCCACCGTTCTCCCACACGAGCCGCGCGCCACACCCATTGCCGCGCCCGTCGCCAGTCTTGTTGCTGTTCTCGCGCTCGCACTTTCGGTGATATCGGCTCGCGAACTGCTCGTCGAGGCCGACAGCTACTCGGGAGCACCGTGGATCCGCAACACATTCGAATGGCTGGGGCGACTTCACTGGTCCGAATGGCTCGTGCCCGCGGCCGTAGCTGCGGTCGTTCTGGGAGTTCTGTTCGTCGTCTGCGGCGTCCTTCCACGAAAACGAACCCACCGAGGGATCCGCTCTCGTGAGAGCTCTGAGACCGTCGTGTGGCTGCGTCCCACCGATCTCGCCCGCCGGGCGAGCAACCGTGCCCTGACGGTCCCGCACATCATCGATGCCGACGCCACTCTCGGGCGCAAGCGTCTGACCGTTCGCGCCACCGCAGACGGACAGAGCGGCCAGGAGACAGATGCCGAAACTGCAGTCCGCTCGGCCGTAGAAGGCGACCTGGACCTGCTCGGCGACGCCACGACCCTGCGAGTGAAGGTGACGAAATGAGCCACCGCGCCGCGGCGTTCAACCGCTTGATCGCCCTCGTCATCGGACTGGTCCTGCTCGGCGCGGGCGCGTGGGCGATCGCCTGGGATGCGCGCGTCCCCTTCGTCCGCGAGAAGGTCGCCACGTTCGACCGCGTTCGCGTCGCTACGCTTCCGAACGAATCCTGGTGGACCTGGGTTCTGGTGGGCACGATGCTCGGCGCACTGCTGTTCGGCGTCGGTGTCCTCTACGTCAATTTCACCCGAAGGCACTCGCCGTCCGCCCAGATCCACGATCCGAGAACGAACGGGATCCTCTCGGTCGATCTGCGGCGACTCGCGCGCAGCGTCGCTCAGGAACTCCGCGACCATCCCGACGTTCGTCACGCTCGGGGCCACGGAATCGTCGAACGGGGTCTGCCGACTCTGTCCATCGTCGTCACTGCTTCGCCCGGAATCGACCTCGACCATTTCACGATGCGCGCCGAGACCGTCGCCCGCCGCGTCGCACGCTGCCTCGACGGTGCAGACGTCTGCACCCAGGTCAGGCTGCATCTCGACCCGCCGGACATCCCGCGCAGCATTTGAGTACACCCCGAAAACGCCTGTGGCGCCCACTCCCGAAGGAGTGAGCGCCACAGAGCAGTGGTGAAACTAGATCACGCGATGATCTTCGTGACCTTGCCGGCACCGACGGTACGGCCACCCTCGCGAATAGCGAAGCGCAGGCCCTCGTCCATGGCGACAGGCTGGATCAGCTTGACGGACATCTCGGTGTTGTCACCGGGCATGACCATCTCGGTGCCCTCGGGGAGGGTCACAACGCCCGTAACGTCCGTGGTACGGAAGTAGAACTGCGGGCGGTAGTTGTTGAAGAACGGCGTGTGGCGGCCACCCTCGTCCTTGGACAGGATGTATGCCTGGCCCTCGAACTCGGTGTGCGGGGTGGTGGTGCCGGGCTTGACGACAACCTGTCCACGCTCGACGTCTTCACGCTTGATACCACGAACCAGCAGACCAACGTTGTCGCCGGCCTCGCCCGAGTCGAGGAGCTTACGGAACATCTCGATGCCCGTAATCGTGGTCTTGGTCGCCTTCTCCTTGATGCCGACGATCTCGACATCCTCGTTGACGTTGATGACGCCACGCTCGATACGACCCGTGACAACGGTGCCACGGCCGGTGATCGTGAAGACGTCCTCGACGGGCATGAGGAAGGGCTGGTCGGTTGCGCGGACCGGGTCCGGAATCGACTCGTCGACAGCGTTCATGAGGTCGAGGATGCTCTGACCCCACTTCTCGTCACCCTCGAGGGCCTTGAGAGCCGACACCTTGATGACCGGTGCGTCCTCGTCGAAGTCCTGTCCGGCGAGCAGCTCGCGGACCTCCATCTCGACGAGCTCGATGATCTCTTCGTCGTCGACCATGTCGGACTTGTTCAGTGCGACGAGGATGTACGGCACGCCGACCTGGCGAGCGAGCAGCACGTGCTCACGCGTCTGGGGCATCGGGCCGTCGGTAGCGGCAACCACGAGGATCGCGCCATCCATCTGGGCAGCACCGGTGATCATGTTCTTGATGTAGTCGGCGTGACCCGGGGCATCGACGTGCGCGTAGTGGCGCTTCTCGGTCTGGTACTCAACATGCGAGATGTTGATCGTGATACCGCGAGCCTTCTCCTCAGGAGCCTTGTCGATCTCGTCGAAGGCCGAGGCCTCGTTGAGATCCGGGTACGCGTTGTGCAGCACCTTGGTGATAGCCGCCGTCAGCGTGGTCTTGCCGTGGTCGACGTGACCGATGGTGCCGATGTTCACGTGCGGCTTCGTCCGCTCGAACTTCGCCTTCGCCACTGTGTGTCCTCCTGGACTGATTGTTGCTTGCGGTATGCAGCAGTGCGGTTGTTTTACTTTGGTCGTGCTAAGGGCAACAGGTAAAGATTACTCGCCGGTCGCCTTGGCGATGATTTCCTTCGAGACGTTCGCGGGAACCTCTGCGTAGGAATCGAACACCATGGAGAAGTTCGCTCGGCCCTGGGTCTTCGACCGCAGGTCTCCGATGTAACCGAACATCTCCGAGAGCGGAACCAGCGCCTTCACGACACGGGCACCACTGCGTTCCTCCATGGCCTGGATCTGACCACGGCGGGAGTTCAGGTCGCCGATCACTTCACCCATGTAATCCTCGGGTGTGGTGACCTCGACAGCCATGAGCGGCTCGAGAATGACCGCGCCGGCCTTGCGGGCAGCTTCCTTGAGCGCCTGCGAACCTGCGACCTTGAAGGCCATTTCCGACGAGTCGACGTCGTGGTATGCGCCGTCGAGGAGCGTCATCTTGAGGTTCACGAGCGGGTAGCCCGCGAGGACGCCGTACTGCATCGCGTCCTGCGCACCGGCATCGACCGAAGGAATGTACTCGCGCGGGATACGACCGCCGGTGACCTTGTTCTCGAACTCGTAGGTGGCGCCGTCCTCACCGATGAAGGGCTCGAGCGCGATGATCACCTTTGCGAACTGGCCGGAACCACCGGTCTGCTTCTTGTGGGTGAAGTCGTGCTTCTCGACCTTCTTGGTGATGGTCTCGCGGTATGCAACCTGCGGCTTACCGACGTTGGCCTCGACCTTGAACTCGCGCTTCATGCGGTCGACGAGAATGTCGAGGTGGAGCTCGCCCATGCCGCCGATGACGGTCTGGCCGGTCTCGTCGTCGAGCTCGACCGAGAAGGTCGGGTCCTCTTCGGCGAGCTTCTGGATCGCGACGCCCAGCTTCTCCTGGTCGGACTTGGTCTTGGGCTCGATCGAGACCTGGATGACCGGGTCCGGGAAGCTCATGGACTCGAGAACGACCGGGTTTGCCTGATCGCAGAGGGTGTCACCGGTGGTGGTGTCCTTCAGACCGATCATCGCGTAGATGTGGCCTGCGACGGCCTCGGGGACCGGGTTCTCCTTGTTGGCGTGCATCTGGAAGAGCTTTCCGATGCGCTCCTTCTTGCCCTTGGTGGCGTTGAGCACCTGCTGTCCCGGATCGAGACGGCCGGAGTACACGCGCACGAAGGTGAGCTTGCCGAAGAACGGGTGCGAAGCAATCTTGAAGGCCAGCGCCGAGAACGGCTCGTCCTTGCTCGGCTTGCGAGTGATCTCCTCGTCCTCGTTTCCGAGAACGTGGCCGTGCACCTCACCGATGTCGAGCGGGTCCGGAAGGTAGTCGATGACCGCGTCGAGCATGGGCTGAACACCCTTGTTCTTGAACGCGGAACCACACAGCACCGGGTAGAGCTCGGAGGCGACCGTCATCTTGCGGATGGCGCCCTTGATCTCCTCGACGCTCAGCTCTTCGCCGGCGAAGTACTTCTCCATGAGGGATTCGTCGGACTCGGCAACGGTCTCGAGCAGCTTCTCGCGGTACTCGGCGGCCTTGTCGGCGAGATCGGCGGGGATCTCCTCGATGGTGGACTCCGCGCCGATGGCGACGGTTCCACGCCAGGTGATGGCCTTCATCTCGACGAGGTCGACGACGCCGTCGAAGTTGTCCTCGGCACCGATCGGGATCTGCAGGACGAGCGGCTTCGCACCGAGACGGTCGATGATCGTCTGCACGGTGAAGTAGAAGTCCGCGCCCATCTTGTCCATCTTGTTGACGAAACAGATGCGGGGAACGTCGTACTTGGCTGCCTGACGCCAGACCTGCTCGGACTGGGGCTCGACGCCCTCCTTGCCGTCGAAGACGGCAACTGCGCCGTCGAGGACGCGGAGCGAACGCTCGACCTCGACCGTGAAGTCGACGTGGCCGGGGGTGTCGATGATGTTGATCTGGTTGTCGTTCCAGAAGCAGGTCACCGCGGCAGAGGTGATCGTGATGCCGCGTTCCTTCTCCTGCTCCATCCAGTCGGTGGTCGAGGCACCGTCGTGGGTCTCACCGATCTTGTAGTTCACACCGGTGTAGAAGAGGATGCGCTCGGTGGTAGTGGTCTTACCGGCATCGATGTGCGCCATGATGCCGATGTTGCGAACCTTTTTCAGGTCGGTAAGCACTTCCTGTGCCACAGGATTCTTCCCCACTCGTTGTTTCGTGTCGGCCCGGATAGGGCCACGTCTATTTGTTTTGTCAGCCGGCCCGATGTTCGGGACCGACACTGCGACCGGCCACGCCGGGCCGAGGGTGTCGAACGCCCTCGGCCCGGCGGGTAGTCACCAGCGGTAGTGGGCGAACGCCTTGTTGGCTTCGGCCATCTTGTGCGTGTCCTCGCGACGCTTCACAGCAGCACCGAGGCCGTTGCTGGCATCGAGAAGCTCGTTGGCGAGACGCTCGACCATGGTCTTCTCACGACGCTGACGCGAGAAGGTGACCAGCCAGCGCAGAGCCAGCGTGGTGGAGCGACCGGGGCGAACCTCGACCGGCACCTGGTAGGTGGCGCCACCGACACGGCGGCTGCGCACCTCGAGGGCGGGCTTGACGTTGTCCAGTGCGCGCTTGAGCGTGACGACCGGATCGGTGCCGGTCTTCTCGCGTGCCTGCTCGAGAGCCTGGTACACGATGCGCTCGGCGGTGGACTTCTTACCGTCGAGGAGGATCTTGTTGACGAGCTGCGTCACCAGCGGCGATCCGTAGACCGGGTCGTTGATGAGCGGACGCTTCGGAGCGGGGCCCTTACGTGGCATTAGCTCTTCTCCTTCTTCGCGCCGTAGCGGCTGCGTGCCTGCTTGCGACCCTTGACACCCTGGGTGTCGAGCGAGCCACGGATGATCTTGTAGCGCACACCCGGGAGGTCCTTCACACGACCACCGCGGACGAGCACCATCGAGTGCTCCTGCAGGTTGTGGCCTTCACCGGGGATGTACGCGGTGACCTCGACGGAGGTGGTCAGGCGCACACGCGCGACCTTACGGAGCGCGGAGTTCGGCTTCTTCGGGGTGGTGGTGTACACGCGGGTGCACACGCCACGACGCTGCGGGCTGCCCTTCAGCGCCGCCGTCTTGACCTTGGCGGTCTTGTCGCGGCGGCCCTTGCGGACCAGCTGATTGATGGTTGGCATAAACCGGCTTTCTTCGTGTTGAACAGACTGCTCGAGACAAGCAACCTTGGCTGTTCTGAAATTAGGGATCTAGCAGTTGGGGCAAAAGAGCTGCTGCCCCTCACTCGACCTCGCAATACGCGGTGTTCGCGTACCCCACGGCCGGGTGTGTCGCATACCCCCACACAGGCAACCGGATGCTCGTTTCGTACAGGAATCTGCACGAACGCGCGCACGGCAATACCTCGCTAGGCACACAGATCGGCCCGGACTGGCCGGACACGACCCACAACGATACCCGGCGGCGCGGCGGAAGGTCAAAAGAACCCCGCAGTGGTAAGGCGGGGTGGTGCGTCAGGGCGCAGCAACGGGGCCCTGCATCAACTGCTGAGGTCGAGTGTGAGTTCCGCGAGAGTGGTTGCGGCTCCACAGGGATCGCCCCCTCCGGCACCGTACTGCACCCACCAGCCGAACACTCCGGCGGACGGCGAGCCTGCCGTCACGTTGCACGAACCCGGGTCCGCGGGCTGTTGGATCAGGAGGGCACGACGACCCTGGACGGTGATGTCCGTGGCCGTGTAGCCGAGCCGCTCCGCAGTGCTGCGTTCGGTGTCGAGAGAGCCAGTTTCGAACCAGTCGAACGTCACCTTGGTGGTCCCGGAGGCTCCGACGGCATCCCAGCGGCAGATGGCCCCGAAGAATCCACGGATGATGCCGTCCGCCCCGACCACCTCGGCAATCTTGTCGTCCGCGACGGCATTGCACTCCTGGAGCAGATTGGTGAACTCACCGAGATCACCGGCGCCGCCGTCGTACGCACCCTCGGCGCGGGGTGTGCCGTCGATCGTCGAGCCGCAACCGACTGCGAGCAGGACCACACTCAGGGCGGCGACCGCTCGTGCGACGCGGTGACGCGGTGCCCTCACTGCGCACGCTCCACGGTTCTCTCGGCGAGCGTTCTCGCCACCTGGCACGGGTCGTTGGTCGGTTGCGAACTGCCGTACATCACCGACCAGTGGACGAAGTCGCCTCCGAACTCGATGCCGACCTCGCACAGGTAGCTCGCCGCCGAAGCCATGAAGCCGGGATTCCCGCCGACGTCGATGTCCTCGGCCGGACGGCCGATCAGTTCCGACCCCGCACGTTCGCGGCCGATGGGGCTACCTCGATACCAGGAGTAGGTGACGCTGGGGCCGTCCGCACCGCCGACTTCCCAGACGCAGCCGACGGAGTTGCGGGTCACGTGAGTGAACGGGGGCATCGCGAACGCTTCGGCGACCTCTTGATCCGTCATCCCAGCGCATTCGGGAAAGAAGGGCCCGGGTTCGGTGGCCTCGGGACGGACCGGGGCCGCAGGTGCGTCGGCCTCCGTGGCGTCGGACCCACCGCATCCGGTCAGGACCGCGGCCAATCCGGTTGCCACGAGCGCTCCCCATTTCCTGCCCATGCGCGGTGACTCTACCGATCAGGCTCCGGCGGGGAGGGCCAGCGAGGCTTCGAGTTGCGCGGCCCATTGCCGAACCACTTCGCTGCGCCGCCGGGAATCGTCGGTGAGGACGTCGGCCAGGCCGAGACCCCGCGCCAGGTCGAGGGTGGCCTGCACCAGCCGATGGGCGACCGGGTCCGAATCGTCACAGCCGAGTTGTTCCACCGCATTTCGGTGCGCGACCCGTCCGAACCGTTCTTCGAGAGGCAGCACGCGCGATCGCAGTTCCGGATCCGCGGCGGCGGCGGTCCATACCTGCAGCGCCGCTTTGAACAGGGTGCCGGTGTAGGACTCGACCAGCCGGGTCACGACTGCCTCGGTGCGGCCGGCTCCAGTGGGAAGTTCGGTCGCTTCCCGCTTCGCTTCCTCGATCCGAGCGTCGAACATCATCTCGAGGGCCGCGGTGAAGAGGTCCTCTCTCGTCGGGAAGTGGTGCTGGGCAGCGCCTCGCGAAACCCCTGCACGCTGCGCGACGATCCCCACCGTGGTCGCACTCCATCCCAGTTCCGCCAGTGCGTCCACGGTCGCCTCCAGCAGGCGCTCACGCGTGGCGCGGCTGCGGTCCTGCTTGGGCTCGCGTGCCATTTCGGTCCTCCTGCTGCTGCGGTCGACCCTGCTGTGTCGAGATGCGGTCGACGTCTACGGCGCCCAGCTCGGGCGCCGCTTCTGCAAGAACGCCATCATGCCTTCCCTCGCTTCTTCCGATCCGAACAGACGGGCCGAGCGCGCTTCCAGCTCCGCTGCGTACCGGTCGAATCCGTCGAGGACGGCCGTGGTGGTCAGTGCCTTCGATTCCGCCAGCCCCTGAGGAGAGGCCTGCATGAACTGGTCCACGAGTTCGTCCACGGTTTCGGCCGGGTCGTCGGATGCGACGGTGATCAGGCCGATGTCCTCCGCAATCCGGTAGCCGAACTTCTCGCCGGTGAGGAAGTAGCGGCTCGCGGCTCGCGAGTCCAGGCGTGGCAGCACGGTCAACGAGATGATCGACGCCGCGAGGCCGAGACGTACCTCGGTGAGCGCAAACGTGCTGTCGGATCCGGCAATCGCGAGATCGCAGGCCCCGACGAGCCCCATCCCGCCGGCCCGCACGTGCCCGTTCAGGCAAGCGATCACCGGTTTCGGCAGCTCGACAACGGCTCTGAGCATCTCGGTCATCTGCCGGGTGCGCTGCCGAGCGAGATCCGCCGGATCGCCGTCCGCACTGCTCGCCTCGCTGAGATCGGCACCTGCACAGAACGTGCCACCCCTGTGGGTGAGGACCACCACCCGCACATCGTCGTCGGCCGCTGCGGCGCGCAGACCCTCGTGAAGTTCGCCCACCAACCTGGACGAGATGGCGTTTCGGTTGTGCGGCGAGTCGAGGGTGAGCGTCGCGGCTCCGTCGCCGACCTCGTAGCGAACGTACGGTGTGTTCTCTGCGTCCACTGCTGCTCCTTTCCGTCAGTACGACCGTGGCAGCCCGAGCGAGTGTTGGGCCACGAAATTGAGAATCATCTCCCGACTGACCGGAGCCACGCGCGCGATCCGGGCTGCTCCCAGCATGGCGGCCAGACCGTATTCCTTGGTCAGCCCCGCGCCACCGTGTGTCTGTACCGCCTGGTCGAGTGCCTTGATACTCGCTTCTGCTGCCGCGTATTTCGCCATGTTGGCGGCTTCTGCCGCTCCGAAGTCGTCGCCGCTGTCGTAGAGCACCGCGGCCTTCTGCATCATCAGCTTCGCGAGCTCGAGTTCGATCTTGACCTGGGCGAGCGGGTGCGACAGCCCTTGATGCGCACCGATGGGCGTCTTCCATACCGTGCGCTGCTTCGCGAACGCCGTGGCCGCGTCGAGCGCGTAGCGTCCCATCCCCACGGCCATCGCCGCACCGAGGATCCGCTCGGGGTTGAGCCCGGAGAACAACTGCATGAGGGCCGCGTCCGCCTCACCGACGAGTGCATCGGACGGCAACCGCACGTCGTCGAGAAACAACGTGAACTGGGTGTCCGGTTCGACGATGTCCATCTCCATCGGCTGCTTCACGAAGTTGGGGGCGTCGGTCGGCACGATGAACAGGGCCGGCTTCAACTTGCCCGTCTTCGAGTCCTCGGTCCTGGCGACGACGAGCACGGCGTCGGCCTGATCGACACCGGAGATGAAGATCTTGCTGCCGTGGATGATCCAGTCGTCGCCGTCCCGGCGAGCGGTGGTGCTGATCTGGTGCGAGTTGGAACCCGCATCTGCCTCGGTGATGCCGAAGGCCATGATCGAAGAGCCGTCGGCGATGCTCGGCAGCCACTTCTGCTTCTGCTCGTCCGTGCCGTACTTGCCGATGATCGTTCCGCAGATCGCGGGCGACACGACGACGAGGAGAAGTCCCGCGCCGTGTGCGGCCAGTTCTTCCTGCACGAGCGCGAGTTCGTAGATCCCCGCTCCCCCGCCGCCGTATTCCTCCGGCAGGTTCACGCCGAGAAACCCCAGCTTGCCCGCTTCGTTCCACAGTTCGGTCAACGGCCGGCTCGTGCGCGAACGCGGGAGCACGTAGTCGACATAGTTGAACCGTTCGCCGAGCTTCGACACCGCCGCGCGGAGTTCGGTCTGCTCTTCGGTTTCCACGAATCCGCTCATGCGTCTGCCTCTTCCTGAATCTGCGCTGCCTCGGCGTCGACCACCGCGAGCACGGATCCGACCTCCACCTGCTGTCCTACGGTCACAGCGAGTTCCGTGAGAACTCCCGCGGCCGGTGCCGTCACCGTGTGTTCCATCTTCATCGCCTCGAGCCACAGGATCGGTTGCCCGGCTTCGACTGCGTCGCCCTGTGACGCCGCGACACGAACGACGGAACCCGGCATCGGTGCCAGTAGCGACCCCGCCGCCACCTCTGTCGTCGGGTCGACGAATCTCGGCGCGACGGTCAACGCCGTCCCGCCGAGGGCCGAGTCCACGAACACGCTGTCGCCGTATCGGGAGACCTCGAAGGTCCGCCGAACACCCTCGACATCGAATACCACCCGTTCGGCGCTGTGCGAGACGAGCGAGACATCGTCGTATCCCTCGGCAGTGAGACCGCGCCTGTCCAGCCGGTAGCGCACGTCGTGACCGCCTCGCGGCGCGGTGTAGCGCTTGAGTTGCGGCGCGGACGGCAAATTTCGCCACCCGCTCGGGAAGCCGCCACCCACGCGTGCGCCGGCGCGGTTGGCCGCCGAATCCGCCAGCGCGGCAGCGAGTGCCGCGAGCCCCTCGGTGTGCTCGGATGCCAGCGGCGTCGACAACACAGTCAGGTCGTGGGTGTCGAAGAAGGCGGTGTCGGTGTCGCCGGCGAGGAAGGCCGGGTGCCGCAGGACGTTCACCAAGAGGTCTCGGTTGGTGACGAGTCCGTGCAGCTTCGTTCCGGCCAGAGTGGTGGCCAGAAGCTTCGCTGCCTGCGTGCGGTCGGGCGCGAAGGAGACGACCTTGGCGAGCATCGGGTCGTAGTGCACGCCCACCACGCTGCCGTCGATCACGCCGGAATCGAGACGCACGCCCCTCTTGTCGAGTACACCGAACTCGGTGACATCACCGGGCAGGTGAAGGCGATGCACGGTTCCCGTCTGCGGCTGCCAGTTGGCGGCCGGATCCTCGGCGTACAACCGCACTTCGATGGAATGCCCCCGGATCTCGGGCTGCTCGGAGGGCAGCGAATATCCCGATGCAACCGAGATCTGCAGATCGACCAGATCGAGGCCGGTCGTGCATTCGGTGACCGGATGTTCCACCTGCAGACGCGTGTTCATCTCGAGGAAGAAGAAGTTGCCGTCCTCGTCGGCCAGGAACTCGACGGTTCCGGCGCCTTCGTAACCGATCGCTTCTGCCGCCAGCCTGGCTGCACGGAAGAGTCGATCGCGCATCCCCGACACCCGCTCGACCAAGGGGGAAGGGGCTTCCTCGACAACCTTCTGATGTCGGCGCTGAATCGAGCACTCTCGTTCACCGACCGCCCACACCTCGCCGCGCCGGTCCACCATCACCTGGACCTCGATGTGCCGTCCCGTCTCGATGTACCGCTCGCAGAACACGGTCGGATCACCGAAGGCGGACTGCGCTTCCCTTCGGGCGGCTTCGATCTCGGTGGTCAGGTCTGCAAGTTCACGCACGACCCGCATTCCGCGACCACCACCACCCGAGGAGGCTTTCACCAGAACGGGCAGGTCTGCCTCGGTGACCGCAGCCGGATCGAGTTCGGCGAGCACCGGCACACCGGCGTCGTCCATGATCTTCTTCGACTCCACCTTGGAGCCCATGAGCTCGATGGACTTGACCGGCGGCCCGATCCAGACCAAGCCCGCGTCCTGCACCTGCTGTGCGAATTCGGCGTTCTCGGAGAGGAAACCGTATCCGGGGTGGATCGCGTCCGCACCGGCCGATCGAGCAGCGGCGATCACGAGGTCACCGCGTAGATAGGTGTTGGCGGGGGTGTTGCCCGGCAACCGCACCGCCGCATCGGCGTCGCGCACGTGCGGGCTGTCCTCGTCGGCGTCCGAGAACACGGCGACGGTCCCGATGCCGGAGTTTCGGCAGGTGGCGAATACCCGACGCGCGATCTCGCCACGGTTGGCGACGAGGACGGTGTCGATGCCTTTCGGCTCAACTGAGTTCAACACTGTTCCTCACATCCGGAAGACGCCGAAGTTCTCGGTGCCCTCGATCGGCGCGGAGGCGATGGCCGAAAGGCACATCCCCACCACGGTGCGGGTATCGCGCGGGTCGATGACGCCGTCGTCGTAGAGGCGGCCGGACAAGAACATCGGCAGCGACTCCGCCTCGATCTGGTTCTCGATAATCGCCCGCATTCCCGCGTCGGCCTCCTCGTCGAACGCCTGTCCTCTGGCTTCCGCAGATGCCCTGCCGACGATGGAGATGACGCCGGCGAGTTGAGCGCCGCCCATGACGGCGGACTTGGAGCTCGGCCACGCGAACAGGAAGCGGGGGTCGAACGCCCGGCCGCACATGCCGTAGTGGCCGGCTCCGTACGAGGCCCCGAGCAGGATCGAGATGTGCGGAACCTTCGAGTTGGCGACCGCGTTGATCATCATCGAGCCGTGCTTGATCATGCCGCCTTCCTCGTACTCCTTGCCGACCATGTATCCGGTGGTGTTGTGCAGAAACAGGAGTGGCGTGTTCGAGCGATTCGCGAGCTGGATGAACTGGGTGGCCTTCTGTGATTCCTCGCTGAACAGGACGCCGCGCGCATTGGCCAGGATCCCGATCGGATAGCCGTGCAGTTCTGCCCAGCCGGTGACGAGCGAAGATCCGTACATCGGCTTGAACTCGTCGAAGTCGGAGCCGTCGACGATCCGCGCGATCACCTCTTTGGGATCGAACGGAATCTTCAGGTCCGTGGGAACGATGCCGAGCAACTCCTCGGGATCGGCGAGCGGCTCGATCACCTCGGCGCGCGGCTCCGGCCCTTTCTTCGTCCAGTTGAGGCGTTTGACGATGTTGCGACCGAGGCGAATCGCGTCCTGCTCGTCCACGGCGAAATAGTCGGCGAGCCCGGACTTGCGGGCGTGCATCTCCGCGCCGCCCAGAGTTTCGTCGTCCGAGTCCTCACCGGTAGCCATCTTCACCAGCGGTGGTCCGGCCAGGAACACCTTGGACCGCTCCTTGATCATCACCACGTGGTCCGACATTCCCGGGATGTAGGCACCGCCGGCCGTGGAATTACCGAAGACCAGGGCGATGGTGGGAATCCCTGCTGCGGACAGCTGAGTGAGGTCGCGGAACATGCGCCCGCCGGGGATGAACACTTCCTTCTGCGTGGGGAGGTCTGCGCCGCCCGACTCCACCAAGGAGATGACCGGCAACCGGTTCTGTACGGCGATGTCGTTGGCCCGGAATCCCTTCCGCAGCGTCCACGGGTTGCTCGTGCCGCCGCGCACCGTGGGGTCGTTGGCGACGATGAGGCATTCGACGCCTTCCACGACGCCGATACCGACGACCGTGCTGGCACCGACCGGGAAGTCGCTCCCCCAGGCAGCCAGCGGGCACAGCTCGAGGAAAGGAGAATCCTCGTCGATCAGCAACTCGATCCGTTCACGAGCGAGCAGTTTGCCGCGGTCGTGGTGTCGCTTCGTGTACTTCTCGCCGCCGCCCGCGATCGCCTTGGCGTGCTCGGCGTCGATCTCCTCGAGCTTGGTTGTCATCGTCTCGACTGCCGTGGCGTACACCTCCGACGCCGTGTCGAGGGTGGTTCGCAGAACGCTCATGCCTGATACCCCAATCGTTTTGCCGCCAACCCGGTCAGGATCTCGGTCGTGCCGCCGCCGATCCCCAGGATTCGCATGTCTCGGTACTGCCTCTCGACTTCGCTCTCACGCATGTAGCCCGCACCGCCGAACAACTGGACGGCCTGGTGCGCGGTCCACTCCCCGGCCTCGACCGCGGTGTTCTTCGCGAAGCACACCTCGGCGATCAGGTCGTCGTCCGTCTCGACGAAGCGCTCCACCAGTGCTCGGGTGTACACGCGGGCGACGTCGATTCGACGTGCCATTTCCGTCACCGTGTTCTGCACCGCCTGCCGTGAGATCAGTGGGCGTCCGAACGTCTCCCGATCACGGCACCACGCGAGAGTCAGATCGAGGCACCGCTGTGCGCTCGCGTACGCCTGCGCGGCGAGAGCGGTCCGCTCGGTGACGAAAGCCTGTGCGATCTGCTGGAATCCGGAGTTCTCTGCTCCGACCAGGTTGTCGACCGGCACCCTGGCGTCGACGAACGACAGTTCGGCAGTGTCCGAGGCCAGCCAGCCCATCTTGTCGAGTTTGCGCGACACCTCGAACCCCGGAGTGCCCTTCTCCACCACGAGCAACGACACCCCTGCCGCGCCCTTGCGCGCCGGGGCGTCCCCACCGGTGCGGACCGCCGTCACCACGAAGTCGGCACGGCAGCCGGAGGTGATGAACGTCTTCGAGCCGTTCACGATGTAGTGGTCGCCGTCCCGTACCGCAGTGGTTCGCAGATGGCCGACATCGGAGCCGCCACCGGGCTCTGTGATTGCCAGCGAGCCGATCTTCTCGCCGGCCAGCGTGGGGCGAACCCAGCGCTCGATCTGCGACTCGTTCTGCGCAGCGATCAAGTGGGGCAGGGCGATGCCCGAGGTGAACAGGGATGCGAACAGGCCGCCGGATGCGCCGGCGTAATGCATCTCCTCGCAGATGGTGAGTGCATCCATCAGGTCGCCGCCCGAACCACCGACGGATTCCGGGAATCCGGCGCCGAGCAGTCCGAGGGCCGCGGCCTTCTCGTGCAGAGATCGCGGCAGCTCACCGCCGCGCTCCCACTCGTCGAGGTTCGGGAGCACGTCGCGGGTGACGAAGCTGCGGACCGTCTGTCTCAAGGCCTTCCGCTCGGGAGCGTCCCACACGCTCACAGGAGTTCCTCCGGGATGTCGATATGCCTGCTACGCAGCCACTCTCCGAGCCCCTTCGCCTGCGGGTCGAATCGCGCCTGCGACGCGACGCCCTCGCCGAGGATCCCTTCGATGACGAAGTTCACGGCCTTCAGATGTGGGAGCGGATAGCGCTTCACAGTGAGGCCCTCCGCCTCGGGGAGCATTCGCTTCAGTTGCGCGACGGTGAGCGTGTCGACCAGCCATCGCCATTGGTCGTCGGTTCGCACCCAGACACCGACGTTCGCGTTGCCACCCTTGTCGCCGCTTCGTGCGGCCGCGATGGTTCCCAAGGGAACGGTACGTAGCCGAGTCGAGGTGTACGGACCGGGCAACGAGGGCTCCTCGGGATCCTCGAGCACTCGGCTCTGCTCGGAGGGCGCGACGGCCACCCGTGTCCCGTCCGAGAGGACGGCCGTGTGCTCGACCTTCGCCGCGTCCACGTAGCCGGGAGTGAACACCCCGTACGGCTGACCGTTCGAGGGCGGGGCGGTCAGGCTGAATCCCGGGTAACTGGCCAGGGCGAGTTCCACGGCGACGGACGAGAACGCGCGGCCGACCACGTCCGGGTCCGGATCGCGAACCACGCAGCGCAGCAACGCACTCGCCGCCTCTTCCGTATCCGAATCCGGATGATCCGTTCGCGCGAGAGTCCACTCGAGATCCTGCGGTGAGGTGGACAGACCGGCTTCGAGTTGAGTGCGTGCCAGTTCTGCCTTGGCCTCGATATCGAGGCCCGTGAGGATCATCGTCACCTCGTTGCGGAAGCCCGCCAGGCTGTTGAGCGACACCTTGAGTTCCGGTGGCGGCGGCTCACCCTTCACACCGCCGATCCGCACCCGATCCGGTCCGTCGTCGGTCAACTCCACCGAATCGATGCGCGTCGTCACGTCCGGCCCCGCGTACCTGCCGCCCGTGATCTCGTACAGCAGTTGGGCGGTGACCGTCCCCACCGTCACCGCGCCGCCCGTGCCGGAATGCTTGGTGATGACCGACGATCCGTCGTCGTGGATCTCGGCGATCGGAAATCCAGGGCGCCGCATGTCGGCGATCTCGGTGAAGAACGAGTAGTTTCCGCCGGTTGCCTGCGTCCCACATTCGATGACGTGACCAGCGACGACCGCACCAGCCAAGCGGTCGAAGTCCGCTCTTCCCCAACCGAAGTGCGCGGCCGCCGGGCCGACGATCACCGAGGCATCCGTGACGCGGCCCGTCACGACGACATCGGCACCCGCGTTCAGGCACTCCACGATCCCCCAGGCGCCGAGGTAGGCGTTGGCGGTGAGCGGCGCACCGAGGCCGAGTTCGTCGGTCCTCGAGATGAGGTCGTCGCCTTCGACGTGTGCGATCTGCGCGCCGAGCCCCAGACGCGTGTTCACCTCACGTAGTGCGCTCGCCAGGCCCGCCGGATTGAGACCGCCCGCATTCGCGACGATCTTCACACCCTTGTCGAGAGCGAGACCGAGGCAGTCCTCGGCCTGACGCAGAAACGTCTTGGCGTATCCGCGGGATGCATCCTTCATCCGGTCCCGGCCGAGGATGAGCATGGTCAGTTCGGCAAGGTAATCGCCGGTCAGATAGTCGAGTTCGCCGCCCTCGAGCATGTCCCGCATCGCGGAGATGCGGTCGCCGTAGAACCCGGAACAGTTGCCGATTCGTACCGGTGCATTCACGACGCTGCCTCCGACGCACGGCCGTCCCCGGGCGGGCCGGCGAAAGCTTGGGCGATGCCGAGCCAGGCTTCGGCGTCTTCACCGACCGCTTCGAGAGCTACGTCGCCTCGGTGTGCGCGTTGTGTCACGAGAAGGCAGAAGTCGAGGGCCGGCCCGGTGATGCGCTGTTGCGCGTCTTCCGGACCCCACACCCACGTCTCGGAGCCTTGCGGGGAAATCAACTCGATACGGAACGGTTCCGTCGGCGGTGTGCGGCCATGGACGGAATAGGCGAAGTCCCGGGTACGGACACCCAGGTGGGCGATGGCTCGCAGCCGGTTCGTCGGCTCCGGACGCAGGTCGAGGGCCTCCGCGACATCGAGCCCGTGCGCCCACGTCTCCATCAATCGCGCTGTGGCCATGGACATTGCGCTCATCGGTGGGCCGTACCAGGGAATCTTCGTGCCGCGCGGAACGGCTGCAAGCTCGTTGGCCAGCCGTACCCGTTCGGATCGCCACTGGGCGTACAACTCCCCCGGCGCCTTCTTCGCTTCGGCCTCGGCACCTTCGTCCACGAAGCCCATCGGGTTCTTCGCCGCCTCCCCGAGATTCTCGGCGAAGGCCTCGGGGTCGGTCAGGGAGAGAAGAGAGGCCCGATCGGTCCACAGGAGGTGCCCGATCTGGTGGGCGATGGTCCATCCGACTGCCGGCGTCGGGGCCTCCCACCGTTCGGCAGGCAACGCGACCACCAGAGATTCCAGCGCATCGCCTTCCGCACGCAGATCGGCGATGACGTCGAGCAGTTCTGTCATGCGATCAGGATCACACCGAGTCCATAAAAAAGCAAGCACGCTTGCTTGTATTTGAACTCTGAATCACTTCCACCTCTGTCCGATAAGACCGAAAAGCGTTGAATACCAACGTGGGAGGCACTTTTAAACGACCGTCCAGACAGACTCGACGGTGTGACTCCACACGCCGACAAAAGGCGCGTCCGACTTGTCCGATCCACAACCTGACCGACCGGTAGGAAATGAGCGCGCCGGGTTCTTGTGGTGCGGGAAGCAACTGCTACTGTTCAGGCCGCACTCCCCGTGGGGGGATGGATTTGCCTCGCAGATCCGGGTGCAACACAGAAGAAGCGCGCCACCTCGTCAGAGGTGTCGCTCAGGCCTGTCGGGGGGAACGTGAAGTTTTTGTGCGTCGGTGAGCTCGGCTCCCGTGCATCTGGTGTGGCCTCGTCCCACCTATCGCGTCTCTGGCACTCGGCCGTTACACACTCGCATCCGCGCGGTGCACCTGAGTGTTGATTCATCAGTCGAAAGCTCTTCTCCTCCAGCCAGACCTGTGTGGTTGCACCACATCGAATCCGAAGGGACAGCCAGAATGACGACGAAGATCCGCGGGCGACACCGGCGCCAGGGCCAGCGCGCCGCCGTGATGGGTGCACTTCCCATCGCCATCGCGATCAGCTACTCGAGCGTGGCGGTTGCAGCTCCGCAGCCCGGCGTCACCGATGAGGCTCAGCCCGACGACAACGATGCTCCCAGCACCGCACAGCCTGGTGTCACCCCCGAATCGGATTCCGATTCCGAGAAGGCAGCGCCCTCCACGGAGCGCACCAAGGAATCGAAGCCCAAGTCCTACTGGGTCGCTCCGCCGGTCGAGTACAACAACGTGCCGACCCGTGAGGTCCCGACGTACTACGCCTACGACGAGGACCAGAGCGACGGCGAAGAGGCGCAGTACGTTGCGCCGGAGCCGGTTCAGGTCCAGGAACTGCACCTGCCGCAGGCCGTCGACCCCGTCGCACCCATCGAGGCACCCGAGGACAAGGTGCGCATCGGCGATTTCGTGTCGGAGAAGCCCGAGTGGCTCAGCGAAGAGCACATGGAACGGACCAATAACAGCGCCGCCGTAGTCGAGGCGCAGGTTGCGACCTTCTGGAACTCCGTCGGTATCGACACCAGCCGATCAGACCGGCTCGCGGCGGCTACGACGGCCGGTGCCGTCGGTGGCGTCGTGACGGGCGCCGTAGTTTGTGGTGTTCCAGCAGCGGTCGGCGGCGCCCTTATCGGTGGAACAATCGGCGGACTTACTGCCGGCATCGGATCGCTCCCCACAATCGTGGGCCCGGTCATGCTCGGGACCATAGGAACGCTCGGCGGCGGCGCAATCGGGGCCGCAGCAGCCGGCATTCCTGCCGCTGCCGTATGTGGCACCGTCGGTGGCGTCATCGGAGGCACCGTCGGTGCAACCTTCGGCGCTGGCGACCAGGCGATCTCGCCCACCGTCGAGCACGAGCAGGGCGTCGCGCCTGTCCTTCCCGAGCAGGATGAGGACTCTGAGGCAGAGGTTGCACCTGAAGCCGAAGTTGCACCCGCGCCGGCACCGCCGGCACCGCCCGTCGAGGCTGGACCGAAAGCGTTCGGCCTCGACACTCAGATGGTCACCGACAGCACTCGTAACGTCATCTCGCAGGTCGAGGCTCTGCCCGGTGGCTCGGCTTTCGTCGGCGACCTGCGCGCCTTCATCGAGGGCCCCGGTACAGCACTTGCCGACGACGCTGAAGCTGCCGGCAACGCTGTGGGCGCAGGCGTCCTGGCCTGATCGACTCACTTCACCGAAGCCGCCGCAACCTTCCGAGGATGCGGCGGCTTCGTCGTTCGGTCCCCGAATTGGCGTCTCTGGGTACAGTCGAACGGTGATCTCGCAGTTGATTGCCCGCGCCGCACTCGAACCCTTGCCGTCCGTGAACGGGGTGGCATCACGACTCCTCCGGACCGGTCATGGCATCGAAGGCAAGACAGTACTCATCACCGGCGCATCCTCTGGCGTCGGCGAAGCTGCGGCACGCCGTCTGGCCGAGTTGGGTGCCGGTGTCGTTCTCGTTGCCCGAGGCTCCGACCGGTTGGACCGAGTTCGGGACGAAATTCTGCGCTCGGGTTCGGATGCCTGGGCGTTCCCATGCGACCTCACCGACCCGAAGTCGGTCGAGAAATTGGCAGGGCAGGTTCGCGATGAGGTCGGAGCCGTCGATGTCCTCATCAACAACGCGGGTCGGTCGATTCGTCGGCCGGTTACCGAATCGCTCGATCGGTTCCATGATCTCGAACGAACCATGGCGATCAACTACTTCGGCTCCGCACGGCTCACGCACACCTTGCTTCCTGCCATGCTCGAGCGGCGCTACGGCCACATCATCAATGTCGCGACGTGGGGTGTCAGAGCGGGCGCCATGCCCAAGTTCGCGGCATATCACGCATCGAAGTCCGCCATCGCCGCCTTCGGCCGTGACCTGGGCGCCGAGCTGCATGACACCGGGGTTCACGTGAGCACGGTGCACTTTCCATTGGTGCGCACTCCGATGATCGCGCCCACTGCGGACTACGACTCCATGGCCGCACTCACGCCCGAGCAGGCGGCCGAATGGTTCGTCACCGCGATCAGAACCCGACCGGTAGAACTACTGCCGAGCTACACAGAACTGCTCCGTGTGATCGATCTGTTCGCACCGAGCCTCACCAACCGACTGGTTCGCAGCGCAGGGATCTGAACCGAAGGGATGCCGAGTATGACCGACGCAGTCTTGACCGAGCGTGCTGGCGATGTTGTCATCTGGACCCTCAATCGTCCCGACGCGCGCAACCCGATCTCCGAACCCGACGTGATCGAAGCACTGGAGGCCGCAGTTGCTGCCGTGAACGCCGACTACTCTGTGCGAGCAGCGATCATCACGGGCGCCGGCACGGCCTTCTCCTCGGGCGGCAACGTCAAGCACATGCGCGACCGCGAAGGCATGTTCGGCGGCACGCCGGCCGAACTGCGCCAGGGCTATCGGCATGGCATTCAGCGCATTCCGCGGGCGCTCTACCACTGCGAAGTGCCTACTATTGCCGCAGTGAACGGCCCGGCGATCGGAGCGGGGTGCGACCTGACGCTGATGTGTGACATGCGGATCGCATCGGCCAATGCCAAGTTCGCAGAGAGCTTCGTCAAGGTCGGGCTCGTCCCTGGCGACGGTGGCGCCTGGTTCCTACCCCGCGCGATCGGGCAGGCCCGGGCAAACGAGATGGCGTTCACCGGTGAGGCCATCGACGCCGCGACGGCCTTGGAATGGGGCTTGGTTTCCAGGGTCACCGAGCCCAAAGAACTCCTCCCCTCTGCGCTGGCATTGGCCGAACGTGTGGCTGCCAGTCCTCCTCAAGTGCTGCGTATGACGAAGAAGCTGTTGCGAGAAGGCCAGCACCAATCGCTGGAGAGTCTGCTCGAATTGTCGGCTGCCATGCAGGCATTGGCGCACCACACGGACGATCATCACGAGGCAGTGGGATCCATGCTGGACAAGCGTGCCCCCAAATTCACAGGGCGGTGAAAGATAGTGACGAACATAGATGATGCAAACGACGTACTGGCCTCTCAACCGTTCAGCTTGCTGATCGGCGCCCAGGTCACCGAGTACGGGC
This sequence comes from Rhodococcus huquni, assembly GCF_055231055.1. Lineage (NCBI taxonomy): Bacteria > Bacillati > Actinomycetota > Actinomycetes > Mycobacteriales > Nocardiaceae > Rhodococcus > Rhodococcus huquni. The sequence continues at coordinate 262,889 of NZ_JBUYWE010000003.1, forward strand.
CGGACGGTGCAACGCTGGAAATCCCATTGAGAGAAGAATTGCTGCAGCAGTTCGGGTTTGCCCATGGCGGGGTGCTTTCCTATGCCGCAGACAATGCGCTGACGTTCGCGGCCGGGATCGCCCTGGGACCTTCCATCGTCACCACCGGCTTCACGATCGACTACCTGCGCCCCGCCCAAGGTGAACGCCTGCGAGCCGAGGCGAAAGCAGTGAACAAGAGTCGGCGGCAAGCGCTGTGCCGGTGCGATATCTACGTCGTGAGCGAATCGGGCGAGACGAAACTCTGTGCCGCAGCGCAGGGTTCGGCGCGGCTCATCGAACTGTAGCCGCGGCGATCAGGCTGCGCCGCGTCCGCCGAGGCGTACGCGGTGGTGGCGTCCGCCCGTGAGCGCCCATCGATCGTCGGGTGCCTGGGTGTCGGGATGGTGCCTTCGGATCGTGAAGGACGTGATCGGCAAACGCTCCACGAGGTGGGCATCTGCGTTGAAGCTGCCCGCATAGCCCTGCTCGAACAGCGAGTATGCCGTGTGGTTGATCGAGTTGATCGCCAGTGCCAGTGCGGCGAGCGCAGAGGGCAATGGACCGAAGGCGGCGAGCGAATGGCCGCCGTGAACGGAGGTGCCGACTTCTGCGAAGAACAGCCAGTCGGCATCGAGATTCGAGTTTGCTGCGGGACCGAAACTGCCAGTCATATCCGCCTCACTCCCTGGTCGAGGCTAATGTGACCAAGGTAACTGAGAGGTGCGACAATTCCGGGAAGCCATGCCGAGAGGCAACAAGAAACGCCCCAGCGTAGCCAATTGGCTACGCCACCTGACGACGACCGATGGCGAAGAGTTCCTGCGGGAGATCGAGGCCCTTGAGCCGGTGGGCCCCCGCCGGTTCGCACCAGAAGCTGTCGGTATCGAGTTGGTCGTAGAAGTCGCGCGTCACGAGAACTTCGTGGGCCGGCGCTACGGCCACCACCCGGCTGGCAAGGTTTACGGGCCGTCCGAACCAGTCTCCGGAACTGTGCATCGCGGAACCCCAGGCGATCCCGGCACGTAGAGGCGGAAGACCGGCGCCTCGGGCTTCGTCGACCAGGTCCAGGGCGGCAGCAGCCAACCCATCGGCGTCGGGGGCCACCATCATCACCGCGTCGCCGATGGTCTTCACCACCCGAACAGGCGGACTGATCACCTCGGAAGCCAAGCGGTCCAGGTTCGCGGCGACCCGGCCGAGGTCGTCGGCGGTGCTTCGCTCGCCGAGCACGGTGAACCCCACCAGGTCGGCGAAGCACACGCCCATCGGTCCGGAATCGGGTAGGTGGAACTCGGAGCCCTGGGCGCCCACCGCATCCGAATGAATGCGGTGCCGCACGTTGGTCGCCAAGATCTGAGCAAGAATCTGCGCCTGATATTCGGCCAACTTGCGGACTTCTTCGGAATACCGCAACGCCAACTCGGGGTGCTCGCGCGCCGCATCGAGACGGTCCTGCAACAGCACGTCGGTGGCATCGGCAACAGTCCAGATGTTGCGGCCCATGACGCGTGCCGCCGCAAACATGGCCTTCTCGTCGAGCCCAAGCCGGCGATACTCCTGATAGCCCTTTGCCAGGGCCAGGTCACCCTCGTTGTAGAAGCTCCGACCAGTCGAGACGCCTCGCCCGATCACCCGGAACCACCGACGAACCTCCATCTCCGTCAGACCGGAGAGACGGGCAATGTCTTCGAGTCCGTACTCCCCTTTCGGGGACAAGGCATGTTCGAGAAGGAGGTGGGCCAGCTGCCCCGCACGGGTGGCATGGACCAACTCGTCCAGCGTCTCGCCGGCATCGACCAACCTGGTCAGGACGTCGACCCGCGCATCTCGCTTCGCACCGTTCAGTCCGTCGAGAAGGCCGGCCTCGTCGAACTCCGCGCCGCGCACGCGCTCCGGTCCGCCATGCCGCAGCGACCTCGGCAGCGGCGACACCAGACGTCCCGGTCGGGGAATGCGCACCCCCTCATCGTCTCAGGGATTCACGAAAACCGAGAGCGTTATCAGCCGCGCGGACGCAGCCGACTGTTCGGGAGAACCGGCGCAGGTAGCGGCGATCCGTCGTAGCCGTCGACGCGGCCGAAGCGGGGCTGTTCGCCGCCCGGCTCGATCTCTGCCTGCCATTGCTCGCGATACTGCACGATCTCCTCGTGGGTGCGTCCCATGAAGTTCCACCACATGATCACCTGCTCACCGAACGGCTCACCGCCGAGCACGAGCAATCGAGCCTCGACGTCACCGTCGTTGCGCAGTTCGAGAACCCGGTTACCGGTCCCCTGATACCCGAGTTCGGCCCAGCCGAGACGCGTGTCTGCCATCGTCACCTCGCCGAGATCGACGAGGACACCCGTCTCGAATTCGGGATCGATGTCGACGGTGAGTGACGCCCCCACGTCGAGCAGGATCTCGGCGCCCAAGAGTTCGGTGAAGGTATCCACCGGCGATGTCGACCCCGCCAGCGAGCCGAGAAAGACACGAATCGTGCCGCCGTCGACCGCGACAGGCTCCGGACGGAAGTGCGCGAAGGCCGGCGCCGTGTCGCGCGCAGCCTCCGGCAACGCCACCCACAACTGCGCCCCGTGCAACGTGCGCGTCTCGGGGGTGGACACCTCGGTGTGCGCGATGCCGTGGCCTGCCGTCATCAAGTTCAACTCGCCCGGCCGCACCATCGCATGGGTGCCGATGCTGTCCCGGTGCTCGATCTCGCCCGTGAAGAGCCAGCTGACCGTCTGCAGTCCGGTGTGCGGGTGCGGCGCCACGTTCATGCCGCCGCTCACCGACACGTCGTTCGGACCGTAGTGATCCGCGAAGCACCACGCACCGATGAGTGACCGCGCACGTTGAGGGAGTGTGCGCCGCACCAGCATCGCCCGCGGGCCACCGAGCGGGACCTCCCGCGAAGTCAGGACTTGGATGCCCTCCGGATCGTCCTCATCTCGGCACTCCTGTTCGACGGGGTCTTTCTCCACGTTGCTCACCTCTACATCGTGCCTTTCACGACTCCTGCGCGAGCTGAAGTTTGCGACACAACTCCGCCAACTGCTCGAGTTCCTGCGGTTCGAGTGCCGAACCCACCAGCCGACGGATGTGGGCGACGTGCCTGCGGCCGACCGCCCGTTGCACCTGGCGGCCCTCCGCGGTCAGCTCCACCACCGTGCCTCGTTTGTCGTCCGGGTCGCCGTGACGAGTCACCAGACCGGCCGCCTCGAGGCGTTCCACCATTCGGCTGAGCGACGGCTGCGCCAACAGAATCGACCGATTGAGATCACGTAGCCGTAGCCGACCGTCCGCCTCACGACTGAGGTTGAACAGCACGTCGTACTCGCGCTGCGTCACCCGATCCCACGTGTCCTGCGCCGTCAGTCCGCGCATCACCGAAACCTGGGCGCGAAACAACGACTCCCAGGCCTCGGCCGCGAGAGCGGTCCGGTTGAGTGGCCTATCCGGCGACATCGGCAGACACCCGCAATGCCTTCGCCGACTCGTGCGTGGGCGGGTTGTCCGGAACGCCCTCGGGGCGACGGGCAGCGAACTCCTTACGCAGGACCGGCACCACTTCACCGCCGAGCAGGTCCAGCTGCTCGAGCACCGTCTTCAACGGCAAGCCGGCGTGGTCCATGAGGAACAGCTGACGCTGGTAGTCCCCGAAGAAGTCCGCGAATGTCAGCGTCTTCTCGATCACCTCTTGCGGCGAACCCACCGTGAGCGGGGTCTGCTCGGTGAACTCCTCCATCGACGGCCCGTGTCCGTAGACGGGGGCGTTGTCGAAATAGGGGCGGAATTCGTTGACCGCGTCCTGAGAGTTCTTGCGCATGAACACCTGGCCACCGAGCCCGACGATCGCCTGATCGGCCCTGCCGTGACCGTAATGCTCGTATCGCTCGCGGTAGAGGTTGATGAGCGCGATGTAGTGCTCCTTGGGCCAGAAGATGTTGTTGGCGAAGAAGCCGTCACCGTGGAAGGCCGCGATCTCCGCGATCTCCGGGCTGCGAATCGAGCCGTGCCACACGAACGGCGGAATCCCGTCCAACGGGCGCGGCGTGGCGGTGAAGCGCTGCAGTGGCGTGCGGTACTTGCCCTGCCAGTTGACGACCTCCTCGTCCCACAGTCGACGCAACAGCTGATAGTTCTCGAGTGCCAGCGGAATACCCTCGCTGATGTCCTTCCCGAACCACGGGTACACCGGCGCCGTGTTGCCGCGCCCCATGATGAGGTCGACGCGACCTTCCGACAGGTGCTGCAGCATCGAGTAGTCCTCGGCGATCTTCACCGGATCGTTGGTGGTGATCAACGTGGTGGCCGAGGAGAGAATCAGCTTCTCCGTCTGGGCGGCGATGTAGCCGAGCATGGTGGTGGGTGACGAGGGGACGAACGGCGGATTGTGATGCTCACCTGTCGCGAACACGTCCAGACCGACGTCTTCGGCGTGCTTCGCGATGGTCGTCATCGCCTTGATCCGCTCGTGTTCGGTGGGGGCGCGACCCGTCGTCGGGTCGGTCGTCACATCACCGACGCTGAAGATTCCGAACTGCATTGCGCTCCTCCAAAGTCACTTCATGCATTTGCATGAACTTTACGCTTCAACCTGGAGTCGGCCGGATCTATTCCACACAGACGAACGGGACGGTCGTCCAGTCTGACTGGACGACCGTCCCGTTCGTTCAGGGGAGGAAGTGGAAGGTCAGTGCATGACGATCGGCGCTGCCTCGGCCTCGTCGGTCTCGGGGCGCACGTACTTCGTCCGCGGCAGGAAGAAGGCCGGAATCAGGGCGACCACGACGAGCACTGCGGCCACCAAGAAGGTGTTGCCGAATGCGTCCGCAGCGGCACTGAGAATCTGCTCGCGCATACCCGGAGGCTCCTGCGCCGCAACCTCGGGAATGTGCTGCGTTGCCACGGTTGTGGTGTCCAGGTCCCGATCGAGAAGCTGGTTGGTGAGAACCACCGACATCACGGCCGTACCGATGGAACCGGCCGTCTGCTGCACGATGTTCATCAGCGACGAACCACGAGCGATCTGCTCGTTCGACAGGGTGACGATGGCCGCCGTCATCAGCGGCATCATGGTGCAACCCATGCCGAGGCCCATCACGAACAGCGCACCCATCAACAACCACGCAGGTGTGTCGGCACCGATCTGAGTGAACACGCTGATACCGATCAAGATCAGCGGCAGGCCGGTCAGAACGACCTTGCCCGGCCCGATCTTGTCGACTAGCTTGCCGGCGATGGGCATGGTCAGCATCGCACCGATACCCTGCGGCGCCATCAACAGACCCGCGGCCAGAGTGGTGTTGCCGCGCACCTGAATGAAGTAGCTGGGGAACAGCAACCCGGCACCCATGAAGGCGACGATGAATATCGAAGTGGTGATGACCGCGAACGTGAGCTGCCGGTTCTTGAACAGCCGCAGATCGATCAACGGGTGATTCTTGTTGAGTGCGTGGTAGACGAAGCCCACGATCAGAGCCAGACCGATACCTGCAGTGACCAGGACTCGAGCGGACGCCACCGTGCCGACCTCTGGAATCGAAGACACACCGAACAGGAACAGCGCGAGACCGGGCGATAGCAACAGCATGCCGACGAAGTCGAAGGCCTCGGACGGCGAGGGCTTGTCGGACGGAAGAATGATGAATGCTGCAGCCATGGCGATGATGCCGATCGGCAGGTTGATCAGGAAGATCCAGTGCCAGCTGGCGCTCTCGATGAGCCAGCCACCGAGGATCGGACCGGCAATCGGACCGAGCAGCATCGGGATACCGAGGACGGCCATCACACGGCCGATGCGTTCGGGGCCGGCCGCGCGCGTCATGATCGTCATACCCAGGGGCATCAGCATGCCGCCGCCGAGTCCCTGCAGAACGCGGAAGCCGATGAGAGACGTGATGTCCCAGGCCATGCTGCAGAGCACGGAACCGAGGATGAACAGAACCAGCGCGGTGAGATAGAGCCGCTTGGTACCGAAACGGTCGGCCGCCCAGCCGGTCAACGGAATGACCGTGGCCAGCGCGAGCGTGTACCCGGTCATGGTCCAAGCGACCGTGGCGTACGTGGCTTCGAATTCGGTGGAGAAGGTGGAAAGGGCAACACTGACTACGGTCACGTCGAGGATCGACATGATGGCACCGAGTACCACCACCGAAGCGATCTTCAGGACCCTGGCGTCAAGCTTGTCGGGCTTGTTCGCCACAACATCCGGCGAGGTCATCGGGAAATCTCCTGGGTCGAAGTGGGCAGGCTTTCACCTGAAAGAATGGGGTTGAGCGCGTCGATCAGTCGCCGCCGATCCAACTCTGGAACTCGTGCGGCGAACTGCCGGAGTTGATCCCGCTTGCACTCGACGTGAGTCGTCGCGACGGTACGCCCGGCCTCCGACAGGGAGACGCGCTTGATACGCCGGTCGAACTCGTCCTCTTCGCGGAACACGAGACCTTGCGTGACGAGTTGGTCGACATTGCGTCCGGCAGTCGCGACCGACAAACCCAGCCGCTCCGCCAACTCGTTGATCGGCAAGTCGTCGTTCCACGAGAGAACGAAAAGCATCCGTACCTGAGAAAAGGACAGGTCCAACGCCACGAGGGCATCCATCGACTGTGGCTCGCTCGCGCTCATCACGCGCGTGAAGAAGTCGTCGAGGACGCCGAAGAGGTCGTCGGATGAAGATGCAGACACCAGGAAATACTAGCGGTTTTGCAACTATTACCGAAACGCTAGTTACCGCGAAGTAGCCCGAAAGCGACGAAGATCACTCCTGGACGATCACACCTTTGCCCAGTATGCGGCCCTCCTCGAGATCTGTCAGCGCCCGTGCAGCATCGGCGAGCGGATACCGGGCGGTGACCACCGGCCGTAGCCCTCGCTCGACGTGGCGCACCAGCGCGGCATGTGTCGCTTCCATCGCGGCGGGATTCCGCATGACGAACTCGCCCCAAGCCGCCCCCATGACGGTGATGTTCCGAAACAGCACCCGGTTCATCTTCAGCTCGGGGATCCCGCCACCGGCGAATCCGATCACCACCAGCCGACCCTCCGGCGCGAGAACGCGAACGGCTTCGTCGAATGCATCCCCACCGATGGGGTCGATGACCACGTCCGCACCGCCGCCGGTGAGCTCGCGCACCTGGGCGCCCCAACCTTCGCGTAGCCGGACGACCTCCGCCGCACCCAGCCCCCGCAGGAACTCGTCCGCACCCTCGCGTCGCACCACGGCGATCACCCGCGCGCCATGCGCCGAAGCCAACTGAATGGCCGCCGTTCCGACACCGCCCCCGGCGCCGAGAACAACCACCGTTTCACCCGTGCGCAATCGGGCTCGACGTTCGAGGGCGTACTCCATGGTCTGGTAGTTGATGGTCATCGACGCGGCCTCGGCGAAACCGAGTTGGTCCGGGATCCGCAGCGCTTGACCGGGCGATACCGCAACGCGTTCCGCGAATCCGCCGATCAAGCTGTCGGCGAGCACCCGATCGCCGGGGGCGAGACCACTGGACTCCGGTGCACTCACCACGACGCCGGCCACCTCGGAACCGGGGACGAATGGCAGATCCGGTCGCATCTGATACTTCCCGTACGTCACCAACAGGTCCGGGAAGCAGACCCCCGATGCCCGGACGTCGATCAGGACCGTTCCATCAGCCTCGGGCTCGGGGGTCTCCTGAAGGGACATCCCGCCCGGACCCACCAACTCCGACATCACCATCGCGCGCATGTATTCGAGGCTAGTCTGCTGTGTCGGTGACCACCGCCGGAACAAGCGACCGGCCCACGACGTGAGGACTCGTATGGAACTCGATCGACCGCTGGCCGAACGCAAGGACGGGGCGACCGTCTTCGAGGCCACACGCGCTGTCCGCACCGGTGACATCGACGCCCAGCGGCGCCTACGTCTCGATGGCGTCGCCCGCTATCTACAGGACATCGGCATCGACAACCTCGATGCGCTCGATGTGCTGGACAGCCATCCGTTGTGGATCGTGCGGAGAACCGTCATCGACGTCATCCGTCCTGCCGTATGGCCGGAGCAACTCGACCTCAGCCGGTGGTGCACGGCGTTCTCCACCCGGTGGGCAGCCATGCGCGTCCGTATCGAAGGAGAGAAGGGCGCGCTCGTAGAGACGGAAGGCTTCTGGATCAACATCAGCCCCGACTCCGGGATGCCGACCCGCATGAGCGACTCCTTCATCGAGGCGATCGCAGACTCGACCGACGAGCACCGGCTCAAATGGAAGCGGGCCCTCACCGAGCCCGTACCCGAATCGGGTCCGGACGTCGAGGACACTCCGTTTCCGTTGCGTGCTACCGACATCGACCCGTTCGACCACGTGAACAATGCCGTCTACTGCCAGGCCGTCGAAGAGGTTCTCGGCCGCGACCTGCGCACGATGCCCCATCGCGCGGTCATCGAGTATCTCTCGCCGATCCAATCGAGCGACAAGGTCATTCTCCGTACGCGCAGAGACGATTCCGCCGTCACCGTGTGGTTTCTCGTCGAGGATTCGGTCCGGGCCGTCGCCCGCGTGGGGCAGCTTCCGAACTGACTACCGACGGGTACGCCGTGGCGCATCGATACGCCCCGGGGTTCGTGGTTTAGCGTCTACCCCATGACCGCGAATCGCACCCTCGTCTTGATGCGTCACGGAAAGTCCGGCTACCCGGATGGGGTGACCGATCACGACAGACCGCTCGCCGAACGCGGCGAGAACGAGGCCGGCCTCGCCGGCGAGTGGTTGCGGGCCCACCAGCCACCGATCGACGCGGTGTTGTGCTCCACCTCGGTACGCACTCGTCAGACGTTGGCAGCGACGGGCATCGAGGCGCCCACCCAGTTTCTGCAGCGCCTCTACGGCGCGTACCCCGCCGAAATCCTCACCGACATCAGTGAAGTCGACGAATCCGTCCAAACGCTGCTGGTCATCGGCCATGCACCGGGGATGCCGTCGACCGCCCTCGACCTGGCGGGCAACCCGGACAGCGACGACGCGAGAGCGATTCGAGAAAAGTTCCCCACCTCGGCGCTCGCAGTGCTGTCGGTCGAGGGTGACTGGGCCGATCTCACTTCCGGCGCAGCCTCCCTCGTCACGTTCCACGTGCCCCGGTAGACAACCCGGTAGGTAACCGAACCGGTAGGTGTCAGCGAACCTTTCGCAGCACCAACGCGGCACCACCGAGGACGAGTACCAGCAGCAGGGCCGGAAAGAATCCGAAGAGCCACCACACGACACCGAACACGACAACCGCAGGCGCGACGGTGATCAGGGCGATGGCGGGGTTCTCCCGGATGACCTCCAGGGCCGTGCCGGCGTTCTGGCGGTTCAGTCCGCCACGATTCTTCTGCGACATGTCGTCTCCGTTTCGGCGAGGGTGACCCCTTCTCCCCCGAGGGTAGTCGCAATCCTGCGGTCGTCACCTCGTCACCGTGCGTTCGCCCTGGTCCCCTAAGTTCACCGAGCACGCCGTAGCCAAGGGACGAGGGAGAAGACATGCGAGTCGCTCGCAGCCGATCGGTTGTAATCGGGAGGATCACGGTGGCGGGACTTCTCGCTGTCACGGCCGCAGGATGCTCGAGCGACAGTGGGTCCGACATCGACTCGTCGGACGCGGTCAGGTTCGCGACCTACAACGCCAGCCTCAATCGCGGCGAGCCCGGTCGCTTGATCGAGGATCTATCCGCCGGTGACAACGCCCAGGCAAAGGCCATTGCCGAGATCGTCCAGATCAATCAGCCGGACGTCCTCCTGGTCAACGAGTTCGACTTCGACGCCGACAACCACGCTGCGGACCTGTTTCGAGAGAACTACCTCAACGTGGGCCAGAACGGTCACGACCCGATCGACTACCCCTACGCCTTCACTGCGCCCGTCAACACCGGCGAACCGAGCGGACGCGATCTCGACAACGACGGCAAGACCGACGGCCCCGGCGATGCTCACGGCTTCGGAAACTTCCCCGGCCAGTACGGGATGCTCGTCCTGTCGAAGCATCCCATCGATGCGGACGGCGTTCGTACCTTCAGGCATTTCCTCTGGAAGGACATGCCGAACTCGTTGCTTCCCAGGGACTATTACGGCGACAACGCCGATTCGCTGCGCCTGTCGAGCAAGTCGCATTGGGACGTGCCGATCGACGTCGACGGCGAGACCGTCCACCTCCTCGCCTCACATCCCACTCCCCCGTCGTTCGACGGGCCAGAGGACCGCAACGGCAAGCGCAACCACGACGAAGTGCGGATGTCGGCGGACTACATCGCCGGCGGCGACCGGGCCGAGTACCTCTACGACGACGCCGGTACGCGGGGCGGACTCGAAGACGGCGCTCGTTTCGTGATGGTCGGAGACCAGAACAGCGACCCGGTCGACGGCGGTTCGGTGCCCGACACCATCGCTCAGGTTCTCGACCTTCCACGCGTTCAGGATCCGAGCCCCAAGTCCGCCGGTGCCGCAGAAGCCGCACGCGCGCAAGACGGACCGAGCCACGCCACCCCGGCCGACCTCGACACCGCGGACTTCGGCGAACCCGATCCGGGCAATCTCCGTGTCGACTACGTGCTGCCGTCCGACAACCTCGAAGTCGCAGATTCCGCGGTGTTCTGGCCGGCCGAAGGTGACGAGGCCGCAGACCTCATGTCCCCGAAGACGAGCAGTGACCACCGACTGGTGTGGGCGGATCTGCTTATCCGGTAACCCGACTGCCCGGTTGGTTCCAGCGGTTCTCAGTGTGAGAAACTTCCGGTGGCAGACGCGGGCTACGTTCCCGGCGTCTATGCCGGGGGCAACACCGCTAATTCTGTCGAGGGGGATTCATGAATATTCGTAAACTTGCCGTGCGCGCAATCGGCGCCGCGGCCATCGTCACCGCCACTCTGGGTCTGGCAGCACCTGCCAGCGCCGCGCCGGCACCCGCGCCGATCATGCACCTGAGCTTCAACGGGCCGCTGATGCCCACGTTGGGCCAGAACGCCTTCTGCAACGGCATCATCGACACCCGAATCGAGACCGACCCGGAACGCCCCGGTGTTGCGAAAGTCGGCCTGTCCTCACAGGGCATGCACGGCATCGATCCGGACTGGTCGAAGAACCCGAAATGCAAGGTCAGCGTGATTATTTCATGGGGGGGCGGTGTGTTTACCAACTCAGTCCGGGAGGTCGACGTCGAGTTCGGCCCGACACCCAGCGCGATCAAGTGGGAAGAAATCCCCACCGGATCCGGCCCGCAGATCGTCAACATGGGCGCCTCATACGTGGATGCCCACTACACCAGGCTCCAGCCGCAGATCTCGGTCCCGGTCCAGGCGGGCATTCTCGTTCCCTGATCTGATCGCACCCAAAGAGCGGCGAAGCCACCCCGGCGCTTCGCCGCTCTTTTGTGTCTCCACCCGAATGTCCGCGAAAGGAATTCACGTGTCCTACCTCTGCTGTTGACTGAACCCGACCGGATTCACTCAAAGGCAGAAAAGGGAACTTCATGGATTTCAAGCTCGAACTTGTCATCGTGCCCGTCAGCGACGTCGACCGGGCCAAGGACTTCTACACCAAGATCGGCTTCAACGCCGACCACGATCACGTCGTCAGCGACGACATTCGTTTCGTCCAGCTGACCCCACCCGGATCCGCGTGCTCGATTGCCATCGGCAAGGGCATCACCGACGCCGAGCCCGGATCGATCAAGGGGCTACAGGTGGTCGTCGACGACATCCAGAAGGCGCACGATCACCTCGCCGCTGCCGGCGTCGACGTCAGTGACGTCGACATCCAGGCCTGGGGTCACTTCGTCCACTTCAGTGACCCGGACGGCAACGGCTGGGCAGTGCAGTACATGCCCTACAAATAGCGAAAGGCCCCGCACCCGAATGATCGGGGCGGGGCCTTTCGTTCGGCTACCGGCTAGCGGTAGTCGTTGCTGAATCCGTAGTCGTCCAGCGGAACTGCAGCACCGGTGTTCTGGCCGAAGCCGTCCGGGCTGTAGTACTGGTCGTCGTAGGACGGAACCGCGTACGCGGCAGCACGTGCCTCTTCGGTGGGCTGAACCTGGATGTTGCGGTAGCGGTTGATACCGGTACCGGCAGGGATCAGCTTACCGATGATCACGTTCTCCTTGAGACCGATCAGCTTGTCCGAGCGGCAGTTGATCGCCGCATCGGTCAGCACACGAGTGGTCTCCTGGAAGGACGCTGCCGACAGCCACGAGTCGGTTGCCAGCGATGCCTTGGTGATACCCATGAGCACCGGACGACCGGCCGCGGGCTCGCCACCCTCGGACACGACGCGACGGTTTGCCGCCTCGAACTCGGCACGCTCGGTGAGCGAACCGGGCAGGAACTCGGTCGCACCCGAATCGATGATCGTCACGCGACGCAGCATCTGACGCACGATGGTCTCGATGTGCTTGTCGTGGATCGACACACCCTGGCTCCGGTACACCTCCTGGACCTCGTTGACGAGGTGGATCTGCACCTGGCGGGGGCCCATGACACGCAGCACCTCGTGCGGGTCGGCGGCACCTTCCATGAGCTGCTGTCCGACCTCGACGTGGTCACCGTCGGCCAGCAGACGCTCGCTGCCGTCGTCGTGCTTGAACACACGCAGACGCTGACGCTTCGAGAGCTTGTCGTAGACAACCTCTTCGCCGCCGTCGTCCGGAACGATGGTGATCTTGTAGAAACGATCGCCGTCCTCGAGCTGCACCCGACCGCTGACGTCCGCAATCGGCGCCTTGCCCTTCGGGACACGAGCCTCGAACAGCTCCTGGACACGCGGCAGACCACCGGTGATGTCGTCTCCGGCGACACCACCCTGGTGGAAGGTACGCATGGTCAGCTGGGTACCGGGCTCACCGATGGACTGTGCGGCGACGATACCGACGGCCTCACCGATGTCGACCAGCTTGCCGGTGGCCATCGAACGGCCGTAGCAGGTGGCACACACGCCGGTTCCGGTGGTGCAGGTGAGCACCGAACGGACCTTGACGTTGGTGATGCCGGCTGCGAGCAGCGCGTCGATCGCCGGGTCGCCCAGGTCGTGACCACGCTCGACGACGACGTTGCCGTTCTCGTCGACCGCGTCGGACGCCAAGGTGCGGGCGTAGGTGCTGGTCTCCACGTGAGCATCGCGGATCAGCGAGCCATCGGCCTGCTTCTCGGCGATCGTGGTGACGATGCCGCGCTCGGTTCCACAATCCGTCTCGCGGACGATGACGTCCTGCGACACGTCCACCAGACGACGGGTCAGGTAACCCGAGTCGGCGGTGCGGAGCGCGGTATCTGCCAGACCCTTACGGGCACCGTGCGTGTTGATGAAGTACTCGAGAACGGTCAGGCCTTCCTTGAAGGAAGACTTGATCGGACGCGGGATGAACTCACCCTTCGGGTTCGTCACCAAGCCCTTCATACCGGCGAGCGAGCGAACCTGAGTCATGTTGCCGGCGGCGCCGGACTTCACGATCATCGGGATCGGGTTGTCGTCGGGGAAGTGAGCCTCCATGGCCTTACCGACCTCGTCGGTGGCCTCGGACCAGATCTTGACGAGAGCACTGTTGCGCTCGGTCTTGTTGAGAGCACCGCGCTGGTACTTCTTCTCGATCTGATCTGCCTGCGCCTCGTAGGACTCCATGATCTGAGCCTTCTCCGGCGGCACGAGGACGTCGGAGATCGAGACCGTGACACCCGAACGCGTGGCCCAGTAGAAGCCGGCGTCCTTCAGCTTGTCGACGGTCTGCGCGACCACGATCATCGGGTAGCGCTCGGCGAGATCGTTGATGATCGTCGCCTGACGCTTCTTCGGCATCTGCTCGTTGACGAACGGGTAGTCCGCCGGGAGCAGCTCGTTGAAGAGCACGCGACCGAGAGTGGTCTCGGCGGTCCAGCCGTCGCCGTAGTTCCAGCCATCGGGGAACAGCTCCGCCTCGACCTCACGCGACGGGCGCTGCGTGGTGAGGCGCAACTTGATCTGCGCCTGCACTGCCAGCGACCCACGGTCGACTGCCATCTGAGCCTCGGCCGGGGACGAGTACACGCCCTGCTCCGCCTCGTCCTTGGAAGCCGGGACGAGCTGACCGACGGCATCCTCGTCGAGACGCGTCAAGTGGAACAGACCCGTCACCATGTCCAGACGCGGCATGGCGAGCGGACGACCCGAGGCGGGCGAGAGGATGTTGTTCGAGGACAGCATCAGGATGCGAGCCTCGGCCTGCGCCTCCGCGGACAGCGGAAGGTGCACGGCCATCTGGTCACCGTCGAAGTCGGCGTTGAACGCTTCACACACGAGCGGGTGCAGCTGGATGGCCTTACCCTCCACGAGCTGCGGCTCGAATGCCTGGATGCCGAGGCGGTGCAGCGTGGGTGCACGGTTGAGCAGCACGGGGTGCTCGCCGATGACCTCTTCGAGGACGTCCCACACCTGCGGACGCTGACGCTCGACCATGCGCTTGGCCGACTTGATGTTCTGCGCGTGGTTCAGATCGACCAGGCGCTTCATCACGAACGGCTTGAACAGCTCGAGTGCCATGAGCTTCGGCAGACCACACTGGTGCAGCTTGAGCTGCGGTCCGACGACGATCACGGAACGACCCGAGTAGTCGACACGCTTACCGAGCAGGTTCTGACGGAAACGACCCTGCTTGCCCTTGAGCAGGTCGCTCAGGGACTTCAGCGGGCGGTTACCCGGACCGGTGACCGGACGTCCACGACGGCCGTTGTCGAACAGCGCGTCCACGGACTCCTGCAGCATCCGCTTCTCGTTGTTGACGATGATCTCGGGAGCACCGAGGTCGATCAGTCGCTTGAGGCGGTTGTTGCGGTTGATCACGCGGCGGTACAGGTCGTTGAGGTCGGACGTCGCGAAACGGCCACCGTCGAGCTGAACCATCGGACGCAGCTCCGGCGGGATCACCGGAACGGCGTTGAGAACCATGCCCATGGGCGAGGACTGCTCGTTCGCCTGGAAAGCGGCGACAACCTTGAGACGCTTGAGCGCACGGAGCTTCTTCTGCCCCTTGCCGCTGCGGATCGTCTCGCGCAGGTTGTCGGCCTCGGCGGCGATGTCGAAGTTCTCCATGAGCTTCTGGATCGACTCGGCACCCATGGCGCCGGTGAAGTACTCGCCGTAACGATCGACCAGCTCGCGGTACAGAAGCTCGTCGACGATGAGCTGCTTCACGCTGAGCTTGGTGAAGGTGGTCCAGATCTCCTCGAGACGATCCAGCTCACGCTGCGCACGGTCACGGAGCTGACGCATCTCGCGCTCGCCGCCGTCCTTGACCTTGCGACGCACGTCCGACTTGGCACCTTCGGCCTCGAGCTCTGCGATGTCCGCTTCGAGCTTCTGAGCGCGGGCCTCGAGGTCGGCGTCACGCTGATCCGCGACGGACTTCTTCTCGACCTGCATCTCGGCCTCGAGCGTGGACAGCTCGTTGTGCCGCAGCTCGTCGTCGACACCGACGATCACGTAGGCAGCGAAGTAGATGATCTTCTCGAGATCCTTCGGCGCCAGGTCGAGCAGGTAGCCGAGACGGCTGGGCACGCCCTTGAAGTACCAGATGTGGGTGACCGGAGCGGCGAGCTCGATGTGGCCCATGCGCTCACGACGCACCTTGGCGCGAGTCACCTCGACGCCGCAGCGCTCACAAATGATGCCCTTGAAGCGGACACGCTTGTACTTGCCGCAGTAGCACTCCCAGTCCCGAGTGGGGCCGAAGATCTTCTCGCAGAAGAGGCCGTCCTTCTCGGGCTTGAGCGTGCGGTAGTTGATGGTCTCCGGCTTCTTGACCTCGCCGTAGGACCAATTGCGGATGTCCTCGGCACTGGCCAGGCCGATGCGGAGTTCATCGAAGAAGTTGACGTCGAGCACGTAACTTCCTTTCCCCAGAGGGATTGCGGATCAGCGGGGACCGCCGAATCCTGTCTGCCAATTCAAATGTGAACTACGCCCCCGGGCGGCGTTCCCGCCGCCCGGGGACCGAAATCTAGTTCGCGAGGTCGTCGACCGTCGCCGCCTCGTTCCTGGACAGGTTGATGCCCAGGTTCGCTGCGGCCCGCTCCAGATCCTCGTCGTCACCGTCCGCCATCGCGATGGCCGCACCGTCCGAAGACAGCACCTCCACGTTCAGGCAGAGCGACTGGAGCTCCTTCAGGAGCACCTTGAACGACTCGGGGATACCCGGCTCGGGGATGTTCTCGCCCTTGACGATGGCCTCGTACACCTTCACGCGACCCACCACGTCGTCGGACTTGATGGTGAGCAGCTCCTGCAGCGTGTAAGCCGCGCCGTAGGCCTGCATCGCCCAGCACTCCATCTCACCGAAGCGCTGGCCACCGAACTGGGCCTTACCGCCGAGCGGCTGCTGGGTGATCATCGAGTACGGACCGGTCGAACGAGCGTGGATCTTGTCGTCGACCAAGTGGTGCAGCTTGATGATGTACATGTAACCGACCGAAACCGGGTACGGGAACGGCTCGCCGGAACGGCCGTCGAACAACGTGGCCTTTCCGTCGCGCTGAACCATTGCCTCGCCGTCACGGTTCGGCAGAGTCGAACTCAGCAGACCCGTGAGCTCGTCCTCCTTGGCACCGTCGAACACCGGCGTTGCGATGTTCGAGTCGGCGGGAGCAGACAACATCTCCTCCGGCAGAGTCGCGGCCCAATCGGGGCGCGAACCGTCGTCGGCGACCTGGATGTTCCAACCGGTCTTACCGATCCAGCCGAGGTGTGTCTCCAACACCTGACCGATGTTCATACGACGCGGAACACCGTGGGTGTTCAGGATGATGTCGATCGGGGTGCCGTCGGGCAGGAACGGCATGTCCTCCTGCGGGAGGATCTTGCCGATGACGCCCTTGTTGCCGTGGCGGCCGGCGAGCTTGTCGCCGTCCTGGATCTTGCGCTTCTGGGCAACGTAGACGCGGACCAGCTCGTTGACACCGGGAGGCAGATCGTCGTCGTCATCGCGCGAGAACACGCGGATGCCGATGACCTTGCCGGTCTCACCGTGCGGAACCTTGAGCGACGTATCGCGAACCTCGCGCGCCTTCTCACCGAAGATTGCGCGGAGCAGACGCTCTTCCGGGGTCAGCTCGGTCTCGCCCTTCGGCGTGACCTTTCCGACCAGGACGTCGCCGTCGCGAACCTCGGCACCGATACGGATGATGCCGCGCTCGTCGAGGTCCGCGAGGACCTCGTCCGAAACGTTCGGGATGTCACGAGTGATCTCCTCGGCACCGAGCTTGGTGTCGCGAGCATCGATCTCGTGCTCCTCGATGTGAATCGAGGTGAGGACGTCCTCTTCCACGAGGCGCTGCGACAGGATGATCGCGTCCTCGTAGTTGTGGCCTTCCCACGGCATGAACGCGACGAGCAGGTTCTTACCGAGCGCCATCTCACCGTTCTCGGTGCAAGGACCATCGGCGAGGACCTGACCGGTCTCGACCCGCTGACCCTCGTCCACGATCGGACGCTGGTTGGCGCAGGTGCCCTGGTTGGAGCGTGCGAACTTGCGCATCCGGTACGTGGTCCGGCTGCCGTCGTCCGCCATCACGGTGACGTAGTCGGCGGAAATCTCCTCGACCACACCGCTCTTCTCGGTGACGATGACGTCGCCCGCGTCGACAGCGGCACGCAACTCCATGCCGGTACCGACGAGCGGAGCCTCGCTGCGAACCAGCGGCACCGCCTGACGCTGCATGTTGGCGCCCATCAGGGCACGGTTGGCATCGTCGTGCTCGACGAACGGAATCATCGCGGTTGCGACGGACACCATCTGACGCGGCGACACGTCCATGTAGTCGATGTCGTCCGAAGACACGAACTCGACCTCGCCGCCCTTACGACGAACGAGAATGCGCTCGTCGCTGAAGCGACCGTCGTCGTCGATGGTCGAGTTGGCCTGTGCCACGACGTGACGATCTTCTTCGTCGGCCGTGAGGTAGTCGACCTGGTCGGTGACCTTGCCGCCCTCGACCTTGCGGTACGGGGTCTCGATGAAACCGAACGGGTTGACCCGTGCGTACACCGACAGCGAACCGATCAGACCGATGTTCGGACCCTCAGGGGTCTCGATCGGGCACATGCGGCCGTAGTGAGACGGGTGAACGTCTCGCACCTCGAGGCCGGCACGCTCACGGGACAGACCACCCGGGCCGAGGGCCGAAAGACGACGCTTGTGCGTCAGACCCGACAGCGGGTTGTTCTGGTCCATGAACTGCGACAGCTGCGAAGTTCCGAAGAACTCCTTGATCGCGGCGACGACCGGACGGATGTTGATCAGCGTCTGCGGCGTGATCGCCTCGACGTCCTGCGTGGTCATGCGCTCGCGAACGACGCGCTCCATGCGGGAAAGACCGACACGAATCTGGTTCTGGATGAGCTCGCCGACGGTACGCAGACGACGGTTGCCGAAGTGGTCGATGTCGTCGACCTCGACAGGCACCTCGACGCCCTCGGGGGCGGTCATCGTGGTGTCGCCGGCATGCAAACGCACCAGGTACTCGATGGTCGCGACGATGTCTTCCTCGGTGAGGGTGGACGCGACGATCGGCTGCCCGGCGTTCAGGCCCAGCTTCTTGTTGATCTTGTAGCGACCCACACGAGCCAGGTCGTAGCGCTTGTCCTTGAAGAACAGGTTCTCCAGCAGGGTCTGCGCGCTCTCCTTGGTCGGCGGCTCGCCCGGACGCAACTTGCGGTAGATGTCGAGAAGCGCCTCGTCGGTACCGGCAGTGTTGTCCTTCTCCAGCGTGGCCATGAGGATCTCCGAGAAGCCGAAGCGCTCGGTGATCTGCTCGGTGGTCCAGCCGAGTGCCTTCAACAGCACGGTGACGGGCTGACGACGCTTGCGGTCGATACGGACGCCGACGGTGTCGCGCTTGTCGACATCGAACTCGAGCCAAGCACCGCGGCCCGGGATGACCTTGACGCTGTGCAGGTCCTTCTCGGTGCCCTTGTCGACGGAGTGGTCGAAGTACACGCCCGGCGAACGCACCAGCTGCGAGACCACGACACGCTCGGTGCCGTTGATGATGAAGGTGCCCTTGTCGGTCATCATCGGGAAATCACCCATGAAGACCGTCTGGCTCTTGATCTCGCCGGTGTTGTTGTTGATGAACTCCGCGGTGACGAACAACGGCGCCGCGTAGGTCATGTCCTTGTCTTTGCACTCGTCGGTCGAGGCCTTGACCTCGTCGAAGCGCGGGTCCGAGAAGGACAGAGACATCGAGCCCGAGAAGTCCTCGATCGGAGAAAGCTCCGCGAGAATGTCCTCGAGACCGCCGGACACTGCGTTGTCGCCGCGAGCTTCGGCGCGGTCACGCCAACTCTGCGCGCCCACCAACCACTCGAACGAATCGGTTTGTAGATCAAGAAGCCCGGGAACTTCGAGGGGTTCGCGAATCTTCGCGAACGAAACCCTCTTCGGGGCTCCGGGGATTCCGGAAACTGCCTTGGTCTGGCTAGAGACTGCCAAGATGCGTCCTTCCAGCACCTCACGCGGGCCGCTCTTGCTATTGCGACCGCCGCTGTATCTGCTTCGAATTTCGCTGGTTACAACCCGAACGAAACTCGCCACAAAGACCGAAGAGAAGGTCTCTCACAGCAGTGCGAACGAAGGGTGGACAGGAGGCAGCCAGCGCAACGTCCAAAAGTACACCCAAACTCGAGAGATGTCGAGTCGGGCATCGAGAGTGGCGCCTGTCCCGGCGCAACGGCGCGCAGGTTCGCGCGAGTTCACGGATCAGACTGGCCCCAAACGCGCCCGGCGTCAAGATCTCCGCACGGCGTTTCGCCCGCGAACAACCGCCGACCTATCGACCCAGGAGCCCGAACAGGTTCTTGCTGCGGTTCATCTTGGCCATCATGCGCTCGGTCTTGCTGTGCATCGGAGGCATCACACCCAGTTGCCGCTGCATCTCCGCCATGTCCCAACAGGTCCACAGTTTGGTGACCTTTTCGCCCTCGTACTCGAGCACGTCGCAGCCGGGAAGCTCGATCGACTTACCTGTGGCCCCGAGGCCCGGCGGCTCGATCACCCCTGTATGCGTCGCTGTCATCGTCCAGCGGTACGACACCCTGCGCTTGCCGGGTTCCACCATCACACCCCCGTCCCGCTCCATCACGACATCGGGAAAAGCCGTGAAGATATGTTCGAAGAACACTCTCGCTTGCTCCGGGCCGCGCATGACGGCGGGCCAACCCGTGTCGGTGAACTCACAATCGGGTGCCATCATGCCGACCAGTCGCTGCGGATCACGCGAGTTCCACTCGGCGAACCACGCCTCGACCAACCGGCCGAAAAAATCTGGAGCCTGTTCGTCGAGCGCATGCACGTGTTCCATTTTCGCCTCCACTAGATCAAGTCGTCCGGAATGCCGCGGGTAGCTCGCCACAGCTTTTTCGTGAGGAATCCTTCGTACAACCCGCTGTCGGCAAAGAACCGCACCAAGGGTTCGCAGAAGTACTGAAGGTTCGCCTTGTACGTCGGGCTCCTTCTGGCCGCGACGAACCCCCGCAACGGATGAATCCCCACCGCCCTGTAGGTGCCTGCCTGCACCAGGGACGGCAGCACCCCGAGCGCAATCAGTGCCGTGAACGCGCGATGCGGAGCACGACGCAGCCCGCTCCGTGCCGCCATGCCACGACGCACTTCGTCACGAGCGAATGCGATGTGTCGCGCTTCCTCCATGACGTGCATTCGCATCATCTGCCGAACGTGCGGCTGAACGTTCGGATCGTTCACGGTCTCGCGCTGGAGTCGATCCAGGACCTCCTCCACGACCATGACCGAGCCGTACGCGCCCGGCCCGAGCGGAAGAAACGAGATGAATCGAAACAGGTTCAAGAGGGCTTTCGGCTGCCGGTACGGCTGGGCGTCCATCTTCAGCAGCAGTTGCGCGAACATCGTGGAGTGCCGAGCTTCTTCCGCCGTCTCCGTCAGCGCGTACTGCGAACGCTTGTCGATCAGACCACCCTCGGTGACGCCACGCAGAAGCAACATTCCGACCCAACACTCGGCGTAGATGGCAAAACTCAGGATGCTGATCAGCTCCTGGCGGCCGAGCTCGATCCGCTGCTCGGCGCTCAACTTCTCCCACAATCCAGTGCCGTACAACGTCGTTCGATGCTCCGGAAGCCATGCCATCCCGTCCTCGAACGGAGCTTCCCAATTCATGTCCACCGCCGGATCGAAGAACTTCTCCGCGGACGACCCGAGCAACCGAACTGCCACCTTTTCGGTAGTGGCATCGCCGTCGAATGCCGGCATGAAAATCCCCCTCACGTAATGCTTTTCATTCGCGCGGATCCCATTCACGGGCGTGCACTCCGGCAACCCCACCCTGCATGAGAGCAGACAACCGCCGCACCCGTTTGTCAAGACACGGCATCCGAATCGGGCCACAACACCCGAAAACTGGACAGCGGCGCTCGGGGGCATTAGCGTCGCCGGGGTGTGATCGTCGCCACAAGCTTGTCGATCGCCACGAGCACTCAAAAGTGCCTTTCCCGAAGGTCATTCAGTATTCAACAAGAACCACGGAAACGGCGAATGAGCACTTACCGCACTGCGCCCGACACCGACACCGACACTCACATCGAAGACGGGTATCGCGGTGCAGCAACCCTCGAACTCGATTCACTGACCCTCGAGGTCGAGGTAGTTCTGCACGGTCACTTCGAACCGATCGACGGTATATACCGTTGGTACGGAAGGGTGCTCGAGAATCCACGTCTCTCCGAGCACGTCGCGCGCAGCAAGTCCACAGTCACGATCCACACGCCGACCGGCTCCGCATCTGCGACCGTCGGGGAACCGGACATCTGGAATCGATACCGAATCACCGGCCGCCATCACCCTCCGTACCGCCTGTCGGACCCCACCACGACGAGCCCGTCTACGTCGAAGTCGCATCGTTGACGGTCCGTTCTCGATTGCCCGACAAAGAGATCGCCTGCACGTAGTGCTCGAAACACTCGGTGCCCGAAAAGAGAGGAATACATGAATCGATGGGGGGCGTTCGTGGTCTCTCGCCGACGAACGGTGCTTGCCGTCACCTTGATCGCGGTGATCGTGAGCGGACTGTTCGGCCTCGGCGTGTTCGATCGGCTCAGCTTGGGGGGATACAACGATCCAGGCAGTCCGTCCGCCGAGGTCGACCGATTGATGGCCGAGAGCGTCGGGCGTGACTCCGCCGATCTCACGATCGTCTTCCGCCCCACCGACGGTCGATCCATCGACGAAGTCGAGGACACCGTGTCGGCGAAGTTGGAGCAGGTCGACTCGAGTTGGCTCGCCGGACCGACCATGACGTACTGGAACGCGCCTGCCTTCGCGCAGCCGGCCCTGCGGTCCACCGACGGCTCCGCCGCGCTCGCTGTCTTCGCCCTCACCGGCAACGAGAACGAGCGACTGCATCTCGTCCCGAAGATCCAAGAAATCATGAACTTCGACGGGATCGAGACCGAATACGGCGGGTTCAGCGTCATCGAGAGCGCCTACAACGAGCAATCGAAGCAGGATCTCGTTCTGGCGGAGACCGTGTCCTTTCCGATTCTCATGATCCTTCTTCTGGTCTTCTTCGGGGGTGTTGTCGCCGCCTCCATGCCGCTGATGATCGGTGGGCTCTCCGCATTGGGCGCACTCGCCTGGCTGCACGTGCTGTCGTACTTCACCGAGGTCAGCTCCTTCGCCGTGAACATCGCGACGCTGGTCGGGCTCGGCATGGCAGTCGACTACAGCCTGTTCATCGTCAGTCGATTCCGAGAGGAAATGCGAGCGGGCAGATCGACCCGAGTCGCAGTAGAACGGACGGTCGCGACCGCGGGGCGCACTATCCGATACTCGGCTCTCCTCCTCGTCTGCGGGTTCCTCGGGTTGCTCGTGTTTCCGCAGGCTTTCATTCGCTCCTTCGGATACGGCGGAATCGGGGCCGTGGCCGTGGCCGCGACTCTGGCGTTGACCGCTCTTCCCGCAGCGCTTGCAATCCTCGGACCGCGTGTCGACTCGTGGAGCCGACATCCCGACAAGATTCGCCGCCGCGAAGAACGGTCATTCGCGTTGTGGACCTCCGTCGCCCGCCGGGTGATGGGTCGACCGGCCGTCACGGTTGCGCTCATTCTCACTGCTCTCGCAGTCGCGAGTCTGCCTGCACTCGGCACCCGGCTGGGAGACCTCAGCGCAGACGGGCTTCCGTCCGACAACCCGACACGCGTCGTCGTCGAGGAGACTCAGAACGATTTTCCGCTGGCCAACAACGGCGCGACCATACTGGTTCGAGGTGACGGCGGCGGAGCGCCGCCGCCCATTGCTGGCGCCGCAGTCGCCGAGGCAGCCAACCGCGTCGACGGTGTCGTGGCCGCCGTGGTTTCGGGGAACACCCCCGACTTCACGATCGTGAAAGCAATCTTCGACTCACCGGACCGGACCCCCGCCGCCTATCGAACGGTCGACGGTCTGCGTGAGTTGTCTCCACCCGCGGGCACCACACTGCTTCTCGGTGGCATCACGGCCCTGTCGTCCGACGGTCTGGACTCGATCGCAGCAGCAATCCCGATGATGATCGCGATCATGGTTGCCGCCACCCTCGCGATTCTGTTCGCAGCGTTTCGATCGGTGGTGCTGCCCATCAAGGCAGTCTTCATGGCGACCGTCAGCTTGGCTGCCACCTTCGGCATCCTCACGTGGCTGTTCCAACACGGTCACGGCTCGGATCTGTTCGGTATCGGCCCCGGGCCACTGCTGGCGACCATGGTCATCGTCATTCTTGCGCTGATCTTCGGGCTGTCGACCGACTACGAGATCTTCTTGATGTCGCGAATGCTCGAAGCCAAGGAGCGCGGCGCCACCAACAACGAGGCGATCGTCGAGGGAGCCGGCCGGACCGGACGAATCATCACCGCGGCCGCAATGCTGCTTCTCGTGGTCACCGGCGCGTTCACCATCTCCGATATGGAGATGATGCGTTTCGTCGGTATCGGAATGATCATCGCGCTCCTCATCGACGCGACGATCGTTCGCATGGCGCTCGTACCCGCGCTCATGAAGTTGATGGGTGACGCCAACTGGTGGGCTCCTGCCTGGCTGGCCCGGCGCAGGCCCGAACCCGAGCCCGTCGACCACGCCTCGGAGCGCACGCCCGAGCCGAACCGTTCTTGATTCGCACACATACATCTGAAACAAGTTGCCCGACAATAGTATCGAGGGGAATAGCATGGTAGAAGTTGCAATTGTCGGTATCGGATGCCGTTTCCCGGGGGGAATCGACGATCCCGCCAGCTTCTGGAAGTTCTTGATGGACAAGGGTGACGGCATCGTCGAGGTTCCCGAGGACCGTTGGAGCCTCGAGAAGTTCTACGATCCGGACCCTGACGCACCGGGTCGCATGTACACGCGCAAGGGCGGATTCCTCACGCAACCACTGTGGGACTTCGATCCGGAGTTCTTCGGAATCTCACCGCGCGAAGCATCGATCATGGATCCGCAGCAGCGCTTGCTCCTCGAAGTCGCCTGGGAGTCCCTCGACGACGCCGGAATGGCATCACGCGTCTCGGGACGCAGCGTCGGCGTCTATGTCGGCGGATTCACCAACGACGCTTCGGTCCAGCGCTACGCAGCCCGAGCGGCGATCAACATGCACACGCCGACCAGTTCGTCCTTCACGCTACTGTCCAACCGCATCTCGTATGCACTGGACCTGCAAGGTCCGAGCATGACGATCGACACGGCCTGCTCTTCTTCCCTCGTCGCATTCCACGAGGCAACTCAGGCCATCGAACGCGGCGAGTGCGAGATGGCGCTCGTCGGCGGGGTCAACACTATGATTCAGCCGGAGACCTTCATCTCCATGTGCAAGGGGCGCTTTCTCGCTGCGGACGGCCGCAGCAAGACGTTCGACGCCTCCGCCGACGGCTACGGGCGCGGCGAGGGTGCCGGAATGGTTCTGCTGAAGCCCCTCGACGCGGCGCACGCGGACGGAGACCGTATCTACTCCGTCGTTCGCGGTACGGGGTCGAATCAGGACGGGCGCACTCTCGCCATCACCGTTCCGAATCCGGTTTCGCAGCAAAGACTCGCCGAGCGTGTCGCAGCCGATGCAGGTGTCGCACCACACGAGATCTCCTACGTGGAGGCACACGGCACCGGTACCTCGATCGGTGACCCGCTCGAACTTGCTGCACTCGGTGGCGCGTACGGAGCCGTCGACGGCCGTCAGGATCCCCTGGTCGTCGGATCCATCAAGGCGTCGATCGGACACACCGAGGCAGCTGCCGGAGTGGCCGGCGTGATCAAAGCTGCGCTGACACTTCATCACCGCACCATTGCGCCGCAAGGCTGGTTGGACACTCTGAACCCGGAGATTCCGTTCGACGACCTGAACCTGCGTGTACCTACCGAACCGGAACCGATCGCACTGCACAGCGCGCACGCCGCCGTAGCAGTGAACGGATTCGGATACGGCGGCACGAATGCCCACGTCGTCATGACCGAGGCACCGGAGCCGGCTGTCGTGATCGAGGCGGAGAAGCCCGTCATGTCACTCTTTCCGCTGTCGGCCCGCAACGACGCAGCGGCACGCGATCTCGCAGCGAGCACCGTGGAACTGCTCTCGACTCACTCCGCCGACGACATGGATTCATTCGTAACCGCCGCATGGTCGCGGCGCGCCCATCATCCCGCCCGCGTCGCGTTCCCGTTCACCGACGCCGACGATCTCGTGTCGCAGCTGACCGAGTTCTCCGAGGGTGGGGGAAGTGCCACCACGCGCGCACTGAACGAGGTGTCCACACAACCGGTCTTCGTGTTCAGCGGCATGGGGCCACAGTGGTGGGCGATGGGTCGGCAGCTCCTGAGCACGGACGGTGTGTTCGCAGACGAGGCGCGCCGGATCGACGCCGAGTTCGTGAAGATCTCCGGCTGGTCGATCATCGACGAACTGCTCCGCGAAGAAGACGAATCCCGAATCCCCCGCACAGAATTCGCACAGCCGGCCAACTTCCTGCTCCAGGCGGCCCTCGTCGCAGAGCTTGCCGAGGTCGGCGTGAAGCCGCACACGGTTCTCGGCCACAGCGTCGGCGAGGTCACCGCGGCCTACATCTCCGGGGCTCTGTCGTTGCAGGATGCCCTTCTGGTGAGCTTTCATCGGTCCCGCCTCCAAGCGACCACCGCGGGGACGGGCGGAATGCTCGCCGTCGGCTTGTCCGCAGAAGACGCCATCGCCTGGCTCGACGGCGATCCCGACGGAGCATCCATTTCCGTCGCCGCCGTCAACAGTCCTTCCGCGACTACTCTCGCCGGCGACGACGAGACGATCGCGCGCTGGCAGGAACGGTTCACCGAGGCGGACATTTTCGCGCGCACATTGAAAGTGGAAGTGCCCTATCACAGCCACCTGATGAATCCGATCCTCGACGAGATCCACGAATCTCTTTCTTCCTTGAAGCCCATGAGTCCGACGTTGCCCCTCTATTCCACGGTCACCGGCAAAGAGGTCACCGACGATTCGTGGGGTCCGCAGTACTGGTGCGACAACGTTCGAGAGCCGGTGCGCTTCGCCGATACCGTCACCACACTGGTCACCGAGGGCCACCGGGTCTTTCTCGAGGTCGGCCCGCACCCGGTCCTCGGCGGCAATATCCGCGAGATACTGGTCCGCGCCGGTGAGAACGGCACGTCGATAGGCACTCTGGTGCGTGGAGAGGACGATCGGTCGTCCATTCTGCAGACGGTCGGCAACCTGTACGTACACGGCGCCCTCGATTCGTCGCAAGCGCCCGGAACGACACCGGGGACCCGCGTCTCGCACATCGCCCTCCCCCCGTACCCGTGGCAGCGCACCAGGATGTGGACCGAGGACGAGACGGTCACCCGAGACCGCATGGGTGTGGCCGGTACCTACTCGATGCTCGGCGAACGGACCGATTCGGCGGCGGACGAGTGGGAAGTGCAGCTGTCCGTCACACGACTCCCCTGGCTTCCCGACCACGTGGTCAACGGCCGCGTCGTCCTTCCTGGTGCCGCGTACCTCGACGCAGCGCTCAGCGCCGCTTCGGCTCGCACCGGAAGTGAGACGCTCTCCCTCGAGTCGGTCGAGTTCGTGGTGCCACTCGTCCTGGACGAGCACGACGTTCCGGTCGTACGCCTGTCCGTCGAGGAATCCACGCGGCGATTCCGGATCAGGTCCAGGCAGGCCACTTCGACCAACTGGACGGTCCACGCCACTGGCCGGCTTCGCGAAGGGTCTCTCGATCCCGTGGTTGCCGAGCCCCTGAGTACCGAGGGCTTCGTGACGATCGCCGGCCCTGATCTGTACACCGGACTGGCGGCCGCGGGTCTCTCCTACGGTCCGGCGTTCCAGGGAGTTCGGGAAGCCAAGGTCGGCGACGGTCTCGTAGTAGCCGACATCGATGCGGCGCTTGGCGACACCACCAATCACATTGCGCACCCTGCAGTCCTGGACACTGCTCTTCAGTGTGTGGCTGCACTCATCGCGACCGGTTCCAGCGATGCCGGTGCGACGGTGCCTTCCAGCGTTGCCTCGGTCAGGAGGCATCGCTCCATACCGGACGCAGCGCGCGTAACCGTTCGTCGGCGCAGCGTGGCACCCTTCGTCGCGGACATCTCGATCACCGACTTTTCCGGGAATGTCGCCGTCGACATGACCGGTGTGGAGTTCCGCCCGATCTCGCCGCCGGCACCGCTCCATTCACGACTGGACCGAGTGTTCTACGAGCCCGTATGGGAACTCCGAGAGAATCGCGGGGCGGTAGCACCTGCCGAAGGCGAGCTGGCCGTCGTGGTGTCACTCGGTTCGGAGGTATCACCGCGGGCCCGGCAGCTGGCCGACGCGCATCCACGTTCACACCTCATCGAGGTCCCTGACCCTGACGTTCAGGAATTGGCACAAGACCTCGCAACAATTCTCGACAGCCGCCCGGGAACCACGAACACCACCGTGAAGCTGGTCATCGTGCCGGGACGCGACTTCGATGGAGTACAGAACGTGCTCGGCACGGTGGGGGTGGCGAAGGCCATCAGCCTCGTCCTCCACGGCGACGACGAATCCGAGGTGAGGACCGGACTCGATACCGCCATCGACGCTGTGATCGTCGGGGAGCGCGGATTCTGCCTGCCCAGCGATCTCGAGGGCGCGATACCCGCACAGTCCGCCTTGACCGGTGCGCGCCGATCACTCCTCAACGAGCAACCGCAGGCGCACTGGCGCTTCGTCGACACCGAATCCGACACGACCATCGCCGAACTCGCTGCAGAAGTATTCGGCGACGGGAGCCGAACCGAGGATCTCGAGGACGAGGTCTGCCTCAGACAAGGCGGACGCTGGGCGCTTCGTGTGCGGCACAATCTGACCGATCACCTCGCGGAGCGCGAGCAGGTTCGCGTGGTCACCGATCCCGAAGAGTCGTTCGCCCTCGAGATCCCGAAGTCGAAGCTCATCTCGGACCTCGGCTTCCGGAGCACCGCACGGATCGCGCCGGGACCCGGCCAGATCGAGATCGCGATGACGGCTGTCGGTCTGAACTACAAGGACCCGCTCAAGGTCATGGGACTCCTCACCGAGAAGGACCTCGACGGAACGTACTTCGACACCTCACCCGGTATGGAGGGTGCAGGCCGCGTGACTCGGGTAGGTGCCGGGGTCGACGACTTCGCTCCCGGCGATCTGGTTGCCGTCGCCGCACGTGGCATGATCCGGCGCTACATCACGATCGACGCGGACGAGGGCGCCACGATGCCCGCGCATCCGGAAGCTGTTCCTGAGCACTGCAGTTCGACGCTGCCGTTCATGACCGCCGAAATCGGACTCGGACACCTGGCTCGGCTCGAAGAGGGCGAGACGGTCCTGCTACACGGAGCCGCTGGTGGCGTGGGACTTGCCGCCGTTCAGGTCGCGAAACGTTACGGGGCGAGAGTGATCGCCACCGCGGGTACCGAAGAGCGTCGCCGTCAGGTGCTCGAGGCCGGGGCAGATCACGCGCTGAACTCTCGATCGCTCAACTTCGTCGACGAGGTACTCGCCTTGACGAACGGGGAGGGCGTGGACGTCGTACTCAACTCGGCACCCGGCGAAATTCTCCAGCAGAACTTCAGGGTGGCAGCGGAGTTCGCGCGCATCGTCGAGATCGGAAAGGCGGACATCTACGGAGGTGGAGTCCTCGAACTGAAGCCGTTCGACCGGAACCTCTCCTACTTTGCCGTGGACCTCGACCGGATGCTCGCCAAACGACCACGGCTCGTGCGGTCTGTGATGAAGGAGATCAACGCTGCGCGAGCAGATGGGACCTATACGAGTCTGCCCTACGAGAAGTACTCGCTCGCCGATGTGAGCAAGGCGTTCGAGGCTGTGGTCAGGGCATCCCAGAACGGACGTGTGGTCCTTGCGCTCGACGATCCGGAACCGCCTGTACGCCCGGCGATTCCCACGGTGGCCATCGAGCCCGAGGGTTCGTACCTGATCACCGGCGGCTTCGGCGCGTTCGGGCTCGCAACGGCCCGATGGCTGGTTTCCGAAGGCGCGAAGCATCTCGTCCTGGTCGGACGCAGCGGCGCCACCACCGATCAGGCCAAGGCCCAGGTCGAGAAGTTCGCTTCTGCTGGTGTCGAGGTGATCGACGAACGAGTGGATGTTTCCGACTACACGCAGGTGCGAGACGTCATCGAACGCGCCCGAGCCGGTTCCCACCCACTGCGAGGTGTCTTCCATACCGCCGGGGTCGTCAACAACCTGCCGATCCATCAGATCACGGCGGAATCGCTCGAGGATGTGTTCGCCCCCAAAGTCCAAGGCGCGATCAACCTCGATCGTGCCTTGGAAGAAGTCGGTGTCGAACCGTCCATGTTCGTGCTCTTCTCCTCGGTCAGCGCACTCACGGGTGGCGCCCCCCAGGTTGCCTACTCCGCAGCCAACTCTGTTCTCGATGCGCTCACCTTCACCAGACGGTCCCGGGGAAAGCCCTCGCTCACGATCAGTTGGGGCTCGATGGCCGGCGGCGGAATGGCCGAGTCCGCAGAAGAAGTCGTTCGCTTCCTCGCACTGATGGGCTTCACGCCGATCGATATGGACGCTGCAACCCTCTACATGCGGGAATGCCTGGCAATGGATATTCCGCACGCGGCGCTGATGGATATCGATTGGAAACAGTGGAGGCTGACCAACCATCCGAGCACGCGCAACCCCCGCTTCTCCGAGCACGTGGACGCCGCAGGCGAGGGTGAGTCCGGCGCATCGACTCTGCAGGCCGAGATCCTCGCATTGCCCGAGGATCAGCGCGGCGAGGTGGTCACCTACATCCTCGCCGAGGAACTCGCCGTCGTGATGGGAGTCCCCGCAGACTCCGTCGATACCGTCACTCCGATGCCCGACCTCGGTATGGACTCCCTGATGGCCGTCGAGTTCGCGGCACGCGCGGGCAAGACGCTGGGAATGGATATCTCGGCGCTGGAGATGGGCCGCGGACTCGGTCTGTCCGACGTCGGCATCAAGATCGCCGCCCAGTTGTCCAATCAGGGCCCCTCGGTGGCATCACCCGCAATCGCTCCCGCCACCACGGAGCAGTCGGACGATTCGGTCGAACTCGCCGGGGCGGTGGAGTGACGTGAGCATCGAATCTCGAGAGATCGC
This sequence comes from Rhodococcus huquni, assembly GCF_055231055.1. Lineage (NCBI taxonomy): Bacteria > Bacillati > Actinomycetota > Actinomycetes > Mycobacteriales > Nocardiaceae > Rhodococcus > Rhodococcus huquni. Next base: position 293,517 of record NZ_JBUYWE010000003.1, read on the forward strand.
GCGCAGGCTTCTGGATCGTGCTGCGGGTCCTGCGCCCGCAGCACGATCCGCGCCGGCCGTTTCGCAAGATTCCGACGCGGCGCCGAAACGCCGAAAAGCCGCGGCGACTCCGGACGACTTCGACCCTTCGTTCGCCACACACCCGGGCGTCGTCGAAGCGAAGGCGAAATTCGGGAACATGAACGCACTGTTCTCGGCCGTCGATCTACCGAACCCGTTCTATCTGCCGCATCAGGACACCAACGGGCCGACTGTGCGCTACTTCGACAAGGACATACCGAACTTCGGAAGCTTCAGCTACCTGGGTATGGCTGTCGAACCGCGGGTACAGGAAGCTGCGAAGTCTGCGATAGACACCTATGGCACCTCCGTGTCGGCGGCGCGAATAGTCTCCGGTGAAATCCCTCTGTACGGCGAGATCGAGTCTCATCTCGCCGGGCTCTACGACGTCGACGACGCCATCGTCACGGCAAGTGGCTACCTGACCAATGCCGCTACGGTCGGGTTTCTGTTGAGCAGCAGCGATATCGCGGTCTGCGACTCGCTCGTACACAGCAGCGTCCTCTCGGGAACGCAATGGGCCGGCTGCAGACGCCTCCAATTCCGACACAATGATCCGGCCTCGTTGGACGCGATCCTCTCGATGTCGCGTGGCAGCTTCGGTCGCGCGATGGTCATCATCGAGGGTCACTACAGCATGGACGGTGACATCGCCCGGCTACCGGAGATCATCGAGGTCGCTCGCAAACATCGGTGCTCGATCATGATCGACGAGGCCCACTCCTTCGGCGTACTCGGGGAGACCGGTAAGGGTGTGCGCGAGCTGTTCGACCTCCCCGGAGACGCAGTCGACGTGTGGATGGGGACGATGTCGAAAGCCATGGGCAGCGTCGGTGGCTTCGTCGCCGGCAATCACGAGCTCGTCCAGGCCTTCAAGTACACGGCTCCGGGCCTCAGTCTGTACGCCACCGGTCCGGCCCCCTCGGCCGTTGCTGCCGCGCTCGAGTCGCTACGGATCCTCGACAAGGAGCCGGAACGCGTCACGAGCCTTCGCAACAACGGTGCCACCCTGAGTCGCATCGCACAGGAGGCCGGATTCGACACCGGCATCTCCGAGGGGACGCCCATCGTTCCGGTCATCCTCGGTGACCGAGCTGTCGCCTGCTCGGCCAAGATGCTGCAGGCCGGTATCAACGTCAACGCGATCGTCTATCCCTCCGTTCCGGAAGGTGAAGAGCGGCTGAGGTTCTTCGTCAACACCGGACACACGACCGAGCAACTCGAGACCGCAATCAGCACGCTACGCAAAATCGTGGACGAGCTCTGAAGGACCACTCACGGACTATCGAAAGGCTCACCGCATGACTCAGGTCGGATCTCACACCGCCCCGCGAACTGCCCGGGTGTCGCACTTCAACGAAGCCCTACCCGACGCCGTTGTCAGTAATGCCGACCTCTGTGCAGTCCTCGATACGTCCGACGAATGGATCGTGGCTAACACCGGTATCGAGAATCGGCGCTACCTTGCGGAAGGACTGGCGGCATCGGACCTCGCGGCCGAAGCGGCGCGCAAGTCGTTGAACGAAGCTGGGATCGACGCTCGCGACCTCGATGCCATCATCATCTCCACCAGTAATCCGGATCAGCCCTTTCCGTCTTGCGGGGTCATGGTCAAGGAGAAGATCGGCGCAGTCCGCGCCCTGCCACTCGATCTGACTCAGGCAGCGTGCTCCGGCGGTCTCATGGCGATGGAACTGGCGTCGAGCATGGTGAGCTCCGAACGCTACGCGACGGTGTTGGTGATCGCCGTCGAAGTCCTCTCGAGGCAAACCGACCCCACCGATCGAACGATCCGAGTGTTCTTCGGTGATGCCGCAGGTGCAGCGATCGTCACCCGGGAAACCGACACCGGCCGCGGCATCCTCGCATCGGTGATCGAGTCCGAACTGGATATGTCCGTCGGCATCAGGGGCGGAGGATCTGCGCGGCCACTCACTCATGAGACCTTGGACGCGGGTGAACATCTCATTCACATGAACGGTCGACGAGTCATGGAGATGGCGACCAAGAAGCTCCCGGAAGCGATCACCGAAGCGGTGCACTCCGCCGGTCTCGAACTCGACGACGTGGACAACTTCGTTTTCCATCAGGCGAACGTCAACATCATCCATGCCGCGCTCGATTCGCTGGGTGTCGACCGGGCGAAGGCTCCCATCAGCCTGGATCGTCTGGGCAACACCGGGTCGGCCAGCATCTTCACTGCGCTCGCCCAGCTACGCCGTGCCGGCGGGATGACGCGCGGAGAAACCACCGTCATCGCGACGATCGGCGCCGGATTCATCTGGGGCGCACTCGTCATCAGACACTGACCGCTACACACCCTCGACCCATCGCAGAAGGAGTTCGTGTGCCGAGCCATTTGGACGTCGAGATGCGTCCAGCAAAACGAAGTGACATCCCTGCGATGGCCGCCGTGCTCGGTCGCGCATTTCTCGACGACGACCCGATCGGCGCCTACCTGTTTCCCGACGAGCGTTCCCGCAACACGCGGCAGGTACGCATGATGTCCATCCTCATCCGGCGCCGGTTCATTCCACAGAACGGAGCGGAGGTCGCCATAGTCGACGGGACTGTGGTCGGAGTGTGTTTGTGGAACAACCATCCGGTACGCCGAACACCGTGGCACAACTTCGTCTCCGGGCCCCAACTTCTGTGGGCAATGCGCTCCCGAGTGTTCGCGGGAATGTCACTGGACTCGGCATTCGCGAAGATCACTCCTGGTGTCCCACACGTCCTCGGGGTCTACCTCGGATGCGACCCCCACCTTCAGAAGCGTGGCGTCGGTGAGGCCCTGGTGAAGTCCTTCCTCGGCAAGGCCGACTCTCTTTCGCTACCCGTCATCGGCGTGTGCAAGGACGAGAACGTCCCGTATTACCAGATGTTCGGCTGCGAACTGCTCGGCCGAGCCGCCATCGGCCGTGGCGGACCCGAAGAGAACGTGATCATCAAACTCCCGACTGCCGTTCGGGCGGCAACAGAAAGGGCCCGCATCGCCGTGTGACACGGCAACGCGGGCCCCCTCGGGCTCATGCGGTCAGGCGTCGCGGATACCCGCGAGGACCCACTTACCGTCGATACGCTCCATGTCGACAACCAGCGAGCCGGCCGTGCTGCCCTGGGCCGCACCCTCGTTCGTCGAGCTCACATTCATGAAAGCGACGAGCGTAGCCCGATCGCCGTCGAGCATGCTGACACCGACATCGGTCACCTCTGCTTGAGTGGCCGTCTTCGTCTGCTGCACCGCGGTCTTCGTCGTGTCCGCGGTCTGATCGAACTCCTTGCGCATCTCGTCGTTCATGAACGTGCGCGCGCGGTCGAAATCTGCATCGACCGTCTCGAACCCGTAGCTGAACGTCGCTTCGGACGCTTCCTTCGCCGCAGCCGACACCTCGGCGGTCGTCGGTTCGTCGATCCACGCCGTGTTGTCGAACCGTGCGAAGGGCTTGAACGCAGCGACCACGGCGAAGATGCCGAGGATCAGGGCGATGACCCCGAGGATCGCCACCAGGCGCCACGTGACACGACTCGTGCCATCTGAAACGGAAGTCGCCTCGTCGGACTTCGATGCCGTCTCCGACTGCGGGCGCGCGCCGAGCCGAGGCATCCGGTTCGCGACCTTGGTCTTGGCCGGTGCGGCGACCGTTTCCCACTCGGTCTCGGGCTCGGTATCGGCGTCGTCGACCGACTCCGCTTTCTCCGATGCCTTCGCGTCGACCGACTTTTCGGATGTCTCCGACTTTGCGGGCGTCTCCGACTTTTTCGGGGCGACTGCCTCAGGGGTCTCGGCCGCCGGTGTCTCCGCTGCCTTGGTTGCCGCTGCAGGTTCCGAAGCCTTCTGGTCTGCCTGCGCCGTTTCGGCCGTGCTCGGCGACGGTTCCACCTTCTTGTCGACCGGTTCCGTAGCTGCCGGCTGCCCCGGATCGACCTGCCGTCCGCGGGTACCGGCAACGCGCGGACGCCTACCCTTCGCCGCGCCGGTCGGCACGTTGTTCTTACGCTTCGGGGGCACTTCTCACCACTCTCTCGTTGCACGGCGTTCGTACCGGACGCCCTGGCAATGCAAATTCCACGGTGCGGCTACTGGCCGCCGTTGTCCGGGGCGGGCTCGACCGGCTGCTCTTCAGGGGCCGGCGCTGCGGGCGCACCCTCTGGAGCGGGCGCGTTCGGATCCGCAGGCTGTCCTTCTGCCCCTGGGGTGGGGCCCTGCTCGATCGGAACGCGTTCGCCGACCGGTTCCACGGCAGAGGCCTTCCACACGCCGTCCACGTCCTCGACCGTCATTCGCATCGTGACGATGTCGACCTCGTACTGGGTCGGCCACTCGTAGCGCACCTTCAGCGCTACGAGGGCCTTGGCCGTGTCGTTGTCCTTGTCGAGCTCCAGCAAGGCACCGTTGGACAGTTCGGCCGACTGCGTGGCCTTGGTGCTCTTCATCTGGTCGGTGATGCCGCCGATGGTGTCCTCGAGGCTCTTGGTCATCGTGTCGCCGGTGATCGACGAACGCATGTTCTCCAAGGACTCTTCGAGATTGTCAGCGTCTGCCGTGTTGAGGTTGATCGCAGCCTGCTCGGCGCCGAACAGGGCATCGTCACGGGTCTGTGCAGTCGAACGGTCGACCACCAGGGCATGCGCCCACTGGTACCCGAACCATCCTGCTGCGACCACCGCGGCGAGGAGCAGTGCGATCACCGCGACGAGGGCAGCGGTCAGTTTTCTCTTCGGCCCCGACGACGGCTCGGCCGCCGTCGGGGTCGTGGTTGTTCGCGTCACACCAATACACCCTACTGATTGTTCGTGTCGGCAAGACTGGTCGTTCGAGCCGACAAGCCCGCAGCCGACGTGGCTTGCTACTTCGGAGTAACTCCGATGAGCGGCGCCAGCTGCGAGGCGATCGGATTCAAGTTCAACTTGTCCGGATCGACCTTCGGCTTGTTGTCCCACGGCTGCGGCGTCTCCGGATCGGCAAACTCGATCCGATCGGCACTACGCACGCCGGTGACGCTGCCCTGCGGAGCGTCACAGTTGGCTTCCGTGTTGAACGGGAAGTCCTGCTGATGGTCGTCGAAGTTGGGGTCTTCGCGCTTCATCCTGTCGATGGTCTCTTGCGTACCCTCGTAGCCCACCGTGCATGACGGCGGCCGGTTCGTCTCCAGCACGATCCCCTGGTGCACGGTGCCGTCGCCGGGCGCAATGGTGGATGCGCCGGCTGCCAGTCCGGGCAGGAAGATCAAAAGCGGCTGCAGAGCGATCGCCCGCGGCGCCAGACTCTTGCCAAGTGCGGCCAGATTGCCGAGGTCCGTCGTGAGGCCTGGGCCGGCATCCGCAACGAGCTGCCCCAGCTCGTTGCTTGCGGGGTTGCCGTTGTCGATCAAGGCCCGAATATCCGGGTCGCTCGAACGGAGCTGCGCCGTCACCGCGTCGAGATCGGTACTGAACTGACGGATCGAAGAAGACTGCTCCGACTGCGTGTCCAACACCGTTCGGGTGTCCCTGATCAGAGACAGCGTCTGAGGTAGATGCTCGACGCCGGCCGTCGTCAGAGTCGACAAGGAATCCGCCAACTGCTTGAGGTTGTCGCCCTTGCCGTCGAATGCCGTACCCAGTTCCTGGGCCACAACCCGCAGATCGTCGACCGGAACCGACTTGACCAGACCGTTGATGCTCATCAACACCTGGTCGACGGGAATCGGCACGGACGTGTCCGTGATGACCGAGCCGTCCTCGAGGAACGGACCCTGATCTGTGTCCGGCTGCAGGTCGACGTACTGCTCACCGATCGCAGAGCGGTTCGCGACAACCGCCTTGGCGGAGGCCGGAATGTCCGGCCCGCCCTTCTCGAGTTTCAGCTGGACGGTCAGGCCGTCCTGCGTCAGCGACAGCTCTCCCACACGGCCGACCGGAACGCCACGGTAGGTGACCTCGGCATTGGTGAAGATGCCGCCCGCATCCTCGAACTGCCCGTCGACGCTGTACTCACCGAAACCCAGCAGGTTGTCCAGCCGCACGTACTTGGCGCCCACGTATGTGAGACCGAGTACCGCGACGACGATGAACGCCACCAACTGAATTCTGACTACGCGGGATCTCATTCCCCACCCCCTGGAATGAGGTTCTTGATCATGCCCTCGATCGGATTCGACGGAGGCGCCTCTTCGTCACTCGCCGGAGCGTTGCCACTCGCGGGAGTCCTTCCCTCGCCTGCCGCGCCCGGGGCTCCCGGCGCTCCCGGAAGACCAGGGACACGCGGCATTCCCGGAATCGGGCCACCTACTGTCTTGAGCGGGGGCAGCGGCAACAGCGAGATCGTCGGCCAACCGGGGGCCGGACCGTTTCCGTTGTAGTACGGGTTGGACGGATCGACCTTGGGAGTCGGCGAACCGAACTTCGGCGACACGTACTGCGGGTCACCCTGGCCCACACCGAGACCGGACAATGTGTCGCCGATCTGCGTGTCGACCGTCAGGAACAGGTTCACCGAGCCGCCCAGCGCAATCTGCTCGACTCCGTCGGGGAACGGCACCGTGGGGATGAACGCCAGCGAGTTCGGCAGGTCGTCTCCGGAATCGGCGAGCGCCTGCAGCGTCGGACGCAACGCAATCAAGTCCTGGATCAGGTCGTCTTTCGACTTGTTGATCACATCGGTGCCCACGGTGCCGAGACGGTCGAGCTGACCGAGCATCGCGGTGAGCTGCGGACGCTGCTCGTTGAGTACCTGGGTGGCAACCGGTAGATCGTCGAGAATCTTGGCGATCTTGTCGTTCTGGTCGTTGACCCTCGCGGTCAGCGTATCCAGGCCGTCCAGTGCGCGAGTGATGTCGTTGCGCTGCTGATTGAGACCGTCGACCAACGTGTTCGCTTCGTGCAACAGGTCTTTGACACGGCCTTCGCGACCGTCGAGAGCCGTCGTCAGCTCGTGGATCACCGGCTGCAACTGCCCGACACCGCCACCGTTGAGCAGCAGCGACATCGCGCCGAGCACCTGCTCGATCTCGGTTGCGTGACGCGTCTGCGCCAGCGGGATTCTGTCACCGGACTCCAAACGATTCGGATCCTGGTCACCCTCGGGGACCGACAGCTGGATGAACTTCTCGCCCAGCAGGTTCGTCTGTTCCACGGCGGCCAGCGCGTTCGCGGGCAGATCGACTGCGGAGTCGATGACGACGTCCACATCGGCGTTCCAACCGTCCGGTCCCACCGAGATGGAATCGACACGGCCCACCGGCACGCCGTCGACCTTGACCGCCGATTGAGGCACCAGGTCGAGCACGTCGTCGAACTCGATCGACACCTTCATCGGGTGGTCCCCGACGTCGGCGCCACCTGGAAGAGGAATCCCGTAGATGCCTTCGGAGGAGCACGACGTGACTGCAAGAGCCACCGCGCATACCCCGGCTCCAGCGATGATGCGACGTTTCATGGTCACTCCCCCTCTCCGCCGACATTGAGTCGCGGTGACACGTTGCCCGGCACTGTGCCCGGAACGACACGACGCTGAATGTTGTCTGCGCTCATGATGCCGAACGGCAGATTCAAAGTCGGTGTCTTCAGGCCCGCCGTGATCTCGGATGTCACTCGGCCACACTGATCGAGGAGCGGCTGCATCTGCGCACCGAGCTGTTCGAAGCGCGGATCACCGGGCACCAGCTTTCCGAGATCGAGCAACTTGCAGACGGCGCCGGCCGGATCCTGCAGATCCGGGAACGCGAGGCGGGATGCGAGCACGCCCGCCTCCGCGTCGTACGAGTTGGCAAGGTTACTGGTTGCCAGCGGCAGCAACGTCAGCGAATTGACGAGCGGCTCGCGGTTGTCGGCAAGGGTCTGTGTCACTGGGACCAGGTCGTTGACGTTCTTGGCCAGCGACTCGCGGTTGTCGGCAACGAACTTGGCGACGTCACCCAGTGCTGCAGCAAGCTGATTCAGTGCGGCACCGAGGTTGTCCCGCTCACCGGCGAGGAACCCCGAGAGGTCGGCCAATTGGGTGTTGAACTCGCGAACCTGCTGATCGTTCGCGGCGAGAGCTCCGACGAAGACTTCCAGATTGTCGACGGTCTCGAAGATGTCGTCGCGGTTCTCGTTGAGAGTCCGCGCCGCCGAGGACAGGTCCGTGATGGTCTTACCCAGGGCCTCACCGTTGTTCTGCAGGTTCGCAGCACCGGTCTCGACGAACTCGGAGAGCGCTCCGTTCTTGTTGGCGCCCTCCGGGCCGAGAGCCGCAGTCAGCTGATCGATGCTCGAGTACAGCTGGTCGACCTCGACCGGCGTCGCCGTTCGACTCTTGTCGATGACGGCGCCGTCCGGCATTTTCTCGCCACCCTTGTAAACGGGCGTCAACTGGACGTAACGGTCCGCAACGACCGACGGCGTGATCTGGGCGGCCTTGGCGTCCGCGGGAATGTCCACACCCTGGTCGACTCGAAGCCCCACCTTGACGACGTCACCCTGCGGTTCCACGGAATCGACGGACCCGACCTTGACCCCGAGAACACGGATGTCCGAGCCCTCGTAGATGCCCACCGACTTGTCGAAGTAAGCGGTGATCTTCGTGGTTCCAGCGCGGGTGAACACCCACCACAGAACCCCGGCCACGACCAGTACGACGACGAGACCGACGGCAACGAGCGCCAACCGGCCTCGCTTACCCCCGCCCGACGCGTTGTCGACGGCGCTCATCAGTTTCCTCCCAAAGTACGCACGGGCGGACGGTCACCCGGAATGTCCGGCAGACCGGGCGGCAGCAGGTTCACGACCACCTGGTCGAACCAACGCCCGTTTCCGACGACGTTGGTGTAGAGCCGAACGAACGGCTCGTACAGCTTCATGGCCTTGTCGAGGTTCTCGTTGTTCTCACGCAGAATGTCGACGACACCGTTGAGTTGCTCGAGGGCCGGACCGATCTGCTCTTCGTTGTCACGCACCAGTCCGGTCAGCTGCTGGGACAGTCGCTGAGTTCCGGTGAGCAGCTGGGCGATCGACTGCTGGCGGGTGTTGAGCTCGTTCAGAAGAAGACTCGCGTCACTGATCAGCCGAGTGAACTCCTCGTTGCGATCCGCCAGCACCTTCGTGGTGTTACTGGTCGCATCGAACAGCTTTCGAAGGTCCTCGTCACGACTCGCGATCGTGGTCGACAACCGGCTCACACCATCGAGGGACGCCCGAATGTCGTCCGGCGTTCCCTCGAACGACTGGGACAGCGTTCGCATGCTCTTGGCCAGCTGCTGGGAATCGATGTCGCCCACAGTCTCCGACGCGTTCGAGAACGCCTCGATGACGTCGTACGGCGATGTGGTGCGCTCCAACGGAATTCGATCGCTCGGATTCAGCGGGTCCGTACCGCGAGGCTCGAGCGCCAAGTACTTCTGTCCGAGAAGGGTCTTGATCTGGATGGACGCCGAAGTCTGGTCACCCACCCAGGCATCCTTCACCTTGAAGTCGACGAGCACTCGATCCCCGTCCAGGTCGACCGAGGAAACCTTGCCGACCTTCACACCGGCGATACGAACCTCGTTGTCCGGTTTGAGGCCTGCCGCCTCGGAGAACTCGGCCGAGTATGTCGATCCCGCGCCGACGAACGGTAGCGAGTCGATGAAGAATGCCGACACGGTTGCAAGCAGCACCACAGCGATGCCGAGAGCGCCCGCGACCGCTGGGCTGCGTCGTTTTCTCATCGTTGCTGCAACTCCTGTAGACCGTCGTGCGTGCATCGCTTTGCCGCATTGGTGTAGAGCGGCTGATTCACGGTCGGAAGACCGGTGGGCAGGTTCAGGTACGGAGACGTGCCCGGACCGGCCGCAATGTCGATACCGCACAGATAGAACTGGAACCAGGATCCGTAGCTCGCTGCGCGACCCAACTTCTCCAGCTTGACCGGCAGAGTTTCGAGAACGCCGTCGACCGTGTCCCGGTTCCGATTCAACGTGCCGGCCACCGTGTTCAGTGCCGATATCGACCCCTGAATGGAAGGTCGTGTCGGTTCGAGAAGGTCCGAGGTGGCATCGGTCAGCCCCGCGAGGGACGTGACCGCAGAGCCGACCACGCCGCGCTCGTTGGACAAGCCGGTGACCAACTGCTGCGTATTGACGATCAACGAGTCCAACTGATCGTCACGCTGGTTGACCGTAGCGAGCACGTTGTTGAGGTTGTTGATCACACTGCCGATCACCGCATCCTTGTCGGCGATGGTGTTGGTCAAGCTCGCCGTGTTCCTGACGAGATCCTCGATGGTTCCCGATTCACCCTGGAAAACCTGAATGATCTGGAAGGACAACTTGTTGACGTCGTCGGCGCTCAGCGTCTGGAAAAGCGGGCGGAACCCGTTGAACAGCGTGGTGAGATTGACGGCCGGCTTGGTCCGATCCAGCGGAATCGTGTCGCCTGCGGAGAGCTTCTCCCCCTGGGCGCCTTCCCCCTGTGCGAGAGCGATGTATCGCTGCCCCACGAGGTTCCGGAATCGGACGGTGGCAGTAGCACTGCCGGGAAGCCAGTCGCGGTCGGTCACCGAGAACTCGACCTTCGCCTGATTGTCGTTGACGATCTCGATCTTCTCGACCTGACCGACGCGGACGCCGGCGATACGCACCTCGTCACCCTCGTTGAGCGAGGTGACATCGGAGAACACAGCGTTGAATTTCGTTCCGCCGCCCCCGCCGAGATTGGCGATGGTCGCGGCCAGAAGGCCGGTAGCCAGCACTGTCACCACTGCGAAAACGATCAGTTTGACGAGCGGTGCCGTCAATCCCCTCATTCGAAGCTCACCTCTGCTCCCCTCAACGCCGGCGCACCCAGCTTCGTAGTCCAGCTCGGTACATCCTGCGGCGCAATACCGTTGGCCTGCCCGTAAACGACGTCCAACGTGTCCTTCTCGGCTCGCGACCCCGCATAGCTCGCCGGGGTGGCCTCGCCGTACGTCGGAACCTTGTCCGGAACGCCGGGCGGCGCCGGGAAGATGTCCAACGGTTCCGCGGAACCAGGATTACGGGTGGGTACCTGGTAGGCACCGTCGTTGTAGGACGAGCCACCCGGATACTGCGGGAACTTCTTGCCCGGCTCCTTGTACTTGTCGTAGCAAGCAGGTCCGCGGTTGTCGATCAGGCGCGGCTCGTCCTGGTTGGGCAGGTACCGACCCTTCGGGTTGGTGAACTGCACGTTTGCGCGCACACCGGGGTGTGGGTCGTCTGGAGCCAGCAGCTCGCGGGCGACCGGGGCCGTCCGAGCGAAGCCTTCGAAGGTGCAACCGAAGATCGGCGAGTACCGCGCCAGAATCTGGAGTGCCTCACGTGAATCCGCAGAGAAGCTGATGATCGAATCCGCGTTCGCCTCGAGCAGGTCTGCCGTGCTGGCCGACGTGCCCGTCAACGAGGTCAACAAGGATGAGAGTTCGTTCTGCTTCTCCACGACCGTGTTGCCGGTGACCGTCAGGTTGTCGAAAGCATCGACGAGCTGAGGTGCCGCCTCGGAATAGGTCTGCGAGAAGTCGGCGAGACCACGCAGGCCCTGCTGCAGATTGGGCAACTCGGTGTTGACGCCCTTGAAGATCTGATCGAGCCGATCGAGCGTGAGACCGAGTTCCGCTCCGCGCCCACTGAGGCCCTGCGACAGCGCGCCGAGGGTGTTGGCCAGATCCTGCGGAGGAATCGCCTGCAGCAGCGGCAGTAGCCCGTCGAGAACATCGCCGACCTCGACCGCATTGCCGCTGCGGTCCTGCATGAGAGTGTCGCCGGCCTCCAGCGGAGCGCCGCGGTCACCCGGCGGGATGATCAGTGAAACGTACCGCTCACCGAACAGCGTCTTCGGGAGCAGTCGCGCCGTCACATTGGACGGAATCAGGTCGGCTTTTTCCGGATCGATCGCAAGCTGGGCAGTGACGACACCGTCCTCACTCGAGGTGTTGCGCACCTCGCCGACGATCATTCCGCGCACTTTGACGTCCGCGTTGGGCGGCAGCGCGTTACCGACCGAATCGGTGATGAGATCCACCTTCACGACCTTGGTGAACACCTTGTTGAAGGTGCCGATCGTGAAGACGAGGAAGAGAGCGAGCACGAGGAAGAAAACGAGGCCCAGCACGCGGCGGCGCAGAACCGACGGAGACTCGTTCATCCGGCCACCCTCACTGTCGTCGTCGTGCCCCAGATCGCCAGGCTCAGGAAGAAGTCGAGCACTGCGATGGTCACGATCGCAGTACGTACTGCCCTACCCACGGCCACACCGACACCGGCCGGACCACCCGAAGCGTGGTAGCCGTAGTAGCAGTGGATGAGGATGAGGATGAACGCGAACACGAGCACTTTCGCGAACGAGTACAACACGTCCTGAGGTGGAAGGAAGAGATTGAAGTAGTGATCGTACGAACCCGGCGATTGCCCATTGAACACCGTACTGATCAACCGCGAAGCCAAATAGGCGGCAAGTAGTCCGACGATGTAGAGCGGGATCACGGCGACGAAGCCGGCGATCATGCGAGTGGTCACCAGAAAGGGAACGCTGGGAACGGCCATGACTTCGAGCGCGTCGATCTCCTCGGAGATGCGCATCGCGCCGAGCTGAGCCGTGAAACCACACCCCACCGTTGCGGACAAGGCGAGTGCCGCAACGATCGGCGCGATCTCTCGAGTGTTCACGTAGGCGGACAGGAAGCCGGTGAGGACCGAGCTGCCCAACTGTTCGAGAGCCGCAAAACCCTGCATGCCGACGACCACACCGGTGAAGCCCGACATCATCGCGATGACGCCGATGGTGCCGCCGATTACGGCGAGAGCACCGGAACCGAAGGTGACCTCGGCGAGCAGCCGCAACACTTCCTTGCGGTAGTGAACGAGAGTGTGCGGCATCCACGCGATGGAACGTGCGTAGAAGGACATCTGCTGACCGGCATTGTCCAGGACGCCGAGCGGTGCCCGGCCGACCTTCTTGAGCGTGGTGACCGCCCGGTCACCACGGCCTTTCGCGATTGTCATCGCGTCATGATCCCTTCGCCGGAACGACCTGCAAGTACACCATCGTCAAAATCAGGTTCGCGAAGAACAGCAGGAGGAACGTGATGACCACCGACTGGTTCACCGCGTCACCCACGCCCTTCGGGCCGCCCTTGGGATGGAGTCCCTGGTACGACGCGATTACACCGGCGATCAATCCGAAGATCGCGGCCTTGAGCTCGCCGATCCAGATGTCCGGAAGTTGCGCAAAAGCTGAGAAGGACGCGAGGTAGGCGCCCGGGTTACCGCCCTGGAGGATGACATTGAAGAAGTAGCCACCGGCGATACCGACCACCGACACGAGACCGTTGAGCAGGATCGCGACGAGAACCATCGCGATCACGCGCGGGACGACAAGTCGCTGAATCGGATTGATGCCCAGGACTTCCATGGCGTCGATCTCTTCACGGATGGTCCGTGAACCGAGGTCCGCGGTGACAGCCGAACCGGCGGCGCCCGCGACGAGTAGAGCGGTCACCAACGGACTGCCCTGCTGAATGACCGCCAACACGCTGGCGGCACCGGTGAACGACTCTGCACCGAGCTGCTTGATCAGCGAACCGGTCTGAAGCGACACCACCGCGCCGAACGGAATGGCGACCATTGCCGTCGGCAGAATGGTGACGCTCGCGATGAACCACGCCTGCTCGATGAACTCACGAAACTGAAACGGGCGCTTGAACGTCTGACGTACTACCTCGACGAACAGCTCGACGATGTTGCCGGCCTGGGTGAAGGCCCCGTTGACAGGCTTGAGCAGCGCTCTACTCGTATCCCCCATGCCTCGATTACCCGCGCTCGTACGAGGAGGCCTCGTAGCCTTCGTCCGTGTACACGGGAATCACCTGGGTGCTCTCTTCGTCGGCCATGCTCTCTTGGATGGCAACCTGTGCGTTCTCGGGCAGCGTGTGCATGATCTGGCGTACGCGTTCCTGTCGACGAGCGACGGCCTGGCGGAACGGCATTCCAGGCGTGGCCTTCATCTGAGGCACGATGCCCTCGACGTCGTCGACACCACCGGCGTGGTGACCTGCGTCGACCATGGCCTGCTCCTGAGCCATCTGGGTCTCGTCCTTCTCCTCGGACATGCCGATCGGACCGATCATGGTGCCGTTGAGGAACTGCTTGACCACAGGCTCGTCACTCGTCAACAAGACCTCACGAGGTCCGAACATGACGAGGTTGCGACGGAACAGCATGCCGATGTTGTCGGGCACGGTGCGAGCCAGGTTGATGTTGTGCGACACGATCAGAATCGTGGCGTCGATCTCGGCGTTGATGTCGATCAACGTCTGCGAGATGTACGTGGTGCGAACCGGATCCAGACCGGAGTCGGGCTCGTCCACGAGGATGATCTTCGGGTCGAGGACCAATGCACGTGCCAGACCGGCGCGCTTACGCATACCGCCGGAGATCTCGCCGGGAAGCTTGTCCTCGGCGCCGACCAGACCGGTCAGCTCGAGCTTCTCCATCACGATCTTGCGGATGTCCGACTCGGACTTCTTCGTGTGCTCACGCAACGGGAACGCGACGTTGTCGTACAGGTTCATGGAGCCGAACAGGGCGCCGTCCTGAAACAGGACACCGAACAGCTTCCGAATCTCGTACAGCTCTTTGCTCGAGCATTCGAGAATATTGGTGCCGTCGATGATGATCGTGCCCTCCTCCGGACGGAGAAGACCGATCAAGGACTTCAGGAACACCGACTTACCGGTTCCCGACGGTCCGAGCATCGCACTGACTTCCCCCTGAGGGAGAGTCAAACTGACGTCCTGCCAAATCGTCTGCGAGCCGAAGGACTTGGTCAGTCCCTCTACTGCAACCTCGACTCCCACCATCTACCTCCGCGACTTCCGATGCGATCACCCTTGTGGGTTGGGTCACTCTATCTCATCGGAGTGTTACCAGTGACAGTGAATGCTACTCAGGAGTAAGTACAGTTGCCAAACCAGGGTACCCAATTGCCGTGACGGATCACGGAACTGCTGGTCAACGCATCGTTATCGGCAGAGTTCCGTCGCCCCACAGCCCTCCCGCATCGCCTCGTATACGCCACGAAAAAGGGCCGCCCCCCAAGCGGGGAACGACCCTTTTTCAGAGCTTGCCAGAAGGGCAGCGCGGAAGCCGTCTTACTTGACGGAAACCTTGGCGCCGGCAGCCTCGAGCTTCTCCTTGGCTGCGTCGGCAGCGTCCTTGTCGACCTTCTCCAGGAGAGCCTTGGGCGCGCCCTCGACCATGTCCTTGGCTTCCTTCAGGCCGAGGCCCGCGACGACCTCACGGACGACCTTGATGACCTGGATCTTCTTGTCGCCGGCCGACTCGAGAACGACGTCGAACTCGTCCTGCTCCTCGGCAGCAGCCTCGGCGCCGGCAGCGGGGGCACCGGCAGCCGCAACGGCGACCGGGGCAGCAGCGGTGACCTCGAAGGTCTCCTCGAATGCCTTAACGAACTCCGAGAGCTCGAGGAGGGTGAGCTCCTTGAACTGGTCCAACAACTCTTCGGTGCTGAGCTTCGCCATTGTGGCGGTCCTTCCTGTAAGTCCCATGTCGCTGATCCGCGACCGGGCGGGGTTGTAGCAGTGATGCGCGGGTGCGGATCAGCTTTCTGCGGCGGCCTCGGCGGGAGCGTCTGCTCCGCCCTCGGCAGCCTTCTTCTCCTGCAGCGCGGCAGCCAAACGGGCCACCTGCGAAGCGGGAGCATTGAACAGGCCTGCGGCCTTTGCCAAGTTGCCCTTCATCGCGCCGGCAAGCTTGGCCAACAGAACCTCGCGGGACTCGAGGTCCGCGATCTTGTTGACCTGGTCCACGGACAGCGGAGCGCCGTCCATGTAGCCGCCCTTGATGACGAGTGCCTTGTTGTCCTTCGCGAAGTTCTTCAGAGCCTTCGCAGCGTCGACCGGCTCGCCCTTGATGAATGCAATGGCGGTCGGACCGACGAAAAGGTCGTCGAGGCCCTCGACGCCCGCTTCAGCAGCGGCACGCTTGACCAGGGTGTTCTTGGCGACGGAGTAGGTTGCACCTTCTCCGAGAGCACGTCGCAGTGTAGAGATGTTGCCTACCGACAGTCCACGGTATTCCGTGATGACGGCTGCGGTCGAACCCTTGAACTGCTCGGTGATCTCCGCAACTGCGGAAACCTTCTCGGCCTTTGCCATACTTCGCCTCCTCTCATGACAGTCGTTATCCCACTTCGGAACCGCTGTGCACCACGGGTGCACAGTCCACGACATGCAAAACGCCCCGGTGCAGGGCACACGGGGCGTGAAAGGAAGCCGGTAGACCGTGGAACCACGATCGGCGGGCATCCCCTTTACCTCGTCCTCCTGCGTGGGCCGCCGGGCATTCCCGGACTTTCAACCGAACCCTTGCGGGGTCGATCACCAACGGTCTTGGGTAGAACATGATTTTGGGGTGAAGTTCGAGTACTGCGCTGAACTCCGCAGATCAGACTACAGAAACACGTCGTCCGATGCAAAACGCGGACCGTGGCCGTGCACGCATCCGCATTCGGAGACACAGCAGGGGCCGAGGACGACATGTGTCGTCCTCGGCCCCTGCTGGTGGAATTACTTAAGCGTCTGCATCCTCGAGGAGGTTGCGGCTACGGCTCGGGTCCACCGGGATGCCCGGTCCGGTGGTGGTCGAGACCGTGACCTTCTTGACGTAACGGCCCTTCGCGGAGGACGGCTTCGCACGCAGGATCTCGTCCAGCGCCGCTCCGTAGTTCTCCACCAGCTTGGCATCGTCGAACGATGCCTTGCCGATCACGAAGTGCAGGTTCGCCTGCTTGTCGACGCGGAAGTTGATCTTGCCGCCCTTGATGTCGTTGACGGCCTTGGTGACGTCCGCCGTGACGGTTCCCGTCTTCGGGTTCGGCATCAGGCCACGCGGTCCGAGGACGCGGGCGATGCGGCCGACCTTGGCCATCTGATCGGGGGTCGCGATCGCAGCATCGAAGTCGGTCCAGCCGCCCTTGATGCGCTCGATCAGATCCTCGGAACCGACGGCGTCGGCGCCGGCGGCCTCTGCTTCTGCGGCCTTCTCGCCCACGGCGAACACGACGACGCGAGCCGTCTTACCGGTGCCGTGCGGGAGGTTGACGGTGCCGCGCACCATCTGGTCCGCCTTGCGGGGGTCGACGCCCAGACGGACGGCAACCTCGACGGTCGCATCCATCTTGCTCGACGACGTGTCCTTCGCCAGCTTCGCAGCCTGCAGTGGGCTGTAGAGCTTGTCGAAGTCGATCTTCTCGGCGGCGGCGAGGTACGCCTTGCTGCGCTTTGCCATATCTTCTGTCCTAACTTCTCACCCGATACCGGGTGAATGGTTCAGTCGTGGTTTCGGGCCTGGCCGGCCCTCCCACGCGATCTTCGTGTCGAGGCGGAGCCTCGTCGACGAGGTCTAGCCGTCGACGGTGATTCCCATCGAACGCGCAGTACCGGCGATGATCTTCGCGGCCTGATCGATGTCGTTCGCGTTGAGGTCTTCCTGCTTCGTCTTCGCGATCTCGCGCACCTGATCCATGGTCACGGAAGCAACCTTGGTCTTGTGCGGCTCGCCGGAGCCCTTCTGCACGCCAGCAGCCTTGAGCAGCAGCTTGGCAGCCGGAGGGGTCTTCAGCTTGAAGTCGAACGAGCGGTCTTCGTAGACCGAGATCTCGACAGGCACCACATTGCCACGCTGCGACTCGGTCGCGGCGTTGTAGGCCTTGCAGAATTCCATGATGTTCACGCCGTGCTGACCAAGCGCGGGACCCACGGGCGGGGCAGGGTTGGCCTGACCAGCCTGGATCTGAAGCTTGATGAGCCCTGCGAGCTTCTTCTTCTTGGGGGGCATCTCAGTTCCTAGTTTCTTGCGGGTGTGTTTCTTGCGTACTGCATTGCAAGTTCTGGGGGCAGAGCTTCGAGGATCTGCTAGATCTTCGAGACCTGCGTGAACGACAGCTCGACGGGAGTCTCGCGGCCGAAGATCGACACGAGAACCTTGAGCTTCTGCTGCTCGGCGTTGACCTCGCTGATGCTCGCGGGGAGCGTGGCGAACGGGCCGTCCATGACGGTGACCGACTCGCCGACCTCGAAGTCGACCTCGATGAGCGGCTTCGCAGCTGCGTCCGAGCCCGTATCGCCCGACGACGTGTCGGCGGCGGCCTGCTTCTTCGCTTCCTGCTGCGGGAGCAGGAACTTGATGACCTCGTTGAGCGTCAACGGCGACGGCCGCGACGTGGCACCGACGAAACCGGTGACGCCAGGAGTGTTGCGGACAGCGCCCCACGACTCGTCGTTGAGTTCCATCCGAACCAGGATGTACCCGGGCAGCACCTTGCGGTTGACCTGCTTGCGCTGACCGTTCTTGATCTCGGTGACCTCTTCGAGCGGGACCTCCACCTGGAAGATGTAGTCGCCGACGTCGAGGTTCTGAACACGGGTCTCGAGGTTGGTCTTGACCTTGTTCTCGTAACCCGCGTACGAGTGAATGACGTACCAGTCACCGGGAGCGCGGCGCAGAGCCGCCTTCATCTCGGCAACAGGATCGACGGCTTCCTCGGAAGCTTCCGCATCGGCTTCGGGCGTCTCAGCGGTCTCGGTCGCGGACTCGGTGCCCTCGCCTGCAGCCTCGACATCCACTTCGGCTGCCGCCTCGGCAGAGACACGCTCGTCGACCGCGGCGTCCTCCGCCACGGACTCATTCGTGTCGTTCTCGGGGGTGCTCACTGGGGCACTCGCTTCCTCTCGTCACTCACATACATCGCAGATCCACTTGCGGACGGTCTTGTCAGCCGAACAACCAAGTGACGCCCTGGCCGACCGCGAGGTCGACGCCGAAGATGAACGCCACCATGAAGACGCAGAACACGATCACCACGCTGGTGTAAGTGATCATCTGCTTACGATTCGGCCAGATCACCTTACGAAGTTCGGCGATGACCTCGCGAATGAACCGACGAAGGCGCTTGAAGATATTGGGCTTCTTCGCCTGATCCTTGGAATCCTTCGCCGACGCTCGCGCGGGCTTTGCCGGCGCCTTCACCGAGGTCGCAACGACTCCGTCGTCCTGCCGACGGCGGGCAGAGCGCTTACCGCTCGGCTTTCCCGTCGGAGCACTGGAACGCGTATCTGCGACAGCGTCGGTGTCGTCGACACCATCCGGGCGCGTGGACCCTGAAGTGTCGCCGTCGCGCTTGGCGCGCTCCTCGCTCACGTCGTTCCTCTCAGTCGCTGGCATCCGGGGGCAGGGGCGACAGGACTTGAACCTGCAACCTGCGGTTTTGGAGACCGCTGCTCTGCCAGTTGAGCTACGCCCCTTCGGCCGACCATTCAGTTCTCACGAACCGAGCTGACCAACCACTCTGCGATTACATGACACGCGCGCTACCCTCCTCGGCAAACAGCACCGTAGGGCAGCGCGCAGCGCTGAGTAATCCCAGAAATCTCAGTGTACTTCAAGCCCCGGAACTAACCCAATCCGACTGGACATCAAGCCAGGCGGACCGTTGCAGTGGCCCTACCGAAGATCTTCTTACCTTCGGATCTGGCCACGAGTGCGACTACTGCAGTCTTCTCGTCCTCGTCCACGGACTTCACCTTGCCGGTGAACTCGACGGCCGCAGCCTTGTGTGCTCCGACGAAGACGGGACTCGTGAATCGAACGTTGTACGCGGTCACCGCACCAGGATCGCCGAGCCATGAGGTGACGAACCCGGCGCCCAGACCCATCGTCAGCATGCCGTGCGCCACGACGCCGTCCAGGCCTGCCAACTTCACGACCTCGTCACTCCAGTGAATGGGGTTCGCGTCGCCGGAGACACCGGCGTAGTTGACCAGGTCACCACGGGTGAGTCGCACGGTGCGAGGGGGAAGCTCCTGCCCGACCTCGATGTCCGCGAACTTACGAAGCGACACCATGCATGACCACCTCCTTGACTGCGTCCATCCAACTCTCGTCGACGGCGCCGCCGCTACGGGCCACGAGTGTGGTGTAGGTGGTCATGACCAGTTCGTCGTTCTGGTCGGTGACGATGTTCTTGGTGACGATGAGGTCACTGCCCGCCATCTGCCGGAAAGAATCGAGGTACACGTCGCACACCAGGCGGTCCCCCACCTGGACGGGCTTCGCGAACTCGAGAATCTGGTCCGCCTGCATGATCTGACTCAAGTCGTAACCGGTGACGATCTCGTCGAACAGTCGCCGCTGAGCGATCAGCCCGACCATGGAGATGAATGTGAGCGGCGCGACCAGACCGTCGTAACCGAGGCCCTTCGCGGCGTCTTCACTCCAGTGCGCCGGGTGGAAGTCCTGAACAGCGCGGGCATAGTCGCGCACCTTCTCGCGTCCGACCTCGTAGAAGTCGTCGACTCGATAGTGATGACCGACCATGGCTTTCGCGTGCGCCGCCGGATCAGTAGTCGGATCCGGCACTGACTGAGTCTCGTCGGTCACGCGAAAGGTCCCCTATCTCCCCTGGACGTGCGACACGAAGAGGCCGCGGAACGCCCTCTTCGTGTCATTGTGTGGAACCCAGGTTCGAATTACTTGGATTCGCGGTGAGCCTGATGAGTTCCGCAGTTAGGGCAGAACTTCTTGATCTCGAGGCGATCGGGGTCGTTACGCCGATTCTTCTTCGTGATGTAGTTGCGATGCTTGCATACCTCGCAGGCCAAGGTGATCTTGGGCCGAACGTCGGTCGAGGCCACGGGATGCCTTCTTTCGGGTATTTCTGATCAGCTGTCGATCAGGGTGGTTCATACATACTGTGTAGCGGTGACCGGACTTGAACCGGCGACGCAACGATTATGAGTCGTTTGCTCTACCAACTGAGCTACACCGCCTCGGTGTCGAGTGTTGCGCACTTGGCGCTTCACCACAATCCAGCGAGCCCCCTAACGGAATCGAACCGTTGACCTTTTCCTTACCATGGAAACGCTCTACCGACTGAGCTAAGGGGGCGTGCCTCTTGTGCGCATCGCTGCGCGCTGAAGCCTTGACGAGATTACACAGAGTTGCGGTCGACTGCCAAACCGGCTGGTAAGCGCGGTTCCGAAAGGAACCACACCACCGAACCACGCCACGCGGTCGATCCACCCCAGCACCTCTACGACAGGACCCCGGCGAACCGAAGTTCGCCGGGGTCCTGGGTGTGGCAGATGTAGGATTCGAACCTACGTAGGCATAAGCCGACGGATTTACAGTCCGCTCCCATTGGCCGCTCGGGCAATCTGCCGTTGCACGTGGAGTGCGATTCCTGTGCGAAATCGATCTCCGATGCGCTGAGAACAATACAACGAACGGCCCCCCGTTTTGCAAACCGGGTGGATACGGGTGGTTGCGAACCGATAGCGTCGGTGAGACCCGCCGATGAGGCCGGGCGCCGTTCCAGGACCGGAGCGGGCAGAACAAGACGAGACCGGGAGTGTGACGTGGCTGATTCGTCCTTCGATGTGGTGAGCAAGGTCGACCGACAAGAGGTGGACAACGCGCTGCATCAGGCCGGCAAGGAGATTTCGACGCGATACGACTTCCGCAATACCGGAGCGTCGATCGACTGGTCCGGTGAGGAATCGATCACATTGACCGCAGATACCGAGGAGCGCCTGAACGCTGCCCTCGACGTCTTCAAGGAGAAGCTGATCCGGCGCGACATCTCGCTGAAGGCATTCGACGCCGGTGAGCCCGCGCAGTCCGGCAAGGTGTTCAAGCTGTCGGGGAGCCTGGTTCAAGGAATCAGCACGGAGAACGCGAAGAAGATCTCGAAGAAGATCCGCGACGAGGGGCCGAAGGGCGTGAAGGCCCAGATTCAGGGTGAGGAACTGCGGGTCAGCAGCAAGAAGCGCGACGATCTGCAAGCGATCATCTCGCTGCTCAAGGGTGAGGACTTCGGCATCGCCCTGCAGTTCGTCAACTACAGGTAAGCGGCTGCGCCGCCTGTGAGCGGCCTGCGAGTCTCCGGACTCGTCGACCGCTCACGGGGCGCGGAGCGGCCTACTGGCCCGCCATCCGCTCCAGACGTTCGATCCGCTCCTTCATGGGCGGGTGCGTCGAGAACAGCCTGCTCATCTTCTCGCCGGCCCGAAACGGGTTGGCGATCATCAGGTGTGACTGCGCGGTCAACTGCGGTTCCGGCGGAAGCGGAGCCGCCTGCGTCCCCTGCTCGAGTTTGCGAAGCGCCGAAGCCAACGCCAGCGGATCGCCGGTGAGTTCCGCACCCGACTGGTCGGCCTGGTACTCCCGCGACCTGGAGACGGCCATCTTCACGATTCCGGCGGCAATCGGGCCGAGCAACGACACCAGTAGGAGGGCGATCGGGTTGGTGCCCTGACCGCGCCCGCCGAACATGTTCGCGAACATCGCGAAGTTGGCGAGTCCCGACACGACGGCCGCCATCGCGCCGGCTACCGACGAGATCAGAATGTCTCGGTTGTAGACGTGGGACAGCTCGTGGCCGAGTACGGCCCGCAGCTCACGTTCGTCCAGGATCTCGAGGATCCCGCTGGTGCAGCACACCGCCGCGTGTCTCGGATTACGTCCGGTGGCGAACGCGTTGGGCGCCGCGGTCGGGCTGATGTAGAGCCGCGGCATCGGCTGGTGCGCGGTGGTGGCCAACTCCCGCACGATGCGATAGATGACGGGTGCCTGAACCTCGGTGATCGGTTGGGCGTGCATGGCCTTGAGCGCCATCTTGTCGCTGTTGAAATAGGCGTAGGCATTCATGCCCACCGCAAAGACGATGGCCAACAGAAGAATCGTCGTGTTTCGAAACAACGCCCCGATGAAGACGATGAGCGCCGACATCCCGACCAACAGGACCAGAGTCTTCGCCCCGTTTGCGTATCCGCGCACGTGCAGCCCTTCCTACTCGTCCCCCACTTGTCGAACGAAGCACCGAGGCGAAAGGTTTCCGGGACCGCTCAGCCGACCCGCGCGATCGTGTAGTCGACCAGCTTGGCGAGGGCGTCGTTGGCAGGTCCGGACGGTAGCTGGGCCAACTGTGCGTGAGCGCGGTCGGCATACTCGCCGAGCTTCGCCTTGGCGTCGACCATGCCCTGCGATCGTTCGAGGATGGCCAAGGCCTCTTCCACGGCTGCGTCCTCCGTGACCGGGCCGTCGAGCAGCTCACGCAGACGATCGGCGTCGGCACCCTCCTCGCGGAAGGCGTACAGAACGGGAAGCGTGTGCACGCCCTCACGCAGATCGGTGCCGGGCGTCTTACCGGACTGGGCTGCCACCGAGGAGATGTCGATGATGTCGTCGGAAATCTGGAATGCGGTGCCGACCGCGTCACCCAAGCGCTCGAGTCGCTCGATGTGCTCCGCGTCCGCCCCGGAGAACGTGCCACCGAATCGTCCGGATGCCGCGATCAGCGAGCCGGTCTTCTCCCACACCACACGCAGGTAGTGCTCGACGGGATCTTGTTCCTGCTTGACGCCGATGGTCTCGCGCATCTGCCCGGTGACCAGCTCGGCGAAGGTCTCCGCGATGATCTTGACGGCTTCGGGTCCGAGTGTCGACACCAGACGGGAAGCATGGGCGAAGAGGTAGTCGCCGGCCAGGATGGCAACGCTGTTGCCCCATCGCGCGTTCGCGCTGGGCGCCCCGCGTCGCATCGAGGCCTCGTCCATGACGTCGTCGTGGTACAGCGTCGCGAGGTGAACGAGTTCGACGACGGTCGCTGCGGTGATGACAGAAGAATCACCGGCCTTCGGGCCCAGCTGCGCGGTGAGAATGGTGAAGAGCGGACGGAACCGCTTGCCGCCCGCCTTGGCAAGGTGGAGCGCCGCCTCGGTCAGAAAGTCCTCGCCGTCGGAAAGCTCACCGACCAGCAATTCCTCGACCTGCTTCAGCCCGTCACGGACCACCGAAGCGAGCTGCGAATCTCCCAGCTCGATCCCGGCAACAACGGTATCTGCGCTCACGCCACCAGCAGCGTGTGCGGTGCCCTCAGTGCTCACGGTCTCAGTACCCATTCCTGTCGTCAGTGACGGCTTGGTTCATACCGTAGTGAACCTAGCCGCTCGCCCGCCGTTCGACCCAGCGGACGACCCGTGTCCCCCGGAGCTGACAGGATGTGGACGTGGCCGCAGATGATCGATCCTTCACCGAACAGTCGTTGCCCGAGTCGACCGATGTGCTCGTGATCGGCGCAGGACCTGCAGGTTCGTCGGCCGCGGCATGGGCGGCCCGTAAGGGCCGGACGACAGTACTCGCCGATTCGGCCACGTTCCCTCGTGACAAGACGTGTGGCGACGGACTCACCCCGCGCGCCGTGGCGGAACTGGATCGACTCGGACTCGGCGACTGGGTGCGGTCCAAAGCCGCCAATCGAGGTCTGCGTCTGAGCGGGTTCGGCCAGGAACTGGAGCTCGAATGGCCCGGTGGTTCGCTGCCGTCCGTGGGTAGCGCGGTTCCGCGAACCGAGCTCGACGACCGGATCAGGGCGACAGCGGTGGAGTCCGGCGCAGTGATGGCGCAGAACGCGAAGGCTGTGGACATCGAACGAACCGGGGACCGCGTGAGCGCCGTCCGTTTTCGGACGGCGGACGGTGAGAAGACGGTTCGGTGTCGAACGCTGATCATCGCCGACGGCGTTCGCTCCACGCTCGGGAAGACGCTGGGCCGCGAGTGGCACAGGGACACCGCATTCGGCGTCGCCGCGCGTGCCTACATCTCGACTCCCCGAAGTGACGACCCGTGGATCACCTCGCACCTGGAACTTCGGGACGCCAAGGGCACGCTGCAAGCTGGTTACGGGTGGATCTTCCCGCTCGGCACCGGGGACGTGAACATCGGTGTGGGCACGTTGGCCACCTCGAAGCGCCCTGCGGCGGGAGCCCTCCGACCCCTCCTCGACCTGTATCGAACCCAGCGCCAGGAAGATTGGCGTTGGGAGTCGGAGCTGCGCGACGTTGCGTCCGCCCTCCTGCCGATGGGCGGCGCGGTGTCGAACGTCGCGGGACGAAACTGGGCCGTCATCGGAGATGCCGCGGCCTGCGTGAATCCGCTCAACGGAGAAGGCATCGACTACGGGCTGGAAGGCGGCCGCCTGGTGGCAGAACTTCTCGACGAGGACGATCTGACACTGGTGTGGCCGACGGTTCTGCGCGACCACTACGGCCGCGCGTTCTCCATCGCGCGCCGCCTCGCCGGGCTGCTCACGGTGCCCCGGATACTCCCGGCGTCCGGGCCGGTCGCGATGCGTTCACGGGCGTTGATGACGATCGCAGTGCGGGTCATGGGCAACCTCGTGACCGACGAGGACGCCGACCTCACCGCCCGCGCGTGGCGCGCATCGGGTGCGGTGTCCCGCAAGGCGGACTCTCGACCGATGTTCGGATGACCCCTGTGAGCGGCCGAGTCCCTGGACTCGTCAACCGCTCACAGGCGCCGGAGGCGCCTACCTCGTGGCGCGATGCAGAGCCACGATTCCGCCGGTGAGGTTTCGCCACTGCACGTTGCTCCAGCCGGCGGCCTCGATGCGACGGGCCAACTGTTCCTGAGTCGGCCACTCTCGGATCGACTCGGCGAGGTAGACGTAGGCATCGGGATTGCTGCTGACGGCACGCGCCACACGTGGCAGAGCCTTCATGAGGTACTCCATGTACACGGTGCGGAACGGCCCGAATACGGGGGTGGAGAACTCGCTCACCGCCAGCCGGCCGCCCGGTCTGGTGACACGGGCGATCTCACGTAGCCCCGCGTCGAAATCCGCGACGTTGCGCAGTCCGAACGAAATGGTGGCCGCGTCGAACACGCCGTCCGCGTAGGGCAGATGCATGGCGTCACCGGCAACCATCGGCACGTCCCGACCGGCGCCGGCCTTCAACATGCCCTTGGAGAAGTCGGTGGCCACACACCAGGCACCCGAACGCCCCAGTTCCACGGTGGACACTCCGGTACCGGCTGCCAGATCGAGCACCCGCTCCCCTGGCTTCAGCGCCAGCGCGGATCGCGTCGCCTTCCGCCAGCTGCGGTCCTGCCCGAAGGACAGAACGATGTTGGTGAGGTCGTATCGCTCGGCGACCCCGTCGAACATGGAAGCCACCTCGCGTGGGTCCTTCTCGAGGGAGGCGCGTGAACCGTGTGTAGTTGCCACGCCCGAAACGCTACCAAGCCCGCCGGGATAGATCGACGGCGCGAATACGGAAGTTCAGGCCGCCCATCCCTCTTCGAGAATCGGGCGTCCCGTCACGTCCACGTAGTGCCGCACCAGTTCGTCACAGAGTGCCGGCCAGGTGCGGTGCAACACCGACTGCCGAGCGGACTCACCGAAGCGGCCACGCATCCAACGGTCGTCGAGTGCTTCGACGGCACTGGGCAGGAGTTCGACGAAACGGTCCACGGGCAGGAGGTACCCGTTTCGGCAGTGCGAGACGAGATCGCGGGGTCCACCGGCGTCGGGACCGATCACCGGTACGCCACTCGACAGCGCTTCCTGCACGGCCTGGCAGAAGGTTTCGTGCTCACCGGGGTGCACGAACACGTCGAGGCTGGCATAGGCCTCCGCGAGCTCGATGCCGCCCAACTGGCCGGTGAACACGGCATCGGGCATCGCCTCCTGCAGAGCAGCACGGTCCGGGCCCTCACCCACGATCACCAGTTGGATGCGGGGATCCGACGCCACTGCCGCCAGCCGCTCGACGTGCTTCTCCGGTGCGAGCCGGCCGACGAATCCGACGACCAACTTGTCGCTCCCGCGCAGCCAGCTCCGGCGCAGCGGCTCACTGCGTCGGGAAGGAGCGAAACGGGTGGTCTCCACCCCCCGGCCCCACTTGTGGACACGCGGGATGCCGTGCGTGGCCAGCGCATCCACCGCAGAGGTGGACGGGGCGAGGGTTCGGGTGCAGCCCTTGTGCAGTCTGCGCGTCCACGCCCACGCGGCGCGGGTGGTGATACCCAGCCCGTAGCTTTCGGCGAAGCCGGCGACGTCGGTCTGATACACGGCAACGGTCGGGACGTCGAGACGGTGCGCTGCACCGAGGCCGCCGGCACCGAGGAGGAACGGTGATGCGAGGTGCACCACGTCGGGATCGAAGGCGCGCAGTTGCGCGGTGAGACCCGGCTGCGGCAACCCGACAGGCAGAGAACTCACCTTCGGGACCATGATGGCCGGAACTCGGTGGATGGGCACTCCGTCGTGCTCGCTCGGGGCGGGCGGAAGTCCGCTCACCGTGTCCGGCGCGACGACCATGGCCTCGTGCCCTGATCGGTCGAGGTGTTCGAGAACTCGGAGCACCGAATTGGTAACCCCGTTCATGCTCGGAAGGAACGACTCCGCAACGATGGCTACTCTCACGCGTATCAGCGTGACAGCAGCCAGGATCGGGGCAGCGATAACACCGTTACGAGGAGGCGAAGTTCCGGGAAACTCCGGACTGTCCTTCCACCCCGCGTCGGCCCGCCCCTCCTCTGCGTAGGTACCAGATCAACGGTCCCGCGATCAGCCACGTCACCACGATCACCGAAAGAGCCGGAACGATGGCGACGCTCGCGTCACGGCCGGCCACCCGGACGAGATCCGGGTCGCTCCGCGCGTACTGGACGTCGATGAGCTGCCCCACGGTGAGGCGGGTGGGGTACAGAACGCCGAGCTCCGGGTTGTGCGTGACACCGTCCGGAGTGACGAAGGAGATCGCCGACCGAAGCGACCCGGCCGACAAGACCTCTCCGGTCGCGGTACCCATGTCGGATTCGATGGTGCGGTCGTTGCGCCAGGCGGCCACCACCAGCAGCACGGACAGCACCGAGATCGTGATCGCGGTGACGGCCACGCCGCGCATCACCCGCCGCGTGACGCGCGCGTTCACAGCTGCGCTCGCACGGCGGCATGCAGTTCACGAAGTCCGGCGCGTTCCGTCGTCACCTCGAGAACTCTGATGCCCTCCGCGGACGTCGTCAACTTCGAGGAGAGTCCGGACAGGTCGACGGCGTGATGTTCGATCCGGTACGCCGCGCACAGCGCCGCCAGGTCCATCCCGTGCGGGGTGCCGAACACCCGCTCGAACACGCCCGCATACTGGGGATCCCCCTGCTCGAGAAGCTCGAAGATGCCGCCGCCGTCGTCGTTGGCGACCACGATCGTCAGATCGCGGGGTCGAGGTTCTCCCGTTCCGATGAGCAATCCGGATGCGTCGTGCAAGAAGGTCAGATCACCCAGCAAAGCGACCGTGCGGCCCTCCTCGTAGGCCAGTGCCGCACCCACAGCGGACGAGACGGTGCCGTCGATTCCGGCGACCCCACGGTTGGACAGCACCCGAACATCCGGGGCCGGATAGCTGACCAGGGCCGCATCCCGCACCGGGTTCGATGCGCCGAGAAGCAGCTGATCGCCGGCGCCGAGCGAGTCCATGACGACGGACGCCACGTGCAGTCCGGTCGCGGCCGGGTGTGCTGCCAGCTGACCACGAACCGCCTTGTCCGCATGCTCGGACAGCGTGCGACATCTGGCCAGCCAGGCCGGATCCGACTCACCGGTGACGACAGCACGAGTACCGGTGGCGAGGACGTTGCCGGACACATCGGGCCAGCGCGGACCGGTGGTGAGCGCGTACACGTCGACAGCGGGGTCGGCGAGCAACTTCGACACCGAGCGGTGCAGCGTGGGACGGCCCGTGATGATCGCCTGGCGCGGTTTCAGCTGAGCGAGCGCGAGCGGGTGAAGCGGAATCCCGTGCAACGGAGCCGTGGGTTCCGCGACCGTGGGCAGTCCCGCGAGTTCGGGGCGCAATGCGGCACCGTGCCCGGACACCACGACCGTCTCGGGCGTGATGTCGAGATCGACCGGCACGTCGAGCGTCGCGTGCTGCGTCGTGGTCCAGGGTGCATCGCCGGGCCGACCCTCTGGAACAGGGCCCTGGGCATGAACGTCCGGCACCAACGGTTCACGCAACGGGATGTCGAAATGGACAGGACCCGCATTGCCGGATCGCGTGCCGCGCGCGGCAGCCAACACCCGGCACACTGCCGATCGCCACTGGCTGTTCTGGCCGGCGTCGTCCTCGGCGAGGCCGAGGCTGATGGTCGCTCGCACCTGACTACCGAACAACCCCAACTGTTCGATGGTCTGGTTGGCGCCCGTCCCGAGCATCTCGTACGGCCGGTTCGCACTGAGCACCACCAGCGGCTGCCGTGCGTAGTTCGCTTCGAGCACGGCGGGACCGAGGTTGGCCACGGCGGTACCCGACGTCATGACCACCGGAACGGGCCTGCGACCTGCGACGGCGAGTCCGACGGCGAGAAATCCTGCGGTCCGCTCGTCGATGCGCATGTGCAGACGCAGGCGGCCTTCGCGGTCGGCTGCTTCCAGTGCGAAAGCGAGCGGTGCGTTGCGGGACCCGGGACACAGCACGACTTCACGGACGCCTCCGCGCACGAGTTCGTCGACGACTGCTGTTGCCTGCGCGGTGGACGGATTCACGTTGTCAAGAGTGTCAGATCGGGTGCCGAGTTCGTCGAGCGACCTGCTCTGGCACCTGCGACCGGGACCACTGGCAACATGGACGCATGCGCACCGTCTTCGACCCGAACGAACTCCCTCCGCATCGGATGTACCAGGTGCTGACCTCGTCCGTGGTGCCGCGGCCCATCGCGTGGGTGTCGACGGTCGCGGAGGACGGTGTCGCGAATCTGGCGCCGTACAGCTTCTACTCGGTGTCGAGCGCGCACCCTCCGGTCGTGCAGTTCACTTCGGTCACTCGCAAGGACAGTCTGCGCAACATCGAGGCGACCGGCGAGTTCGTGATCAACGTGGCCACGGAATCGTTGATGTCCGTCGTCAATGCCAGTTCCGCGACATACGACCACACGGTCGACGAGTTCGCGGAACTCGGGGTGGCGACCGAACCGAGCGAGCGCGTGCGGCCGCCCAGGGTCGCCGATTCGCCGGTCTCCATCGAGTGCACTCTCGAGCGGGTGGTTCCTGTCGGCAACTCGTTCGTCGTCATGGGCGATGTGGTCGCCGTATCGGTCCGTCGAGATTCGATCGCCGACGACGGCCTTCCCGAGTTCGCGGCCCTCGCCCCGCTCAGTCGATTGGGCCGAAACGAGTGGGGACTCCCGCCGCGAACGGTGATGTTGGACAGACCGACGCACCCCTGACAGCCCCAGCATGGTTAGGCTTACCTGACAATCACACTCCATCAGGGGGAGCCCACATGAGCAAGTACGTCAAACCGGAGAACCGTCAGGTCGCCTCGGCGCGGGTCGTCACGTCCGAACGCATCAGCCCCAACTTCATTCGCGTCACCATCGCCGGTGAAGAACTCGACTCGGTGCGCCCGATGGGATTCGACCAGTGGTTCAGGATGTTCTTTCCACGGCCGGATCAGGACGCCTTGCGGCTTCCGACGAGTACGAGCGGATTCTGGTTCGCGCAGTGGAAGCTCATGTCCAAGGAAACTCGCCCGGAGGTACGCAACTACACGATTCGCACGATTCGTCCGGCAGGCACTGGAATCCACGGCGATACCACCGAGATCGACATCGATTTCGCGGCGCACGGCGATCTCGGGCCCGCGTCCGCCTGGGCGGCCAGGGCATCCGCCGGCGACGAGGTCGCCATCCTCGACGAGGGGCTGATCTACAACCCCGCCCCCGATGCGGACTGGCAGCTTCTGGTGGGAGAGGAAAGCGCGCTACCCGCCATCGTCGGAATCCTGGACTCGGCGCCCTCGGACCTTCGCGCCGAGGTGTTCCTCGAAATTGCGCACGCCGACGACGCCCAGAAGATCTCGGGACTCGGTGAAAACGTGAACGTCCATTGGCTCGTCCGCGACGACGCCGACGCACGTCCCGGCGAACTGGCCCTCGACACCGTGAAGCAGGCCCAACTCCCGTCCGGTACCTGCTACGCGTTCGTCGCCGGTGAAAGCGCTCTGGCAACCGGATTGCGCCGATACCTCGTCGGCGAATGCCACGTCCCCAAGTCCCACATCACCTTCACCGGGTACTGGAAATTCGGGCGCGCGTCCGCCTGACACCACACTCACGAAGAAGGGGCGCCGACATCGTCGGCGCCCCTTCTTGCACGAGTTCTGGTCAGGCAGCGTACTTCTGCACCAGATCACCCAGGCGCGGCAGCGCCTCGACGACGTGCTTCTGCGCGGACGAACGCAGCGACGAGTAGACCTTCTTCACGGCTCCGCGATCGCTGTTCTCGATGCGCGAGTCGGTGACACCGAGGAGCGAGTTCGACACGTCGTCCTTGCGGGCAACCAGGTACTCGGCGAACGAGGCTCCACCGGTGGCGGAGAAATCCGCCCAGTACGGCTCGAGCTTCTCCACGAACTCCGGGAGAAGACCTTCGATGGCGTCCGGGACGATGGACGGACCGACCTTCTTCACGGCGGCGTAGCCACCCTTCAGCGCCAGGCCGGAAGCTCCCGACTTGTCCGAAACCTCCGCGTCGATCAGAGCATTGACGTCCGAGACGACCTCGGGAACGCGTGACTCGTCGAGCAGGGATTCTTTCAGAGCTGCAACCACTTTCAATGCCTCCGTTTGACCGATCGATCAGTTCCGCGGAGGACACTATACGAAAAGTGAACTACTTCCAGATTCGAGCCGCTCGTGGCACCGGCGCATGCGCTCCATCCACCACGAGACCCGATCGGGACCGGCGGCCAGTTCCGCGAGACGTCGGCTGTCGGGCTCCGCCTTGGTGACTGAGAATTCGCCGCCGACCGGAATACGTGGTTCGGTCACGTCTTTCACGAACAAGCCGCCGGTACCCAACCCGCACGCCATGTCGAGCTCGGGAAGCGCTGCGGCCGCTGCCAGCCCGGCCGAGATTCCCACCGCCGTATCCAGCGCACTGGACACGACGACCGGAACGCCGAACTCCGCCAACTCCGCCGAAAGGTGGACCAGCGCCCGCATCCCGCCGAGGGGCGCGACCTTCACGACAGCGACGTCGGCACCCCCTGCGCGCACCACCTTCATGGGATCTTCTGCTCGCCTGATGCTTTCGTCTGCCGCGATACTCACTCCCGGTAGCCGTCGGCGCACCTCGACCAGTTCTTCGACCGACGCACAGGGCTGTTCGGCGTATTCGAGTGGCCCGTCCGAGGTCAGTGCGGACAACATCTCGACCGCCTCGTCCACCGACCAGCCGCCGTTGGCATCGACCCGTACGTTCGGGATCCGGGCACGGACGGCAGCGACCCGCTCGATATCCTCGACCGGATCGCGGCCAGGCTCCGCAACTTTCACCTTTGCCGTGCGCGCCCCCTCGAACCGTGCGAGCACGTCGGGCACCTGCGCCGCATCCACGGCGGGCACGGTTGCATTGATGGGCACCGAGCTCCGACGGGGCGACGGTGGACCTGCCCAGGCGGCCTCGATGCCGGCCGCGAGCCAGTTCGCCGCTTCGTCGTCCTCGTATTCGGTGAACGGCGCGAACTCGCCCCAACCTGCCGGCCCACGCAGCAGCAACGCCTCTCGCGTCGTGACTCCGCGAAACCGCACCCGCATCGGAATACTCACCACCACTGCGTCCGCGGCGATCTCGTCGAAGGCGGGCAGCCTCACTGTTGGCCGGGAAGTAGCTGCAGCATCAGAGCATCGCAATCCGCAAGCAGCTTGTCGCCCTGCATGAGTCGCGCCGTCACGTATGTCTTGCGACCCTCGACCCGATCCACGCTGCCCTCGACGGTGAGTTCGGTGTTCAGTGGTGTCACCGCGCGGTAGTTGACGTGCAGATAGGCAGTGCGGCTGATCGGACGTCCGTACGCGTGCACGATCATGCCCATCAGGTCGTCGAACAGGAGCGGTAGCGTTCCGCCGTGCGCCGCGCTGTTGCCACCGAGGTGGTATCGCCGAAACACGCCACGGCTCTGTACGCCTTCGGGACCGAACTTCTCGATGGTCCACGGGAGCATCAGGAGGCTGCCACGCCCCGGCAGCTCCATCACCCGGCCGGCCGGCGACTGTCCTTCGGGAACTACATGTGGCTTCAGGAGTGCGGCCATCTCCTCCGCCCGGTCGGCAGCATCGGCCAGCGCCTCGCGCGGCGGGTCCGTCGACACCGCCAGGTCCTGCAGTGTCCGCATCGCCTCGACGAACCTCTGCCAGTCCGGACCCGGATCGGCAGCCTCGTACTTCGGGAAACCGCCGTGATGTTCGTACTCCGAACCATCCTGCCCGTCGGTCCGTTCCACCGCTCCGACCGTATGCTCGCTCATACCTGCACTTAACCACGGCGCTTCGGCGGACCGTGCGACATAGTTCGCAAATCGGGGCGAGAGCCTATTCTCGAACCCGTGACTTTCAATGCTCAGCTCTGGCGCCCAGTACCCGGTTTCGAGAATCTCACGGACATCACGTATCACCGACACGTGACAGAAGGCATCGTGCGTATCGCCTTCGATCGACCGGAGATTCGCAACGCGTTCCGACCGCACACGGTGGACGAACTGTACGAGGTCCTCGACCACGCGCGGATGCTGTCGGACGTCGGCACCGTGCTGCTGACCGGAAACGGCCCCAGCCCCAAGGACGGTGGATGGGCCTTCTGCTCAGGCGGCGACCAGCGCATTCGCGGACGAAGTGGGTACCAGTACGCAGACGGCGAGACTGCGGACACCGTCGATCGTGCTCGCGCGGGACGACTCCACATCCTCGAGGTGCAGCGCCTCATCCGATTCATGCCGAAGGTGGTGATCTGCCTCGTCAACGGTTGGGCGGCCGGCGGTGGGCACAGCCTGCACGTCGTCTGCGACCTCACCCTCGCGAGCCGCGAGCACGCCCGTTTCAAGCAGACGGACGCCGACGTCGGCAGCTTCGACGGCGGCTACGGCAGCGCGTACCTCGCCAAGATGGTCGGTCAGAAATTCGCCCGTGAGATCTTCTTCCTCGGCGACACCTACACCGCCGAAGAGATGCATCAAATGGGTGCCGTGAACAAGGTCGTCGACCATGCCGAGCTCGAGGACGTGGCGATCGAATGGGGCACCAAGATCAACGGCAAGTCGCCGCAGGCGCAACGGATGCTCAAGTACGCATTCAACCTGCAGGACGACGGTCTCACCGGTCAGCAGTTGTTCGCCGGCGAAGCCACCCGCATGGCCTACATGACCGACGAGGCAGTCGAGGGGCGTGACTCCTTCCTCGAGAAGCGCGATCCCGACTGGAAGCCGTATCCCTGGTACTTCTGAGCACTCACAGGGGTGGGGCGCTGGGCATGAGTTCGCGCAGCGCATCCGCCCACTGCTCACGTCGCTCCGGGAAGCACCTGCCGATCAGTTCCACCATGATCGACGGAGCGGTGGACGCGCCAGGCGAGGCGCCGAGCAATCCCGCGATGGTTCCGTCGGCCCCCGTGACGAGTTCCGTACCGAATGTCAGTACACCGACTTCGCGTGGATCCGGCTTCACGACCTGCGCGCGTTGACCGGCCTGAATCAGGTCCCAGTCGGCGAAATCCGCGTCCGGCACGAAGCGACGAAGCTCGGCGAACTTGCGCCGCTCGGACGAGAGCAGCTGCCGAACGAGGTAGCCGACGAGCGAAGGGTTCCGGACGCCGGCCGCCACGAGAACGGGAAGGTTCCGTGGACGGATGGTGGTGAACAGGTCGGTGAGCTTCCCGTGTTTCAGCAACTTCGTGCTGAACGTCGCATAGGGCCCGAACATCACGAAGTTCCGCCCGTCCACGATTCGCTTGTCCAGATGGGGCACCGACATCGGTGGGGCACCGAGCGCTGCCTGGCTGTACACCTTTGCGTCGTGATCGCGGACAACGTCGGGATTGTCGGTCCGGAAGAACTGCGCGCCGAATGGAAACACGGCGTACCCACGCACTTCCGGAATCCGCGCCTTCTGTAGAAGTTTCAGGGCGTAGCCGCCCGCGCCGACGAACACGAAGCGGGAGCGGACTGCGAACTTCGCGCCGGTGGACAGGTTGCTCCCGCTCACCGTCCACGCCCCGTCCTCGCCGCGGGTCAGCCCTCGCACCTCGTGGTGCGTCTTCACGTCCGCCGTGGTCATCGTTGCCATCAGCACTCGGGAGAGTCGCCCGAAGTCGACGTCGGTGCCCGCCTCCGATCTCGTGGCAGCCATCGGCTCGTGCGACGTTCGTCCTCGCATGAGCAAGGGCGCCCAGTCCGCAATCGTTGCCGGATCCTCGGTGAACTCCATCCCGCCGGTGAACGGTGAAAGGGTCTCCAGGGTCGCGAAACGCTCACGAAGGTAGGCGACGTCGCGGTCGCCGAACACCACGTTCATGTGCGGTGTGGGGTTCTGGAACACGGACCCGAGCGACATCGCGTTCCAGAACTCTCGCGAGAGTGCGAACTTCCGCGCGATGTCGGCAGCTTTCGATCCGTCCTTCGGGTCGGGCATGTAGTTGAGTTCGCACAGGCCGGCATGCCCGGTCCCCGCGTTGTTCCACGGGTCGGAACTCTCCTCGGCCAGTCCGCCGAGACGCTCGTACACGACGATCGACCAGTCCGGCTGCAGCCTCGTGAGAATCGCTCCGAGAGTGGCCGACATGATTCCGCCACCGACGAGCACGACGTCGATCTGCTCTCGAGACGGGCCGGGTGACTTTCGCTTTCCGAACATGGCAAACCCCCTGATTTCCGGTGGAGGCCCATGCTCACCCGCACGGCAACAATCCGTCCAATGTGCAATTGACAGCGTTATCATTCGAATATGGATGAGTTGTCGAGCGGCGGCCTCCGTCCTGAAACGGTCGCCCTCGCTCCGTTGCTCGCAGCGTTCGCCGTCGTCGCAGAGGAAGGCCACGTCACCCGGGCGGCCGAAGTTCTCGGGGTACCGCAGTCGTCGCTCAGTCGCCGCCTGCGTGCCGTCGAGAAGACCCTCGGACTCAGTCTCTTCACACCTGTCGGGCGGAGGATCGCCCTCACCCCGCAGGGCCGAGAACTGCTGGAACGGGCTCACGCCCCACTCCAGGCCTTGAACGATGCCGTCGGCACCGTGCTCGCGAACGCGGATCCCGACGCCGGGCTCGCACGGTTCGGTTTCCCACTCACATTGGGGCCGGTCAGCATTCCGACGATGCTGGCGCAGTTCCACGCCATCGCTCCGCGGGTACGTCTGCATCTCGTCCAGGCGCACGGCGACGGCCTCGCGGACCTCGTCAGAGCGGGTCGCCTGGATCTCGCCGTGATGATTCCCGCACCGGAGGGCCTACCCGCCACCGTGATCGGACGACAACGAGTCGGGCTCGCCGTCTCTCGCGATCATCATCTGGCGACGCGAAGCCGGGTGAAGGCGTCCGAGTTGGCGAAGGAATCGTTCGTCGCGAACCCGCCGAGTTACCACCTCCGACAACTCACCGACTCCTGGTGCGCCGATGCGGGATTCACGCCCGACGTGACTTTCGAGATCACGGAATTCGACACTCTCCGCTCCCTTGTGGCGCATGGCATGGGCATCGCACTGCTACCCGACGCCGAGATGCCCCATCCGGGCATCGTCAGTATTCCGCTCGTGGACGCTCCCGATCGGAGCATCGCATTGGTCTCCGGTCGCGGCGCGTCGTCACCCGCGGCGACCAGGCTGCGCCGTCACATAGAGCGGCTGCGCCTGTGAGCGGCCCACGAGTCCAGGGACTCGTCAACCACTCACGGGGCCACTAATGATCTCAGTCGATCGAGATCCTCGGCCACGGTCCGGATGTCGCGTTCGAACTCTTCGTCGGACATGTCGAGTTGACGAACGGTGAACACGATTTCGCAGCCCTGCGGGTGCGCGAGAACACGAACCGGGTTGTTCACCGTGGCACCCGACGGCAACGTGACGTCGTGGTCGAGCACCCCGAGGCCGTTACGTGCGGTGAAGCGCACGGTCACTCTGCCCATCGGCGACTCCACGAAAAGAGTGTCACCTTCGCGCTCGACCTCGGCACGCGCCAGACCGGCCGCCCATTTCGGCAGATTGCCGGGATCGGCAGCGAAGTCGTACAACGTCGCCGGCGGACATTCGACGACCTGACTGACATGACGACTTTCCATTCTGCAAATGGTATTGCCCAGTCGCGCAGACGTCAGCGAGTCGCCACCTAGAATCGAGTGAGAGCCCTCCGAACGAGGAGATCGTGATGAGCACAGCCAAGAGTTCGAGTCGAAATCTTCTGGCGCGAGTGTCGCCGGGCAACTGGGTCGCGCTGATTCTCACCATCCTACTGGTGGTGTTCGTATTGCAGAACCGAGCCGACACGTCGATCAACCTCTTCTGGATGCACGTCTCGGCGCCGATGTGGTTCACGCTTCTCGCCGTCTTCGTGGTCGGCTGGGTGGTCGGAGTCCTCACCAACCGCCGACGCGCGAAAGCTTGAGCGCCACGTGACGGACGACGACAACCGCGACTCCCCCGCCCCGCAACACCGGCGACCGGAGGGGCTCTCCGACGAGACCGTGCAGGCCCTCGGCAAGGCGTCCGAAGCTCTCGAGACCGTCGAGCGTGCCCGCGGCTACCTGTATTCGTTCCATCAACTGATCGGCCACGCCGACCTACAACTCGGCGAGGCCGTCCAACTTCTGCACGACGCCGGCCACACCGAACTCGCGGATCGCCTGCAAGATGACATGGTGGGTCGAAACGTGGTGGAAGGGCGATGGACGTTCCAGCTCGTCGAAGAGTTCGACGACGGGTACTGGCGTCGACTTCGCACACACGAGGAATCGTTGCGGGACGAGCTCGCCGACGGACGCCGACACCTCCACGAGGCAGAGATGAAGGAAGCACGACGCACACACGGCAAGCCCGGCCACGAGGCCAGACCGCACGAAGGAGAATGACACGGTGGAAATCCTCAGCAGCAGAACGATTCTGCGGCCGAAGGACTATTCGACGACCCTGGCGTTCTATCGGGAGACACTGGGTCTGGCGACGGCGCGTGAATACCCGGGAGGAACGGTGTTCTTCGCAGGCCAGGGTTTGATCGAGATCGCGGCCCATGGTGGAAGCGGGGAATCGAGCACCTTCGACGGAGCGTTGTGGCTCCAGGTTCGGGACCTGACTGCAGTGCAAACAGGTCTGGTCCTCGCAGGCGTCAAGATCTCACGCGAGGCCCGGCAGGAACCGTGGGGCCTGCACGAGATGTGGATCACCGACCCCGACGGAGTGCAGATCGTGCTCGTCCAGATCCCCGACGATCACCCCATCAGGCGCGACGCGCGGCCCCCGCGCACCGACTGACCTGCCCAGGGCGAGGCGGTCCGCACGGGCCGTTCACGCGTTGGACACGGGTTGTACATTTACGTGGTGACCGCAGAGCTCATCGTTCTCCTGGTAGTCGTCGTCACTGCCCTCGCATTCGACTTCACGAACGGCTTCCACGACACCGGCAACGCAATGGCCACATCCATCGCCACCGGGGCCCTGCGGCCCAAGGTCGCCGTGGCACTGTCCGCCTCTCTCAACCTGGTCGGGGCATTCCTGTCCGTCGAGGTCGCCGCGACGGTGGCCAAGGGTGTCGTCAACCTCAACAGTGTCGGCGGAGAAGCACTCCTGCTCATCGTTTTCGCCGGCCTCGTCGGTGGCATCATCTGGAATCTCGCGACGTGGCTCCTGGGACTTCCGTCCAGTTCCTCGCACGCACTGTTCGGTGGTCTGATCGGTGCGGCGATCGCGTCCATCGGCATGAGCGGTGTCGAATGGCAGGGCGTGATCGGCAAGGTGGTTCTCCCCGCCCTGCTCGCACCGGTGGTCGCCGCACTCGTCGCAGCCGTGGGCACCCGAATGGTGTACCGCCTGGCCTCGAACGTCCCCGAGAAGTCCAAGGAAAAGGGATTCCGAATCGGCCAGGTCGGATCCGCTTCGCTGGTATCCCTCGCGCACGGCACCAATGACGCCCAGAAAACGATGGGCGTCATTTTTCTTGCTCTGGTCGCGCACGGCACCATCTCGGCCGACGCCGAGATGCCGTTCTGGGTGAAGCTCAGCTGTGCCGTGGCCATCGCCCTCGGCACGTATCTCGGCGGTTGGCGCATCATCCGCACCCTCGGCAAAGGGCTCGTCGAGATCGCCGCGCCCCAAGGCATGGCCGCAGAGTCCTCGTCCGCAGCCATCATCCTCACCTCGAGTCACCTCGGCCTGCCGCTGTCCACGACCCACGTCGCGACCGGCTCGATCCTCGGAACCGGGCTGGGTCGCAAGGGAGCGGAAGTTCGGTGGGGAATCGCCGGACGCATGGCAGTCGCGTGGCTGGTCACCCTGCCGTCTGCAGGTCTGGTCGGCGCAGCGTGCTGGGCGGTGGCGCACTTCATCGGCGGGCTCCCCGGCGTACTCGTCGTGTTCGCCGCACTCATCGCTCTGGCCGGACTGATGTACGCGAGATCGCGTAGGCAACCCGTCGACTCCGGCAACGTCAACGCCGAATGGTCCGATAACGAAGCTGTCAACGCGACCGACACCGACACTGTCGTTCGAGACGGGAGCAAGGGATGACACTGCTCACGGACACTCTGAATTCGTTGTGGCAGGTCGTCGCGGTGGGCCTGCTGTTGGGCGCCGGCCTCCCCGCGCTCTTCGCGCTGGGAATGCGTTCGCTGGCAGGCACCGATACGGAAACCGGCGACGGCGACCCCACCCTCGTCGGCAAGATCGGCGCGGCGCTGTGTTTCGCTGTCATCGTTGTCGCCGTCGTCGGTGGGATACTGCTCATCACCGAAGATTTCCTGACCAGTACCTTCGGTATCGAGGTCTTCTGAGCGGACAGCCCGCTCCACCGAAGAAAGAGGCCGATTCCGTGTCCCGATATTCACTTCGCTCAGTCCTCGAATGGCTGCGCTCCGGATACCCGGAGGGCATTCCGACGAAGGATCACTTCGCAGTGCTCGCAGTGCTGCGGCGGCGCCTCACTGCGGCAGAGGTCGACGAAGTGGTCGCCCTCGCCATCGCCACGGCGCACGAGCATCCCGAACGCCAGGTCGACTACGACAGAATGCGCGCCATCATCTCCGGAGTCATTCACGACGACCCCTCGGAGGAAGACCTCACCCGGGTGTCCGAGCGCCTCGAAGCCGGCGGCTGGCCCGTGACCCCGGACGAGGATCAAGCAGCCGACGTGGAGTGATTCGATGAGCCTGCCCCCGTTTCTCACGTCCATCGTCGGCTGGCTCCGCGCCGGCTATCCCAACGGAGTCCCGGAACAGGACTACGTTCCACTCTTCGCACTGCTCGCACGTCGACTGTCCGAAGAAGAGGTGGACGCGGTCGCCGATGCCCTCGTCGAGGAAGGCGACCTGCCGATCGACAAGACGGACATCGCGGTGTTGATCACCAAGGTCACCAACGAGATGCCGTTGGAGTCGGATGTGGAGCGGGTCAGCAGCCATCTGGCGGGTGGCGGGTGGCCTCTCGCGGATCCCCGCTTCGAGGCGTGAAACGCTGAGAACATGACCCGCCTACTCCAGCCCTTGCACGTACCGACGGGCTCGGACATCGAGTCGGTACTGCCGATACTGGCGGCCGCGCTCGAGGACGACGGGCCCGCCCTCCTGCCCGTTCCCAGCGGTGACCACCGAGAGATCCGGCGGCTGAGTGATGCGTTGCGTCCCGACGAGCCGATCGACGACGGGATCTCGCTCGTCGTCGCGACTTCGGGCACCACCGGAGTACCGAAGGGCGCCATGCTCTCCGCGGGCGCACTGCGGGCGAGCGGAAACGCCACCCATGCCCGTCTCGGCGGGCCGGGGTCGTGGTTGTTGGCGCTGCCCGCTCACCACATCGCCGGACTCCAGGTGCTGCTGCGCAGCGCACTGGCCGGAACCGATCCGACGATCGTGGACGTGAGCAACGGATTCGATCCGGCCGCACTGGTACCGGCGATCGCGGAGATGACCGGCCCGCGCAAGTACACCTCCCTCGTGCCGACCCAGTTGATCAAGGCCCTGGATCATCCCGACGCCACGGCGGCCCTGGCTTCCCTCGACGTGGTTCTGCTCGGCGGTGCGGCGACACCTGCACAGGTTCTCCGGCGTGCGTCCGAGGCCGGCATCGAGGTGATGCGCACCTACGGCATGAGTGAGACGTGTGGCGGCTGCGTATACGACGGCGTACCGCTCGACGGAGCCGAAGTGCGCATCGAAGACGAGCGGGTGATCCTCGGCGGCCCGATGGTGGCCGAGGGATACCGGGGTCTGCCCGACCACCCCGCGTTCGCCGAACCCGGCTGGTTTCGGACCGACGATGCGGGCACCGTCACCGAAGGCGTTCTCCGTATCACCGGCCGGCTCGACGAAGCGATCTCGACCGGCGGCTTGACCGTGGTTCCGCAGGTGGTCGAAGCGGCACTGTCCGAGCACCCGAACGTCCGCGAATGTGCGGTGATCGGCGTACCGGACGATCGGCTGGGTCAGCGCGTGGTCGCCGTGATCGTCGCCGGGCAGACCACACCCGAACTCGACGACGTGCGTGAACTCGTCACCAAAACCCTCGACCTCACTGCCGCGCCACGAGAACTGCACGTCGTCGATGCACTCCCACTCCGTGGTCCAGGCAAGATCGACCGCCGTGCATTGATCGCACGGTTCTCTTCGTGAACCGGTAGGTCAGGCGCGAGTCAGCGCCAACACCGGGATGGTGCGCACACCGGCGGTCTTCTTCTCGTAGTCCGCGAATCCGGGATAGCGACGTGCTTGTTCGCCGTAGATCCGGTCGCGTTCCGCTCCGGTCACCTCGGTCGCCGACACCTGGTATCTCTGTGTCCCCACCTCGATCTCGGCCTCCCCCGCGGCAACGAGGTTGTGATACCAGGCCGGATTCGTGGGTGCCCCGCCCTTGGAGCCGAAAACGTAGATTGTGGCCGGGTCGGCGTCGTCCGCCATGTACATCATCGGTGTCACCGACTGGCGCCCCGACTTCCGTCCGACGTGGTGCAGCAGAAGCATCGGAGACCCTTCGAAGGGGCCGCCGACTCGCCCCTCATTGCTCCGGAATTCTCCGATCACCTGCGTGTTGAAGTCTTCACCGTCGCTCATGTATCCACCGTAGGCCGCCAGGCGAACGCCTGCATGCAAGTCCGTGCAAGCGTGACGACAGGTCCGTGTAAGCGGGACGGTTCATCGTCTTCGTCATGACCAATTCGAATTCTGCCCCGGCCATCGAGGCCGAGGGGCTCGTGAAGCTGTTCGGCAGTCAACGTGCCGTGGACGGTGTGAGTCTGACGGTGCCCACCGGCACCGTGTACGGCGTGCTCGGCCCCAATGGTGCAGGTAAGACCACTACCGTTCGGATGCTCGCGACCCTGCTCCGCCCGGACGGAGGGCACGGTCGAATCTTCGGTCACGACGTCGTGAAGGAGCCGACCGCGGTGCGTTCGCTCGTCGGCGTCACCGGCCAGTACGCCTCCGTCGACGAAGACCTCACCGCGACCGAGAACCTCGTGATCTTCTCGCGGTTGCTCGGATTCTCCCGCACAGCCGCAAAGCGCAAGTCCTCCGAACTGCTCGAGGAGTTCGGCCTGACCGAGGCCGCGAGCAAACCGCTCAAGAACTTCTCGGGCGGTATGCGTCGCCGACTCGACCTCGCTGCAAGTCTCATCTCCCACCCGCCGCTGCTGTTCCTCGACGAACCGACCACCGGCCTCGACCCGCGTACCCGCGCCCAGATGTGGGACACGATTCGCCGACTGGTCGCCGAAGGATCGACCGTCCTGCTCACCACCCAGTACCTCGACGAGGCCGACCAACTCGCCGATCGCATCGCGGTCATCGACCGCGGCAAAGTGATCGCGGACGGCACCGCAAACGAGTTGAAGGCATCGGTCGGCGTCTCTTCGCTACATCTGGCACTGGTCGACAAGGGTCGTGTCGACGAGGCACGGGTCCTGATCTCCCAGGCCCTCGGCGTCGAAGTGTCGGTGACACCCGAGGCCGCACGCCTGACCGCACCGATGACCGACCCGTCCATGACCGTCGAACTGCTGACCCGGCTGCGCGACCACGACATCGCCGTCGACGAGATCACCGTCTCCAAGCCCAGTCTCGACGAAGTCTTTCTCACCATCACCGGCCACGGTGCCGACGATGACGAACCCGAACGGAGCGTCGCATGACGACCACTCTCGAAAGAACGCGGCCAGGAAGCACTCCCGTGCCTGTCCCGGCCACCCGCCGCATAAGCCTGGAACAGTCGGTGAAGCACACGCTCACCATGGCCTACCGTGGCGTGCTCAAGATCAAGCACAACCCCGAGCAACTGTTCGACGTGGTGATCCAACCGGTGATCTTCACCTTCATGTTCACCTACATCTTCGGCGGTGCGATCTCCGGCGACGTGCAGAGCTACCTGCCTGTCATCATTCCGGGCATCCTCGTGCAGACGGTCATCACCGGATCGATCGTGACCGGGACCCAGTTACGTGAAGACATGGACAAGGGCGTGTTCGATCGGTTCAAATCCCTTCCGATCGCCCGGATCTCACCGCTGTCCGGGGCTCTGCTCGCCGACATGGTTCGGTACGGCATCGCCACCACCATCACCTTCGTGGTGGGTATCGCCATGGGCTACCGACCGGACGGCGGCGTCGTCGGCGTCCTGTGCGCAGCACTTCTCGTCATCGTCTGCGCGTTCTCGATCAGCTGGATCTTCGCGCTCATGGGCGTGCTGATGAGCAAGGCCTCGTCCGTTCAGGGCACGTCGATGATCATCCTGTTTCCCCTGACCTTCATGTCCAACGCGTTCGTGCCGGCCGAGACCATGCCGGGCTGGATGCAGGCGTTCGTCAAGGTCAATCCCGTGTCCCACCTGGTGACCGCGGTGCGCGAGCTTGCCAACGACGGTCACTTCGGAATCCACGTGGTGTGGTCGCTTCTCGGTGCTGCCGTGATCGTTGCGATCATGGCCCCGCTGACCGTGCGCACCTACATGCGCAAGGCCTGATCGGGCACAGCTCAGGTGCGTGCAGCAATCAGTTCCATGATTGCTGCACGCACTCGTACGCGCGACCACGTCGCCACTGCCGTCTCTGCGGTCGCCCACTCGTCCTGCGATACAGCGGCCGACGCCCACTCCCGAATACGTCGGTGCTGCATGCTCTTCATGTCCTGCCGACCGTACGCACGTTCGCCCAGAACAAGCAGTCGCACTCCCCTGCCGACAGCACCGTCTGCCACAGCCAATGTCCCGAGAGCGCTGGCCACCGAACCGGTCAACGGGAGATCCACATGGACTCCGGATCCCAACTGTTCGACTGCGGCGGTCGCCAACGACTCGGCCAACTCACGTACCTCGTCTGCGCGACCGGACTGCACGTGCGCACACACGGAACCCGCCACCATCAGCAGTCCGAAGGGATCCTCGAACCCCCTTGCGCCGCCGACGGAGTGCACGAGCGACACGGCTTCTCGATAACCGGCGAGCCCTCGATCCACGTCCCCCATCGCCAGATCGGCT
This sequence comes from Rhodococcus huquni, assembly GCF_055231055.1. Taxonomy (NCBI): domain Bacteria; kingdom Bacillati; phylum Actinomycetota; class Actinomycetes; order Mycobacteriales; family Nocardiaceae; genus Rhodococcus; species Rhodococcus huquni. The sequence continues at coordinate 337,895 of NZ_JBUYWE010000003.1, forward strand.
TCCGCGAATCCGACGACCTGCGCTGCTTTCGGGCCTCTCGTATCCGGCGTCGGCACATAGGCGAAATCGAAGTGTGCGGCCGATTCCTTCAGCACGCGTCGGCCACCTTCCGCGTCACCCGAGGCGATCATCGCGAAGGCTTTGAATCCCCACATCTGTCCGGCCTCGTACACGGCGCCGAGCAGATTCAGACTGGTCGTGGCCTCGTCGTAGAAGACCACGGCCCGCTCGTACTGCCCGGACTGGCTCAGCAACGAGCCCAGAAATCCGGCAGCCGACGAACGGAACCAGACGTCGCCGCGGCGGCGCGCATACTCGTGCACCACGTATCCGTCCTCCAGCGCCCCACGGAGGTCGCCGAGATTTTCCCGGAGGTTGGCCCGACCGGACAGTGCGGCCATGGTCGTTTCGAGGTCAGACGAGCGGACGCCGAGAGCAACTGCCCTCGCCATTTTGCGACTGTTTCCGATCGACAGAAGCATGGCCGCACCGAAGTTCAGCACCGGCGGCACACCACGGCGCCTCGCGACCCTCCGTAGACGCAGCCGGGCCCGCGCAAGCGTTCTCACATCACCGCCGAACAGCAGGTGCATGGCGATGAGCAGAATCGTGTACATCTCGAGCTCGGGATCGATCTCGGAAAGGTCTTCGTCCCCCACTGATTTCAGTACCCGGGGCGCCCAGTTGGCCACCTCCGAATGCGCGCCCCGCGTGACCCACAAGCCACCCAACAGGGCGAACACCATGGCAGTCGTGACGGCGTCCTCCCGCTGCAAGGACCACCGCAGGATTGCGAGGAGGTTGTCGTGATCAGCGTCGATCTCCACGCTGAGCTGCACCTGATCGGTCCGGCATCTCCCGGCCGCGTCCACCGCGATTGCTTTGGCCCACAGGGACAGCCGGTCGAGGACCTCTTCGTCCTCACCGGCGGCCACCAGTTGTTCCTCACCGTATTCACGCACCGTCTCGAGCATGAAATACCTGATGGAACTGCTGGTTTCGGTGACCGTCAACAACGACTGATTGACCAGACCTTCCACGGCACCGGCAACGTCGCCGACACCGTCCCAGCCTGCCACTTCCTCGGCTGCGTCGAGGGTGAACCCGGCCGGGAACCGGCACAGTCGTCGCAATGCCGACTGCTGTTCCGGTTCGAGGAGATGCCAACTCCAGTCGATCACCGAATGCAGCGTGCGATGCCGATCCGGGGACGTCGGATCACTCGACCGCAGGAGAGCGAATCGATCCACCAGGCGACGATCGATCTCCTCCACGCTCATCGAACGGACCCTCGCAGCCGCAAGTTCGATGGCGAGCGGAAGACCGTCCAGGGTGCGGCACACCTTGCGCACCGCAGACGGTTCCAGGTGTACCGATGGCCGGACAGCCCGTGCGCGAGCCGTGAACAGGGCGACCGCCGGAGATTCACTGTCCCCCACCGTCAACGGTGGGAGGGGGTACACCGACTCGGCAGCAATCATGAGGGGTGATCTGCTCGTGGTCAGCACGGTGAGGGTGTCGATGTCGGCGACCAGGCCCGCGACCACTTCGGAACATGCACCGATCACGTGTTCACAGTTGTCCAGCACGAGCAACATCGGCCGTGCCGACAATGCTTCACGCAACCTGTCCTGCACGGAATGAAGTCGGTTCACGGTGAAGCGGCCCGGCGCGACGTCCACTTCGCTGAGTCCAAGAGTGCCTGCAATCGCCGACACCACGTCCTCACTGCTGCGCAGCGACGCCAACTCGACCAACACCACCGGCATCCGGTCCGACGCCAGCGAACCCAGTTCGTGGGCCAGCCTCGTCTTGCCTGCCCCGCCCGGCCCGAGGACCGTCACGACCCGTCCCGCCTCGAGCAGTCCTTCGATGGCCTCGATGTCCTCGGCCCGACCGAAGAGGGTGTTCGGTGACGCTCGCACGCCGATGACCGACGGCGGCCGCACGGAGTTGTTGCCGGACTGCAGGATCTGCGCGTGCAGATCCACCAGTTCACGAGCGGGATCTGCGCCGAGTCGGTCTGCCAGGCGACCGCGCAGACCCGCGAACACCTGCATGGCTTCGTTGGCTCGGCCGAGCCCCTCGAGGATCCGCATCAAATGACCGTGTGCGCGCTCGTCGAGCGGATCGGCGGACGTTCGCGCCTTCGCCAACGGCAGTGCATGCTCGAAGTCGCCGACCGCGAGACGCGCGGCGATCTCGGATTCGTCCAGTTGTTCGCGAATCCGCCGAGCGTCCATTCCGAGCGCCCACGCGAGAGACCCGTCGCCCAGGTCCTCGCCGGGTTCACCGCGCCACATCTGCCGCGCCTCGGTGACCCGTTCGATCACCTGCTGCGGCGACGGCTCCGATGCCGCTGCCCGTATCGCCTCCTGCGCCCAGGTCAGATCCACTGCGTCGGCGCCCAGTGCCAGGCGGTACCCGTACGGTCCGGACTCGAGGACGCCCTCGGGAAGGACGGAACGCAGGCGCGAGATCTGAGTGTGCAGGGCATTGGTCGGCGACCGAGGAGGCTCGTCTCCCCACACGTCGTCGATGAGGCTCTGTGCCGAACGGCTTCGCCCCGGAACCTGCGCCAGGGCAACCAGCAGCCGACGTGCACGAATACCCGTCAGCGGCACCACGTCACCGCCCTGAACTGTCGATACCGGCCCGAGAAGGGCCACGACGATTCCGCTGCGCGGCGGCGCGGCCACGACAGCGCTTCGTGACGCCTGGACGTCCTCACCGCTCATTTGCTGGTCCACCGCATTCGATGGTATTCCACGGCGCGAGTGCCCACCGATTGTCGCTCGGTGCAAAGATCGACACATGGCAACGGTTTCTCAATGGGTCGAAGGCGCGCGCCCGCGCACACTGCCGAACGCGATCGCCCCGGTTCTCGCCGGCACCGGCGCTGCCGCGTCACTCGATGCGGCCGTCTGGTGGAAGGCGCTCCTGGCAATGGTCGTCTCGCTCTCGTTGATCGTGGGAGTGAATTTCGCCAACGATTACTCGGACGGAATTCGCGGAACCGACGACGACCGCGTGGGCCCGCTGCGCCTCGTCGGATCGAAGCTGGCGTCCGCCACGGCGGTGAAGAACGCGGCGATCGGATGCTTTGCCATCGCCGCGGTGGCCGGCGTGGTGCTCGCGGCGGCGACAGCGTGGTGGTTGGTAGCGATCGGCGCCTTCTGCATCGTCGGCGCCTGGTTCTACACGGGCGGCAAGAAACCCTACGGCTACAGCGGTTTCGGTGAGATCGCCGTGTTCGTCTTCTTCGGTCTGATCGCCGTGCTCGGCACGCAATTCGTGCAGGCGGAGAAGGTCGACTGGGCCGGCCTGGCAGCCGCTGTCGCCGTCGGCTCGTTCTCGAGCGCGGTGCTGGTGGCCAACAACCTTCGTGACATCCCCACCGATACCGAGTCCGGCAAGCTCACCCTTGCAGTGCGACTGGGCGACGCCCGAACCCGGACGCTGCACCTGATCCTGCTCGCTGCCCCGTTCGTGATGACCTTGATTCTCGTCGCCCGGACACCGTGGGTGCTTCTCGCACTGCTCGCGGCACCATTTGCCGTGCGCGCCAATGCGCCGATCCGAAAGGGCGAGCTGGGACTCGGTTTGATCCCCGCCCTGCGCGACTCCGGACTCGCGATGCTCGTGTGGGGCGCCGCTACCGGACTCGCGTTGGCTCTCGCCTGATCGGTCGCGGGGGTGGTCAGTCGCGGTCGGGAACGAAGGCGCTGAGAAGGAAGTTCACGACGGCGATGATCAGGCCGCCCCAGACTGCGGTCCAGAATCCGTCGACCGTCATGCCGTAGTCGGTCTGCGAGCTGAGCCACGCGGTCAACATCAACATCAACGCATTGATGACGAGTGTGAACAGGCCGAGCGTGATGATCAGCAGCGGCAGCGAGAGCAGCTTCACCAATGGCTTCACGAGCATGTTCACCACGGTGAACACGGCCGCGATGCCGAGCAGAACAACGATGTCCCAGCCGGTTCCGTTGCCGGAACTCGAGATGTCGATGCCGTTGATCCACTGCGCTGCAAGCCAGATCGCGAAGGCGTTGATGACGAGACGCACCAAGAAGGTCATCCGTGAATGCTGACACACCCCGGCGACATATGCGAAGGCGTATCAGGCGGCTCGATCGAGTTCGGCCAGCAACCGTCGACGAATCTCGGGGATGCCCACCTCGGCTTCCAAGATCTCGTGCGTGACTCCGCCGGCTCCGCGAAGGAGACCGAGCAGAATGTGCTCGGTCCCGATGCTGTCGTCCTTACGGGCGATCGCTTCGCGAAGGGACAGTTCGATGGACTTCTTCGCATCCTTGGTGAACGGGATGTGCCCCGTCTTGCGTGCGAACCATCCCTTCCTCTCGGGTTGTGCCTGCGAATCGAGGGCACCTTCGCCGAAGGTCTCCTCGACGGTGCGGCGCACCTCGTCCAAGTCGATTCCGATGGACCCGAGAGCTGCCGCGTCGTCGTCGGTCAAGGCATCGCTGTGCTCGGCGATTCGACGGGTGGCCCCCTCTGTCGTGACTCCGGCGCCGGCGAGCACCGCCGCGGCCGGTCCGACTTCCTCGGAGAGGATGCCGAGCAACAGGTGCTCGGCGCCGATCTGCGGAGACTTCGTGGTGCGAGCCTGGGCCTGCGCATCGACCACTACTGCGCGAGCACCTTTGGTGAACCGTTCGAACATCGCAGCTACCTTCCTCTCTTGTTGTGCTTCTGGTGCACGGCCTGCCGACTGACTTCCAGCGACTCGGCGATCGCCTGCCACGACCAGCCCTGATTGCGGGCGTTGTCGACCTGGAGCGCCTCGAGTCGTTCGAGCAGACGACGCAGTGCCCGGACGGCTTCCAGACCTTCACCGGGATCGGGGCTTCCCGCCGCTGCGGCGAGTGTGATTGCTTCGGACATGACGTCAATCTACGTTGACATAACCTATGTGTCAACCCAAGTTGACGAACAGGTGTATCGCTCGTTGTATGAGAGAGTCTCGATGTCCGGCTACCGCGATCCGACGTGCGAACCCCACCTCGGGACCTTCACCGGGATCGGGGCTTCCCCGCCGCTGCCGGATATCGTCGACCGATGACCGCAATCGGATGGCTCGAACGCCATCAGATTCCCGTCTACCTCGCAGCCCTTCTCGCGGGCGCCACGGTCGGACTGCTGGCCCCGAACTCCTCCTCCGCGTTCGAGGTGAGCATCTACCCACTGCTCGGTGCGCTGCTCTACGCCACCTTCCTGCAGGTGCCCTTCACCAAGTTGACCGAGGCTCTTCGTGACCGGCAATTCCTCACCGCCACACTGGTCGTCAACTTCGTGGTCGTGCCGTCGATCGTCGCGGTGCTGACGTCGGTGGTTTCGCTACCTCGCGCCGTGCTGCTCGGCGTCCTCCTGACGCTCCTCACACCCTGCATCGACTACGTCATCGTGTTCTCGGGCCTCGCAGGCGGGGACAGTCAGCGACTCCTGGCCGCCGCACCTGTACTCATGCTCGCCCAGATGGCGATGCTGCCGCTGCTGCTCTGGCTGTTCGTGGGGCCGGACCTCGCCGACATCGTCGAGATCGGACCGTTTCTCGAAGCGTTCCTGATCCTGATCGTCCTTCCACTCGGGCTGGCCTGGGCCACTCGAGCGGCCGCTGCGCGCCACCGAGCCGGCGTCATGGCCCGTACGGCATTCGCCGCCGCGATGGTTCCCCTCATGGCGGGAACGCTGTTCGTGGTCGTCGCGAGCCAAATTCCCGCCATTCGCGACGAACTCGATCAACTGGGCGAGGTGATCCCGGTGTACGCCGCCTTCCTGGTCATCATGGCCGGGGTCGGCTACGGCGCGAGCAGGCTGTTTCGATTCGACACCGGACGAGCGCGCGCCCTGATCTTCAGTGGGGCCACGCGCAACTCACTGGTGGTACTCCCGCTCGCGCTGGCTCTACCCGCCGGCTATGCGGTGACCCCGGTGGTCGTGGTGACACAGACGCTCGTGGAGCTCGTGGGGATGGTGGTCTACGTTCGCCTCGTCCCGTATCTGGTTCCGGAAACCAGAACCGGCTCGGGTCAGTAGGCGGCGACGGCCCCGTCCACGGCCTTTTGCAGGTCGGAGTGCACCAGTCGGGAGAGGTCGATCGGTTTGCGCGGCAGCTCGAGGATCGGCTCCGACACGAACACGCTCGCCGATTTCACCCCGGGTTCGCCGTGCGGAGAACCGGGGTCGTAGGCGATTCCGACCGACAGCAATGCGACCGAGGCACCGGCCTTCGTCGCACGCGATGCAATGTGCCCGACCCCACTGTTGACGTGCTGCACAGTGGCCGGATCGTCGTAGTTGCACGTTCCCTCGGGGAAGATCGCGAGATTGTCTCCACGCGCGAGCCTTTCGGCGGACACATCCATCATCAGACGGCCCGCGTCGGCCACCGCACGCAGGCCGTGGTTCTTGCTGCGGAACACCGGGATACCACCCATCACGTCCACCTCACGGCGGCGGCGCGGCGGATCGAACACCTCGTCCTTGGCCAACACCCTGGTACGCCCGATGACTCGCCGTAGCGGCGTCCGCCAGGCAGTGGCCGCGAGTGTGTACTGATCGCTTTCGCTCAGGTGATTCGCCGCGATGAGCAACACGGACGGGGACGCCAACACTGCCCGTAATGCTCGCTCGGCACCCGAGCCGTACGTGATCCGTGGGCGGTACTTCGCCGCGAGCAACGCGTACGCGGCCCGCGCCAGCGCTCGGTTCTGCTGGTGACCCCGGTAGTAGTCGTACACCGCACGACTGTTCTCGAGAGTCACCTCGGGTCGATCACTGCGCTTCCCCGATCGTCGGCTCACGCACACCACGGTACACAACCTACGGTTGCGTAGGTTATGCGAACTTCGCCGTCGATCAGGTAAGAATGACCTGTGATCCGCCTGGCCAAATCCACGGACCTGCCCTCGCTGCAACAGATCGAAGTTGCCGCCGGCACGCCATTTCGCGATATCGGAATGTCCGAGATTGCGGAGGATCCCCCTCCCAGCATCGCGGACCTGTCCAGCTACCTGGACTCGAACCACATCTGGGTTGCGACCGACGAGAACGACCACCCTGTCGCGTATGCCCTGATGGAGGTGGTCGACGGTGCAGCCCACATCGAACAGGTGTCGGTACATCCCAGTCATGCCCGTCGCGGTCTCGGCGCCCAACTCATCGACCAGATCGAAACCTGGGCGACAGGCCACGAGGTGTCAGCACTGACTCTCACGACGTTCGCCGATGTCCCCTGGAACGCGCCGTACTACGAACGGCTCGGCTTCCGACGCATGACCGAGGCCGACGTCACGCCCGGACTGGCGCGCATCCGAGAAGACGAGGCGAAGCACGGACTCGACGCCTGGCCACGAGTGACGATGCGCCGGTCAATCGCCGACTGAGGCCGACTCGTCCCGAGGAGCGCGGCCGGACAGACCCTTACTGGTCCGTCAGTGGTCGCTCGCGTACCGGTGGCACACGACCGACCATGCGACGCGATCGATCGGCATCGACCCCGGCGTAGGGGCACACCTGCTGTGAGCGGCGAGGATCGGCTTGAACGCGACATGCAAGAGGTCGATGTCGTCATCATCGAGAGCCCACCACACTTGTTTGCCAGCGGTCCGACTCTCGTGGCGAGCCGCAGTCGCAGCCGTCCACTCGTCTTCGAGTTCGACCATGGGCTCTCGAACATCGCTTGCTCTTGGGACTTCGTCCAGCACACTTTGCCCAGCTGCACTCAACGCCGATACGAACTCGTCGACTGCGTCACGCAATCCGAACGCACTGACGACGACTACCGCTACCAACTCGAACTCCCTGCAAGCACCCTACTTTTCAGGTCTTGGAGACGAGTACACAGTCGATCCCGCTCCGCCATCGGCACGACCCCTCAGTTCGAGGACCAGGTGCCGGTGCGAGCAAAGTTCTCGAGAATTGCGGTGGGCCCTTCGAGGTCGATGCCTTCACCCGCAACCCACTCGTCGTCGTAGTAGGTGTTCGAGTACCGCTCGCCGCCGTCGCACAGCAGGGTGACGACACTGCCGCTACGGCCGGCCGCGAACATCTCGGCGATCAGCCCGAAGGCGCCCCACAGGTTGGTGCCTGTCGATCCGCCGACCTTGCGACCGAGCACGGTGCTGGCGTGGCGTGCCGCAGCGATCGACCCTGCGTCCGGGACCTTGATCATGCGGTCGACGACCTGACCGACGAAGGACGGCTCGATTCGAGGCCGTCCGATTCCCTCGATTCGCGAGCCACGTTCACCTCGAACGTCAGGATCACCGGCAACCCAGCCGTCGAAGAACACCGAGTGCTCCGGATCTACGACGCACAGTCCCGTATCCATCTTTCGGTATCGCAGGTATCGGCCGATCGTGGCACTCGTACCGCCGGTACCGGCGCCGACGACGACCCATTCGGGCTCGGGATGCAGTTCGCGCTGGAGCTGAGTGAACATGGATTCGGCGATGTTGTTGTTACCGCGCCAGTCGGTGGCTCGCTCGGCGTGGGTGAACTGGTCCATGTAATGACCACCGCAGTCGGCGGCCAGACGTTGCGACTCTGCGTACATGGACGACGGATCGGTGACGAAGTGGCAGCGACCGCCCTGCGCCTCGATCAGTGCGATCTTGGCGGGGCTGGTACTCGCCGGCATCACCGCCACGAAGTCGAGTCCGAGGAGTTGCGCGAAGTACGCCTCACTCACTGCCGTAGAACCCGAGGACGCTTCGATGACCGTGGTGCCCTCGGTGACCCACCCGTTGCAGATCGAATAAAGGAAGAGCGACCGGGCGAGCCGATGCTTCAGGCTTCCGGTGATGTGAGTGGACTCGTCCTTGAGATAGAGCTGCACGTTCCACTCGATGGGCAGCGGGTAGCGCAGCAGGTGGGTGTCCGCGCTGCGTTGCGCGTCCGCCTCGATCAGCCGAACCGCGTTGTCCACCCAGGCACGTGAGCCACGACGATCGATGTCGACGCCGGCCATCAGGGGTTGTCCTCGCCACGCAACTTGGCACGCAGCTCGGCCTGATCCGTCCGACGCTGCTCGTCGACCGTCGCTATGCCCCTGTTGACCCGAGCCCGCAGCTTCGAGAACAACACCAACGAGAGCGGCAGCGCGATCAACACGGCGAAGATGGCCGCCACGAGCAGCGGAACGTCGACGTCGAGAAGACGCCCGCCCCCGACGATGATCAGCGCGATGACCACGACCAGCAGCAGCCGGGCCACCGAGTACAGCACTACGTCGCGGGCCAGCGTCCCCTTCGTGACACGCTCACCGGACGCGGGCACTGCCGTAGGCTCCCCGCCGGGATTGCCTGATGGGCCGTCGTGCTTGCCCGATGGGCGGTCGTGATCGTCTGATGGCTTCTCGGATGGCTCGCTCACGCACCCAGGTTACCCACCCTCGTGTCGCACGACGAACGGCCCGACTTATCCGATTTGTCTATTACCTCCCCTTTACCAAACGTAGATCGTTCGAGTACCTAGGGGTCCGAGTGGAAGCATGGCTCGCACGGCAAGCGCAGGGCCGTTACACGGCCGAACAAAACCAGCGAAGGATCGTCGATGAGCGCACCCACGTACAACGGAGCCACAGAGGCCCTCATGACCCCTGGCCAGGTGGCCACCCTGTTCCATGTGGATCCCAAGACCGTCACGCGGTGGGCCCACGCAGGTCGCCTCGGCTCCCTTCGTACCCCGGGTGGACATCGTCGGTTCCGCGAGGCCGAGGTCATGCAGCTTCTCCGCTCTCTTACAACCGAAGCCGGTCGCGGCTGACGTAAAGGCTTCACCGACAGCGACGGGCACCCAAACTGCCCTGACCAATGTCACACCGGTTCGCATGAACTGAACGTGTGTGACATTGGTCAGGCAAAGATGGGTGCCCGTCGCTGTCGTGTCCGGATCACACCGACTACGCTCGTGGATACCGGCTACCCTCGAGAGCCACCAGGAGGTGTGCGGTGCTGTATCTACTCGCATTCATCGGTCTCGTCACGGTTGCGATCTTGCTGTGGAAAGGCTTCGGACCGCGTCCGGCCGCCACGCTGGGGCGACGCGGCATGGGGCCCGACGACGACCCGGAATTCCTATGGCGCCTCGACCGCGAGACTCATCGCCGTGAGAGCGAAGGGCCCGATTCGTCCCCCACCGATACATCCGGGAGCTGACCGAAACGGTTCAGCTCTAGCGGGCGCGGTCCTGCAAGGCGTAGTTGCTCGACGCGGGAAAGTTGGTTGCCACGCCTGCCGCGAGTTCGAGCAGAGCAGTGCGGGTGGCGGGCCGAAGTCGATCGAGGTCGATCTCCGCGCCCTCCTCGAGATGAGGATCGAACGGGACGAGCTGAACGAGCCGGCAACGCTGCTCGAAGTGCGACACCACCTGAGGTAGATCGACCTTGCCGGACTTGGGCCTCACCGCATTCACCACCGCGGTCGCTTCGGATACGAGCTTCCGATACCCATGAGCATCGAGCCAGTCCAGAGTCGCGGATGCGCTGCGCACGCCGTCCACCGAGCCGGAGCTCACCACGATCAAGGCGTCTGCTTCTTCGAGAATCGTCTTCATCGCCGAGTGCATGAGACCGGTGCCGCAGTCCGTGAGCACGATGCTGTAGTACTTCTCGAGCAGCGCGACAGTGCGCGCGTAGTCCTCGGCACTGAAAGCCTCGGAGACTGCCGGATCGGAGTCGGACGCGAGGACCTCGAGTCGGTGCCGACTCTGCGAGGTGTAGCCACGAACATCGCTGTACTTCTGGATGCTCTGCTCGTCGCGAAGAAGGTTTCGCACCGTGGCAGGCGTCTCGAGTGGAATCTTCTGACTCAGCGTGCCGCGGTCGGGATTGGCATCCACCGCGATGACACGGTCACCGCGCAACGACGCGAACGTCGAACCCAGGGTCGCTGTCGTCGTCTTGCCGACGCCGCCTTTGAGGCTGAGCAGCGCAATCTTGTAGCTGCCCTGCAACGGTGAGTTGACCTGGTTGGTCAGTTCGATCCGCTTCTGTTCCTTCGAGCTGTTTCCGACGTTGATCTTTCGGCCGGAGGCGGCATAGAGCGTCTTCCGCCAGCCCGAGCTGGGTGCCGGCTTCGACTGCTTGAGCAGCAACGACGTCGACAGGTCGTTGGCCGAAACGCCGTGTTGCTGATCGTGGTAGCCGCCCTGCGGGGCTGCACCCTCGTAGGGATTCTGTTGCGCAGCGTAAGGCGTCCCCGCTACCGGCTGGGCCTGCGGCTCCGTCCACTGCTGCGGCTGAGGCTGAGGCTCTTGCGGCTGCGGAGGCGGTTGCGTCCACTGCTGCGGCTGAGGCTGTTGCAGAGGCGGTTGCGTCCACTGCTGATAGGACGGCTGGGGTGCGTGCTGCTGCCGCGGTGACGGAGGCACCGGCGACTGTTGTTGCTGCTGCGGAGGCCGTGGGGGTTCCGAGGTGGGAGCCTGCTGGCTCTGCTGTTGCCGCGGTTGCTGCGTGGGCCCCGGAGCGAAGGGGTTCGCGAACGGGTTACGCGCAGGCGGAGGAGTGTAGGGGCCGGGCGCGTGGCGCTGCACTTCCCGATCCTCGCGATGGTCGGGATTCACGGATTCCCCTGGCGTGGCATGCTCGTCGGCCATCGATGCACTCCCCTCTGCCTGTCGGTGCGTAGGTCGTTCTCGGATCAGTTCAGGCCGGCGTAGGAATGCAGACCGGACACCACCATGTTGATGATGAACAGGTTGAACAACATCGCAACGAATCCCGCGACGTTGATCCAGGCGGCCTTCGTGTCACGCCAACCAGACGTGGCGCGCGCGTGCAGGTACGCCGCGTAGATCACCCAGGCGATGAACGAGACGGTCTCCTTCGGATCCCAACCCCAGAACCGGCCCCATGCGGCCTCGGCCCAGATTGCGCCCAGGATCACGCCTGCACCGAACAGCGGGAACCCGATGATGGTGGTCTTGTAGGCCAACCGGTCCAAAGTCTGACCGTCGGGGAGCCTTTCCGCAATGCGAGCGAATATTCCGCTGCCTTCGGATCCCTCGGGGTACCGCATGCGGAGGAGGAACAGGAGGCTCGCCACACCCGCCACCAGGAACACGCCGGATCCGATACTGACGATCGTCACGTGGATCGGCAGCCAGTACGAGCGCAGGGCGGGCACCACCGGCGCCGCGTCCGCATACAACACGGTGGCCGCCAGGAACATCAAGATCAGAACCGGTGGAATCAGGAACACCCACAGCGACCGGTAGGTCGGCCGGGACAAGAACACCAGGCCGACGACCATGGCGGCTGCGCAGGCCATGGTGACGAACTCGTACATGTTGCCCAACGGGAACCGGTGAGTGGCAAAACCTCGCAGCACGATCGACGCGAAGATCAGCACCACGCCGACGACGAGTACCGCCGAACCCATACCGCCCAGGCGCTCGCCCAGCGGCTTCTTCGGCTTCTCGATCACACGGCCGGGTACGGAGGCGCCGGTAGCCGAGGTGGATGTACCACCCGCTGCGACCAGCTCCTTCTCCTGCACAGCACGGGCTCGCTTCGATGCGTACTGCGCGATGAGAAGTACCAGAGCCAACACCAGGACGGTGAAGGCGGATCGGAACGCCCAGTCGCTGTACTGCGCGAGTGTCTCGTTGCTGTTCATCGTCCGCTCTCCTGCGAGTCAGGCTTCGTGTCGTCCGTCAGAAGACGGGAAGTGAGGCGATCGAACTCGTCACCCCAACCGGCCTGATCGGTCCGGGCGAGTCCACCAAGCTCTACTACCGTACGTCGTGGGCCGTCGTCCACTCCGTCCGCGGGGTAGATCCGCGCCCACACTCGGCGGCGCTTGATCACCAGCGACACCAGCAGACCGCCCATCATCGTCAGCGCGGTGACCAGCACCCATTGCTGCGCGGGGTCGTGCGACACCTGCAGATTGACGAAGTCGACGGCGCCGTCGAACTGCACCTTGGTGCCGTCGGCGAGCGTGGTGCTCTCCCCCGGGAACAGGTTGACGCGGTCCTGCTTCACGAGCCGTCCCTGGTTGATCAGCTCGGTGTTGAGCGAGAACAGCGACTGCGGGTTGCCGGTGTCCAACCCGGTGTCGCCCTTGTAGACGTCGATGGCCACCGCCGGATCGTTCTGTGCGGGGTAGCTCGACGCCAGGAGGTTGCCGTGGAACATCGCGGTGGGTGCGAACAGTCCCTCGATGGCAATCTGATTCTTACGCCGCTCCGCCTCGTCGGGGTACATGCCGCCGGGCGGATCGAAGCGCATCGCACCACTGCTCAAGAAGGTGGTTGCGTCGTCCGGGCGCCATTGCAATGTCTCGGTACGGGTTTCGCCGTTCGGGAAAGTGACGGTGAAGGTGGGCGCGTACCCGTGACCCTGCAGGTAGACGCGGTCCCCTTCCACCCGCAACGGGTGGTTCACCTGCAACGTCTCGTCCCGCCAGGTGTTGTTCTCGAGATCCTCGCCGGCCTGGTAGCTGATGTTCGAGGTGAACATCTCGGCCTGACCGCTGTCGAGGTAGTCGGCAGTGAAGTCCTTCACCCGGATACACAGCGGCGTCATACCCGTGCCGTCCTGGGTATTACCTGCCTTGAACGAATCGAACACCGCGGGCGAGGTGGTGCAGAAGCCGGGACCGTTGTCGGCCACCACGATCACGTTGCCCTCGTAGCCGAACAGCTTGCCGACCGCGATCGCGACGAGCAGGCCGACCAGGGACAGGTGGAACACCAGGTTTCCGGCCTCGCGCAGATAGCCCTTCTCCGCCGAGATGGTGATCTCGTCGTCGTGGACGGGCCGCTTGGTGTCTGCTGCGGTCCGAGTCGAGACGCGCCATCCCTTCAGATGGGTCCTGATCCGCGCCGCGACCTCTTCCGGACTCTCGTCGACGTGAGATTCGTAGTTGTGCGGAAGCCGCGACAGGTTCCTCGGCGCTGGGACCGGGCGCGTGCGCAGCGCTTTCGCGTGGTCGATACAACGGGGCAGGATACAGCCCACCAGAGACACGAACAGCAGCACGTAGATCGCGGTGAACCAGAAACTGCCGAACACGTCGAAGAGTTCGAGTCGGTCCATCCACGGGCCCAGCGTCGGGCGGTCCGCGATGTACTCGTCCACTTTCCCGGCGTTGAGATTGCGTTGGGGCAGTAGCGCGCCGGGTATGGCCGCGAGCGCGAGCAGGAAGAGCAGCACCAATGCGGTGCGCATCGAGGTCAGCCCGCGCCAGGTGTTGCGCACGAGAGCGAACGCCTTGCCGACGGGAGACTGAGGCCTTACCGGAGTCGATCCGGAATCGGACTCGTCGGTGACAGGTTTTGTGTCGGTCATATCGGCAACGTCACCTCCGAGACGAATGCATCACGGACCCAGCCGACGAACTGGTCCCACGCGCCGGTGACCAGAGCGATGCCCACGAGCACCAGCATGATTCCACCGACTATCTGAATTGTTCGAGCGTTGCGGCGCAGCCACCCGACACCGGTCAATGCGCGTGCCGACCCCAGCGCGAGGATCACGAAGGGCAGGCCGAGGCCCACGCAGTAGGCGACGATCAGAGCCACTCCGCGTGCTGCGGTCGCGCCCTCGGTTCCGGCGGCAAGCGAGATGACGCCGGCGAGGGTCGGCCCGAGGCAGGGTGTCCATCCCAGCGCGAACACTCCGCCCAGCAGCGGTGCCCCGAGGAGACCGGACACCCGCCGCGGTTGAAAGCGGGTGTCCTTCTGCAGTGCCGGCACCAAACCGACGAACACCAGGCCCATCGCGATGGTCACGACACCGCCCACGCGCATGAGTACTTCGCGATTGATCGCGAGCATCGAGATGGCTCCGAAGACCGACGCCGTGGCCAGAACGAACACCACCGTGAATCCGGCGACGAACAGTGCCGCAGCCCCGGCCACCCGAAGACGCCCGTCCGTTCGAGTCCGGGTGCGCGTGGCTGCCTCGGACGCGGTCACTGCGGGTGCGTCTGCGCCGACGACCCCGGCCAGGTAGGAAAGATAGCCAGGGACGAGCGGTACGACGCACGGCGACGCGAACGACACCAGCCCGGCCAGCGCACATGCCGCGAGCGCCAGAATCAGCGGACCGGACGCCGCAGTCGACGCGAACGCCTCGCCTACCCCGGCGACGACCTCGAGATCGTTCATGACCGTGTCGGCTTCATCGAGCAGGACTCACTTCGTCGTCTCATCGAGCGGGGCTCTCGGCGGCCACTCGTTCGACGACCGGTTGCAGGTCTTCGGTGAGGAGTTCCTTCAAGAACACGGCAGCCACGCGGTGGTCGCGATCGAGCACGATCGTCGTCGGAATGACGCTCGTCGGATAGCTCTTGCCGAGAGCGATCATGGTCCGCATGGCCGGGTCGTAGATCGACGGGTACGAGACACCGTTGTCGATCACGAAGTCCTGGGCCTTGTCCTGCTGGTTGTCGCGCACGTTGATACCGAGGAAGGTGACGCCCTTGTCCTTGGTCGCCTGGTACGCGGCCTCGAGATCGTTGGCCTCACCGCGGCACGGCCCACACCACTGACCCCACACGTTGAGCACCACGACCTGGCCCTCGAAATCGTCGAGCGAGATGTTCTCGCCGTCGTGCATCAAGTCCGGACCGGTCAGCTTCCCGACCGTCCCGCGTTCGGCCGGCGGGTCGTAGAAGATTTCCGTCTGCCCGCCCGGGGAGACGAAGTCGAAGGTTCCACCCTGCGCAACCGCGTCCGTACCGGTGGAACACGCCGACAGCGACAGGGCGCCCGCACAGATCATCGCCACGAGCCCGGCGAAGCGCCCACCCTTCATGCGCCGGTCACCCTCGGATCCGAGGCGCCGGCGGGCTCCGAGTACACGATGTCGACGAGGGTGTCGCCCTCGTAGACGAGCGAGGTCAACGAGGCCAGTCCGCACTGGCGGTGCCGCGGGTCGTGCCACAGGCGCTCGCCCTGCAGGAACCTGCGCAGAGTCCACACCGGAAGCTGATGGCTCACCACGACGGCCTCGTGCCCGACAGCCGCGACGCGCGCGTTGTTGACCGCGGCCAGCATTCGGTGCGCAATCTGCAGGTACGGCTCGCCCCACGACGGGGTGAACGGGTCACGCAGCTTCCACCAGTGCCGAGGACGCGAGAGAGCGCCGTCACCGACGGCCACCTTCAGACCCTCGAATTCGTTGCCGGCCTCGATCAGGTTCTCGTCTGTGGACACCTCGAGGCGGTGCGACTCCGCGATGGGCGCGGCCGTCTCCTGGGCGCGCTGCAGCGGGGACGCCACCACACACTTGATGTCGTGATCCGACAACGACGCGGCGACGGACCGTGCCTGCGCCTCACCCGTGACGGACAGTCGGAATCCGGGAAGCCGGCCGTAGAGGATGCCGCGCGGGTTGTGTACCTCGCCGTGCCTGAGGACGTGCACGATAGTGCGGGTCTGCGTGTGGTCGGGGTGATCGGCGTCGGTCACTTGGCGATTCCTCGGGGTCGGTGCGCGGACAGGGTCGGTGCGCGGAAGGTAGTGGGGGTCACTGGGGTTGCGCAGCCGCGGCGGCCTTGGCTGCCGCGGGAAGTGCGTCGGCGATGATCGAGAAAGCGCGATCGTCAAGGGCGGACGAGACGAACCATGCTTCGAAGGCGCTGGGCGGCGGGTAGACGCCCCTGGACAGCAATGCATGGAAGAACGCCGGGAACCGGAAGGTCTCCGCTGCCTTCGCTCCGGCGTAGTCCACTACCGGATCCTCGCTGAAGAAGACACTGAGCAGGGTGCCCGCTCGCTGCACCCGGTGGACGACACCCTCGGCCGTCAACGCATCGGTCAGCAGTCCGGTCAGAGTTGCCGCATTGCGCTCGAGCGCCCCGTAGACCTCGGCATCCGCGGCGCGCAGGCTGGCGAGCCCGGCCGCGACCGCGACAGGGTTTCCGGACAGCGTGCCGGCCTGGTAGACGGGGCCGGCCGGTGCGAGATGGGCCATGACGTCGGCGCGACCGCCGAAGGCTGCCGCCGGCAGTCCACCGCTCATCACCTTGCCGAACGTGTAGAGGTCGCCGGCAACGCCGTCGATGCCGAACCATCCGGACGAACTGGCGCGGAAGCCGGTCATCACCTCGTCCATGATCAGCAGAGCACCATGTTCACGGGTGAGCGCGCGCAGACCTTCGTTGAAGCCCGGCAGGGGTGCGATCGCGCCCATGTTTCCGGCGGCGGCTTCGGTGATCACGCAGGCGATGTCGCCGTCGTTCGCGGCGAACGCTTCTGCGACGGCGTCGAGATCGTTGTAGGGGACGACGATGGTGTCACCGGCTTGAGCGCCCGTCACGCCGGGTGAGGTGGGCAGCCCGAAAGTGGCAAGACCCGATCCGGCGTCGGCGAGGAGCGCGTCGACGTGACCGTGGTAGCAACCCGCGAATTTGAGGACCTTGCTGCGGCCGGTGAATCCGCGGGCCAGGCGCACGGCACTCATGGTGGCCTCGGTACCCGAGTTGACCAGTCGAACCTGCTCGACGGGTGCCACTCGATTCACGATCTCGGCGGCGAGATCGATCTCGCCGGCCGTCGGAGCACCGAAGGACAACCCGGTGGTGGCCGCCTCGCGGACCGCCTCGACCACGGCGGGATGCGAATGCCCCAGGATCATCGGACCCCACGAACAGATGAGGTCGACGTAGTCGTTGCCGTCGACATCGGTGAGGGTGTAACCGGATGCACGCTCGATGAACCTGGGCGTGCCACCTACGGAACCGAACGCACGGACCGGGGAGTTGACGCCTCCGGGGATCACCGATTCCGCCCGGTCGAAGAGCTGCGCGGACGATGCAGTAGAGAGCTCGGGGTCGCGGGAGGAAACAGTCACGGCATCCAGTGTCCCAGTTCTGCGCAATTTGCCAACGACAGGGTGTAGTGGGTGGCAAGGATCACGGAGCCCAGGCGCCGCTGGCCGCGTCGGGTCTGCGTCGTGCCTGTGTGGTGTCTGCGACGTGTCGGGGGGTGTTGCTAGCGTTCGCAGCACCATGACCGACACCGTCTCCCCCGCCCTCGCACGTCGGGTTGCCCTCGCTGCTCAGGGGTTCACCGGGGCTCGGACGGCTTCGACGCCCGGCACCCGCGCCCTGCGCGCCCTGGTGGAGCGACTCGGTCTGCTCCAGATCGACTCGGTCAACGTGTTCGAACGCAGCCATTACCTTCCGGCGCTCAGCCGTCTGGGCGATTACGACCGCACTTCCCTCGACCGGCTGGCCTATGGGACCAAAGGACGTTTCGTCGAGTACTGGGCACACCAGGCGGCCTTCGTTCCTCGCGAGAGCTGGCCCCTGTTCGGCTTCCGCCGCCAGGCGTACCGAGACGAGGCGGCACAACCCGACTCGTGGCTGTCGACGCACCGCGATCTCGCCGACTGGCTCCTCGCAGAGCTCCGCGAGAAGGGGCCGATGCGGGCCGGCGCCATCGAGCACGATGCCAATCGGTCACACGGCAGCTGGTGGGGATGGTCCGACGTCAAGGTCGGACTCGAACTCATGTGGCGTACCGGCCAGGTCGTCTGCACCGAGCGGGTGCGGTTCGAGCGCGTGTACGCGCTCCCCGAACACACCTTCGCACCACACGAATTCGTCGATCTCCCCGAAGACGAATCCATTCGTCGCCTCGTCGCGCATGCCGGCGCCGCGCTGGGGATCGCCACGGAACCCGACCTCGCCGACTATTTCCGAATGAAGCGAGCGCAGGTCCGTGGCGCGATCCGCGACCTGGAAGACGACGGAACACTACTGCCTGTCCGCGTGCCCGGCTGGGAAAGCAACGGCAGGGAGTCGCCGGCGTGGATCCACCGCGACGCCCGCAAACCCCGGCGACTCGACGCAACCGCAGTTCTGTCACCGTTCGATCCGGTCGTGTGGTTTCGTCCACGCACCGAGCGCCTCTTCGACTTCCACTACCGCATCGAGATCTACACACCGGCCCACAAGAGGAAGTTCGGCTACTACTCGCTGCCGATCTTGCTCGACGATCAGGTCGTGGGCCGAGTCGACCTCAAGAGCGATCGCAAGGAAGGCATCCTGCGCGTGCAATCCGCGTGGAGCGAACCCGATGCCCCGAACGATACGGCGGCGCGGCTCGCCCCGGTGCTGCGCGAGGCGGCCGGTTGGCAGGGCCTCGGCGACGTTCACGTCAACGGCCGAGGCGACCTCGCCGGTCCGCTGCGCGCCGAACTGAGCCGGTCCGATTGATCGCGAGAACGCTCACAGATTTCCGCGGGCGTCCTGTTCACGCTCGATCGATTCGAACAGGGCTCGGAAGTTTCCCGCTCCGAAGCCGAGCGAGCCGTGCCGTTCGATCAGTTCGAAGAAGATCGTCGGGCGGTCGCCCAAAGGCTTGGTGAATATCTGCAGTAGATATCCGTCCTCGTCGCGGTCGACGAGCACGCCTCGCTTCTTCAGTTCTTCGACCGGAACCCGCACTTCGCCGATTCTTGCCCTCAGCTCCGGATCTTCGTAATAGGCGTCCGGGGTGTTCAGGAACTCGACGCCCTCGGCGCGCAATGCGTCGACGGTGCCCAGGATGTCCCCGGTGGCGAGAGCGAGGTGCTGGCATCCCGGTTCGCCGTAGAACTCGAGGTACTCGTCGATCTGTGACCGCTTCTTTCCGATCGCCGGTTCGTTGAGCGGAAACTTCACCCGGTGATTGCCGTTCGCGACCACCTTCGACATCAGCGCGGAGTATTCGGTGGCGATGTCGTCGCCGACGAACTCGGCCATGTCGGTGAATCCCATGACCCGGTTGTAGAAGTGGACCCACTCGTTCATTCGGCCCATCTCGACGTTGCCCACAGCATGGTCCAGTGCCTGGAACAACCTGGCCGGCCGGCCCGGCTTGGGTACGAACCCGCTGGTGCGTGGAGTGAACCCAGGCAGATACGGCCCGTCGTAGCGACTGCGATCGACGAGGGTGTGCCGAGTACTGCCGTACGTCGCGAGCGCTGCGGTACGCACGGTGCCGAACTCGTCTGTGGAGTCGTGCGGTTCCTCCAGGACCGTCGCACCCTCCGCTCGGGCGTGGTCGATGCACTTGTCGACGTCGAGGACCTCCATCGCGAGGTCGACGACGCCGTCACCGTGCCGACGATGGTGATCGGCCAGCGGACTGTCGGGATCGACGGCCCCCTGCAGGACGAACCGAACCGAGCTCGATTCGAGAACGTAGGCCTTGCGCTCCCGGACGCCGGTCTCCGGACCCGAATAGGCGA
Organism: Rhodococcus huquni; assembly: GCF_055231055.1. Lineage (NCBI taxonomy): Bacteria > Bacillati > Actinomycetota > Actinomycetes > Mycobacteriales > Nocardiaceae > Rhodococcus > Rhodococcus huquni. The sequence continues at coordinate 358,110 of NZ_JBUYWE010000003.1, forward strand.
CGAGCGCCATCCCCCACGTGGACACGAAGTACTGGGCGCTCTGCGTCGCATTGCCGCACACGAACACGACGGCGTCCATGCCGACGACGGGGAAGGGATCGGCGGCGTCGTCGTGTTCGACCAGGCCGACAAGGGTTCGGAGTTCGTCCGTTCCGAGGCTTGCGGCACGTTCCCTGGGTGTGAGGCGAATATCCATGGCAGTCATGGACTCACGGTGCTCCCACATAGGAAAGTGTGCAATCGAGCCCACATTCAGTGGCCAGTTTGTACATATTGCCTGCCTCTGATGCCACATCCTTGTACAGATCGGTTGCTATAAAGGAGATATGCCGATCGACGAACTGGATGCCAGCATCCTCGAACTCCTGAACACCGAACCCCGGGTCGGCGTCCTGGAAGCGTCGCGGCGACTCGGGGTCGCACGCGGAACCGTGCAGGCGCGACTCGATCGCCTCGAACGGTCCGGGGTGATCTCGAGTCTGGGGCCCACCCTCGATCCCGGGTCTCTCGGATTTCCCGTCACCGCGTTCGCCACCCTCGAGATCGCACAGGGGGAAGGCCACGACTCGGTGGTCGAGCACCTGTCCGCGATCCCCGAGGTCCTCGAGGCGCACACCATCACCGGCGCCGGTGACGTCCTGGTCCGTGTCGTGGCGCGCACCAACGCCGATCTGCAACGGGTCATCAACGAGATCGTCGACGGCCGCAACGTTCTGCGCTCGTCCACGGCGATCTCCACGAGCACGCAGATCGCAATGCGTCACCAACCGCTCGTCCGGACTGCCACCCAACAACCGGCCCGAGACACTCGGTGACGCTATGGTCGAGAACATGGCCTCTACAGCTGACCACTTGAGAAACACACTCGACGGACGCTGGAAGGATGTGCGTGAACGTGTCCGGTCGGAACTGACCGATCCGCGCTTCGCACCGCACTACACACCTGACCTACAGGAAGCTCGCGACAAGTCGCTGGAGCAGATGCGGATTCTGGCGAGCAACGGCTACGCCGCGGACGGATTCGCCAAGGACCACGGCGGCACCGGCGATGCCGGCGCCGCGGTCACCAGCATCGAAATGCTTGCGATGTCGGACCTTTCACTGATGGTCAAAGCCGGCGTGCAGTGGGGTCTGTTCGGCGGCGCGATCGAGAACCTCGGCACCCAGCCTCACCACGACGCCTACGTCAAACGCCTCATCGACCTCGATCTTCTCGGGTGTTTCGCGATGACCGAGACCGGTCACGGCAGTGACGTTCAGGAGCTCGAGACCACGGCGACGTACGACGCGTCCACCGGCGAGTTCGTCATCCACTCGCCCACGCCGTCGTCCCGCAAGGACTACATCGGTGGTGCCGCGGAGCACGCCACTGTCGCCGCCGTGTTCGCCCAGCTGATCACCGCCGGCCCCGGTGAGGAGCCCGAATCGAAGGGCGTGCACTGTTTCGTCGTCCCGATCCGCGACGCGGACGGCAACGACCTTCCCGGCGTCAGCACCTCGGACTGCGGTTACAAGGGCGGCCTGCCCGGCGTCGACAACGGACGCATCCTGTTCGACGCGGTGCGCATCCCCCGTACCGACCTGCTGAACCGATACGCGGACGTCGCCGAGGACGGTACGTACTCGTCGCCGATCGAGAATCCCAACCGCCGGTTCTTCACCATGGTCGGCACCCTCGTTCGCGGTCGTGTCACCGTCGGCGGTTCGGCAGGCGCCGCTGCGCGCGTCGGACTCACCATCGCCACCAAGTACGGATTGCAGCGCCGACAGTTCAGCGCACCCAAGAGCGACGACGAAGTGCTGGTGATGGACTACCTCGTCCACCAGCGCCGACTCCTCCCCCTCATCGCAAAGTCCTACGCGCTCCAGTTCGCCCAGAACGAGCTGATCGCGAAGATGCACGAGATCCAGAGCGATCCGGACGCCGACCCCCAGGAGAAGCGCGAACTCGAAGGGCGCGCGGCAGGACTCAAGGCTGCCAACACCTGGCACGCGACCCGTGCCATCCAGGAGTCACGCGAAGCCTGCGGTGGCGCCGGCTACATGGCCGAGAACCGACTGACGGCACTCAAGGCGGACACCGACGTCTTCACCACGTTCGAGGGCGACAACCACGTCCTCACCCAGCTGGTCGCGAAGGAACTCCTCACCTCGTACGCCGACGAGGTCCAGGGCATGAATCCCGTCGATTGGATGAAGTTCGCCGCGACCACCGTCGGCGACGTCGTGAAGAAGCGCACCGCCGCGCAACAGATCCTGCAGACCATCATCGACACCAGGCAGGACAACGAAGAGGACGGCAGCCTCTTCAACCGCGGCACGCAGATGCAGATGCTCGAAGACCGTGAGGAGTACATGCTCTCCACGGCCGCCCGCCGTCTTCAAGGTGCGCAGAAGCGTGAGGACGATCCGTTCGACGCCTTCAACTTCGTTCAGGACCACGTACTCCGTGCCGCCCAGGCTCACATCGACCGTGTGGTCCTCGAGGCGTTCGTCGCAGGTATCGACGAGTGCCAGGACGAGGACGCCAAGGCACTGCTCAACGATGTGTGCGACCTCTTCGCACTCACGATCATCGACGAGGACAAGGCGTGGTTCATGGAGCACCGCCACCTCTCGGTGGAGCGAGCCAAGGGAGTGCTGCGCGGCATCAACGAGCGGTGCCGTTCGCTGCGTCCACACGCGGCGACACTCGTCGAAGGATTCGGCGTTCCGGACGAACTGCTGGGTTCGGAGATGCTCGACGGCCCCGGCACCGACACCATCCGGATGGCGACGATCCCCCGGTAGCCCTGTCTCCTCCCCTCTTTCCCTGACCAATGTCACACCCGTTCAGCTGAGCTGAACGGGTGTGACATTGGTCGTGAAGGGGGTGGGTGGGTGGGTTGGTTGGTCAGTCGCCGATTCGGAGCCGAATCGCATCGACGACCAGCAACCCGGCAACCGTCAGGAGCGCTGCCGCGACGAGGAGCCACGAACCGCTGTAGGCGGTGACTTCGAACGACGGCGCACCGTCTGCGATCGCGAGGTAGGGCGCGGTGTTCGTGCCCTCGTTCCAGCACACGGCAGCCAACACGAACGCCACCACTGCCACTGCGAGTTCGCCGCCCGGCCGCAACCACTGCCTCATCGGTCGGCTTCCTCCTCGTCCTCGTCGTCCGACTCGGTGCCGACGAGGTCTACGAGATGTTCGCGCAGCGTATCGGCATCCTTGGCCCACGCACGGACCAATCCACCGCCGACCAGGCGCAAACCGATGGAGTTGCGACGACGGGGCACGTTCGTGAGCTCACCGAGCGCACGCGCAGATTCCCAGTCCTCGTAGTCGTAGTCGTCGGGATCGGAGGGTCGCAGAACCGTGTCGATCTCGTCGAGCGGCAAGTCCTCGGTTCCCTGCTTCAGCGAAGTCTCGGTCAGGTAGACACTCGCGTGGGTACGGGCCGCGATCACCTGGACATACACCAGACCGGTCAGCAACACCGCGAAGAGGGCGAGAGCGAACCAGTGAATTACGGGGCCCGTGAAGAGTTCGATGATCAGGGCGACCACACAGAAGAGGGGGCCGTAGGCCACCGTCCGCCACCGAGCACCCGGCTCCTCGAAGAGGAACTCGCTCGTCGCGGTGTCGTCGGTCGTGTCCTCGTCGGTCATCGCACGAACCAGCCATGTCCCTCGGGCCTGAACACGAGGACGCTCGCCACCAGCAAGATCAGGGGCAGAGTCATCGCGAAGACGGTATGGAGCCCGACCAGAACCAGCAACATCTGGACCACCGCGTAGCAGGCGGACGCCACGACGGCCACGAATCGTGAGCGCCGACGCCCCTCCCTGACACCGTGAACGACGAGTCCGATCGTAAGGCCGACGGCGAGCGACAACCCGCCCAGCACCCGTACCAGCAGAACTTCGGTGCCGACGTTGTCGGTGCCCGCCAACTGTTCACGCAGACCGTCACTGGATGTGGTGACGGTGATCAGGCCCAGAAGAATCAGGAGAACCGCGCCGACGGCCCACAGCCAGAACGCGGCATCGACCACGCGGGGCCGGGTACGTTCCGTAGGTTCGATCACGCCGTACATACTGCGGCATTCCTCGTATCGAATGCCAGCCCGGGTCAGGAGCCGGTGGCGATTCCCGGGGCGATCACGAGTACCAGCGTCAACAGTACGAACATCGCGATGAGGACGTAGAACAACACTTCCTTGCGGGCGTTGCGATCTCCCTCATCGAGGGCTCCTCGATAACGATCCTCGACGCGCATGGCGAACAACCTCCGGTGGGCCCAACAACGGTCCTTATGTGACGCATTTCACGGTACATCCCGGAGGGAGCGCTTCGCATCCGGGTCCCGGAATCACTCGGACGGAGGTGGAAACCGCAGGAAGTAGTCGTTCGATTCTTTCCGACGCATGAGAACGATCGCGCCGACGATGGCCACGGCCTGAAGGATCTGAATGCCACCGAGCGCGAGAATGCCGAGTCCGCTGTCCCCAGTGCCGATTCCGAACAGCACGGGCACAGCCTGAACCGCGATGACCACACCCAGCAGTGTGAGCGCGGTGCGCGCCCAGCTCTTTCCGCGGCGCATGAAGTGCACGAACAGTAGGAACACTCCGGTGAACACCAAGGCGATCACGACGACCAGACCGAATCCGACCATCAGGATGGACTCTGCCGTGTCACGGGTGAAGTCGCCCTCCATCTCCGCGACCGCGGGGTCCGACATCAGCTGGTCGACGTACGAATCCTTGTCGCCCCAGATGACCGGCAACGCGAACAACAGTTGGACGAGACCGAGAGCGGCGACCGCCCACCACAGCTGGGATGCGGTACCCACGTCCTGCGGCATCGGACGATCCGGCTCGCGCTCTTGCGGCGCCGAGTACTGCGGGTACTGACCCTGCGGGTACGAGCCTTCGGGGTACGAGCCCTGCTGATATTGCGGCGCGCCCCCGGGCGTCGGGTACTGGTCGTTCATGCGGTCAACCGTAGCTGGCGCTTCAGAGCCACTGCGCGGCCTCGGCGGCCCAGTAGGTGAGGACGACGTCGGCTCCCGCGCGGCGGATGCTGGTGAGGGACTCGAGGACCGCGGCGTCGCGGTCGATCCACCCGTTCTGCGCGGCGGCCGTGATCATGGAGTACTCCCCCGATATCTGGTAAGCCGCAACGGGTACCGGCGAGGCATCTGCGGTTTCGCGCAGGACGTCCAGGAACGACATGGCCGGCTTCACCATGACCATGTCGGCACTCTCGGCGATGTCGAGCTCCACCTCTCGCGCCGACTCACGGCGATTCGCGGCGTCCTGCTGGTAGGTGCGGCGGTCGCCTTTCAGGGACGAACCGACAGCTTCCCGGAAAGGGCCGTAGAACGCGGAGGCGTACTTGGCCGAGTAGGCGATCTGGCCGATGTTCTCGAAACCGGTGGCATCCAACGCATCACGGATGGCGCCGACCTGGCCGTCCATCATTCCGCTCGGCCCGAGCAGATGAGCGCCGGCGGCTGCCTGCGCGACGGCCATGTCCACGTAGCGAGCGAGCGTGCCGTCGTTGTCGACGTTGCCTTCGTCGTCCAGCACACCGCAGTGGCCGTGATCGGTGAATTCGTCGAGGCAGGTGTCGGCCATGAGCACCGTGGAATCACCGAGTTCCGCTGCCAGAGCGCGCAAACCCCGATTGAGAATTCCTTCGGGATCGGTCGCACCGGAGCCTTCCGCGTCCTTGTCCTCCGGGCGCGGAACACCGAACAGCATGAGACCACCGACGCCTGCCTCGACGGCCTCGGTGGCCGCCGTTCGCAGGGAGTCCAGGGTGTGTTGGTACACGCCGGGCATCGACGAGATCTCGCGCGGAGCATCGATCCCGTCCGCGACGAACATGGGCAACACCAGGTGTCGCGGTTCGAGTGACGTCTCTGCCACCAGCCGTCGCAACGCCGGGGTTCGCCGGAGTCGTCGTGGTCGGTACGTCGGAAACACCGGAGTGCCCTCCTTCGTCGGGCTGTGAGTGGTTGACGAGTCCAGAGACTCGTCAACCACTCACAGGGGGTTATCGACGGGCGCGGGACTTCTTGCGCGGTGGCGGCAATGCACCCTCGGCACGCAGTCGCGCCGCGTGTTCCGCCAGAGCCTCGACGAGGGGGCCGACCTGCGCCGACTCCGGCTGCACGTCCACCCGGAGACCGAACTCGACGGCCGTCTCCGCAGTCTTCGGGCCGATGCAGGCGACGAGCGTGCGGGCGTGCGGCTTACCTGCGATACCGACCAGGTTCCGGACGGTGGACGACGAGGTGAAGCACACCGCGTCGAAGCCGCCGGTCTTGATCATCTCGCGGGTCTCGGCCGGCGGCGGCGCAGCGCGGACCGTGCGGTACGCGGTGACGTCGTCGATCTCCCAGCCACGTTCACGCAGGCCCTCGGCGAGGGTCTCGGTGGCGATATCCGCACGCGGCAACAGCACCCGATTGACCGGGTCGAACACGTCGTCGTAGGGCGCGAACTCGGCGAGCAGGCCCTGACTCGACTGCTCCCCGCTCGGCACGAGTTCGGGGGTGATTCCGAACGAGCGGACCTTGTCGGCAGTCGCCTCACCGACACATGCGATCTTGACGCCGGAGAAGGCGCGGGCGTCGAGCCCGAACTCCTCGAACTTCTCCCAGACCGCGCGCACCGCGTTGGTCGAGGTGAACACGACCCACTGGTACCGGCCGTCGACGAGGCCCTTCACGGAACGTTCCATCTGGGCGGGGCTGCGCGGCGGCTCGACTGCGATGGTCGGCACCTCGATGGGGATGGCGCCGTGCGTGACGAGACGATCACTCATGTCGCCCGCCTGGTCCTTGGTGCGCGGCACCAGAACCTTCCAGCCGTACAGCGCGCGCGACTCCCACCACGACATCTTGTTGCGGTGAGCGACGACCTTGCCGACGGTCACCACGAGCGAACCGACCAACTCGGAGCCGGCGTCGTTCAGGGTGGCGAGCGTCGCCTCTACGGTGCGCTGCTGACGGGTGGTGCCCCGCACGGTGATGGCGGCAGGTGTCTGCGGCGCCAGACCGTGCTCGACGAGTGCACTGGCGGTCTCGGCCAGGTGGCCGGAGGTGGCGTGCAGAACCAACGGCCCCGGCGCCGCGGCCAGCGCGGCCCAGTCGACCTCGCCGCGAACATCGGCTTCGGTGTGACCGGAGCCGAGTGCCATGCCCGCGTAGGACGGCACCGCGGATGCGGACGGGAGGCCCGGCAGAATCTCGAACTGCAACTGGGTGCGCGCCACTGCGGTGATCTCCGCGATCACCGAATCGGTGGTCATCGGATCACCGGAGACCAGACGTACGACGTCGTGGCCGTTCTTGGCCTCGGTCACCAACGTCTTGGCGACCTCGGACGGCTCACCGAGCGCGGGACGTACCTCTGCCACCGGCTCGCCGGTTTCGGCATCGAAACCGTGGTCGGTTCCGACCAGGGCCGTGACGCCCTTGTCGACGTCCGGATCGGTGAAGGCCAGGCCCGCCGCAGCGAGGATGTTGCGTGCATGCACGGTGAGAAGGGCCGGGTCCCCTGGACCGGCTCCCACGAACAGGATCCGTCCGGGGGTGTTCTTGCGGACTCGGCTCATCGGTGATTCTCCAGTGTGCTCATGTTTCGAGATCGGTTCGGGATCGGGGCGCGGCAACGTCGTCTGCGTCGGCCGGCGGGCTCTGTCGTGTCGAGCCATCGCGCGTCAAACATCGGCATCACCACCCTCGGTCACATTCATCAGGTCGCGGGCGCCTCGGTCGAGGAGTTCGCGTGCGACGGTCCTACCCAGTTCTTCGGCACGATCGGGTGCTCCCACCACGCTCGCGCGAATCACGTCCGACCCGTCGACGGCCGCTGCGCAACCTCGTACGGACAATTCGTCGAACACCCGTCCGTCGTCGTCGAGTGATTCGACGACTTCGGCCAGCGCACCCACCGGTGCGGTACAGCCGGCTTCGAGTTCGGCGAGCATCGCGCGCTCGGCGGTGATCGCCGCGCGGGTCGGTGCGTCGTCGAACTCGGCGAGGATCGCGGCAAGGGCCGTGTCCTCGGAGCGGCACTCGACGGCCAGCGCACCCTGGGCGGGTGCGGGCAGCATCTGAACGGGTTCGATCGACTCGGTCACCAGATCGAGCCGGCCGATGCGTGACAGGCCCGCGCGGGCCAGGATCACGGCATCGAGTTCGCCGGAGTCGACCTTCCCGAGGCGGCGCTGCAGATTTCCGCGCAGCGGAAGGACTTCGAGGCCGAGACCGAGGGCGCGCAGTTGTGACTCTCTGCGCGGCGCCGAGGTGCCCACCTTCGAGCCGGGCGGCAGCTCACCGAGCACCATTCCGTCTCTGGCCACGAGGGCGTCGCGCGGATCCTCTCGCGGTGGCACCGCGGGAATCACGAAACGATCGTCCTGGGCGGTGGGCAGGTCCTTGTACGAGTGCACGGCCACGTCCACCCGGCCGTCCAGCAAGGCTTCGCGCAGTTCCGCGGTGAAGACGCCGACACCGATCTTCTGGACCGGGTCCGTGGACTGATCGCCCTTGGTCGAGATGATCACCAGCTCGGCGTCGTGACCGGCAGCGATCAGAGCGTCTCGCACGGTGCCCGCCTGCGTCGTCGCGAGAATGCTTCCCCTGGTTCCGATTCGCAGGGTGCTGGTCTCTACGGAGCTCATTCGTCGGACTCCTTCCCGGCGTCGGAGACCTCGGTCGGCGTGGCAAACCGACGCGCGCGTGGATCTTCGCCTGCGAGGAGCTCGTCCTGGTTACCCAGACCGAGCAGGCCGAGGTCGGACGCGGCGATTTCGGTGGGCTTCGCAACGGCCTCGACTGCTCCGGGGCTGAGCTCGAACAGCTCGCGCAGCGCTGCGGCGTAGGAGTCGCCACCCGGGGTGATCGCCAGTTGCTTCACCCGAACGGTCGGGGCGTGCAGCAGTTTGTCGACGACGCGGCGCACGGTGCGGGCAACCTCGTCACGCTCGGGGTGGTCCAGATTCGGAAGTCGCGAGTCGAGACGAAGAAGCTCGGATTCCACGACGTCCGCGGCCCGCTGACGCAGCGCGGTGACGGTCGGGGTGACTTCCGCCTGACGCTGACCGGCCAGATAGCCGACGAGTTCGTTCGCCACGATGCTGCGTGCGGCGTCCTCGTCGGATGCAGCCGCACCGGCGGCCGGGTCACGCTGCAACGACTCCATGTCGAGAACGGTGACATCGGGGAGTCCGCTCACGGCGGGCTCGACGTCGCGCGGCAGACCTAGGTCGCAGATGACGAGTTGGCGGCCCGGCGTGCGATCGGCACGAGCCAGCGCGCGGTGGGTGTCTGCGAGCGTGACGACAGTGCCGACCGCGCCGGTACAGGTGATGAGGACGTCTGCCTCGGCCATCGCGTCGGGCAGCGCGTCGAGGTCGTGCGCCTGCGCTTCGACACCGCTCGCTCGTGCGGTTTCGGCGAGGTGCTGCGCGCGCTCCAGCGTGCGGTTGACCACCAAGATCCGCGAGACCCCGGCCCGGCCGAGATGCGCCACCGAGAGACCGCCCATCGCGCCCGCGCCGACGACTACCGCGGTACGGCCTGGGAGTCCGTCCACGAGATCCGCAGCCCGGTCGAGAGCCACGGACACCACGGACGATCCGGCCGCGTCGATTCCGGTCTCGGTGTGCACACGCTTGCCGACACGTAGGGCCTGCTGAGCAAGTTCGTGCAGGGTGCGTCCCGCAGCCTGCTGGTTGTCCGCCGCGGCGTACGCGGACCGAATCTGGCCGAGAATCTGCTGCTCCCCGACCACCATGGAATCGAGTCCACTCGCCACGGCGAAGAGATGCTCGACGGCGGCCTCGCTGTATCGGACGTAGGCGTGCCGGTGAAGCTCGGCGACGTCGAGCCCGGAGTGATCGGCGAGGAGCTCACCGACCTCGGTGAGCGCGCCGTGGAATGCGTCGACCACCGCATAGATCTCGATGCGGTTGCAGGTGGAGACGATCATCGCCTCCGACACGAGTCCGGAAGCCATGAGCTTGTCCGTCAGTTTCGGACGATCCGTATCGGCGACGGCAACCCGCTCGAGCACCGGCACCGGCGCCGTCCGGTGCGAGATCCCGACAAGCAGAACACTCACGGGGCAATCACTGATCCGTTTCTTTTCGCGGGGGACGGGACTGGTGCGGCATGGCCGATACGAACACGCGGGAGCGAATCGGATGCCTTGATCGGCGCACCCGCGGGGACCTGCCCCGTGTTGCGCGCGCTGTTGAAGGAGAGGACCTGCATCTCGACGGCAAGATCCACACGCCGCAGTTCGACGTGATCCGGCACGACGACGCAGTTGGGCGAGAAGCTCAGGATGCAATCGAGACCGGCGGCGACGAGACGGTCGCACACGTCCTGAGAGGCGTCGTCGGGAGTGGCGATCACACCGATCGTGGCAGCGAGTTCACGGCAGGCCGGATCGAGTTCGTCGATGTGACGGACCTCGAGGTCGCCCACGCGAGTCCCGGTGAGGGCAGGGTCGACGTCGAACAGCCCGACCATCTCGAAACCGCGGCGCTCGAAGCCGCCGTACCCGGCCAGCGCCTGCCCGAGGTTTCCGACACCGACGAGCACGACCTTGTGTCCGCGGTCGAGTCCGAGGGTCTGCTCGATGCGACCACGCAGCCGGCTGACGTCGTATCCGACACCCCGAACGCCATTGGGGCCGAGGAACGACAAGTCCTTGCGGAGTTTGGCCGATCCCACTCCGGATGCGGCCGCGAGTTCCTCGCTCGACACGATGTGCGTGCCCTGGTCCACGAGCAGACCGAGGACCCGCAGGTAAGCCGCGAGACGGGTCACCGTAGCCTGGGGGATGTCGCGCAACTCTGGAGTGGGCGTCGGCGGTGAGGACACTGCCGGAGCGGGAGACGGCCCCTCAGCGCCGGAGACGCGGGGCACAACGGGCCCCTGCGTCGGGTGCTGTTCGGTCACGTCGTAGGCTCCTCGTCCGATCTGCGCACGCGCCGATCTTCACGATGCTCCGGGGAAATGTTCACACCACGGTAACTGCTTGTGAACCCATGCACAAAGTTGCTTGGTGGCCGTGAGATGTGCTCCCACCTGCAAAGTGACGTTCGATCCCGGTTTTAGGGTGGACTTACTTGCGTAAATCGTTTCGGAGGCGCTCCTCGTCGACGTCCCAGTAACTGTGCTCCTTACCGTCGAGAAGAACGACGGGCAGCCTGTCACCGAACTCGGCGCGCAGTTCCGGATCCGACGCTGCCGCTTCGTCCACGTCGATGCACGTCACTTCCAGCCCGAACTCCGCACACAACGACGACAACTGCTCTCGGACGGGCGCGCAGGCGCCACAGCCCTCTCGCACGAGAAGGCTTACTTCGTGATTGCCGATACCCATGTCTGCGCGATGCTCCTCGGTCTGCGACGCGGCAGTTCTGCCCGTCTTTCGTGGGCCACCCTGCCTTTCGGGGCCCTCCCTGCGCCAATTCTGCCGGAGACGAACGTCACACACCCCCGGCGCTCCCCCGATCCAACCGCTCGATGTCTGATTCGGGGGATAGGCTGCTGTGGAGAACGGCGGCGACAATGGGAGGTGCGGGTGCCATCACTACCGAACGGTTCCGGGTTCGGCGCTGGGTTTGCGGGGATGATCCTTCCCGGCCGTCGTCACTTCAGGAACCCACTCGGCCCAAGTGAGGCCGAGGTTCGGGCCAATCTCGCGGGCGAGGCCAGCGCAGATGCGGCATTGGCGCTCCACGACGGCGGAGAGGACGACCTCGACGAGTCGCAGGACGTCCCGCTGGACCTGACGGCCGCCGCGTTCTTCGACGTGGACAACACGATGGTCCAAGGCGCATCGATCATCCACTTCGCTCGCGGCTTGGCGGCGCGCAAGTACCTGCAGACCTCGGATCTCGTCGATTTCGCCTGGAAACAGGTCAAGTTCCGAGTCACCGGCAAGGAGAGCAGCGACGACGTCGCCTCCGGCCGTGAGAAGGCTCTCTCGTTCGTCGCCGGCCGATCCACCGAGGAGTTGGCGCGCCTGGGCGACGAGATCTACGACGAGGTGATCGCCGACAAGATCTGGGCGGGCACCCGCGCGCTCGCACAAATGCATCTCGATGCCGGTCAACAGGTGTGGCTCGTGACGGCCACCCCGGTCGAACTCGCCCAGGTCATCGCGAAGCGATTGGGACTCACCGGCGCGCTCGGCACGGTCGCGGAAAGCAAGGACGGCGTGTTCACCGGCCGACTCGTGGGCGACATTCTGCACGGACTCGGCAAGGCCCACGCGGTCCGCGCTCTCGCCGTCCGCGAGGGTCTCAACCTCAAACGGTGCACCGCCTACTCGGACAGCCACAACGACGTTCCGATGTTGTCCCTCGTCGGCACTGCCGTCGCGATCAATCCGGACACCGACCTGCGTGAACTGGCCAAGAACCGTGGCTGGGAGATTCGAGACTTCCGGACAGGCCGCAAGGCCGCCAAGATCGGTGTTCCCAGCGCACTCGCACTGGGAGCAGCAGGTGGAGCGCTCGCCGCGGTGGTCGCGCACCGCCGCGAAAACCAGTCCTGAAGCCGAACCGTCCGTAGCCTTCGCCCCGAACCCTTCAGCCGAGAAACACGTTGCGTCGCCGCGCGAGCGTGCGGTACAGCGTCTGCTGGATGGTCTCGCGCACGTGGTCGGTGACCTCGAACAGTTCCATCGGATCGTCGGCGGCCGAGGCGTCGTAGGTGTCGGTCACGATGGGCGTCCCGAACTCGATGGTCCACTTCGACGGCAGCGGAACCATGCCGAGCGGACCGAAGTGCGGGAACAGTGGGGTCACCGGGAAGTACGGCAGTCCCAGCAGCCTCGCAAGCGTTCCGAGGTCGCCGATCTTCGGATAGATCTCCTCGGACCCGACGATCGAGCAGGGAATGATCGGCGTCCCGGTCCGCATCGCCGCGGACACGAATCCGCCTCGGCCGAACCGCTGCAGCTTGTAGCGCTCACTGAACGGCTTCCCGACACCCTTGAACCCTTCGGGGAAGACGGCCACCAACTCACCGTCTGCCAGCAGACGTTCTGCATCGGGCGTGCACGCCAACGTGTGCCCTGCCTTGCGGGCGAGGTCGCAGACGACGGGCATCTCGAACACGAGGTCCGCGGCCAACATTCGCAGATGACGACCTGTCGGGTGATGATCGTGCACGGCCACCGACGTCATGAGTCCGTCGATCGGCACCACCCCCGCATGGTTCGCCACCACGAGCGCGCCGCCGTCGACCGGCAGGTTCTCGATACCGACGACCTCGACGCGGAACCACTTCTCGAACAACGGCCGCAGCAGTGGGAGCACCACGTTCTCCGCGAAATGGGCATCGAACCCGTATTCGTCGACGTGATAGTCACCCGCCACCCGCCGACGAAGGAACTCGGCGCTGCCGCTGATCTGATCGGCGACCACTGCCCGCACCGCGTCGACTCTGGACGACTCCCCCGTCGCGGCGTCGATCGATTCGACACCCGCACCGGCGCTGTCGACGGACACCGGCGGTGCAGCGATGCCCGAGGGATGCCGACTCTCACTCTGCCGACGCACTTGCGCCTCGGCATCCTGTCCGGCCGCCCCACGGGCCGCCGCGTCGTGCAGTGGAATGACCTTCGCCATGTCGTTCACCTTGCCCCCTTCTTCTGCGCGCCGGCGAGCGAGAGGAGCGCACTTTCGGCCGAATCGATCCATTGCTGCTTCACGACGTTGTTCAATCCCGCGGCGCGAATGAAGTCGTCGATCGCCTGCACCGTCGTCCATCGCGGCTCGAATCCCAGTTCCGACCTCATCCGGGAGGTGTCCAAGCCGCAGCCGAATCGGAAGTATTCGAGCTGTTCTGCCGTATACGAACGCATGATCGGGCCCATCACCGCGCGCCCCGCTCCTCGGAACAACCCGCCCGGCATCGGCAACTCGATTCGACCGGCCCGGCGAATAGCCTGCGACATCATCATCGCGCCGTCCCCCGCCACGTTGAATGTGCCGGCGGGGCCGGACACGGTGGCGCGTTCGAGCGCACTCAGTGCGTCCTCTTCGTGGAGCAATTGGAGCCGTGCGTCCCGGCCGAGCATCGTCGGCACGACAGGACTGGTGAGGTACTGCGCGACGGTCGCGTTGAGTCGCGGTCCCACGAGCGGGGCGAGCCGCAGAATGGAGACGTCGATGTCCGGACGACGCCTACCCAGACCGCGCAGGTACCCCTCGATCTCGATACTGTCGCGGGCGTACGCACCGGACGGAGGGCGCCGCGCGCTCATCTCCTCGGTGAACTTCGCCGGGTCCTTCGATGTCGATCCGTACATCGCCGAGGTCGATCGCAGCACCACCTTGCGCACGCTCGGTGCCTTCTGGCAGACCGCGAAGAGCTGCATCGCGCCGATGACGTTCATGTCCTTCATGGCCGCGCGGCTGCCCGACTTGGGGGCGCGGGTCAGTGTCGACGCGTGCACCACGGTGTCGACCTCGGCATTGCGGACCACCTTGGCGAGCAACGGGTTTCGGATGTCCGCGCGAACGAACTCGGCACGCCCCATGCGGCGGAGCATGTCCTTGCTCGGCGACACGGTGTCGACCGCGATCACCCGCTCGACATCGGGATCCTGCGCCAGCCTCGTCACCAGGTAACCGCCGAGAAAACGGCTCGCACCCGTCACCATGACGACGCGCGGTCCGTCCGAACCCGACTTGCCGTTCTGCTCTCCCACAGCCACCAGCACCCCCGATCTCGTATGTGAGTTGCGTCAACGATACGGCGAGACGGCCTGTGACGCCTCCCACACGTCCAATTGATGGTTCTTCAGGACACACCGGAGCCCGCGCACGGGGTGAGAAACGGTGAACGCCCGCCACCTCGAAGGTGGCGGGCGTTCACGCAAGAGGATCCGAGAATCGGATCACTTACCCAATTTCCTACGCTGAACTCGGGTACGACGAAGCAACTTGCGGTGCTTCTTCTTCGACATGCGCTTGCGGCGCTTCTTGATCACTGAACCCATATCGGGTGTCCCTCACGTTCTTCTCTAGCGTTCTTGCGCACGACATTCGCGTACGCCTGCGCCTACTGCTGGCGCCCGGGCTCGCTCAACAAGCTCGGCGCCTCACGACACCAGCCGGCTGGTACGACAGTCACCCATCGTACCGGTGCGGGGTCACTCGGGAGAAACCGAGGGTTCACCCACTTCTTCGTCGGCCTCTCAGCCGGCGTCGAAGTACGAGGTCTCCAGATAGTCGTGTACCGCCTTCGCGTGCACACGGAACGAACGACCCACACGAACGGCGGGTAGTTCGCCACTGTGCACCAACCGGTACACGGTCATCTTCGAGACCCTCATCAGAGTCGCCACTTCGGCGACCGTCAGAAATTGCGTTCCGGCCAAGGCCGGTTGTCCGTCGGAGAGCGCACTCTTCGACGGCTTTTTTGCAGACGTCATCAACCACTTACCTCCGGCACGTCCGCGCCACCGGCTTCCCCTCCGGCGGAACAGACACGCACGTGCTGACCCGAGCTTAGCGGGACACATGGGGTTACTGCGACGGGTGTGAGGAATCGAATCTTCATTCGGATGCGGCGCCGAGTTCCGCCGACCGCACCTTCGCAGCCTCGAGAGCGTCGAAAAATGCACGTCGGAGGCCATTCGACTCGAGTTCACGAACGGCTGCGGCCGTGGTTCCGCCGGGAGAAGTTACTGCCGCACGAAGTTCGGTTGCGCTCTCTCCGGAGCGGTCGAGCATCGCTGCGGAGCCCACCATCGTCTGGACGACGAGCTCCGAGGCCGTTGCGCGAGTGAGTCCCAAACCGACTCCCGCATCGATCATCGCCTCGGCGACGAGAAAGAAATACGCCGGCCCGGAACCCGACACCGCGGTCACCGCGTCGATCTGAGACTCGCGCACGGTCACCACTTTGCCGACCGAGCCGAGGAGCCCACGCACCGTCTCGAGGTGGTCCGGCTTCACGTGCCGCCCAGGAGCGAGGACGCTGACGCCTTCGCCGACCAACATGGGGGTGTTGGGCATGACGCGCACGACAGGGAAGCCGGCCGGCAACCGCGTCTCGTAATAGCCGGTCGGCACGCCGGCCACCAGCGATACGAGCATCTGCTCGCGCTCACCGTCGAGGTCGACCTTGGACACCTCGGTCAACGCCGATTCCACGTCCGCCGGCTTGACGGCGATCACGATCACGTCGGCACCTTCGACTGCGTCCGCCGTGTCCGTGACGCGCACCGAGTACTCGGCCGCGAGTTCGTCCGCCCTCTTCGGGTGGCTTTCCGCGACGACCAGATCCCGGACCGCATGGTTCGCCTGCAACAGCCCCGAGATCAGTGCCTCACCGATCCGGCCACCACCGATAACTGCAATTCTCGTCATGGCGGACAGCCTGCCACGGGCGGACGAGGTCGATCAGCGCGGGATCATGGCCAGCTGACGACTCTGGACCACGACGGCACCGGTCGAATCGAGAACGGTGTGATCCTCCTCGAACCACGTGCTGCCCAGGACCGTGCTGCGCGCCATCACTCGCAGCCAACCGGGCGCCGGCATGCGGCGCAGGTAGGTCGTGAGTTGCACCGTCGGCGCCCAACCGAACATTCCGCGGTTCATCGTGACCGGCGCCGACAGATCGCCGGTCATGATCGCGAAGAGGGCGGCGGTGTCCGGATCGTTCTCGTCGGCCGAGCGCGGACGCACCCACATCCGAATCTCGGGTTCGCCCTGCGCGCCGGTCAGGAAGTGTGCGGACGATCCGTCCACGCGCATGTCGCAACCCTGGGCGACGTGCACGATCTGCCCCATCGGGTGGTCCGGGGTCAGCACGACCGCATCGGCCGGCGGCTCCACCGACATGGCGGCCGGCGACAATTCCTCGGCGTGGATCGGCTCATCCGAATCCGGGACACCGAGCGTCACGGAAGCACGGACGGCAACGCGCTCCCCCTGCGCCAGTTCGACATCGACGAACGACGCCTGCTTGCCGCGCTTGAGTACGCGGGTCGACAACGAAACCGATCCCGGATCCGGCGCGGACAGGTAGTTCGCGCTGACCGCGAGTGGCTGAACACCCGGCCGCTCGCCGTCACCGTCGCGGAACGTGCGACGGGCAGCGGCGGCGCACAGCGCCATCATCGATCCACCGTGCACCTTCGGGCCGATGGTCCAGACCGGATCGATGGACGCCTGGAAACGGTTCTCGCCGTCGTCGGTGAGCGTGTTCAGGTCATGGAAGGGGCTGGTGGTCACGATGGATCCTGTCGATCGGAGTGGTCGGTACTGCTTCGAAACGACTGTGCGGTGAAGTCCTGGTGCGCGAGACGGCGCAGCGCAGCGATGATCGGCTCGAACAGGATCGTGCCGAGGACCACGTACTTCACCTGATCGGCCGCCGAGCCCTCCGGCATCAGACGAATGTCCACATCGGCGATGCCGCGAACGTGTTCGCCGTACGCCGCCAGGCGTTCGGCCGTCATGGGGATGCCCGCGCTCTCGGCCGCCTCCAACGCTTGTTCGAGTTGTGCCACGGCCACGAAGCCCGGTTCGTAGATCTGACCCAACTGCTCGAGCACACGCTTGGCGCGTGGGAATTCGTCGGGAGCCTCTTCCTGCGACTCGGGCAGATAAGGCGGCAGTTGGGAGATGACGTCACCGAGCAATTCGAATCTCGTGCCCGTCGGTTCCTCGATCAGATGCAGAATCGTTCTGATTCGGGGTATCGCGAGACCCGCGTTGGACAGAGCCTTGATCAGTGCGAGTCGGTCGAGGTGCTCGTCGCTGTACCGGGCCTGGGTGGCGCTGGTCGCCTCCCCCGGCATCAGCAGGCCCTCGCGTAGGTAGTACTTCACGGTGGCGAGCGGGACACCACTTCTCGCCACCAATTCGGAAACCCGCATCACGCCTCCTACAACCCGTGTCTGGGTAACAGCATACTGGATACCAATACTATCCAAGATGGCGAGACTACCGGAAGCGTCAGATCCGAGCGGAGGGCTGTCCCGCCTCGAGGTTCTCCCTCGCGAAGGTGAGAGCCTGCGCCAGCATTGCCGAACGTTCGCGGCGGGTACGCGCATTCTGAGTGTTGATCTCGACGACGGCCTGACCGGAGAAGCCGGAATCCATCAGATGCCGGCAGACCTCGACGCACGGCTGATTGCCTTGACCGGGGACCAGATGCTCGTCGAGCGAGGCGCCCCGCCCGTCCGCGAGATGCAGATGCGACAGGCCGCTCCCCATCCGCTTCGCCAACTTCATCGCATCCATGCCGGCCGTCGCGGTGTGGGACAGATCGAGTGTGTAGTGCTCGTGCCCGCAGTCGGTGGGGTCGTACGACGGGCTGAATGCCGACAGGGCCGGCCCCGGGCCGCCGCGGCGACGAAGACGCTCGGCCGACTTCTCCTTGCTCCCGAAGAAGCCGTCAGCCCGCATCGGGAACATGTTCTCCACTGCGACGATCACATCGCTGCTCGCCTCGAGTTCGGCCACCTGATCCGCGAACCCCTCGGCGTACCGACGCTGCCAGCGGAACGGTGGATGCACCACCACACTCGTCGCGCCCAATGCCTCCGCCGTACGCACCGAGCGCTCGAGCTTCTCGGCCGGGTCGGACCCCCACACGCGTTGGGAGATCAACAGGCACGGTGCATGAATCGCCTGCACCGGCACGGCGTAGCGACGCACGAGAGCACGGACTGCCGAGATGTCCTGGCTCACCGACTCTGCCCACACCATCAGCTCGACTCCGTCGTAGCCGATCTCGGCGGCGTAGCGGAAGGCGGCCTCGGTGTTCTCCGGGTACACCGAGGCCGTCGAAAGGCCTACCAGGACCTTCGGTCGCCTCTGCCTGCCCGTCCCCACGCTCTCGTCCCCCACGCTCTCGTCCCTGTTCGACCCGGTATCCCCGACCATGTGTCGATCAGCCCGACGCGAGCATGAAGGCGAGTGGACCCAAGGTCACGATCATTCCCACCACGACGGCGATCACGAAGCTCGTGATGTCGTCCGTTCTGCGCAGGATGCGAACCATGGCGACCAGGCCGACGATCACGAGCAGCGCCAGAATCAATGCCACCCAGGGCAACATGTCCCAGAGCTTTTCGAAGCCCTTGAACAGCAGCGCACCCGCGATGATCGCGACCGCACCCTGCCCGATCAGAAGTGCCCATTCGCGGACGGTGCTCGACTCGTTCTCGGTCTCGTCTGCCGTCTCGGTATCCACGGCGTCTTCGGCCTCGACGTCGTCGGTGCGCGCGGCACCGACAGGCTTCGCTCCGGCGGGATTCGCTCCGACCGTCGAAACCGCGGCGGTGGCCGAAGGAGCAACCTGTTGCTCGTCGCCGTCCTCGTCGTCGCGCTGCATCGACTTGGCTTTCGCCGCGAGACGATCCTTCAGCGACAGCTTGCGGCTGCTCGCCTCCGCTTTCGCCTCTGCCTTGGCCGCTGCCCTCGAGGCAGCGCGCCCGCCGGAGACACCCGCAACCTGGGTCTTCTCTTCGTCTGCAACGTCGTCCGTGGGCTTCGCCGCCGCGGCACTCGGCGCGGGAGCCGCTGGACGGTTGCGGTGCATGAGCCGGTTTTCCGGGTTGGACCCCGACAGCAGCGAGGGCTCCGACATCGTCCGATCGGACGGTGCCCGATCGGACTGGCCGGTCGGTGTTCGACCTGCCGGACTCGCAGGTGCTCGATCGGCGGCAGGGCCGTGCGCCTGGGCAGGAGCCTGAGCCGGTGCACGCGTGGGGGTCGGACGGCTCGTCCACGAACCGGACTGATCTCGGGGCGCGTTGGCGCCCTCCGAACGACCTGTCGTGCGCGGCCGCAACTGCGGACGGCTGGCGATGGGCTCGTCGTCGTCATCGTCGTCGTCGTAGTCGTAACTCGACGACTTTCCACTCGACGCTGCGTTCGACGGCTTGGCAGTCGGCGCCGACGGAGCGAAGGCATTCCACGACTTCGTCTCGGGCTGCTCCTGCTGCTGGCGAGCGGGCTCGGCCGGCTTGCGAGCGGGCTCGGTCGGCTTGGACGGCGCGGCACTCGCAGACGGCGTGCCGGCAGGCGCGGGGCTTGCAGACGGCGCACTCGGAGACTCGGCGCGTGCCGAATTCCACGGCGTCGAACTGCTTGGCGCCGCCTCGGTCCGCGCGGGCGCCGGGGTGGGCGTCTGCGCAGGCTCGGCCTTGTCGGGCGCAGCAGCATCGGACTCTGCAGACTCGACCAGGTTCCGGTTCTCGGAGGCCTCCCGGTACACCGGGATCTCACCGGTCAATTCGGCGACGGAAATGCCGCCCTTCGCACCGCGGCGACGGCGTCCACCACTGGACGCCGCTTGCTGCCCATTGCGCTTGAGCAACTCGGCGACAGAAATCTGTCCCGTGTCCTCGGGTTCTTCGGTCATCGAGCCCTCACCATCAATTCACCGCCCATTTCGGTATCCAGCTTCCGCAGAATCAAACCTTCACGCAGCGCCCACGGACACATTTCCAATTCGTCCACGCCGAGCGCGCGCATGCTCGCTTCTGCCACCAGCGCCCCGGCCACGATCTGCTGTGACCGATCGGAACTGACACCCTCCAATTCTGCACGGTCGGCGGCAGTCATTCGCGAAATGAAGGCGATGAGTTGCTGCAAATCGCTCGACGCGAGAGTTCGTTTGACGCGCGGACCTGCACCGGAAGGCGCCGAACCGGTTAGTCTCGCGAGTGAACGGAAGGTCTTCGAGGTCGCTACGGAACGGTCCCACTCCCCGGCAGCGAGGATCTCCTTCGCCGGTGCGGCGAGTTCGGCGTCGAGCCAATCGCGCAGGACGGCGACGCGGCGCTTGCCGGGCGGGTCCGCGTCGAGCCAGTCCCGGGTCAATCGTCCGGCCCCGAGTTGCAGCGAGAACGCGACATCCGGGTCCTCGTCGCCGCCGGTGGTCAGTTCGAGTGATCCGCCGCCGATGTCGAGGTTGAGAATGCGGCCGGCGCTCCAGCCGAACCAGCGACGGACCGCCAGGAACGTCAGCCGGGCCTCGTCCACGCCCGAGAGGACTTCGAGGTTCACCCCCGTCTCGCCGCGCACTCGCGAGAGCACCTCGTCCGAGTTGTTGGCGTCGCGCACGGCCGAGGTCGCGAACGCCATGAGTTCGCCGCAACCCGACTTCTCGGCGATTGCTGCGAAGTCACGCACCGTGGTCACGAGGCGATCCGAACCCGACGTGGTGATGTCACCGGCGTCGTTCGTGTTCTCGGACAACCGCAGAGTTGCCTTTGTCGAACTCATCGGTGTGGGGTGGCCGCCCCTGTGGGCGTCCACTACGAGCAGATGGACGGTGTTGCTTCCGACGTCGAGTACCCCAAGTCGCACATGAACACGGTACTGGGTCTACCGTCGGGCACTGTGACAGCAGGTAAGACGGACCGGTCTCACAAGATGACGCCCACCCCGGAAGTACCCCTCGACTTTCCTCGAGAATGGGTCGAATTTCTGGATCCGGCCAACCCCGAAAATCTCATCGCCGCCGACATGACGTGGCTCCTCTCGCACTGGACCTGCGTTTTCGGCACGCCGGCATGCCAGGGAATCAACAGCGATCGGCCCGACGACGGCTGCTGCTCGCACGGCGCCTTTCTGTCCGACGAAGAGGATCTCGAGAAGCTGCACGAGTCAGTGAAGATGCTCACACCCGACAAGTGGCAGTTCATGGACAAGGGTCTCGGCAAGAAGGGCTACGTCGAGGAGGACGACCTCGAGGACGAGCCTGCACTGCGGACCCGACGCTACAAAGGTGCCTGCATCTTCCTCAATCGTCCCGGCTTCGAAGGCGGCGTGGGATGCGCTCTGCACTCGATGGCACTCGACCGCGGGATCGAACCGCTCGAGGTGAAGCCGGATGTGTGCTGGCAGCTTCCCATCCGCCGCACTCAGGAGTGGGTGGACCGGCCGGACGGCGAGCAGATCCTGCGAACCACCATCACCGAATACGACCGGCGCGGCTGGGGCGAGGGCGGCGAAGACCTCGACTGGTACTGCTCCGGCTCGCCCGACGCTCACGTCGGCAAGAAGCAGGTGTGGCAGTCGTACGCACCGGAACTCACCGAGCTGCTCGGCAAGCCCGCGTACGACGAACTCGCGAAGCTCTGCAAACGGCGTGCGGGCCTCGGGTTGATCGCCGTCCACCCGGCCTCTCCCCCTGTGAGTGGTTAGCGAGTCCAGGGACTCGCAAGCCGCTCACAGGGTGTAATTTCGCGCCGCTCGACTCCCGGCGTTGTTACGGTCGCGGGCATGGGCAAAGCGACGGCCTCACTCGTGGCGGGGCTTTTGATCTTCGGCGCCGCAGGGTGTTCGAATTCGGACGATTCTCCTGCACCTGCGGAATCGACGACCGTGCCGACGAGCATGCGAGGCACCGGCGTCGAGATGCCACCCAACGGCGCACTGAGTGGGTCCTTGGGCAGCGCGGTGTTGGACGGCCGGGCCGTCGATGCCACGTTCGAACCCGTTCGGTGCTCGTGGGATGACGAGGACGGGCAACCGCAGCTCAACTTCGACGCCGGAAGCGAGACGACCGGTGGCGAGGTTGCCGTGGAACTCGTGACATCCGACCCGCCCAGACTCGACGACTTCTCGATCGAGGCCGGCGGCACGGAGTGGGAGTCCACCGACCAGCAGCGAATGGCATCCCACATCGCCGTGGACGGCGACAAGTACCGCGTCACGGCACAGGTCACCGAGGACGACGGTCCACGCACCGTCGAACTGGCGGTCGCCTTCACCTGCGCACGGGAGTAAACAACTCGGGCAGATTCGGTATCACTGGTGATACCATTGCGTCATGCCTATGACACTCCGCCTCTCCGACGCCGAAGCAGCGGCTCTCCGCGCTCGTGCTGAGCGTGAGAACCGCTCGATGCAAGATGTTGCACGAGCTGCGGTGCGTGAGTACGTGGAGAACCACAGCAGGGCTGAGCTACTCGATCAGGTTCTCGACGACGAATTGCCCCGCTACGCCGAGGCACTGAAGCGTCTTGGCCAATGATCTACCTGACCATGCTCGAGCTGATCCACGTCGCAGAACGGACGCTCGACGGTGTGGTCCCTGTCCGCGACCACGGTCTTCTGGAAGCGGCGCTGGCTCGTCCGAAGACCACGGTGCTCGGCGAAGACGCCTACCCCCATCTGGAGGAAAAGGCAGCTGCCCTGATGCATTCTCTCGCCCGAAATCATGCACTCATCGACGGCAACAAGCGACTGTCGCTCGCGGCGACGATCGCGTTCCTCGGTATCAACGGACGCCGACTCACCCTTTCGAACGACGCGGCATACGACCTCGTCATCGCCGTGTCGGTTGGTGACCTCGACGACGTTTCCGCAATAGCCGAGCGCATCAGCCAGGGCAGCGAAGCGCGATAAGCGACTGCCGGCGTCATGACCGAAGCGACTACCCTCGCCGTATGCTCTCGCCCGCCGACCGCGAACAGACCGTCGCTTCCTTGATCCGCACGGTCGGCCGGGTCACATACGACCGGGGCGTGCGGTACGCGTCCGGCGGATCGGTGCTCGAGCTGGATTGGTTCCCGGAAGAACAGAAGGCAATCGGCCTCGTCGATGGCACCGACCTCTACCGCACCCAGGTGATGTTCACGCCGCGCGGCGAAGGTCTCGAGTTCGTACGTGGGCAGTGCACATGCCCGGTCCGCATGAACTGCAAGCACACGGTGGCGCTGACGCTGGCCCTCCTGGACCGCCCGGAACCCGAATCGACGCCCGGCGGCTTCTCCTGGGAGGACCTGCTCGAGGCTGCGCTCGTCAGCGATCGACGTCCCGGCGGCAACGTTCCGCTTGCAGTGCAACTGTCGCTCCTGCGGGGCCCCCGTTCGGGCCATTGGCGGCTGGGCGCACGCATCGTGCGCCATGGTAAGAGCGGTTGGGTCAACGCCAACATGAACTGGTCCAGCCTCGGTCAGATGTCCGACATCTCGAGTAGGCATCGAGAGCTGCTGCGTGAGCTGTACGCGTTGTATCAGGCGAGCAGGCGCGCTTTCGTGTACGGCGCCGAGAAGGACATCGACCTCTCCACCATCGACAGCACGCGACTGTGGACCTTGCTGGAGGAGGCTGCCGAGGCCGGCGTCGAACTAGTCTACCCGGGCAAGGTCGCCGCGGCCATTCCACACCCAGGCACGGCCGAGCTGCACGTGGATATCGATCGCACGGACAATGGCCTCGACGTCGTGCCCGTCGTTTGCAGCGACGACTCCGAGGTACCGGTGACCGTTCTCGGCTTCATCGGCTCGAACGCTCATGGCGTGATGTACGTGCGCCATGAAGACGATCCCGCGGACACGGCGACGCAGACACCGTTCCGGATCGCCCGGTTGTCCGGAACCGTGTCGGACATGATGCGAGAACTGGTGATCGACAACACCTCGATCGCGGTACCGGCCGACGACGCCGACCGCTTCACTGCCGCCTACTATCCGCGCCTGCAACGAGCAGCGACGGTCCGATCGGTCGACGGCTCGTTCTCCCCGCCGACCATCACCGGTCCGGATCTGCTGCTCGACGTCGCATTCCGGTCCGGTCACCGGGCCGAGGTTCACTGGCAGATGCGCTACCGGGTCGGGGACGTGAAGCACGAGATCGAACTCGCGCCGAGCGCAGACGAACCGTTCCGCGACGTGGACCGCGAACGAGCGCTGATTGCCGGATTGGACGCGCCTCTCGAGCAGTACGGGCTGCGAGCGATCGACGGCACGCTGCCGGTGCGAACGTCACTCGACGGTCTGGACACCGCGAAGTTGGCCACCGAACTACTGCCGCTGCTGCGTGGCCGCGACGACGTCGAGGTTCGTGTCGTCGGCTCACCCGCCGAATACCGTGACGCCGGTGACACTCTGAAGATCGGGGTGGGCACCGACGACACCGAGAACGGCGACTGGTTCGACCTGTCGGTCACCGTTCACGTCGAGGACCGTCCGGTGCCGTTCAAGAATTTGTTCGCCGCACTCAGCGCCGGCGATTCTCACCTGCTGCTCGACGACGGGGCGTACCTGTCGTTGGACAAGCCGGAGCTGCGGAAGCTCGAAGAACTGATCACCGAAGCCCGCGGATTGCACGACCGAGACTCGGGACGGTTGCGGCTGAGCCGCTTTCAGGTCTCGTTATGGGAGGAATTGGCCGCACTCGGGGTTGTCGAACGACAGGCCGTGCGCTGGCGGGAACAGGTGCAGGGCCTGCTCGACATGGGATCGGTGCCGCAGCTCGATGCACCGGTAACCCTTCAGGCCACCCTGCGCCCCTACCAGTTGGACGGGTACCGCTGGCTGACCTTCCTGTGGTCGCACGGGCTCGGCGGCATCCTCGCCGACGACATGGGGCTCGGCAAGACGGTGCAGTCCCTGGCGATGATCTGCCATGCGCGAGCCGAACGCCCGTCCGACCCGCCGGTGCTGATCGTGGCGCCGACGTCGGTGGTGGCGAACTGGGCTTCGGAAGCGGCCCGTTTCTCTCCGCACCTGAAAGTGGTTGCGATGACGAAGACATCGGCGAAATCCGGCGCACCGCTGCCGGAGTCGATCGAGGGTGCGGACGTGGTGGTCACCTCGTACACGCTCGCCCGGATCGAGGACGACGAGTACATGGCGCTGCCGTGGTCGATGCTGCTGCTCGACGAGGCACAGTTCGTCAAGAATCACCGGTCGAAGGCGTACCAGTCCATGCGACGGATCGAGGCGCAGACGAAGATCGCGATCACCGGCACCCCGATGGAGAACAATCTGATGGAGTTGTGGTCGATGCTGTCGATCACCGCGCCCGGACTGTTCCCGAACCCCACCAAGTTCCACGACTTCTACCGCAAGCCGATCGAGAACGGTGGCGACAGTGCGCTTCTCGGACAACTACGTCGACGGATCCGGCCGTTGATGTTGCGGCGCACCAAAGAACAGGTAGCAACGGACCTTCCGGAAAAGCAGGAGCAGGTGCTCGAGGTGGAGTTGGCGCCGCGTCACCGGAAGCTCTACGACACCCATCTGCAGCGTGAGCGGCAGAAGATCCTCGGCCTGGTCGAGGACGTGGACGCCAACCGATTCACCATCTTGCAATCCCTGACTCTGTTGCGGCGGTTGAGTCTGGATGCGTCGTTGATCGACGAGACTCACACGGCGATTCCTTCGGCCAAGATCGATGCACTCCTGGAGCAGCTGGAGGACGTCATCGAGGGTGGACACCGGGCGCTGGTGTTCAGTCAGTTCACCGGCTTCCTGGACCGAGTGCGTAAGCGCCTGGATGCCGAGGGCGTCGGATACACCTACCTCGACGGCAGCACCCGTAACCGGGCGAAGGTGTTGGGCGAGTTCAAGACCGGGGATGCTCCGGTGTTCCTGATCAGCCTCAAGGCCGGCGGTTTCGGACTGAACCTGACCGAAGCCGACTACTGCTTCCTCCTCGACCCCTGGTGGAACCCCGCCTCCGAGGCGCAGGCTGTGGACCGCACCCACCGCATCGGACAAACCCGAAACGTCATGGTCTACCGCCTGATCGCGAAGGACACCATCGAAGAGAAAGTGATGGCGTTGCAGACCCGCAAATCGGAACTCTTCGCCTCCGTCGTCGATGAAGGCGGCGCATTCAACGCCACCCTGTCCGCCGACGATATTCGGGAACTCTTCGAGTGACCCCGTGAGTGGTTAACGAGTCCAGAGACTCCTCGACCACGCACGGGGATGACTTATCCGAGCCTTTTCACCCAGTCACTCGTGGCATCGTTGTACTCGAACACCGCATCGTTCACCAGGTCCTGGTGAATCTGGGCCTGCGCCGCGTCTTCGTGCCGAACCGTCCAGTCGTCATCGACAACGCACCCGGCCGACTCGGCATCACGGACTCGGGCCAGGACTGATTCGCGCCACCACATGAGACCGTTGCCGGCGTCGATCATGGAGTTCGACGCGTCCTGGCCCGTCGAGGACCACTTGCGGCCCGCTTCCTGCACCTCACTGTTGTGGCGATCTGCAGCGTCAGCGCCATCCCAACGAACGCTGGCGTCGCCGATTGCCGACAACATGGCATCGACCTGGTCGGCGAAGTCCTTGTCCGCCTTCTGCATCGCGAGACCCAACTCCACCAACTGGAACGGATCGGATTTCAGAAGTTCCCGTTTCGACGGCATCAGTGCGTCTTGTCCATGGCATCGAGACTACGGAAGCACTTCCCTGTGAGCGGCCAACGAGTCCAGAGACTCGCTAACCGCTCACAGGGGGCGCAGCCCCCTATGATTCGAGTTTGTAGCCCAACCCGCGCACGGTGACGAGATGTTCCGGCTTGGCCGGGTCGGATTCGATTTTCGAGCGCAACCGCTTGACGTGGACGTCGAGGGTCTTGGTGTCTCCGACGTAGTCGGCGCCCCAGACCCGGTCGATCAACTGGCCGCGGGTGAGCACGCGTCCGGAGTTGCGCAGAAGGTATTCGAGCAGGTCGAATTCCTTGAGCGGCAGGGTGACCGATTCGCCGCCCACCTGTACGACGTGGCGTTCCACATCCATGCGCACCGGGCCCGCTTCGAGGACTCCGTCGACCCCGATGCCGTCGAGGTCTGCGTCCACACCGCGGCGCAGGACTGCGCGAATGCGGGCGATCAGCTCACGCGCCGAGTACGGCTTGGTGACGTAGTCGTCTGCACCGAGTTCGAGTCCGACGACCTTGTCGATCTCGCTGTCGCGCGCGGTCACCATGATCACGGGCACGCCGGATCGGCTGCGCAGCTGCTTGCACACGTCCGTTCCACTCATGCCGGGCAGCATGAGGTCGAGCAGGACGATGTCCGCGCCGGAACGGTCGAACTCGGCAAGTGCGGACGGCCCGTCGCCGACCACGGTTGCCTCGAAGCCTTCCTTGCGCAGTAGAAACGCCAGCGGGTCGGCCAACGATTCTTCGTCCTCCACGATCAGCACACTTGTCATCGCTTGGCCTCCATGCCAGTTTCTCGCTTCCCGATGGTGCCGACACCGTAACCGTCGGTGTCTGCCTTCTCGACGTGTGCGGGAATCCGCAGCGTGAACGTCGAACCCGTTCCGGGTTTACTCCACAGATCGATCGATCCGTTGTGGTTTGCCGCGACGTGTTTGGTGATCGCGAGACCGAGGCCGGTGCCTCCGGTTGCCCGTGATCGTGCCTTGTCGACGCGGAAGAATCTTTCGAACACCCGCTCCTGGTCCGCCTTGGCGATGCCTTCACCGCGGTCGGTCACGGCGATCGCGACGTCACCCTCGCGGATCGATCGACTGATCGAGACCGGCGACCCCTTGGGCGAGTAAGCAATGGCGTTCTGGATCAGGTTGGACAGCGCGGTGGTGAGGAGCGTGCGGTCGCCGAGCACCTCGTACCCGCTGGGGTTGTCGGTGGTGACCGTGATGTCGGCTGCCTCCGCAGTGACGCGGCACCGCAGCAGTGCCTCCGAGACGACGTCGTCGACCTGCACGATGTCGAGGTCGGGCAATTTCTCCGCGCCCTGCAACCTCGACAGCGCGATCAGTTCGGTGACCATCCGGCCCAGTCGAACCGACTCGCTCTGGAGGCGCTCACCGAAGTGTTTGACCGATTCCGGATCGTCCGCGGATTCCATCAACGCTTCCGCGAGCAATCCCATCGCGCCGACGGGCGTCTTCAGTTCGTGGCTCACGTTGGCGACGAAGTCGCGGCGGGTAGCTTCCATCCGCACCTGCTCGGAATCGTCGTCCGCGAAGAGCACCACGAAATTGCGGTCTTCTTTACTGAGCAGACGCGCGGTGACGCGGACGGCGATGTTGTCGCGGCCGCGCTGCCGTGTCTTGCTGGTGAGGTCCAACTCCTCGGGATGTCCGGTTTCCAGCACCCGCTGAGTGGCCGCCCACGCACGATCCTCGATCAACCGACTGCGTACCAGCCCCAACTGCTCGGCGCGGGGATTGGCAAGCACCACGTCGTGATGCTGGTCGACGACCGCGATGCCACTCTCCGAAGCGAGAATGATCAGGTCGAGAACCTGCGACATCGTGAGCCCGGTCTGATCCTGGCGGCGCTGTTCGTTTCGGGTGGCGATCCGTGGGACCAGCACCCCGCCGACCAAGAAGCCGGCGAAGCCGACCATGGCGGCGATCAGGACTGCCTGAACAACACTCACGCCTGAATCGTACGTAGAAGAAACACAGCGGCTAAGCAGGGTTGGCGTATTTCCGTGTAGGTCACACCCGCACAGCGCACTGTTGGACGTCCGTTCACCTGCTGTTTGCCGGGGCCGCCCGCTCGAGGCGAGACGGGCGGCCCGGGCAACCTACTTTCCGCCCTGATTCGCGACCGCGGCCGCACCTGCGGCGGCCGCCTCGGGATCGAGGTAGGTGCCGCCCGGGTTCAACGGCTTCAGATTCTCGTCGAGGTCGTAGCGCAGCGGGATGCCGGTGGGGATGTTGAGTCCGGCGATCTCCTCGTCGGAGATTCCGTCGAGGTGCTTGACCAGCGCGCGCAACGAGTTGCCGTGGGCGGCGACCAGCACGGTCTTGCCGGCCAGCAGTTCCTTCGAGATGGTCTCTTCCCAGTACGGAATGAGACGCTTCACGACGTCGAGGAGGCACTCGGTGAGCGGAACCTCGTCGAGGTCGGCGTACCGCGGATCGGCGTCCTGGCTGTAGGTACTGCCGGTCTCGATGGGCGGCGGCGGGGTGTCGTAGCTACGGCGCCACAACATGAACTGATCGTCGCCGTATTCTTCCTTTGTCTGCGCCTTGTTCTTGCCCTGCAGAGCGCCGTAGTGACGCTCGTTGAGGCGCCAGTCGCGGATGACCGGAATCCAGTGTCGATCCGCGGCGTCGAGCGCGATGTTCGCGGTGCTGATCGCGCGTCGCAGCAGCGAGGTGTACAGGACATCGGGCAGCAGATCGTGTTCGACGAGCAGTTCGCCGGCACGCTTGCCCTCGGCGACGCCCTTGTCGGTGAGGTGGACGTCCACCCAGCCGGTGAACAGGTTCAGCGCATTCCATTCGCTCTCGCCGTGACGGAGCAGCACAAGGGTTCCGGTACTCATGCCGTTCATATTGGCACGACTACCGGAACCCTTGGGAACCGACTGGAGGGACAACCGCCTACGAACTCAGACCTTGTCGCCCGTGCGCAGATCCTTACGGAGAATCTTGCCCGCCGCGGACTTCGGCACCGTGTCGATGAACTGCACCTTGCGAACCTTCTTGTGCGGTGACACCCGCTCGGCGACGTAGTCCATGATCTGCTGCTCGTCGAGATCCGCGCCCTCTTGGCGCACGACGAATGCCTTGGGCACTTCCTCGCCCTCGTCGTCGAGCACACCGATGACGGCGGCGTCGGCGATCCGAGGATGGGTCAGCAGAAGCGCCTCGAGCTCGGCCGGCGGCACCTGGTAGCCCTTGTACTTGATGAGTTCCTTGAGGCGGTCGACGATCGTGACCACACCGTCGGCGTCCACGACGGCGATATCACCGGTGCGCAGGTAGCCGTCCGGGTTGAGGGTTTCCGCGGTGGCCTGCTCGTTGCCGAGGTAACCGACCATCACGTTCGGCCCCTTGCACCACAGCTCGCCCGGCTCGCTCACACCGTCGGCCGGAATCTCGATCTCTTGCTCGGTGGCCGGGTCCACCAGCTTGCATTCCATGTTCGCGATGGTGTGCCCGACCGAATCGAGAGCAATGTCGTCGCGATCGAACGGAATGGCGTGGCTGACGGGGCTCATCTCGCTCATGCCGTAGCCCTGCAGCACACGACAGTTCAGGCGACGAGCGACGGCGTTGCCCAGCTCCGCGTCGAGCGGCGCCGCACCGGAGAAGATGGTGTGAATGCTCGACATGTCGTACTGGTCGACGAGGGGGTGCTTGGCGAGCGCCACTGCCACCGGCGGCGCGATGAACACGTACGTGCACTTCTTCTCGGCCACGTTGCCGAGGAACTGGACGAGGTCGAACTTCGGCATCGTCACCAGCGTTGCGCGATTGGACAGTGCCGCGTTGAGCAGCACCGTCATCCCGTAGATGTGGAAGAACGGCAACACGGCGAGCAGGTTGTCGTCCGAGGTGATGCCCATGCGCGGGTTGATCTGGCACACGTTGGCGACCAGATTCCGGTGCGTGAGCATGACGCCCTTGGGGCGGCCCGTGGTGCCCGACGAATACGGCAGCACCGCCAGGTGCGTCGTGGGGTCGATCGAAACGTCGGGAGCGGGAGCGCCCTGTGCGATCAGATCCTTCAGCGACGCGTGACCCTCTGCACCGTCGAGAACGACCACGTTCTCGTCCGCGATACCGACCTTTGCGGCAGCAGCCTTCGCCTGCTCCAGGAGCGGCGACACGGTGAAGAGGAACTTGGCCTTCGAGTCGGTGAGCTGCTTCGCGATGTCTTCTGCGGTGTAGAGCGCATTGATCGTGGTGGCCGTGGCCCCCGCTCGCAGGATTCCGTGGAACACGGAGCCGAAGGCGGGCGAGTTCGGTGCGTGCAGTGCCACCACGTCACCGATCTCGATGCCACGCGCGGCGAGTGCACCCGCTACGCCGTCGATCTGCGCGAGCAGATCGCGGTAGCTGGTCTCCGCTCCGGAGCCGCCGTCCACGAACGCAAGCTTGTCGAGATCGGAGTCCTCGACCTTTCCGAACAGGAACTCGTAGACGCTGAGGTTGGGGATCTCGACATCCGGGTAGGGACTCTTGAAGCTCACGGGGCTTCTCCTAGGTGGCGCGGCGACAACGGTTGTGTACTTGTATGTAACAGCACGTAACATACATCAGCCTGTGACTGTCAACACAAGATGCCGAAACTCTACCGGGCGCTCACTCTCATCGGTCGCCGGTCATCGAGGGCGGCTGGGATGGCGTTGCCGACGAGGACCGCGGCGATGGCGGCGGCGACGGGGAAGGCATCGGCATCGAGTACTCGAGTGCGGGCCGCGGCGCCGTCGAGCAGCAGCGCGAGTTGCTCGCCGAGCTGCTCGGGGTCGGCAGCGCCGGCCTCACGGGCAGTGTCGGCGAGCCGCGCGGCGACGGCTTTCTTGTAGTCACGCGCGTACTGGGATGCAGGGTGCAGGGGGTCGTGAAGTTCGACGGCGGCCGCGATATAGGGGCACAGAGGATTATCGGAGGGGACGTCGAAGACGGCGAGCAGCCGCTCACTGGGCGTGAGGTCGGTGCGGTCGAAGACGCCCGACAGAATCGACGGATCGAACCGACGCAGGTACTCGGCGACGAGTTCGTCCTTACCCGCGAAGTGCTGATAGGCCGTGCGCTTCGACACCTCGGCCACCGCGCAGAGCTGGTCCATACCCGTTCGGCTGATGCCCTGCTCGCGGAACAGCTCCCGAGACGCGCCGAGGATGCGCTCGCGGGCGCCCCGGCCGCGACGGCTGCCCTTGGGGCCCTTCTCCAACTCCGTCATGGGGTCGATCGTACCCGTTCGGGTAACAATCGGTGTACATAGCTTGCACCCTGGTCGGCCACTCACTACCGTAAGTACACCGGACGGTTTACCTACTACGTGAAACCAGGACAGGACAATGTCATGAGCAACATCAGCATCATCGGCACCGGGAACATGGCCCGCACCATCGGCGCGCGGGCGGTCGCGGGCGGCAACACCGTCGAAGTCATGGGCCGTGACAAGACCAAAGCCGCCGACCTGGCGGAGTCTCTCGGCGTCGGCGCCACGACGGGAGATTGGGGCTCCGCCCCGGCCGGCGACATCGTCATCGTGGCGCTGCTGGCCGACGGTGTCGTGCCGGTCGTCAACCAGTTCGGAGACGCTCTCGCGAACAAGGTGATCGTCGACATCAGCAACCCCTTCAATTCCACGTTCGACGGGCTCACCCATCGAGAGGAAACCTCGATCGCGCAGGAAGTTGCCAAGGCGGCCCCGTCCGGCGCCGGCGTGGTGAAGGCGTTCAACACCGTTTTCCGTCAGGTTTTGGAGAAGGGGCGGCCGGACGTGTTCGTCGCAGGCGATGATGCGCGGGCCAAGGCAAGCGTGGGGGCGTTCATCGAGAGCCTGGGGCTGCGCCCGCTCGATGTCGGCGGCCTGAAAATGGCGCACTGGCTGGAAGGAGCGGGCGTGGTCACGGTAGGCCTCGCCAATCACGGAGTAGGGAACTTGGACTTCGCCCTCGGCGTCACCGAACTGCCCGGCTGAGCAGGCATTGGCGCCACCCTGCTCCAGCGTGGTGCGAGCCTTCAGTCCTCGATCATGTGCTCGAACGGCTTCAGGTTCGCGAGGGACTCTCCCCGCGAAACCCGCCACTCCCATTCACGCTTGATCGAGCTGGCGAATCCGAGCTCGAGCAGGGTGTTGAAGTCGCCGTCGGCGGCCTCGAGGATCTGGCCGAGCACCCGATCGAGCTCGTCCCCCGTCACGGAAGGCTCCGACATCCGGCCCACCAGGTAGATGTCGCCGACCTTGTCGATCGTGTACGCCACCCCGTACAGCCGACGGTTGCGCCGCAGCAGGTACTTGTAGACGCCCTCGAAGTTCTCGTCGGCCTTACGGCAGACGAACGCTTCGATGCGCACACCGTGATTGCCCACTGTCAGCAGCGTGGTGGTCTTCAGCTTGTTCTCGCCGGGAAGCTCCACGACGAAGTGGGTCGAGTCCTTTCGAGTGAACTCGAGTTCCCGCTCGGTCAGTGCCGCCTCGATAGTGGCTGCGACGTCACCGGTTACCTCACTCATGCGCGCACTCCTGTCGACCTGCGCAGCTTCCAGCGACCGCGACCGCGACGCTGACCGAATTCGGTGCTCGGCAGGTTTCCGTTGTTGTAGTTGATCGTGGCCTTGCGATAGCTCTCGAGCAGACCGTCCGCAGTGTGCTCCCACGAGAAGTTCGCGGCGTGCAACGGCGCCTGCTGCGCCATTTCCGCCAACCGCGCCGGGCTCTCCACGAGCGACC
This sequence comes from Rhodococcus huquni, assembly GCF_055231055.1. Classification (NCBI taxonomy): domain Bacteria; kingdom Bacillati; phylum Actinomycetota; class Actinomycetes; order Mycobacteriales; family Nocardiaceae; genus Rhodococcus; species Rhodococcus huquni. The sequence goes on from NZ_JBUYWE010000003.1 coordinate 392,034, forward strand.
CGAGCGCCGACGACCAATCGTCGGTGCGATGGCCGTCCACCAGCAGCCCGGTACTTCCGCCGCGCACCGCCACTCCGAGCCCGCCCACGTTTGCCGCGATCACCGGTGTGCCGCAGGCCTGGGCCTCGACGGCCACCAGACCGAACGATTCCGAATAGCTCGGCACGGCAACGAGGTCGGAGGCTCGGTACACGTCCGCCAGCTGCTCGGGCGCCTGCGGCGGCAGGAACGTCACCCGCGAGGAGATACCGAGGCTCGCCGCGAGGTCGATCAGGACGTCCGGCCGGGCGAGTCCGGTTCCGGACGGACCGCCGACGACGAGGATGCGCAACGGCAGTTCGGGCCTACGACTCACGAGGTCTGCTGCGGCACGCAACAGCACGTCCGGCGCCTTCAGCGGCTGGATACGCCCGACGAAGGTCACGACGGTCTCTTTCGGGTCCAGCCCGAGTTTCGCCCGGGCCGCTGCGCGGTCGCCCGGGCGGTAACGGGACAGGTCGGCGCCGGGTGCGACCACATCCACCTTGTCGGGATCCGCGCCGTAGAGCTGAACGAGATGCTCGGCCTCGTCGACGGTGTTGGCCACCAGCCGGTCCGCCTCGGACACCACCTGTTGTTCGCCGATCTGCCGCGCGGCAGGCTCCGGGGTGTCACCTTCGGCGAGAGACAGATTTTTCACCGCGGCCAACGTGTGTGCGGTGTGGACGAGTGGCACACCCCAACGGTCGCGTGCGAGCCACCCCACCTGCCCGGACAGCCAGTAGTGCGAGTGCACGAGGTCGTAGTAGCCCGGCTCGTGGCGCGCTTCCTCGCGCAACACGCCCGCGACGAACGCACACAACTGAGTCGGCAGATCGTGTTTGTCGAGACCTTCGAACGGGCCCGCAACGACGTTGCGCACCAGCACGCCGGGCGCCGCCTGCTGAACGGGGGCGTCGGACGACGAGGTGGCACGGGTGAAGATCTCGACCTCTACGCCGCGCCGGGCCATCTGAATGGCGGTCTGCAGAACGTAGACGTTCATGCCGCCTGCGTCCCCCATACCCGGCTGCGCCAGGGGCGACGTGTGGACCGAGAAGACGGCCACCCTGCGGGGGCGGGAGTTGTGCATGGGTGTCACCACTCCATACTGCCCCTTCGTTTCGAGTGGTCTCTAACCGAGGCCGTCGACGAACCCCCGGAGGTCCCCGACGAACCGGTCCGGATCCGCCACGAACGGCCCGTGATCGGTGCCTTCCCAGAACGACGTCTGCGCCTTCGGGATCAGATCGGCCACGTGCCGTCCGGCCGAGACATCGACGACGGTGTCGTCCTCGCCGTGCAGCACGAGCGCCGGGATGTCGAGGGATCGCAGCAGGTCGTCGTGGCTGACGGTGCGGTCGAAGAGCGCGGCCCGTACCCGCGGCGGGGTGGACAGACTGGCCCCGAACAGCGCCTGTGACTGAGCGCCCTTGCCGTCGACCGGCCCGGTGAGCGCGTTTCCGAACGCGCCGAGGGCCTTGATCGCGGTTTTCGGGTCCTCCGACATGGCATCCGGAATCGCGGCACGCATCGCCGGTCCGACCTTGCCGCCTTTCTCCCCGCGTCCGATGCTGGTGATCGCACCGACGAGGACGATGCCGTCGACCGCACTCGTGCCGTGTTCGGCCAGGTAGTCGGCGATGACGAGTCCCCCGTACGACCATCCGAGCAGTACCGCACCACTGTCGATGCCCTCGTTGGCCAGCACGGCCTGCACGTCACCCGCCCAGTTCTGCGAACTGTCGTACCCGCTCTCCGGAGCCCCGGAATGGCCGTGCCCCCGCAGATCCACGGCGATCACCCGGTAGTGCTCGGACAGGTCGGCCAGCACCTTCTCGCCCCAGCACTTCGACGACTGCGCCCAGCCATGCAGTAGGACGAGCGGCCGCGAGGTCGCGTCGCCGGAGGCCGAGTAGACGATGGACGTTCCGTCGACGCCGACGGTTTCACGAATAGCCATGGCGTCACGATAGGCGTGCGGTGGGACGGCCCGTCCGGATGTCGCCCCGGCGTGCCAGTATTGCGGGATGAGTGTGCTGGTGTGCTTCCACGCCCATCCCGACGACGAAGTGTTCACGACGGGCGGGGTGATGCGGCAAGCCGCAGACGCCGGCCACCGCGTCGTGGTGGTCACGGCCACCGACGGTGCGCTCGGCGAGGTGCCGGATGGTCTGTTGGCGGACGGCGAAACCTTGGCGGCGCGTCGGAAACGGGAACTCGAAGCGTCGACTTCTGCCCTCGGTGCCCATCGCGTCGTGCAGTTGCACTACGCGGATTCCGGTATGGCGGGAGCTGCCGAGAACCGCAATCCGGATGCCTTCTGCAACGCCGACGTGGACGAGGCCGCCCGACTCCTGGCGGACGTGCTGATCGAGGAATCGGCCGACGTCATCACGATCTACGACCCCAACGGCGGGTACGGGCATCCGGATCACGTTCAGGTCCATCACGTCGGCGTCCGCGCTGCCGAGTTGGCAGGCATCGATCACGTCTACGAGGCCGCGGTCAGTCGCGATCACATCAAACGACTACTTGTTTTGAACCCCGAGTGGTCGCCCGATGCCACTCCGCCGGATCTGGACAGTTTCGGACTTCCCGATTCACAGATCACCACGGTGGTCGACGTCCGTGGCTCGATGTCCGCGAAACGCGAGGCCATGCACGCGCACGCCACTCAGATCGGCGACTTCGGGCCTTTCCTGCAGATGCCGGAAGAGCAGTTGCAGGCAATGTTCGGGCAGGAGTGGTTCCGGCGACGTGGCGGCCGGGAGGGCCTGTCCGAGACGGCGCTACCGCTCTGAGCCGGTAGTCGCTTTCGCCGTTCGCGTCGATGCCACACCCGCGGCGAGTCCGACTACTCCGGATGTCAGGAGTACCAAGCCGGCGCCTGCTCCGGTAATGGTGACGGGCGGGACCGATGTGAGCAGCCCGAGCACCAAGGCCACCGCCGCCACCCCGACCAGCACGACTCCGACGATCTTCAGCGGTTCGGCTCCGAACACCCCGGCAAGCGGCACGAAGTGCACACCGACCACAGCGCACACCCACACCGATATCCAGGCGCCGGCGCCCGACGCACCGAGAACCAGGGCGCCTACCGCGATCAGTCCGAATTCGACCCCGACGATCGTCCAGTACTTGCGGCGCACGGCGGGGTCTTCCATCGGCGCACTGCCTGCGGGGCTACGAACTGCCATCACAATGGCGCAGACGGCCACGATCAGCGAAGCCAAGGCCCCGATCTGCATCAGCCACTCCACGGCGGTCGATACCGGTTCTGCCATCCCCCAGCCGAACCACGCCATGCCGAAGAATCCCGCGACTGCACATCCGATGGCGTCCCCACGCCCCATACCCGACCCCTGTTTCGTCATGGGCCCAACCTAGTTCGCTATCCGAACGTATGCAGGCAACTCGCCGCCTAACATTCGGGGATGGACCTCGACGCAATCCTCGCGACCATGCCCTTCGCCGTTCACGTGGGAGTCGAACTCGACTCGGCAACACCCGACGAAGTGATTGGCCACCTCGACTGGGATCGACATCGAACCACGCTGGGAAACGCTATGCACGGAGGTGCGGTGATGACCTTGGCCGACAGCGTCGGCGCGGTGTGCGCGTTCCTCAATCTTCCCGAAGGCGCGTCGACATCGACCGTCAGCTCCAGCACCGTGTTCACTCGCGGCCTGCGCGAGGGCACACTGACAGCCCGCGCCACACCCCTGCACGCCGGACGCAGAACGGTCGCTGTCACCACAGAACTTCGCGACGATGCAGGCAAGCTCGTCGCGCAGGTCACCCAGACGCAGGCCGTCCTGCAACCTACGACCGTCTAGACGGTGGCCCGTCGCATCGCACCTGCCGGGTCCGAGTACAGCGAGCTGAGGGACACCACGGTCGAGGCGTACTCCTGAACCCGATTACCGAATCCGGTGATGCGAATGTCCTTGCGCTCCAAGGAGGACGTATTGGCGAAAGCCTCGGCCACGTGCGGAACACCTGCCGGGTATTCGGTGAAGGCCTGTCCACCCAGGATCACGCGGTCGGGGTTGAACAGGTCTCGCAGCATGGCGACGGTTCGTCCGAGCACTCGACCACGTTCGACGAGAAGCTCGTGCGCCCGTGTGGAACCGGCGGCCGCCGCCTTGTACAGCGCCGACATGGCCGGACGCTCGTCGGCATCGGTGATGATTCCGGCCTCGACGGCGGCGTCGATCATCGCGCGATCACTGACGGTCGCTTCCAAGCAACCGGTCGAACCGCAGGAGCACACCACGGAAGAGCCGGTCGGTAGATGCGCGATGGAGCCGGGCCCGTTGGATGGTGTGTGTACGCGCCCGTCGATGGTGATGGCGATTCCCGCGGTCTCGCGGGCGTACACGTACAGGCTGGTTGCGTTGTCGGGCCCGGAATCCGGCCTATCCGGACTGAGCAGCAGTTCCGATGCCGCCATCGCTTCGACGTGGGCAGCAACCGACACCGGCAGCCCGAGGCCTGCGCCGATGATGTGACCGACCCGCGCCTCCGTCCACCCGAGACGGGGATGGTCCACCACGCCGCCCTGCGGGTCGACGCGGCCACCGATGGCAACCCCCACCCAGAGCGGTCGGCGCCGGTGCCACCGAGAGGAGAATGCACGAGCGCTGCGAGCGATGGTCGCGAGCGCCTCCGACGACTCGTCTCGGGGTGTGGGCACCTCGACTGCCCCGAGCACCTTGCCACGCAGGTCACTGGCGATGATGCTGGTCACGACCGCGCCGATATGGATTCCGACGGTCAGGTACGGCTCGTGATCGATCTCGAAGGGCACCCGCGGACGTCCGATGGCGCCGGACGCAGTGAGGTCTCCGCGTTCACGCAGCAGCCCGAGGTCGAGCAGTGCCGACACCTGACGGTTGACGGTCGCGATACTCAGACCGGTCGCTTTTGCCGCCACGTCGCGGGAGATGGGCCCACGTGACCGCGCCACTCGCAAGACCCCGGCTGCGGGGCCTTCCGCGATTCGGAGTTCGGGGGCGACGATGTTGACGCGGGGGCGCACCCCGACGCTGGGACGCCGAACGGACCGGTCGGCGGTAGAGAGGGTCGTTACAGACACGGGCTGAAGTCCTTGCAGGTAGACGGCACGAACGGTGCCGTTGCATGAGAGAAGGAATCGCGCCTACGTCACCTGATCGGGGTCTGCGGAGTGCAGAAAATACGCCGGATCGGGCGTTACGTGGCAGCGTGTACTAGCTACAAATGCTGCGACAGGAACAACACAGTTCCCGCGCCAACGGCAGTCGCGAACCCAACGCGGCGGTCACATACGTGACCCGCGGAGCGGACGACCGACCTGAGGACATGGATTCAAAATAGCAGCTTCGCGCGCAGTCACCAATCGCAGGCGCAGCGCGTGCTTGCGATCACGCTGACGAAAATCCTTCTGTTCGAACCATTTCGGATGGTCTGGTGGATGCAATCCGCACACCGCCTTCTGCCGAAAGGTCCATCATGTCCATCGATTTCGCACCAGAGGTAGCAGCTTCACCCACAGGGTCCGTCGTGAAGCTCGGCGCGCACATCGGAGCTCGCATCGACGGCGTCCGGCTCGGCGGCGACCTCGATCCCGCGACGGTCGTGTTGATTCGTCAGGCACTCCTCGAGCACAAGGTCGTCTTCTTCCGCGGGCAGGATCACCTCACGGACGACGCTCAGTACGAGTTCGCCCAGCTCCTCGGATCCCCGACGACCGCGCATCCCACGGTGAAGTCGCACGGTGAGCGGATCCTCCCGATCGACTCCGACCTGGGCAAGGCCAACAGCTGGCACACCGACGTCACGTTCGTCGACCGCATTCCCAAGGCGTCGATCCTGCGTGCCATCGAACTCCCCGCCTACGGCGGCAGCACCACCTGGGCGTCCGGCGTCGCGGCGTACGCCAAGCTCCCCGAGCCGCTCAAGGCCCTCGCCGAGAACCTGTGGGCCACCCACACCAACCAGTACGACTACGCGGCCACCAGTGCCGAGCGACTCACCAACGAACAGACCGCGGCGTACCGGGAGGAGTTCCGGTCGACGCACTTCGAGACCGAGCACCCCGTCGTCCGCGTCCACCCCGAGACCGGTGAGCGAACCTTGCTTCTCGGCCACTTCGTGAAGAGCTTCGTCGGCCTGAGCACGAGCCAGTCGCAGGCGCTGTTCAAAGTTCTGCAGGATCACGCCATCTCCCTCGAATTCACCACCAGGTGGAACTGGGAGCAGGGCGACGTCGCGATCTGGGACAACCGGGCCACCCAGCACTACGCGATCGCGGACTACGACGACCAGTACCGGCGCCTCAACCGCATCACGCTGGCCGGCGACGTGCCCGTCAACATTCGCGGAGAGCGGTCTCGTTCGGTTGCCGGCGATGCCACCGAGTACTCCGTGATCGACGACGCCGCGCCCGTGAGCGCCTGACGAGTCCCTGGACTCGCTAACCACTCACAGGCGCGGAGCGCCTTTAGGATTGGCACATGACCAGCTCACAGGAAACCCGCACTGCCGTCGTCACCGGTGCCAGCTCCGGCATCGGTGAGGCCACCGCTCGCACCCTCGCCGCCCAGGGCTATCACGTGATCCTGGGCGCGCGCAGGGTCGATCGCCTGCAGAAGATCGCCGAGGAGATCGGCGGGACCGCACTCGAACTCGACGTGACCGACGAGGATTCGGTCGAGGCTTTCACCTCGGTTCTGCCTCGCGTCGACCTGCTGGTGAACAACGCGGGCGGTGCGAAAGGGCTGGCGACGGTACTCGAGGCCGATCTCGACGACTGGCGGTGGATGTGGGAGACCAACGTGCTCGGCACCCTCCGGGTCACGAAGGCGCTGCTACCCAAGCTCATCGAGTCCGGCGATGGACTCGTCGTCACGATCACCTCGATTGCCGCGTTCTCGGCGTACGACAACGGTTCCGGCTACACGACCGCCAAGCATGCGCAGGCGGTGCTGCACCGGACGTTGCGCGGCGAACTGCTTGGCAAGCCCGTGCGGCTCACCGAGATCGCGCCCGGCGCCGTGGAGACGGAGTTCTCGCTCGTCCGGTTCGAGGGCGACCAGGAGCGTGCCGACAAGGTGTACGAGGGGATCACTCCCCTGGTCGCCGACGACATCGCCGAGATCATCGGGTTCGTCGCATCACGGCCGCCGCACGTCAACCTCGATCAGATCATCGTCAAGCCGCGAGATCAGGCCGAGGCCGGCCGCTTCCACCGCACTGCGAAATAGGCGCACGACGAACTACGCGAGCGCGGACATCGACTGCCAGGTGGGCAGGTCGATGGCCCAGTCGTAGATGTCGCCGTCCGCCGCGGAGAGGTCGATCGACGTCCCCGTCACCTCGACGGGGTCGCCGTACATGGCGATGCCGAAGTATTGCTGCGCGTCCTCGAGAGACAGGTTGATGCATCCGTTGGTGACGTTGGATGCGCCCTGCACACCGAGCGTCGCCGGGTTCGCGTGGATGAATTCGCCGTTGTTGGAGATCCGGACCGCGAAGCGCTCGCGGACGTTCTCGTAGAACGGGGGGTTCGACATGAGGAAGTCCTCGAACTTCTCCGTCACCATGTGGATGCCGCTGCGCGTGACGTTGCGCGGTTCGTTGCCCTCGCCGTAGCTCACCGGGATGTCCATGACGGTCTCACCGTCGCGCACCACCTGCATGCGGTGGCTGGGCGCGTCGGCCTTCACGATCTGACTGCGGCCGATGTTGAAGTTCACGCTCAGGTCACCCCCGCCGTACACGCCCTCACCGAGGTCGAGCCCGTAGAGCTTGGCGTCGAGGTTGACGTTGGTCCCCGGCGCCCAGTAGTTGGCGGGTCGCCAGTGGGCGCGAGATCCGTTGTCGTCGGGCAGCCAGGCCCACGAGCCCGGCGTCGGCGGATTGGTGGTGACCACCATCGCCTTCTCTGCCGCCGCCTTGTCCTCGACGGTCCCGTCGAACTTCACGATGATCGGGGCCGCGATGCCCACTTCCTGACCGTCTCCGATGTTGAGATTCGCGGAGCGCGTCTCCTGTGGCTGAAGAGTGGTGAAGTCGCCTTCGACGGCAACCGGCTTGCCGTCCGTGCCGGTCGCGGTGCCGTGCCAGGTGTAGGTGGCGCCGTAGCCGAGTGGCTCGCCGACCGTGAAGGTCGTGCGATCCGGCGACAGCTCGGCCTTCACCGGGGTACCCGCTGCGTTGGTCAGCGAGATATCGGTGAACGTGCCCTGGGCCGTGGTGGCCGTGATCGGCGCGATGGGGCTGACGTCCTGCGTGCCAGTAGCCGGGTTGGTCGTGACCGACGCCACGGGCTCGTCCGGGGGCGACGACGACAGGCCCGACTCACCCGAACAACCGACAATCATCATGACGACCGCGACAAGTGCAGTGATCAGCACGATCACACGTGATCGACGGTTCCGTTCAGCCAGCTCATACACAGTCAACACGTTACCTGTGCTGACGACCTGCTCAAATTGAACAGTTGACCGTGACGGGCTCCGGCTCCAAGCGCACACCGAAGGCCGACTCGACACCGTCGCGCACCGAACGTGCCAGCGTCAGCAACTCCTCAGTTGTCGCATTGCCGCGATTGGTGAGCGCCAGGGTGTGTTTGGTGGACAGCCGTGCCGAGGCCGCCTCGTCCGGGTAGCCCTTCACGAATCCGGCACGCTCGATCAGCCAGCCGGCCGACAGCTTGGTGCCTCGCTCTCCCGGGTAGCGCGGCACGCTCACATCGCCGAGCTTCGCCGCGATCGCGGCGAGCACGCCGGGCAGCGCATCATCGGACACCACGGGATTGGTGAAGAACGATCCCGCGCTCCAGGTGTCGTGATCGGCGGGGTCGAGCACCATCCCTTTGCCGCGCCGAAGCTCGAGCACCGCCTCTCGGACCTGCGACGACGGGACGCGCTCGCCTTCCTCGGCCCCGACCGCAGCAGCCAGCTCCTTGTATCGGAGCGGCGCGCTGAGTCCGTCGGCGAAGACGTCGAGTTCGGTGGCGAGGACCAATGCATCCGACGAGTGCTTCAGAACGCTCGTCCGGTAGCCGAGGCCCAGTTCATCGGGCGCCACCCAGCGCACCTCGCCGGTGGTCCGGTCGAGAAGCTGCACCCGCTTGATCATGGAGCCGATCTCGACTCCGTAGGCCCCCACGTTCTGGACCGGCGTCGCTCCCGCCGACCCGGGGATGCCGGACAGGCATTCGAGCCCACCGAGCTGCGCGGCGACGGTTTCCGCCACGACCTCGTCCCACACCGTGCCGGCCTCGACGCCCACGGTGTCGGAGTCCAAGGTCACAGTGGTGTTGGCCACGCGCACCACGACACCGTCGAATCCCGCATCGCCGATCACCAGGTTCGACCCGCCGGCCAGGACGAGCGTCGGCACACCGGCGGAGTCCAGAAGACGCACCACATCGACGAGAACCTGCGTAGTGGGGCATTCGGCGACGAGTGCCGCCGGCCCACCGAGCCGCAGGGTCGTGAACCCCGACAGAGCGAGGTTCTCGGACACGAAAGCGCCCGAATCGACGAGTTGACGGCTGATGCTCACATCCCACACAAACGCAAACGGTAACGTGCCGACCGTGAGCCGACGCATCGACCATTCTTCGAACTACCCGTTTCCCGCCGAACAGGTGCATTCCGCACTGACATCCGAGCAGTACTGGCGTGACCGCCTCGCCGAAGTGGGAGGTGAGGGAGCCACGCTCGACGAGATCACCGTCGGAGACGGAACCATCGCGGTACGGATGACGCAGGCCATCGCCGAGGAGCACCTGCCCAGCATCGTCTCGAAGGTGCGCCCCGGAGATCTCGTCATCAAGCGGTCCGAAACCTGGGCCGGCCTGAACGAGGGCATCGCGACGGGAACCTTCTCCGCGTCCGTCGAGGGGGCCCCCGCCAAGATCAGCGGCACCCAGCGGCTGACGGCCGAAGGCAGCAACTCGACCGTGGAGCTGGAAGGCGAAACCGTCGTGAAGATCCCGATCGTCGGGGGCAAGATCGAATCCGCGATCGCCGACCAGGTTCTTCAGCTGAACGACAAGGAGCGCGAGTTCACGGAGAGCTGGTTGAGCCGCTGAGACGCTGCGCGTCTGAGCGGCTGAGACGCTGCGCGTCTTCGCGGTGACGTGCCGAACCGGTAGCCTTGCCGGTCATGGCCCGTCGCATCGACTACTCAGCCCGCTACAAGTACACCGCAGAACAGGTGTACGGCGCGTTCACGAACCGTGATTACTGGGACACGCGGATCGAAGAGATGCGCAAGTACTCCGAGAACCACATCGAATCGTTCGACGTGTCCGACTCGGGCATCGAGATCGTGCTGCACCACATCCTCCCGCGCTCCGAGCTGCCCGAGGTCGCGCAGGCGGTGATGAAGAAGGACATGGTCATCACCCGCAAGGAGAGCTACTCCGAGTTCGGTGAACCGACCACAGCCAAGTACGAAGCATCGATTCCGGCCGGTCCAGGCAGCCTGACCGGCACCATGGAGCTGTTCTCCACCGACACGGGCTGCACGTTCCGGACGTCGTCCGAAGCCAAGGTGTACCTGCCGTTCATCGGCGGCAAGCTCGAGCAGCTCATGCTCGTGAACCTCATCGATCTGTTCCGCGCCGAGGCCGAGATCACCGAGAACTGGCTCTCCGGGCAGCAGTGAGCGTGCCGGATCCGGTCCGGTGATCGGCACAACTACAAGACCTGCACGTACGACGACCAAACCGATCGGAGTCGTCACTCGCGGAACGACCGGCATCAACCGGCTTCGCCGCTGCGATCGGTGGATGGTGCACGAGCCACTGGTGCAGCGGGCACTTCAGAGAGCCGCCGATCCTCTCGTCGTGGACCTCGGTTACGGCGCCCGGCCGAACACCACCTTCGAGATGGCGGACCGACTGCGCGCGGTCCGAGACGACCGGCGCGTGATCGGCCTCGAAATCGACCCGGGTCGCGTCGTGGCAGCCCGAGACGGCGTCAGCTTCGCGCGCGGCGGGTTCGAGATGGCCGGATTGCGGCCCGTCCTCGTCCGTGCGTTCAACGTCCTACGGCAGTACCCGGAAGAGGCCGTCGCCCCTGCGTGGGAACGCCTGCAGTCGTCGCTCGCGCCGGGCGGACTGCTGGTCGAGGGCACCTGCGACGAACTGGGGCGACGCTGCACGTGGGTACTCCTGAATGCGGAGCGTCCGCTGTCCCTGACGTTCGCATGGGACCCGTTCGCCTCCGAGCGACCGTCCGATCTGGCCGAACGACTACCCAAGGCCCTGATTCACCGCAACGTGCCGGGAGAACGGATCCACGAGTTCCTGAACATCGTCGATCGCGCGTGGGCGACTGCTGCCCCGCACGGTTCGTTCGGTCCGAGGGTTCGGTGGCGGGCCACTCTCGAAATGCTCCAGTCGCAGGGCCTGCCGGTTCGCGTCCAGCGCAGGCCGCTCCGCGACTGCCTGCTCACCGTGCCGTGGGATGTGGTGGCACCGAAGTGACCTGCTCAGGTACAGGTCGTGAGGGCGTGTTCGATGCGGTCTGCCACCGGCGCGGGCCGCGCGGCACACGCTTTGTGAAGCGCGTGTGCATCGAGTCTGCCGATGGCGACTCCGTCTGCGACCACCTCGTCGAGTAGTTCCTGTGAAATGCCACCAGCCGCGAGATCGAGAGCGGTGCATTGCGGGGTGGTGATCCGGATCGGACCGATCTGCTCGCAGTCGTCCGCTCGCACCGACCGCCTGTGCAGCGCCAGTTCGCGCGTCGGGGTCGGCGGGGCCATCACGGTCGAGAAATGGATGAATCTCGGATAGAGGTGCCCGAGACCGTGCAATTCGGCGGCACTCTGATGCGAGACGGCGGCGGCGGTGCCGAACCAGGTGCACCACTTCACAAATGCCTCGAGATCGGTGTGGGGCGCGGCCGCGTCTCGGAACAGATCACGCTCCACGCGCTCCCACGAGCCACGCACCACCTGGGTCCCGAGCATCTCGGCCGTGTATCCGACCTGGATGGCCTGCGCAGCGGTGAAGTAGCCGTCCTGCGATGCGGCGAGTTCTTGCAACGATTTCTCGGCACCCGAATCGCCGCGTTCGGTGTGCGGACTCGACCAACCCGTCATGTCCCCAGATTACGGCTTACATGTGTGATACATCACATTTTGACCGGACGAGTGAGCGAACGATCTCGCATTCACAGAATTTGTTCATAGTTGTCGGGAAGAATCCGGAGAATGTCAGTCCGAACGAACTCCTCATCCGGACGCAATCGCGTTCTTCTGATCGTGATGGTCGTCGTAGCCGCCCTCGTCCTCGCGCTGATCGCCGGCGAACTGTTCGTGCGTCATCAGGTGAAATCGTGCATGGCAAATCAGTTCGAGAGCCAGCTCGGCTCGCAGGTCGACGTCGGCTTGAGCTGGAAGCCCGTGCTGCTGCAAGCGCTCGACAAGAACGTTCCGTACGTCACCATCGACAGTGACGACTCGGCGTTCGGCCCCGCTCAGCAGATGGAGGTGCACGCCCGCGTCGACGACATCCGCATGGAGCAGACCGCCGAGAGCAGCGGCACCATCGGCAGTTCCGAGGCCGACATCCACTGGACCACACAAGGCATCCTCGCCACGCTGCAGGAACAAACCTTCGGCAGCCTGATCAGTGACGTCAAGGCAGATCCCAACGCCGGAACGCTGACGTTCGCGGTCGGCCCCGCGGGTCTCGCGGACATGACCGTCAAGCCGACCGTCGAAGGCGGAACGGTGAAGGTCGAGACTGTGGGCGCGGAAATCCTCGGTTTCGGGCTGCCCACCGACCTCGTCGACGGCATCGTCCAGACCCTGACGGACAGCCTGCAGACGTACCCACTCGGAATGGCTCCGGAGTCGCTCACTGTCACGGACGACGCGATCGACATCTCGCTCCGCGGCGGCAACTACACGATGCCCGCCCAGGATCCGAACGCGCCGCAACCCGAGGACAGCGGCTGCGGCGTGCTCGTCTGACCGGATAGCCGGCGCCGCTCTAGGCCGGCGCCGACACCACTGCCTGTCGATCCTGCGCCGATTCCGGTGCAGGATCGACTGCGTCGGTGACGGTGTCGTCGTCTGCGAACGGGTCGCCGGTGCGAGGTGCGTCGTACAGTTTCCGGTCCAGGATGCCTTCGCGCTTCGCCACGATCGTGGGCACGAGTGCCTGACCGGTCACGTTGACGGCGGTGCGCCCCATGTCGACGATCGGCTCCACGGCGAGGAGCAAACCCACACCCGCGAGCGGCAGACCCAGCGTCGAGAGAGTCAGCGTCAGCATCACCGTCGCGCCGGTGGTACCGGCGGTCGCAGCCGAGCCGATCACCGAGACCACCACGATGAGCACGTAATCGGTGACCGAGAGGTTCAGACCGTAGAACTGCGACACGAAGATCGCAGCGATTGCCGGGTAGATCGCGGCGCAGCCGTCCATCTTGGTGGTGGCACCCAGAGGTACTGCGAACGCCGAGTATTCACGCGGAACGCCGAGGTTCCGTTCGGTGACACGCTGGGTGAGCGGCAGGGTGCCGATCGACGAGCGCGACACGAAGCCGAGTTGCGTGGCCGGCCAGACGCCGGAGTAGAAGCTCCGAACGGACAGTCCGTGCGCTCGAACGAGGATCGGATAGACGACCAGGAAGACGAGGGCCAGGCCGAGGTAGATGGCCGCGGTGAACCAGCCGAGCGAACCGATCGCGTCCCAGCCGTACGTGGCGACGGCGTTGCCGATCAACGCCGCCGTACCGATGGGTGCGAGGCGGATGATCCACCACAGGATCTTCTGCACGATCGCGAGCAGTGAAGCGTTGAGGTTCAGGAACGGTTCCGCCTTCTCGCCGACCTTCAGGGCGGCGATTCCGATGGCAGCGGCGACCACCAGCAACTGCAGGATGTTGAAGCTGAGCGAGGTGGTGGCGGCGCCGTCCTCGACGACGGTCTTCGCGCCGAGACCGAGGAAGTTGTTCGGAACCAGACCCGTGATGAACGCCCACCAGGACCCGCTGCTCGACGGCGCTTCTTCTGCCGCCGAGGTCACGTCGGTGTGGTTACCGGGTTGCACCACGAGTCCGATGACGATGCCGATCATCACCGCGATGAACGCCGTGATCGCGAACCACAGGAGGGTCTGAACTGCGAGGCGGGCCGCGTTGGCCACCTGACGCAGGTTGGCGATCGAACTGACGATCGCGGTGAACACCAGTGGTACGACGGCCACCGTCAAGAGCTTGACGTAGCTCGAACCGATCGTGTCGAGGGTTCCGGTCAACCAGTTGTCGTTGCCGTCCGCGGCCGGAGCCATGGCGCGAGCGACGAGGCCGAGCAGAACACCGACGATCAGGCCGGTGACGATCTGCGGGCCGAATGCGGTTGCCCACTTGGGGATGCGGCGAGAGGTCTTCTCGACCGAGGTGGCCTGGGTGGAGCCTGGCATGGTGTGCCTTTCGTGCGAGCGCGCGCGACGATCGGCCACGCGCGGAAACGAGGGAGGGATTTCCGATACGTGAAACGGTCAGCGCACGCCGACGAAGAGAAAGGGGTGCTGAGCGCTCACGCAGAGCGCGTACAGATGGCGCTCGCCTGCAGGCGAAGGTCGACGAAGCGTCGACTGGTCAGAATCAGCACGTTGGCGACTATACGCCCGTCCGGTTCGGACCGATCAGGCCAGCCCGTCGAGCACGGCGCGGCTACCCGACAGCCCGAGCCTGGTGGCGCCGGCCGCGATCATGTCCAGCGCCGCCTCGGTGGTGCGAATGCCACCACTCGCCTTGACTCCGATGCGGCGGTCGACGGTGCGGGCCAGCAACTGCACTGCGTCGACGGTCGCGCCGCCCGCCGGGTGAAAACCCGTGGACGTCTTCACGAAGTCGGCGCCACCACGCTCGGCGGCCCGGCAGGCACCGACGATCGAATCCTCGGAAAGGGCTGCGGTCTCGAGGATCACTTTCAGGACCGCACCGGCACCGATCGCCTCGCGGACAGTGATGACGTCGGCGAGTACCGCGTTGAAGTCGCCGTCCACTGCGGCACCGACGTCGATGACCATGTCGATCTCTTGCGCGCCCTGCTGAACGGCGAGACGCGCCTCGCTCCCCTTGATCAGCGAGTGATGCTTACCCGATGGAAAGCCGACCACGGCTGCCGTCACCAGGCCATCCGCCGTCACAGGCAACATCGACGGCGATACGCAGACGGCCAGAACACCGAGGTCTCGTGCCTCGGCCACGAGGGCGGCGACGTCGGCGGGCGTGGCCTCGGGCTTGAGCAGGGTGTGGTCGATCATCGCGGCAACCTGGGCGCGACCGGGCGTCGTGTCGGACATGTTTCACAGCTTCGCACAACTACTTCGCAGACTTCTCGCCCCCGCCCGGACTAGCCTCGGCTCATGAGTATCGGTGACGTGTTCGACGAGGCCCGAACCGAATTCGTCCGCCTCGACGGGGCGGTGTGGTCGCCCGCGGGGCAGGCGTTGGCGTATCAACTCCGTATCGCGCCGGGCGAATCCGTTCTGGACGTGTGCTGTGGAGCCGGCGCCTCGGCGCTGCCGGCCGCAGCCGCGGTCGGTCCCACCGGACGCGTTCACGGCATCGACCTGTCCGACGAACTGTTGGAACAAGGCCGCCTCCTCGCCTCCGAGCAAGGGTTGCAGAACATCGACTTCGTGCAGGCGGATGCGACCGAGTGGGAAGCGCCCTCGGACCTTCACACACGCGGGTACGACGTCCTCGCATGCTCGTACGGCGTCTTCTTCCTCCCCCACATGAATTCGGATTTCGCGCGGTTGACGTCACTGGTGCGGCCCGGCGGCCGAATCGGGGTCACCGTGTGGAGGCAGGGTGCGTTGAGCGAGTTCATGAACGCGTTCCTGACCGCTGTCTCCGAGTTTCGTCCGGAATACGGGTCGCCTGAAGACAGGATGAAGACTCTTGCTCCCCTGGACACTCCGGACGGTCTTCGCGATTGGCTGGCCGCCGCGGGAACCACCTCCGTCGAGGTACACGAGCTGTCCAATCTGATTCCCGCGACGCCGGAGTTCGTGTGGGACTTCGCACGCGGCGGCAGTCTTCGTTCGGCCCTCGTCGGCTTGGACGCCGACACCGTGGAGTCGATACGAGTCCGCTATCTCGAACTCCTGGTGGAACGCGCCGTCCACACGATCGATGCGGGCACTCTTATCGGGACAGCGGTCGTCTCGGGCCCCGGCCGCACCTGAGAAACTGCCGTACCTGAGAGACTGTCGGTATGACCGCTCCCACCGGCGACGACCACCGGTTCGTCCTCTCCCTCGGCTGCCGTGACCGAACGGGCATCGTCGCCCGCATCTCCGCCTTCCTCACCGACGTGGGCGGCTGGATCGTAGAGGCGGCGTATCACGCGGATGCGGACAGCGGATGGTTCTTCACCAGACAGGCGATACGCGCGTCTTCGGTGAACATGTCCGCGGACGAGTTGCGCAGGCGGTTCTCGGCGGTGGCCGCCGAACTCGGCCCGGACACGGAATGGTCGCTGCACGACTCCCGCGAACCGAAGCGCGTCGTGCTGCTGGTGAGCAAGGAGGGCCATTGCCTGCACGACCTTCTGGGCCGCGCGGCGGGCGGTGAGCTGCCCGCCGAGATCAGCGCTGTGATCGGCAACCACCCCGATCTCGAGGAGGTCACGCGCAGGCACGGCATCGACTTCCATCACGTCCCGTTCGCCAAGGATCCGGCCGAGCGTGGACCGTCGTTCGAGCGGGTGCGTGAACTCGTCGACTCGCACGACCCGCACGCGGTGGTCCTTGCCCGCTTCATGCAGGTACTCCCCCCGCAATTGTGCGAGCACTGGGCGGGCCGGGCGATCAACATTCACCACAGCTTCCTGCCGTCCTTCGTCGGCGCCCGTCCGTACCACCAGGCCTTCACGCGCGGTGTGAAACTGATCGGCGCCACCTGCCACTACGTGACCCCGGAACTCGACGCCGGCCCCATCATCGAGCAGGACGTCATCCGTGTCGACCATGCCGACGAAGTGGCCGACATGGTCCGACAGGGACGAGATATCGAGAAGCTGGTGCTCTCACGTGGACTGCGCTGGCACCTCGAGGATCGAGTCCTGGTGCACGGCAGCAAGACCGTGGTTTTCAGCTGACTCCGGTGACTCGTTACCGAGTCACAGGGAGGCCAGTCTCGCTATCTCGATGTTCACCGAATCCGGATCCTCGATATTGCTCATGTGTCCCACGTTGGGAAGCACGATCAATCGCTCGAGGTTGCCGGCCTCGTCGAGGGTGTGCGCGAGTCGGCGGGCGTGACCCTGTGGCGTCAATCGATCGACTGTCCCCACCAGGACCGTAGTGGGGACGTCGAGGTTCTCGAGGCCTTCCTTGACGTCGACAGTGCTGAGGGTGGCGCCCCATCCGCCTCGTGAACGCGGGTTGCAACCGCGAACGATCTTGGCGGTGAACGCCAGTTCTTCCTTGCCGATGCTCGGCGAGAAGTTGAGGTACTTGATAACGCTCGTGGTGACGGGGGTATCCACGAAGGGCATCGGGGCGCCGATCACGGCACGCCCAACCGGAACTGGAATCCGTGGGAACCGGCTGGGCAACGGCACCGCCGTGGTTTCCGCGATCAGTCGGTCGCTGGCCGTACTGACGAGCATCGCAGCCTTCGCCAACCGCCGAACCTTCTCGGGATGATGTTGCGCCCAGGACATGACGCTGATGCCACCCATACTGTGGCCCACGATGACGGCCTTCTCGTCGTCCCGCAGGGTCGCGCGAAGCACGGCATCGAGGTCGGCGCCGAGCATGTCCGCACGGAATCGGTTGGTCCCCACAGTGCTCCGGCCGTGCCCCCGGATGTCGTACGCAATGACACGGTAGTTGTCGGCCAGTGCATTGATCTGCGGGTACCAGTATTCGATCGAGCAGGTCCAGCCGTGTACCAGCACGATGGGCTCGCCGTGCTCCGGACCGTACGTATGCACTCGAAGTGCCGCGCCGTCATCGGTGACGACTCGGGACTCGACCATCGGCGCGGTCGGCTCCTGGAACAACGCATTCGGTGCAACGTCGGTCGTGAGAGTCACCGTGCGAGAACGTCGCTGTCTCACTGCCAGCCCGGCCGCCGCGGCGAGCACACCCGCACCGAGAGCAGCCGCGAGAACGCGACCGGGGGTGAAACGAACACTGTCGGACATCGAAACCTCTTGTTTCACTGGAGCTCTCAGCTTGCCTGAGAGTCTTCGGAAGATGCGGCGCCCAGTTGGGCAGCGGCCTTGTGCAGCGCCTTCGCGATCTCTGCTTCCATCGCCTCGGCGAACAACGTACTCACGGTGTCGTGTGCGAGGGGCTTGATCCGATTGACGAGGTTCGCGGCCTCGGTCACCTTCTCCTCGTCGAGGTCGATCTCCTCGCCGTCCTTCGCGAGGTAGCGATCGGCCACCACGGACACGAACCTGGCCGCGACGTCGGCGAGATCACTCCGTACCGCCGCGGTCTGCTCGAGGATGGCCGCCAACGGCATTCCGGATTCGAAGAGAATTTCCGCGGACTTCATCAACTTGGGATTGGTGACGGCGAATTCGTCACCGACCGGGGTGATCACTCCGAGGTCCACACCCAGGGCGATGTTGTCGTCGGTCGTCTCGTCGTCGAACTTCCGGCGTAGTTCGTCCATCGACACTCGAGGGCTTCGGCCACCCAGGTTCCACAGGACACCCGGATCATCGTTCTCGAGAACGTCTTTCACCTCCAGCCCGTACTGCGCGGCCGTGAGGAGTTCACTGATGGTGACGAACGTGTACCCACGATCGAGCATCCGCCCGATCAGTTCGAGTCGGGTCAGATGGTCGTCGTTGTACCAGCCGGTGCGCCCCACCTTGCGCGGCGGCGGCAGCAATCCGCGGTCTTGGTACACGCGCACATTGCGGACACTGACGCCGGAGGCGCGCGCGAGATCGTCGATTCGATACTCGTCCATCAGATGATGTGTGCGCGGCGCAGCATCAGCTTCGACGGGCCGCCCACCAGGCCGACCTCGTCGAGGAACGCCACCGTCCTTGCACTGCCGGCACGAACCTTGTCGTGATAGTGGGAGTTGGCCTTGGCTGCTTTGACAGCCTCGTCCACGTCCAGGCCCGCTGCCGCGTACACGTTCTTGTTCACGAGACTGGTGACCACGAAGTATGCGGTGACACCGAGGGCCAGGCGAACCCGGGCCCGCGTGAACCAGGTCGCGTTGCGGAGCCGGCGGACCGTCTCTTCTCGGGCAAACCTGATGTGCCGCGCTTCCTCGAGCACGTGAATCTTGCTGACGGTGCGCGTGACCGGCTGCACGCGATCGTCGCGCATGAAGTCACGTTGCATCATGTCGAGGATTTCCTCGGCGAAGAGGGTGCCGCCGTAGGCGAGCGAGCCGGTGGCGGTCGCCTTGAAGAGTCGGGCACTCTGCCTTATCCACCGCTTCGGCTGATAGGACGGGATTCCGAAGTTCTGCGCCGACCGCGCGAACATCGTCGAATGTCGACATTCGTCGGCGATCTCGGTCAGTGCGAACTGGAAGTGCGGGGTGGCGGGGTCGTGCGAGTAGATGTCGCGCAGCAGCATCTGCATGAGGATCATCTCGAACCAGATGCCGGTTCCTGCAACGCTCGCCGCTTCGTGCTTGGTGAGGGTGACGCGCTGCTCGTGCGTCATGTCGTCCCACATCTGCGTGCCGTAGAGGCTGCACCACTCGGGAGTCATGCCGTACAGGTCGTCCGGTATCGGCGCATCCCAGTCGATCTCGACTCGGGGGTCGTACGACTTGCGGGCCGCGGAATCGAGCAGTCTCGTCGCGGTCTCCTGACGATCTCCGGCCTTGGCGAGGCGTGACGGCGCACGGCCGCCACTGCGAACATCCGGCTCGTAATCGTGAGCTGTGGACATATCGAACTTCCTCCCTGGTGAAGTTGATTACCACACTAGCATTGTCACAATGAATATTGTCATCATTTTGGGTGACAATCTGCCGGGCACTCGCTTTGATGAAGGACTGCCTGGTCAGGGAGTGAATTCGGCGATCATTCGATCATCGAACTACCAGCGGGGGCCCCGCTGGATGTCGTCGACCCGCGGGCGAACGTCCACGAGATACACGCACACGGCCACGATCGCGACGATGCCGAGCAGTTGAACGCCGGAGAACGCCAACAACACGACGAAGGCGACCGCGAGGATGGTCAGCCAGATCGGCTTGCTCAGCTTGTCGACGGCCGTGAAGGCGTCTTTGCGCTGGCGAGCGGCATGGAACAGCGCGTAAGCGGCGGCACCCAGGGCAACTACCTGAATGACGAGCAGAATTGTCCGAACGATCCCGTCGACTTGAATCACGCAACCATCCTACGAGATGTCCGGATTGTTCATTCTGCCGCGCTGACGACGACGGCGGCCCCACACCTCGAGAGTGTGGAGCCGCCGTCGGTCCGAAGATTCGAGCGATCCGAAGATCAAGCCTTCTTGGCCGGAGCCTTCTTCGCGGGAGCCTTCTTGGCAGGCGCTGCCTTCTTGGCCGGAGCTGCAGCCTTGGCAGGCGCGGCCTTCTTGGCGGGAGCCTTGATGGGGGCCTGCTTGGCGGCCTCCGCGGTGCGGCTCTTGGCCTCGGTCACACGAGCCGCAGCGTCCTTGGACGCGGTGTCGGCCTGGTCACCGAACTCGAGGACTCGCTGTGCAGCGTCGTCGCCGGCACCCGAGATGGTCTCTCCGACCTCGCCTGCGGTGTCGGAGATACGGCCGGCCGCACGGCCGGCGAACTTCGCGGCCTGCTCGCCGACGGAGCGCGTCTGGCGTGCAACGGTGCCGAGAGCATCCTCGGTGAGTTCGACAGCATCGCCGAATGCGGACTCCGCGCGTCCGATGCCGTCCTCGACGCCGGGCTGCTTGCGGATGCGCTCGACCGTGTCCTCGCCGCGCTCGGCAAGCGAGGTGTACAGGTCGGAAGCAACCTTCAGGTACGCCTCGGCAACCTTGCGCAGCTCTTCCGGCGTGAACTTCTCGCGCAGCTCGGCAAGCTCTTCGGGCAGCTCGGAAGGCAGACCGTTGAGACGGTCACGCAAGCCCTCCACGCCCTCGAAGACGTCACCCTGCAGGCCGGCGAAGCGCTCGCGAGCTTCCTCGACGCGCTCGTTCACGTCGCCCTGAGTGGACTCTGCGCGCTCACGAACCTGTGCCACCACGTCTGCGACGGCCTGGACGACGACGTCGCCGGCGCCGACTGCGGCGTAGATGGAGGTGCGAACGTTGTCGACTGTTTTCTGATCAGTCATCGGTATTCTCCTGTTCGAAGTGCTGAATGTCTGGGGTCTGAGCGTCGGGCACACGCGGAGCCGCGGCCGACGGGTTCGACTCGTCGGGTCGGGTCGGATCGTTCTCACGACAGAACGATTCGTAGATCTCGAGCAACACCTGCTTCTGCCGCTCGGTGATTGCGGTGTCCGCCAGCAGTGCGTCGCGGACGGGTCCGTGTGGGCGCTCCTCGAGATAACCCGCTTGGACGTACAGGACCTCCGATGACACTCGGAGACCCTTTGCGATCTGCGCGAGCACTTCCGCCGAAGGCTTGCGCAACCCACGCTCGATCTGGCTGAGATACGGATTGCTGACACCGGCGAGTTGCGCGAGTTGCCTCATCGAAACCTGCGCGGCCTCACGCTGCGAGCGAATGAATCCGCCGATGTCGTGTGCCGCGGATCCGACGACGCGCGCAGCGATGTCACCGGCGCCGTTTCGGTCTTCGGTCGACATCAGCTCTCCGCCTCCTTTGTGGGTGATTACAAAGGTAAAGGAGGGTGCTAACAATTGCAAGCACTTGAGTTAGCACCCGGCGAACGGTGCCCGAACGTCAGCCGAACAGCAGGGTCGAGATCGTGTAGATGGCCAGACCGGCAATCGACCCGACGACGGTGCCGTTGATTCGGATGAACTGCAGATCTCGGCCGACCTGGAGTTCGATCTTCTGACTCGCTTCCTCTGCGTCCCAGCGCTCGACCGTGTCGGTGATGAGTCCGGTGACTTCGTCCGCATAGTTGACGACGACGTACTCGGTTCCTGCGAGCACCCAGCCGTCGACCTTCGTGCGGAGGTCGTCGTCGTCCCGCAGACGTTCACCGAGGTTCACGACGTTCTCGGCCACCTTGGTGCGCAACGTGCTGTTCGGATCGTCCACGGACTCGAGGATCAATCGCTTCGCCACCTGCCACGTCGCGGCTGCCAGACCTGTGACCTCTTCGCGGCCCATGATCTCGGCCTTGATCTTCTCGGCCTTCTCCATCGTCGAGGGATCGTTCTGCAGGTCCTCGGCGAACTCCACGAGGAACTTGTTGGCCGCCTGCCTGACCTCGTGTTCCTTGTTGGAGCGCACCTTCCAGGTGAACTCGACGAGCTCGCGGTGAATCTTCTCGCCGAGCATCGAGTCCACGAACTTGGGTGACCAGGTCGGCGAGTCCCGGCTCACCACTCGGTCGATGGTCTCCTGACTGCCGAGTGCCCACTGGTGTGCTCGCTCGGCGAGCAGATCCAGAATCGGCAACTGTCGGTTCTCACGCAGTAGTTCTGCCAGAACCCGTCCGATGGGCGGACCCCACTGCGGCTCCGCCAGCCTGCGCACGATGGTGCTGTCGATGATCTGCTGCACGTCCTCGTCGCGCAGTACCTCTACGAGGCCACGCAGAATGGTGGACGTCTCGGCTGCCACTCGGGCGGCATGATCGGGCTGCGCCATCCAGGTACCCACCCGCAATGGAATCTGCGCGCCTCGCACCTTCTCCGACACGACCTCGGGTGCCAGGAAGTTGTCGCCGACGAAACTGCCGAGGCTCGCTCCGAGTTGGTCCTTCTTTCGTCGGATGATCGCCGTGTGCGGAATCCGTAACCCGAGCGGATGACGGAACAGCGCGGTGACCGCGAACCAGTCCGCCAGCGCACCGACCATTCCGGCCTCGGATGCAGCACGCACGTATCCGACCCATTCGCCGGCGCCGCGCGACTCCTGCCAACGGCAGAGAAGGTAGACGGCGGACGCGAACAGCAGGAAGCCGGTCGCCAGTGCCTTCATCTTGCGAAGATCACGGCGCTTGGCATCGTCGTCGAGTGCAGACAGGGTCAATTGAGACACGTCGACCATTCTGCCGAACGCTGCCGCGTATCGGCCGCAATCTGTGACCGAGCACCCGTCGTTGTGTACGCACACTAAGGTGAAAGCGGACCGACCACATTAAGGATCGTGAACAGGTGACCGAGCCGATGACCAAGGCCGAGAACGCGGAGAAGACCGAGAAGCCCGACGGCCGGAAGCGTCGCTGGCGCGAGCACAAGATCGCGCGGCGCGAAGAATTGGTCGACGGCACCATCGCCGCGATTCGCCTTCGCGGTCGCGAGATCGGCATGGACGAGATCGCCTCCGAGATCGGTGTCTCCAAGACCGTCCTGTACCGCTATTTCGCGGACAAGAGCGACCTCACGAACGCAACGATGGTGCGGTACGTCGAGACGATCCTCGCCCCGCGAATCTATGTGGCGATCGGCGGCGACCTGAACGAGTACGAGCTCACCGAGGCCACCGTCAGCGCTTACGTCGAGACGGTCGCAGCGGACCCCGAGCTGTACCTGTACGTGATGGCGAACAGTTCGGGTGCCGGACACGACGTGGTCGCCGATTCGGAGCGCATGATCGCCGAACTTCTCTCCACCGTCCTCGGCGAGCGACTTCGGAACATGGACATGGACTCCGGCGGTTCGGTGCCGTGGTCGTACGGCATCGTCGGCAGCGTGCAACTCGCCACCCACTGGTGGATTTCCAACCGCTCGATGTCCGCCGAGGATCTGATCAGCTACCTCACGATGATGATCTGGGGAGGCATTTCGGGTATCGCCTCGGTCAACGGATCGCCGGCCCGCTTCCGCTCGACACCGCATCCGCTCGTCGACGGCTCGGCGAACGAACCAGAAGACCCTGTTGTGTAACTACTCGTAACAGGTACCTTCGATGAGTGAGCGAACCCGAAGTAGAGGGCTACAGCGGACCTGCAGAAGTCACAGTCGGCGACCACGGCACTGTCACCGCGGACGTGCAGTTGGCGGGCAACCTCGAACCGATCAGCGGTCGATACGTGTGGCACGGCCGGATCCGGAAATTGACCGAGATCCTCGGCGCCGAGGTGCCGAACAACACCGTCCTCACGATCGCCACCCCCGACGGTTGTGGCGACGCGAAAATCACCGGACTGGACCTCTGGGGCAGCCATCTGGTGGACGGAACCACGCAGCCGCCGTTCGAGCACGCCTGAGCACTTCGTGCTCCGGAGCACGACCCGGAGTCGCCGCGGTGTGGCAGGGTTCGAACATGGGAAAGAACGCGAAGAAACTCTGGTCCACTCCGGCAACGAAGATCCTGCGCGCCGACCCGGATTCACCGATCGCCGAACTCGACACGCACAGCACACCCGGATTCAAGGGCAAGAAGTCCGACGGCACGAAGCAACTCGAAGCCCGGGGCCAAGTTCTGTCCGACCTTCAGGAACTGCTGTACGCCAACGGACGCTCGGGTGACACTCGCTCCGTCCTGCTGGTACTCCAAGGCATGGACACCTCCGGGAAGGGCGGCATGGTCCGTCACGTCATCGGTCACGTGGACCCGCAGGGCGTCGATCATGCGTCGTTCGGCGTACCCACCCAGAACGAGAAGCGTCACCATTTCCTGTGGCGCATCAACAAGGCGCTGCCCCGTGGCGGACAGTTGGGCGTGTTCGATCGCTCCCATTACGAGGATGTACTGGTCGCCAGGGTGCACAACCTCGTTCCCAAGAAGGTCTGGAACGGCCGATACAAGGAGATCAACCAGTTCGAGAAGGAGCTGGTCGAGAACGGCACGACCATCATCAAGGTTGCAATGTTCGTTTCGCTCGACGAGCAGAAGGAGCGGTTGAAGGAGCGCCTCGACCGACCCGACAAGTACTGGAAGTACAACCCGGGTGATGTCACCGAGCGTGAATTCTGGCCCGAGTACCAGAAGGCCTACCAAGCCATGCTCGACCGAACCGACACCGACCACGCACCGTGGTACGTCGTTCCGTCGGATCGTAAGTGGTACAGCCGGATCGCCGTCACGGAACTCTTGATCGACGCACTGCAGGGTCTCGATCTGGAGTGGCCCGAGGCCGACTTCGACATCGACGAGGAGAAGGGCCGACTAGCAGAGTCGTGATCCGGCACCGACTCGCAGAGTCGTGATCCGGCACCGCTCAGAACAAGTGCGGCGATTCCTGGTGCGTCTTGTGGTCGTGACGTACCGTGCCGCCGATGGTCGCCATCGCCAGCGCAACCGCGACCACACCGACGGATCCGGCGATGATCGCCCATCCGCCGTGGCCCGACCCCGCTGCGACGAGGAACGAGCCGAGCGACACCACGGCCACCAGAATCAGGCCGAATCCGAACCAAGCGGCGAAGAGATTGAGTTTCATCACCACTCACCTCACCCTTCGAGGATGTGCAGTCCCGAGGGACCGACTCAGTTGAATGCCTTCGACGAAGGGGGAAACCGACTTCGATGAAAGCTTGACACGACGCTACGCCCGCCCGTGCGGCTCGACAAGGTTCGCGAACTCGCCGACCACCGAAGGAGCCGGCATACGAACACCGCCGAGCTCTCGAACGATGATCAGATCCTCCCCGGATCGGGTCTCGACGGCGAGCGCCCACCCGAGTTCTTCTTCCCACACGAGCGCGACGTCGCGGCCCGGATGATCAGGCAGCCGGCCCTCGACCTGCAGCACTGCCTCCATCGGCGGATCGGTACTGCAGCACCATTTTTCGATAGGAACCCCGAGTTCCCGAACCACCGCGCGAATGTATCCGCCGAACCCCGCAATGTTGCCAGGGTCCTCGATCACGGTCTGCGTCATCTCGTCTCCCTCACGCCGATCTCCATCGATCATGCCCGAAATACTTTCTGCGAAACACCGTGCCGAGTCCGGTCGTTGTCTCGATCGGTTTACAAAACGATTGCGGGGGAATCCCCGAGACATGACCACGCCGAGACGCACACCCCGATCGAGCACGTGTGGCGGCGATGCGCCTCGGCCCGCCTCACAGGGCAACGTCAAGCCGCTGACGATCTCGATGGTGTCCGAACATGCGAACCCGCTGGCGAAGGAGGGGGACGACGGCTTCGACGGGCAGAGCAGACACGTTGCAGAGTTGTCCGCGGCTCTGGTTCGCGCAGGTAACGACGTCACCGTGTACACGCGACGTGATCGTAACGACGCCCCCGATCGGGTAACGACGGATGCGGGCTACACCGTCGTCCACGTACCGGTCGGCCCGCCGAGCTACGTCCCCAAACACGAAATTCTGCCTCTCATGGGGACATTCGGGAGCTTCCTGGAGTCGCAGTGGGAGCAGTCACGGCCCGACATCGTGCACGCTCACTTCTGGATGTCCGGAATCGCAACGCAGTTGGCGGCGCGGATGCTCGCAATCCCTACGGTGCAGACCTTCCACGCCCTCGGCGTGATGGAGCACCGCTTCAACGTCGACACCACGCCCAGCCCACCGAGCCGCATTCGACTCGAGCAGTTGATCGCGCGCGGCGCCACGCGCGTGGTCGCCACCAGCACCGAGGAGGTCTTCGAGCTCGCACACCAAGGCCTCCCCCGCTCACGGACGTCCGTGGTGCCGTGCGGCGTGGATGTCGCCGCCTTCACCCCGGATGGGCCCAGAGCGAAGCGGGCGATGCCCCACCGATTGGTAATGGTCGGAAACCTCACGCCCAACGAGGGATTCGAGACCGCGATCGACGCTCTGGTGCATCTGCCTCACACCGAACTCGTGATCGGCGGCGGTCCCCTCCCACGACAGGTCGCGCACGCCCCCGAGGCTCGCCGGTTGTACGCGAGAGCCGACGCACTCGGCGTTCGCGATCGCGTTCACATCATCGGGAACGTGCATGCCAAGGATTTACCGGCGCTGTTGAGGTCGGCCGACGCTGTGGTCAGCCTGCCGTGGTACGAACCGATCGGTCTCATCGTGCTCGAGGCGATGGCCTGTGGCACACCGGTTGTCGCGGCCGCAACGGGCGGCATGCGCGACACCGTGGTCGACGGGATCACCGGTCGCCTCGTGTCCTCGCGTAACCCTGCTCGACTCGCGGACACCATTCGCCAACTGTTCGACGACGAAGTACGCAGAGCCGGCTTCGGTGTGGCGGGGGCCGACCGGGCGAGGGCGAGATACTCGTGGGACAGGATCGGCGCGGACACCTTGAGGGCCTACGGTTGGTGTGTCGCAGCACCCCCACGCACCACACGCGCCACATCGCATCTCTGACAACGTCGCTCGAATATCAGGCGATCAGGCGATCAGGCGATACGAGTGCCCCACGACCCGAGCGCACCCTCCAACGAAGGGTAGGAGGGAAAGGCAGAGTCGAGTCCGGCAGCGTGCAGCAGACGCTGGACCGGTCGGCCGCAGATCATCGCCCACGTCTTCTGGGTCTTCGCTCGCTCCTCGTTGACAGCGCGAAGGACGTCCAGCCCCGCGGTCCCGAAGAACTCCACCCTGGACATGTCGATGATCAAGCGCCCGACGTCGGCACCCACCCGCCGTGCCCACACCCCGAACTCGGGGGCACTGAACAGGTCGATGTCACCGCCCACCTCCAGCACGACCACATGTGAGGTGATCTGCTGCGCACCGAACGTCGCATTGGAATACGTGGCCCTCGAACATTCAGGTATCCCCGGAACAACAGTCATAGCCCAACCCATCTCGAGACGACTTCCAGCGACTGCAGTAGACGCGATTCCACCCTCCCGAGTGCTTTCAGCATTCACCGCTGGCCGCCGCACAATTTCCCGACCGGTTTGTGTGATCAACCCGCCGTCGACCCTACGCCTTTGTGACATGTGCCACAAGATCGAGATCTTGTCCCGCCCAGGTCAGAGTATCTTTTCGCGCTGCTAAGTACCGAACTGTCGGTTTACCGTTACTTCATTCACAGGTTTACCGTTACCTCGAATGCGGGTAACCGGATCCCGTGGTTGTCATTTCGCCCCTCAGGGGC
Source organism: Rhodococcus huquni (assembly GCF_055231055.1). Taxonomy (NCBI): domain Bacteria; kingdom Bacillati; phylum Actinomycetota; class Actinomycetes; order Mycobacteriales; family Nocardiaceae; genus Rhodococcus; species Rhodococcus huquni. The sequence goes on from NZ_JBUYWE010000003.1 coordinate 420,140, forward strand.
ACACAGGATGGCTACCCTGTCTTGCGGTACCCGCCTGCAGCAGGAACGACCGAGCCGGAGATCTCATGGCAAACGTCAAGACGATAGAGCCCGACCAGGACTACGCACACCCAGTCGTCGAACTGCGGATACGTGCAACCCCCGATCAGTTGTCGGTGCTTCGCGCACTCGCGGCAGCGATCGCCATTCACGAGGACTTCGATCTGGACTCCATCGCCGACATCAAACTCGCGATGGACGAAGCCTGCACCTATCTGATCGTTCGATCCACACCGGAAGCCGTTCTGGTGTGTCGTCTTCAGTATTCCAACAATGCACTGCGCGTTGAGGTCTCGACCACGACTGCTGCGTGGGACGACGCTCGTGACAACTCGTTCGGTTGGCACGTGCTGAACGCACTGACCGACTCCATCGACATGACTCGAGAGCCCGACGCCAGCGGTGGGTCGATCACCACGATCGAGTTCGTCAGATCGAAGGGCATTCATTCGTGAAGCCCGCAGGGGGAGAACATATTCGGACGAAGTGGCCGGACGAGTACAAAGACGTCAAGGCCATGTTCGAGGAATTGGAAACCTTCTCTCCCGACGATCCGGCGCGCAGAAGGCGCCGCGATGCTCTCGTCACTCGGTGTCTCCCCCTCGCAGAACACATCGCCCGCCGCTTCGACGGACGCGGCGAAGCCCACGACGACCTCGTTCAGGTTGCCAGACTCGGCTTGGTGAACGCCGTGGACCGGTTCGACGTCACCCGCGGATCCGACTTCGTGTCCTTCGCCGTGCCCACGATCATGGGCGAGGTTCGCAGACATTTCCGCGACACCGGCTGGGCCGTACGGGTGCCGCGCCGAATGAAGGAAATCCACCTCGCGCTGGGCCAAGCCACCAGCGAACTGTCGCAGCGACTCGGGCATGCCCCGACCGTGAGCGAACTCGCCTCCGCACTCGACATCTCCCCGGAGGACGTGGCGCAGGGACTGCTCGCCGGCAACGCGTACCAGACCGTCTCGGTCGACAACACCTCTTCGGACCGGCCGGGCGAGGTGTCCATGCTAGAAACCCTGGGCGACTACGACACGGCCATCGAGGACGTCGACAACCACGAGACCCTCAGGCCGCTCCTCGATTCACTACCCGAACGCGAACGAACCGTTCTCCTCCTCCGGTTCTTCGGAAACATGACACAGACCCAGATCGCACAGCAGGTCGGAATCTCGCAGATGCACGTGTCACGGCTCCTCGCGAAGACACTCACCCTGCTACGCGAGCACCTCGACAACTGAACTTTCTCTACCGAGTACCGAACCGCCGCGCGAGCTCACCGACGCGGTGTCCACGATGCTCGGCGCGCATCCGTCCCGCAGCCTCCAACAGGCTGATGCCGTGTAGCGCTCCCCACAACACCTCGGTCGCCGTGCCGTCACCGTCGTCGATCACATCGGCGAGCGCATCGAACGCAGAGCGCAGCTCCGTCTCGTTGTCGTCTTGCGCGAACCGCGCCTCGATCGGCAGCTGGAACATCGCCTCGTACAGCGCTGGGTGAGCGGACGCGAACTCGAGGTACGCCACAGCTGCCGCCTCGACCGCCTTCGTACCACGCTTGCGCGCCACCGCAGCGTGGCACTCTTGCGCCAGCTCTGCGAATCCCTCGAGTGCGACAGCCCGCATGATCTCGACCTTCCCGCCCGGAAAGTGTCCGTAGAGAACCGGCTGAGTGAAGCCGATCGAGGCCGCAAGGTGGCGAGTGGTCACCGCGGACCACCCGTCGGTATCGGCCCGCGCGCGGGCGGCGTCCAGAATCTGCCGACGTCGTTCGTCGCTGCGGCGCTGTCGAATCTCCGAGTCGGCCACGTCTACTCCTTGCGGTCGGATGAATCACGGCCTACATTAGCATTGCTAGATTTTCTAGCGTCGCTAGATTGGAGTGGTCATGACACAGGTTCTCGCCGTTGTCACTGCGACGGTCGTCGGACTGATGGTGGGGGTGGAGTTCGCCGTCGCCTTCGTCGTCAATCCGATCTTGTTGCGACTCCCCGCAGGCCCAGCGCTCGAGGCGCGCGCCGACGGGGCACGCATGCTCGGTCGGCTGATGCCCTTCTGGTACTTCGGCTCGCTCGCGCTGACGGCCGCCCTCGCGGCCGTCACCTGGGGTGAGCCGCCCGCGCCACCCGCAGCCATCGCAGCAATCCTCCTGACGATCAGCGTCGTCCTGTCGATCGCACTGCTCGTCCCGATCAACAACCGCTCGGCGACGTGGACGGCGGACGATCACCCGAGCGACTGGCGAGAGCAGCAACAGCGCTGGGACCGCCTGCACTACGTCCGAGTCGGGATCATCGTCGCGGGATTCGTGCTCGTACTCGTCGCCGGCACTTCCACCTGACCGAGCCGGATCAGATGGTCGCGGTGTCGATCACGAACCGGTAGCGAACGTCGCTCGCGATAACGCGCTCGTACGCGGAATCGATGTCGTCCGCAGCGATCACCTCGATCTCTGCGCCGATGCCGTGCTCGGCGCAGAAGTTCAGCATCTCCTGAGTCTGCGCGAGCCCACCGACCATCGACCCGGCAAGGCTGCGACGGTTCGCCGCGAGACTGAACGCGCGCACCTCGATCGGCTTCTCGGGAAGACCCAATTCGACGAGAGTTCCGTTGATGGCCAGCAACGACATGTAGGCATCGATGTCGAGGTTGACCGACACCGTGTTCAGAACGAGGTCGAATCGTCCGCGCAATTCCTCGAAGGTTGCCGGATCACTCGTTGCGTAGTAGCCGTCGGCACCGAACCTGCGACCGTCCTCCTGCTTACTCAGTGACTGACTCAGCACCGTCACCTCGGCGCCCATCGCGTGGGCGATCTTCACACCCACGTGGCCGAGACCGCCCATGCCGATGACGGCAACCTTCTTGCCCGGCCCAGCGCCCCAGTGCGCCAGCGGCGAATAGAGGGTGATTCCCGCGCACAACAGCGGTGCCGCGACATCCAGACCGAGGCCGTCGGGGATGGCGACGACGAAGCGTTCGGTCACCACCACGTGCGTCGAGTACCCGCCCTGCGTCCGCTCACCGTCACGGCCGCGCGAGTTGTAGGTAGCGGTGACCCCCTGGACGCAGTACTGCTCCTCGTCCGCACGGCACGCCTCGCACTCACCGCACGAATCCACGAAACAGCCGACGCCGACTCGGTCCCCCACCTGATGCTTCGTGACGTCGGATCCGACCGCGGACACGACCCCGGCGATCTCGTGGCCGGGCACCACCGGATAGCGAGTGCCGCCCCACTCGTTGCGCGCAGTGTGAATGTCCGAGTGGCAGATGCCGGCGAACTTGATGTCGATCAGGATGTCGAGCGGTCCGAGATCACGACGTTCCAGCGTGGTCTTCTCGAATGCGGAGTCGGCGGACGTGACAGCGTATGCAGCGGCGGTAACCATGCATACATATTTACTCTTTCTCGTCCGCCGACGCAGAACCGCGTTACTGCTCCTGCTGCTCGACCGCCTTGGCAGCCCGCCGACGAAGGCGCCGCGCCGCCGCCACAAGGTTTCGCAGGGACGGTTCGAGTTGCCAGTAGTGCCGCGTCTTGAGACCACCGTCCGGATTCGCCCACAGCCTGTCCAGGGGAAGCGATTCGGCCGCCTCGGTCAGCAGTTCGTCGAGCTCGTCGATGTCCGGAATGCGAGCCGAACGGCTCTCGTACACACCTGGCCCCACACCGTGAGTGAGGGCGCGTTCCTTGATGGCATCGAGCACCCAGGTGATCGACCGCGTCGCGACGATCGCCGTGACGTCCGCATCCAATCGCTCGATTGCGTCGACCACCGACGACCGACCCGAGTAGGTGAGGTGGGTGTGGATCTGAGTTTCCGGCTTGGCGCCACCCGTCGCGAGACGGAACGCATCGACCGCCCATTCCAGGTACGCCTCACGCCCGTCCTCGCGGAGCGGCAGCAGTTCACGAATCGCAGGTTCGTCCACCTGGATGATCGCGATACCCGCCGCCTCGAGATCGGCGATCTCGTCACGAACCACGAGTGCCAACTGCTCGGCCGTCTCGTAGAGCGGCTGGTCCTGGCGGACGAAGGAACGAGCGATCATCGTGACGGGGCCGGTCAACATCGCCTTCACCGGCTTGTCGGTCAACGACTGCGCGTAAGCGATCCATTCGACCGTCATCGGCTTCGGGCGCACGACGTCGCCGTAGAGAATCGGTGGCCGCGTGCAGCGTGAACCGTAGGCCTGCACCCAACCGTTGTGGGTGAAGGCGTAACCCTCCAGCAGTTCCGCGAAGTACTGGATCATGTCGTTGCGCTCGTGCTCGCCATGCACGAAGACGTCGAGACCGATGTCTTCCTGCAGTCGAATCGTCGACTCGATCTCGGCCTGGATCCGCTTGTAGTACTCGTCCCACTCGAGGCGTCCTTGACCCAGTTCGTACCGGGCATGACGGACCGCATCGGTCTGCGGGAACGAACCCAGCGTGGTCGCCGGAACCGGAGGCAGGTTCAACCGCTTCTGCTGTGCGATACGCCGTTCCTCGTACGGGGCACGGACACGATCGGCCGGCGTGACCGCATTGACCCGTGCGCGCACCGCGTGCTTGAGCTTGAAGTGCACGGACGTCGGCCGCTTGCGCCATTTGTCCGACGGGCCTTCGGTGAGGGCCTTCGCAAGCGAAACGACCTCTCCCACCTTCTGCTTGGCGAAGGCGAGACGGTCCGCGACGTCACCGGGAATGTCGTACTCGGACAGCACGTCGTACGGCACGTGCAGAAGGGACGTCGATGTCGAGACCACCAGGTCCGGCACCACGTCCTTCAGTGCGTTCAAGTAGGTGAGCGTCACGTAGCGGTCGACCCGCCACACGTTGCGGCCGTTCACGACGCCCGCGTAGATGCGCTTGCGCTTGATACCGGGAATCTTCGCAAGATCGTCGGGGCTGACCTTGCCGCTGACCAGGTCGAGACCGAGGGCCTCGACCTTCGTGGCAGCGAGAATCGGCAGCGCGTCACCGAGCCAGCCGTACGGGCCGGTCACCAGGAGACGGGGCCGCATCGGGGCGTGCGACAACGTCTCGTAGGCGCGGCGCAGTGCTTCGAGTTCCTCGGGTGTGCGGTCTTCTGTGAAGGACGGTTCGTCGAGCTGAATGCAGGTGGCGCCGGCCTGCGCAAGCTGCTCGAACAGGCGCTCGTACTCGGGCAGAATGCGGTCCAACAGATCGAGTGTCGAGAACCCCTCCTGCTCGGATGTGGGGCCGATTTTCGAGAGCAGCAGCAGCGACACCGGGCCGAGCACGACGGGGCGAAGCTCGATCCCCCGCGCCTTCGCGCGCTCGAACTCGTCGAGCACCGTCTCCGACCTCAGCGAGAAGGTCGTGTTCTCATCCAGTTCGGGCTGACGGTAGTGGTAGTTGGTGCCGAAGAACCGCACCAGCTCGAGCGGCGGGAAATCGGGGCGGCCGCGAGCCATGGTGAAGTAGAAGTCCAGCTCGTCGAGTTCGTTCTCGAGTGGCTTGAACCGTTCCGGGACGGCTCCGAACAACAGCGCGTTGTCGAGCACGTGGTCGTAGAACGAGAACGTGTTTCCGGGCACCTGGGTCAGACCCGTGGCGGCGAGTTCGCTCCACGTTTCTTCCTGGAGATCCTTGGCTACTGCCAGCAGCGACTCCTTGTCGGAAGTCCCGTGCCAGTAGGCCTCGAGCGCGCGCTTCAGTTCACGGTGGGGTCCGATTCGCGGATATCCCAGGACGCTGGAGCCGTATGCTTCCGTGCTGGACATGCGGTCTACCTTTCTGCGCTCACACTTCATTACCCAGAACCACCTGTGCGCCTCTCGCAGACACCGGCAAGAACGAAACTACCGGGACCGCGAAAGGCGCACAGGGGCGACGTCTGTAAACCTAGCTCGCCTTCTTGTTCGCGCGGCCGTTGTCGCCGTACTCGTAGAAGCCCGCGCCCGACTTCTTGCCGGTCAGTCCTGCTTCGACCATGCGAAGCAGCAGCGGCGGGGCGGAGTACAACGGCTCCTTGAACTCTTCGTACATCGAGTCCGCGATCGACTTGACGGTGTCGAGACCGACGAGGTCCGTCAGAGCCAACGGGCCCATCGGATGTGCGAGACCGAGGACGGTGGCCTTGTCGATGTCTTCCTTCGTTGCGAACCCGGACTCCACCATGCGAATGGCCGAGAGCAGGTACGGAACCAGAAGAGCATTGACGACGAATCCGGAGCGGTCGGCCGAACGAACGACCTGCTTGCCGAGAACATCGCTCGCGAACGCCTCTGCGCGCTCGTTGACGGTGGCGCTGGTCTTGAGGGTGGTGACGAGTTCCACGAGCGGCAGAACCGGCACCGGGTTGAAGAAGTGCATTCCGATGACGCGCTCGGGACGCTTGGTGGCGATGCCGAGCTTCATGATCGGGATCGACGAGGTGTTGGAGGCCAACACCGCATCGGGATCGGTGACGATCTGGTCGAGTTCGGTGAAAATCTCGCCCTTGACCTTCTCGTCCTCGACGACCGCCTCCACAACGAACTGCCGGTCGGCGAAGTCGCCGAGATCGGAGGTGAAACGCAGGCGCCATGCTGCCTGCTCACGCTCACGCTCGGTGATCTTTCCGCTGCTCACGCCACGATCGAGAGAACGGAGGATGCGCGAGCGTCCGGCTGCGGCGAGCTCACGGGTCTGCTCGAACACCAGGACGTCGACATGCGCGCGTGCGCACACTTCGGCGATTCCGGCACCCATGATCCCGGCGCCGATCACGCCGACGCGCTGAATCTTTTCGCTGCTCACGTCAGCTGCCTTTCGTTGAGTGGAGGGGGGTTGTTCACCTGCGGGAGTGGTCCGAGAGGACCACTCCCGCAGGGGTAGAACATTCGAAGCAGTCAGTTCTTAGTGGAACTGGCCCTCTTCGGTGGAGCCCTTCAGCGCCGCGGTGGACGTGTTGGGGTCGACCGTGGTGGCGATGCGGTCGAAGTAGCCGGCGCCAACCTCACGCTGGTGCTTGATGGCGGTGAAGCCACGCTCCTCGGCAGCCTTGAACTCACGCTGCTGCAGGTCGACGAACGCGGTCATGCCGTCGCGGGCGTAGCCGTGTGCCAGGTCGAACATGCCGTAGTTGAGCGAGTGGAAGCCCGCCAGGGTGATGAACTGGAACTTGAAGCCCATTGCGCCGAGCTCCTTCTGGAACTTCGCGATGGTGGCGTCGTCCAGGTGCGCCTTCCAGTTGAAGGACGGCGAGCAGTTGTAGGCCAGCAGCTGGTCCGGGAACTCGCTGCGAACCGACTCGGCGAACTTCTTGGCGACCTCGAGGTCCGGCACGCCGGTCTCCATCCAGATGAGGTCGGAGTACGGGGCGTATGCCTTGGCACGCGCGATGCAGGGCTCGATGCCGTTCTTGATTCCGTAGAAGCCCTCGTCCGTGCGGGTTCCGTCGAGGAACGGGCGGTCACGCTCGTCCACATCGGAGGTGATGAGGGTTGCGGCCTCGGCATCGGTACGCGCGATGACGACGGTGGGAACGTCCGCGACGTCGGCTGCGAGACGAGCCGAGGTCAGGGTGCGGATGTGCTGCTGCGTGGGGATGAGCACCTTGCCACCGAGGTGGCCGCACTTCTTCTCCGACGCGAGCTGGTCCTCCCAGTGCGAGCCGGCAACGCCGGACGCGATCATGGCCTTCTGCAGCTCGTAGACGTTGAGAGCGCCACCGAAGCCGGCCTCACCGTCGGCGACGATCGGGGCGAGCCAGTTCTCGACCGAGGTGTCACCCTCGACCTTGGCAACCTCGTCCGCGCGGAGCAGAGCGTTGTTGATGCGGCGAACGACCTGCGGAACCGAGTTGGCCGGGTAGAGGCTCTGGTCCGGGTAGGTGTGGCCGGAAAGGTTCGCGTCGCCGGCGACCTGCCAACCGGACAGGTAGATGGCCTTGAGGCCCGCGCGGACCTGCTGCACGGCCTGGTTGCCGGTGAGGGCACCGAGCGAGTTGATGTAATCCTCGTTGTTCACGAGGTCCCACAGGATCTCGGAACCACGGCGGGCGAGGGTCGCCTCTTCGACGACGCTGCCCTGGAGCTGCACAACCTGCTCGGCCGTGTAGTTACGGGTAATGCCCTTCCAGCGCGGGTTGGTGTCCCAATCCTGCTGAATTTCAGCTGCGGTCTTCGGGGTGCCGGTGGTCGACATCAAGACTCCACTCTCTAGATTGCTGGCTCCGGTACGGATGTACTGCTTCACATCCTTGCCAGGGCCTTTCGGATGTACTTACCGAGAATGGCACAACCAAAAAGTGCCGTCTACCTGTTGCTAATGCCAATCTTGGCTAGCTTTTCAGCGCACTTTGCTAAGTTTGCGAATGAACCAATGAACCAAGCAGATGCTTGGGCGCCCCGTCCAGCGCCAGTTCCTACTGGCAAGTAGGTATCTACCTCGGGGTTAATGAAAACCCGAGTACCGAACAGAACCACCGACCCGCGAACCACTCCACTCCGCTTCGGCGGCCACCTCACATCACCGCCCCGACGCCGTGTGAGGACAATCACCACGCCGACCCGAGGGTCGAACGTGCCTGAGTGCACACAAATCGGCTTCCGAGACGGGATCCCGTCGCAAAACGCGATTCGTGTGCACTCAGCCCGTATCCCGCGTCTCGCTAAGACTGCCAATGATTCGTTGCGAACACAGTGAACCGCTCGTAACCTGGAGAAATGTCCAAGACCTTCGTGGGTGCACGGCTCCGTCAGCTACGGACCGAGCGAGCAATGAGCCAGGCCGCACTGGCGAAGTCCCTGGAGATCTCGGCCAGCTATCTGAATCAGATCGAGCACGACGTCCGCCCCCTCACCGTCCCGGTTCTTCTGCGGATCAGCGAGGTGTTCGGAGTCGACACCACGTTCTTCTCTTCCCAGGACGACACCCGTCTGATCGCGGAGATGCGGGAGGTGGCGCTCGACCAGGAGATGGGGATCGACGCCGACGCTCAGGAGATCGCCGAGATGGTGTCGACTCACCCTGGGCTCGCGAAATCGATGGTCAACATGCATCGCCGGTTCCGCAACACCACCGCCCAGCTCGCGGCCGCCACGGAAGACCGCTACAGCGACGGCAGCGGCAGCGGAGCGATCACCATGCCCCACGAGGAAGTACGCGACTACTTCTATCAGCGGCAGAACTACCTCCACGAACTGGACACCGCCGCGGAGGAACTGACCGCGAGAATGCGTTTCCACCGGGGTGACGTCGGCGGCGAGGTCGCCCGTCGACTGCAATCGGTGCACGACGTGCAGATTCAGAAGCGCATCGACCTCGGCGAGGGCGTACTGCACCGGTACGACCCCGAGACCAGAATCCTCGAGATCTCGCCTCACCTGTCGGGCGGACAGCAGGTGTTCAAGTTCGCAACCGAACTCGCCTACCTCGAACACGGCGAGCTGATCGAGAAGCTCGTAGAGGAAGGCAACTTCACGAGCGATTCCTCGCTCGCACTCGCCCGCCTCGGTCTGGCCAACTACTTCGCCGCCGCAACGGTGCTCCCCTACGGTCAGTTCCACGAGGTGGCGGAGGACTTCCGTTACGACATCGAACGCCTGTCCGCCTTCTACGCGGTGAGCTACGAGACCGTGTGCCACCGCCTTTCCACGTTGCAGCGCCCCAAGCTACGGGGAGTTCCATTCATGTTCGTCCGAGTCGATCGCGCCGGAAACATGTCGAAACGTCAGTCCGCCACGGGTTTTCACTTCTCCACCAGTGGTGGAACCTGCCCGTTGTGGAACGTGTACGAGACGTTCTCGTATCCCGGAAAGATCATGAATCAGATCTCTCAGATGCCGGACGGTCGCCGCTACCTTTGGATCGCGCGCACCGTCGAACGCAGGGCTGCGCGGTACGGACAGCCCGGCAAGACCTTCGCGATCGGCCTCGGGTGCGAAATTCGGCATGCTCATCGACTCGTCTACGGTGACGGCCTCGACCTCGACGAGTCCAACCCCGGCACCCCGATCGGCGCGGGATGCCGTGTCTGCGAACGACTCAACTGCCCACAGCGCGCATTCCCGCCCCTCGGTAAGGACCTGGATATCAGCGAGCACCGCAGTTCGGTGTCGCCGTACGTCATTCAGTAGCCCATGTATGGTTGCGCAGCCGAACCGGACAAGGGTCCGGTCGCTTAACGGGGGGAATATTCAGCTATGCAGCCGACCCAGGATCAGGCGCCTACCCAGGCACCTGACGACATGTCGACACAGCCGGTGCAGTCAGCGCCCGCACCGAAGAGCAAGCGGGGACTCTTCGTGGCCGCAGGAGTGGTCGCCGCTGCCGCGGTGGCCGTCACGGTCGGATTCGTCGCCTTCGGCGGCAATGACACACCGGACACTCCGGCCGACCAGCTCGCAGCCGCCGTCGACAACACGTTCCGCGACCCGATGCGTGTGACATCGATCAAGGACGGCGTCGAGTCCACCGCTCAGATCGATCATCCGAACAAGATCGTGCTCACCGATGCTCCGGCAGGCGGACCGACCGGAGCTGCCTTCACGTCGTTCCTGCACGAACAGGACCTGTTCATCAAGTTCGCACAGGGGTCCGCAGGGGCCGAGGCCGGAAAGTGGTACCGAGTGCCCGTCGCGGACTCGGGCATGGGCGCGATGATGACCCGGGCATTCGACCCGGAATTCGTCTCCTCACTGCTGGATACCGCGAAGAACGTCGAAGAGACAGAGCCCGAGACCCTCGACGGAGTCGACACCACCCACTACGTGGTGACGATGGACAAGCAGGCTGTTGTCGACATGACCCTCGGCGCCATGCGCGGCGAAGGTGACGCCCCGATGCCCGAGGAGGCGCGGGCCGGAATGGCAGCGATGCTGCCGGACACCACGGAGTACTGGGTCGACGGGTCCGGACGCCTCGTGCAGGAGGACGACGGCACTCAGGTCAAGCGCTACCACGATTTCGGTGTGCCGCTCGACCTTCCGGAGATCGACGAGTCCACGGTGCAGGACATGCCGTTCTCCTGATCGATCGAGCGGTTCACCACCGCAACACCTTTCGACCCGCCCTCTGGGGCGCTTCCTACACGGAGCGCCCCAGAGCGCGTCCTGCGGCCCGACCGGAGAAGATGCATCCACCGAGGAAGGTGCCCTCGAGCGCGTTGTAGCCGTGCACGCCGCCGCCGCCGAATCCGGCAACCTCTCCGGCCGCGTACAGACCCTCGAACGGGGTTCCGTCCGGCCGCATCACCTGCGAGTCCAGGTTCGTCTCGAGCCCGCCGAGCGTCTTGCGTGTCAACAGGTTCAGTCGTACAGCGATGAGTGGGCCGAACTTCGGATCCTGAAGCTTGTGCGGCTTGGCCACCCGTGTCACCTTGTCCGGCAGGAAGCTTCGAGCGTTCCTGATCGCCATGACCTGCATGTCCTTGGTGTAGGCGTTGTCGAGTTGCCGATCGCGTGCCACCACTTCCTTCTCGACCTGGTCGTAGTCGAGCTGAGGTCCGGGTGCGATGGCGTTCATCCCGTCCACGAGATCTCGGAGGTTGTCGCGAACGACGAAGTCCTCACCGTGTTCCTTGAACGCCTCGACGGGTCCCGTTGCGCCCTTCTTCACCCTTTGGAGCAGGAGCTTGAGGTCCTTGCCTGTCATGTCCGGGTTCTGCTCCGACCCAGAGAGCGCGAACTCCTTCTCGATGATCGACTGAGTGAGAACGAACCACGTGTAGTCGTATCCCGATCGTGCGATGTGCTCGAGAGTTCCCAAGGAATCGAAGCCGGGGAACGCAGGAATCGGCATCCGCTTTCCGGTGGCATCGAGCCACAGAGACGAAGGACCGGGAATGATGCGGATCCCGTGGTTCGGCCAGATCGGGTCCCAGTTCTTGATCCCTTCGGTGTAGTGCCACATACGATCTCGGTTGACGATGCTGCCGCCCGCCGACTCCGTGATTCCGAGCATCCGCCCGTCGACGTGGGCCGGCACCCCGCAGATCATGTTCTGCGGCATCGGCCCCATCCGATCCTCGGGCCAGTTCTGGCGCACGAGTTCCTGATTGGCGCCGATCCCGCCGGAGGTGACGACAACCGCACTCGCACGAAGCTCGAAATCGCCGACCGGTGTACGTGAAGATTGCACGCCGCGTTCCTCCGAGGACGGTTCGAGAACCGTCCCGCGCACGCCTACTGCTGCGCCGTTCGACGTGATCAGCTCGTCCACCTGATGCCGGTACGCGAAGGTCACCAACCCGTCTGCAACGCCCCGGAGCACCGGTTCACGGAACACCCGAACGACCTCGGGGCCGGTCCCCCACGCTATGTGGAATCGCGGGACCGAGTTGCCGTGACCGTCCGCCAGCCCGGACCCACGTTCTGCCCATCCCACGTTCGGCATCAGCTTCAGACCGAGATCGCCCAGATACGAACGCTTCTCGCCGGCCGCGAACTCCACGTAGGCCCGCGCCCACTGCCGGCCCCAGTGGTCCTCGCGCTCACGGTCGAATCCGGCGGATCCCAGCCAGTCCTGCATCGCCAAGTCGTAGGAATCCTTGATTCCCAGGTGCCTCTGCTCGGGCGAATCGACGAGGAACAGTCCGCCCAGCGACCAGAACGCCTGCCCGCCGAGGTTCGACTCGTTCTCCTGATCGACGACCACCACTCGCTTGCCCGCCTTCACCAGCTCGTGGGTGGCGACGAGGCCGGCCAGGCCGGCACCTACGACGATGACATCTGCGTTCGCTGACATTCCCCAACTCCTGGCGTGATCGCGGTCGGTGGCGTGAATGCACGCCTCGCACGAATCTATACCGAGATGCTGCTGGGGAAGTGACGCCCGTTACGTATGCTCGCGTAGGAAACCTCGACACAGGAGCCACCGTGACACCTCGAATCCCACCGGGACGCTTCAAGGAGTTGGGGCCCGTCAACTGGATCGTGTGGCGGGTGCTGTCGACGGCGTCCCGAACGCCGGACGCGCACCTGTTCAGCACTCTCGGCCGCACCGGCGGGCTCTTCCGCGGATGGTTGCACTACTCGGGCAAGCTCATGCCCGGTGGCCGCCTGCCCCGGCACGAGTCCGAGTTGGTGATCATCCGCGTGGCACACCTTCGCGAGTGCCGGTACGAGATGGACCACCACGAACGCCTCGGCCGCCGCGCCGGCGTCACCCCCACGATCCTCGATCGGATCGTCGAAGGTCCCGGCGCACCGGGGTGGAGCGAGAAGCACCGCGCACTACTCACCGCAGTCGACGAATTGGTCGCCGCCAAGAACGTCACAGACGAGACATGGTCGGCGCTTGCCGCTCACTACGACGACCGGCGCCTGATCGAGATCGTCCTTCTGATCACGCAATACGACGGGTTGGCCACCACGATCGGCACACTGCGCCTGGATCGGGACTTCTGACAAGCCCTTGTCAGGCGCTTCCGTAGGCGGTGCGGCGCCACAGCAGCGCCAGGGTATTCGAGAGCGCCTCACGTCCGGCATCGTCTCGGTCCGCCATATGCAAGCCGATGGTGTCGACCGTTGTCGTCACCAGGACGTGAGCCAGAAGGTCTGCGTCACCCGGTAGCGCGACACCTGCTTCCTGCTGCTGCCGGATCCGTGATGCGACCGCGACGCTCACCCTGTCCGTCATGTGCTGCCACGCCTGACGCACAACGTCGTCGTACGTGGCGGTCTGCACCACGGACCGCAGGACGGGAATGCTCGGCGTCAAGAGGACGACGAGCGAGCTCACGGCCGTCTCGACGTGGTCGGGACCGGATGGCAACCCGCCCAGTTCCTCGTCCGCTCGCATGGAGACGGGCCCGATGACCGTCTCGACCAACCGAACGAGAAGGGCACTCTTGTCGACGAAATGGCCGTAGAAGGCGGGCCTGGAAATGCCGGCGCGACGAGCGATCTGCTCCACCGTCAGGTCTGCGAACTCGATGCCTTCGCCCAGCAGCTCGCTCGTCGAATCCAGGACTGCCTGCTCGGCGATCGCTCGCCTCTCGCGAGTGCTGCGCCGCTTGAACGTCATGCGAACACCATACTTGACGCAAAGTCTGACACGGTGTCAGACTTTGCGTCATGACAAGCGCCAGCACCCTGACATCGACGGATCCGGTAGACGGCACAGTCGTCGCCGAGTTCGCCATCGACGACGCCGACGCGGTGAACACCGCGGTTGCCGACACTCGACGCGCCGCGGAGAACTGGCGCTCGATCGGCCCCGACGAGCGGCGCACGCATCTCCTGCGCTGGAAGCGAGTGATGTCGGCGCGGCGGGAGGAACTCTTCGACCTCCTGCATCGGGAGAACGGCAAGGTGCAGGCAGATGCGCTGCTCGAGCTGACGCTGACCATCGACCACCTGGACTGGGCGGCGCGCCACGCCGGCAAGACACTTCGCGACAAGCGGGTGTCACCGGGCCTGCTCATGTTCAACCAGGCCGCGCGAATCCGCTACCGCCCCTATGGCGTCATCGGTGTGATCGGACCGTGGAATTATCCGATCTACACACCGATGGGTTCGATCGGCTACGCACTGGCCGCCGGCAATGCGGTCGTGTTCAAACCGTCCGAACACACCCCTGCGATCGGCCACTGGCTGTCGGACACCTTCGCCGAGGCCGTTCCCGACCATCCGGTGTTCCGGACCGTGTTCGGCGGCGGCGAGACCGGCGCAGCGCTCTGCGCCTCGGGGGTGGACAAGTTGGCATTCACCGGATCGGGGCCGACGGGATCCAAGGTGATGGCCGCGTGCTCGACCACGCTCACCCCTGTCCTGATGGAGTTGGGCGGGAAGGATGCGCTCATCGTCGACTACGACGCCGACCTGGACGCGGCAGCGGACGGCGCCCTGTGGGGTGCGGTGATGAACGGCGGGCAATCGTGCGCCGGAGTCGAGCGTGTGTACGTCGTCGACTCGGTATACGACGCGTTCGTTCGGCGGATCACCGAACGCGCCCGAACCTTGCAGGCCGGAAAGGATTACGGACCCGTCACCATGCCCGGCCAACTCGACATCGTTCGTCGTCACATCGACAGTGCGATTGCCGATGGTGGGCGCGCACTCGTAGGTGGTCCCGAGTCGGTTCGTCCGCCGTTCGTCGACCCGGTGGTACTGGTCGACGTTCCGGAGGAGTCCGCGGCCGTCCGCGAAGAAACCTTCGGACCGGTCGTCGTGGTTACGCGCGTCCCCGACATCGACACCGCAGTCGATCTGACGAATTCCTCCGAATACGGCTTGGGTGCTGCAGTTTTCGGATACGAGCGCGCCGGCGAGATCACCGATCGTCTACACACCGGAATGGTCAGCATCAACGACGTGATCAGCTACGGCGGCATCCCCACCCTGCCGTTCGGCGGTGTCCGCTCTTCCGGTTTCGGGCGCATCCACGGAGCGGAAGGGCTACGGGAATTCGTGACACCCCAGGCAATCACGCGCAAGCGGTTCGCCGGGCCGGTGCGAGTTGCCACCTACCGACGTTCGTCCCGCGACCTGACGATTCTCGGTCTCGTCCAGCGCCTGGTGGCCGCGCTGCACCGTTAGATGCGGGCTGAGTGCACACAAATCGCAATCTGCGACGGGATTCCGCCGGAAATGCGGGTTTGTGTGCACTCAGGCACGTTGTTCAGCGCTCCAACACGGCCGAGAACGGCGTGGACTCGCGGCCGAGCAACTTCTGCAGGTCGCCCGAGTCGGTGTCGAGTGCGCCCACAGCGACACCGGCGTCCGAGTCGGCGAGCATGTTCGCCACCGCGGCGGGAAGCCCGGCCTGTTCGAGGACGCCGGCGTACTCGGCCTGCGGCAAGTTGACGTATTCGACTGTCTTGCCCGCGTTCTCCCCGATGGCCGCAGCCAGTTCCCGGTACGTCAGGCGCTGATCGCCACCGAGCTCGTACACCTTGCCGGCCTGATTGTCGGCAAGCATCACGGCCGCGGCGGCCTCTGCGTAGTCCTTGCGCGTCGCGCCGGCGACACGACCGTCCTCAGCGCTGCCGAGCAGTTTCCCCGATTCGACGGCAGACGGGACACTACCGAGGTAGTTCTCCCAGTACCAGCCGTTGCGAAGCAGCGCGTGGTCGATCCCCGACTGGGCCAGCTTCTTCTCGGTCGCGAGGTGTTCCGTGGCCAGGCCGAGCGAACTCGAGTCTGCTCGTATCACGCTGGTGTACGCGATGAATCCCACTCCGGCGGCAGTGGCCGCGTCGATGACGTTGGCGTGCTGCGCTTCCCGCTGACCGACCTCGCTCGACGACACCATCAGCAGTTTGTCGACACCGGCGAACGCCTTCTCGAGTGCCGCGCGGTCGTTGTAGTCCGCGCGGCGCACGTCGACACCCTGGGCGGACAGTTCCGCCGCCTTCGCGGGATCGCGCACGATCGCGACCAGTTCACTCGGAGCGCTACCGCGTTCCACGAGGGCGTCGAGTGCGAGTCGGCCGAGGTTTCCGGTGGCGCCGGTGACTGCGATGGTCATGTGAACTCCCTGAAGGTTGTCGTTTCTAACCCTTACAACCATCCACTAACTCTTAGTTAGTGTCAACTACACCGTAAGCACTTACCCGTTCGCGTAGACTGCGCATATGCAAGAGGCCAATTTCGAAGCCGACGTCTTCGCACGGGACTGTGCGTCGCGAGACACGCTGCAGACCGTCACAGGGCGTTGGGGTGTGCTCGCACTCGCCGCCCTCGGGGAGGGCAACTATCGATTCGGCGAACTCCGCCGCCGCGTGGACGGCGTCAGTGAGCGAATGCTGTCCCAGACGTTGCAGGCCCTCGAACGGGACGGACTCGTACGGCGCGAGGTGCTCACGGCGATCCCCCCGAAAGTGGAATACAGCCTCACCCCGCTCGGCGAGAAGGTGGCTCAGCGCTTGCAGGGTCTCATCGAATTCGTCGAGGCGAGCATGCCGGAGGTACTCGAGGCTCGCGAGCGCTACACCCGCGCCGACTGAACGAGCCCCTCGACTTCACGCGCCAGGCTCCAGCACGTATTCGCCGCCGCACGCAGTGGCAAGCGTGGCACCGAAGAGTGCGGCCGGAGTGTAGGCGCCGGGCCGACCCGAACCGGCGAGCAGGCGCTGGGCGATTTCCGCAGGAACGGCACCGGTGTACTCGTGAGCGTCCCCCAACCGCAGCCAGCCTTCCCTGGTCTTGCCGTCTGCCCACGTCACAACCGCATGGCCCCACGAGTGTTCGCGCGGGGCTTCTTTCGCCTTGACGGGCATCCGTGCGAGGTGACGAGTTGCAAACGTTCTCAGTCGTTCCCATCGCATGAGCGCTCCCACGGCCGACACCATCTTCCGCGCCAAGAACGAGGACGGCGCTTCGCTGGATGCCGACAGCACAAAGCGGGCGCCGCTCGCCCGTTGGGCTGCAAGAAGTTCACCGAGCGGCATACTCGCCGAGGTCACGGTCGTCCCGTCCGGCAAGGTGAGTTCCCGCGCTTCGGCACCGACCGGGGCGGATACCAACCGACCGTCACTGACCCGAAGGCCTTCGAGGCTGCTCAGCAAGGTGCCGACCAGAGCCTCACCGGCAATCCCTTCTTCCCTCGCCATGGACGGCAGCATGTCGACCCGGACCCGGAGGGGTGTGGGAAGCCCTTCGCACAGCTTCACGACGACACTCTCGGTAGCGGTCACGCCGAAACCGGCACCGGTGACCAGCGTCAGACCGGCCTCGACAGCCATGTCGTGCCGTTCGAACGTAGCGGCAAGCGCCTCGACGTCGTTCGCCAAGTCGACGTAATGGCTGCCGGCGGCACGGCAAGCATCGATGACGATCGGGGCAGTCGTCGTGAAGGGTCCGACCGTGTTGATGACCACGCGCGGACTCTGTCGCCGAATCTCCGTGGCAGTCGCGGCGATCGACGGCGCCACGAGCGTCTCGCCGCCGGTCTCCTCCGCAGCGGCCTGCAGTCTGGTGGCGTCCCTTCCGACGAGGACTGCGGACAAGCCTCTTCGGGCGAGTTGCGCCGCGATGGCGCGGCCACTGCGGCCTGTGCCGCCAAGGATCCAGATCTGTTCACTCATGTTGAAAATTCCTAATTCAGCTGTTCAGGGGGTCAGGGCATTGTCACGATGAGCTTGCCGCCCTTGGGCGAGTCATCGCTTTCGAATTCAGTGAGGGCCGCGACGGCATCCGAGAGGGGCACACTGCGAGCGATCGGAACCCCCAGCGTTCCCTCGCCGGCCGCGCGTGCGACTTGCTCGAGGTCATCGGTGACGGGCCGGGTCACCAGAACCTGGAACGGCCCAGGAACGGTGGCGCGCGCGAGCCGGGCGGGGGTGGGATGGATACCGACGATGCGCCCGCCAGGCTTCAGCAGCTTCCGAGCTCGTTCGCTGGTCAGGGTGTCCGCTGTATCGAGGACAATGTCGAATCTCTCGGCGAATTCGGTCGCATCGAAATCGAACTCGACGATCGGATCGATGCCGAGTTCCTGCGCATCCTCCACTGCGGTTGCACGGCAACTGCCTCCTACCGAGGCACCTCGCGCCAGGGCGATCTGGACTGCAGCGCGGCCCACTCCACCCAGACTCCCGTGCACGAAAACAGTCTGTCCTGGTCGCAGCTTTCCCTTCTCGATGATGGCCTGAAAGGCGGTGAGCCCCACGATCGGTAGCGCCGCCGCCTCCTCGAAAGAGAGACTCGAGGGCTTCTTCACGACACCTTTCGACGACGCGAGCACCATCTCGGCGAAGGCTCCAGACCCCTTCATCGACGCTCCTCCGAGTACTTCGTCGCCAAGTGCGAGCCTGGAAACCCCCGGCCCGACAGCCTCCACGACGCCCGCGAAGTCATGGCCGAATCCACGCGGAAAGCTCCGCCCGGTCAGCATCTTCATGGCGCCGCCGCGGATTCCACGGTCCATCGGATTGGTCGCAGCGGCCCGTACGCGGACCAAGACCTCCTGGGAGCGGAGTCGACGCGGCTCGAAGTCTTCCAGCCGCATGACTTCGGGCCCGCCGTACTCGTGGTACTGAATGCGCTTCATCGCTACCGCACCTTCCATGTCATTTCGTGACATCACTCTACACGATGATGTCACTTGATGACATGACTTCCGCGAGAGTTGCATGTCACGGGCTGACATCACCTATGCTCTCAGCATGGGACGGTGGAAACCTGGGGCCGGCGAGCGATTGCGAGAGGCCGCGCTGGCGCTGTACATGGAGCGTGGCTTCGAGCAGACGACAGTCACGGACATCGCCGAGCGGGCCGGTGTCACTGCCCGTACGTTCTTCCGCTACTTCGCCGACAAACGCGAGGCCCTCTTCGCCGACTCCGCCGAGATCGAGAAGAGCATGCTGGCAGTCATCGATGAGATGCCTGCCACCGCAACTGCATTGGATGCCGTGACCGCCGCGCTCGACGCTGTCGCGGACACGGTCGGTGACGACCACGAATCCGCAAGAATGCGACAGATCGTGATCACCGCGAATGCCGATCTCCGTGAGCGCCAGGTAAGCAAACTCGCGATACTGTCGACGGCTCTGGCCGACAGGTTGCGGCAGCGCGGTATCGGCGACACCGAAGCCGATTTGGCCGCGGAGATGAGTATTTCCGTCTTTCGCGTCGCCTTCTCGCGATGGGTCGACGCCGGTGGAGACCAAGACCTCCGAGCCATCATCCGCGACACATTGGACCGGATGAGGACCCTCGCCGCCGACGCCTGAGCCCACAACGACGAAGCCCGCACATCTCGTGGATGTGCGGGCTTCCGTGTGGAGCAGAGATCAGAGGTTGATCATGTGCCCTGCCAGGCCGTGAATGGCCTCCTGCAGTGCCTCGCTGAGAGTCGGGTGCGTGTGCACGTTGCGCGCGAGTTCGTTGACCGTGAGGTCCCACTTCTGCGCCAGCGTCAGCTCGGGGAGCAATTCGGACACGTCCGGCCCGATCAGGTGCCCACCGATCAGCTCGCCGTACTTCTTGTCGGCGATGAGCTTCACGAAGCCGGTCGGATCGCCGAGGCCGTGGGCCTTCCCGTTGGCCATGAACGGGAAGTTCGCGACCTGAACGTCGTAGCCCTCGTTTCGAGCCTGCTCCTCGGTGAGACCGAACGAGGCAACCTGCGGCTGGCAGAACGTCGCCCGCGGCATCATGCGGTAGTCGCCGAGCTCGAGGGTTTCGGCGTCGCCGATGGTCTCGGCAGCAACCACGGCCTGCGCTTCCGCGACGTGCGCGAGCTGCAGCTTGGCGGTGACGTCACCGATCGCGTAGATGTGCGGCACGCTGGTGCGCATCCGCTCGTCGATGTCGATGGCACCACGGTCGGTGAGCGCAACACCGGTGCGGTCGAGGCCGTAGCCCTCCACGCGCGGCGCGAATCCGACCGACTGCAGCACCTTGTCCACGACAACGGTCTCGACGTCGCCGGACTTGTTGTCCTTGATCGACACGGTGACCTTGTCGCCGCCGTCTTCGATGGACTGCACGGCGGCGCCGGTCTTGATGGTGATGCCCAGCTTCTTGTACGCCTTGGTGATCTCCTTGGAGACGTCGGCGTCCTCGTTGGGCAGTGCGCGGTCGAGGAACTCGACGATGGTGACGTCCACGCCGTAGTTCTTCAGGACGTAGGCGAACTCCATACCGATCGCGCCGGCTCCGACGACCAGCATCGACCCGGGCAGATCCCGGGTCATGATCTGCTCCTCGTAGGTGACCACGTTCTCGCTCAGCGCGGTGCCGGGGAGCAACTTGGTCTCACTGCCGGTCGCGATGATCGCGTTGTCGAACGTGATCTCTTCGGTGCCGCCTTTCGACAGCTCCACCGAGACACCGTTGGGACCCGTGAAGGTGCCGCGGCCGTCGTATTCGGTGATCTTGTTCTTCTTCATCAAGAAGTGAACGCCCTTGACGCGCCCGTCCGCGACCTTGCGGCTGCGATCGAAGGCTGCGCCGAAATCGAAGGACGCCTCTCCCGAGATACCGAAGGTCTTTGCCTCTTTCGTGAAGAGATGCGCAAGTTCGGCATTACGGAGAAGTGCCTTGGAGGGGATGCAGCCGACGTTCAAGCACACACCACCCCAGTACTTCTGCTCGATGATGGCGGTGCTCAATCCCAGCTGTGCCGCGCGGATAGCAGCGACGTACCCGCCGGGACCGGCTCCGAGGACAACGACGTCATAGTGTGAGGTCACGGTTCCTCAGGGTAGTCCCGTCCCGAATCGTTGTCTCGAGCTGGTCGTATTACTCACGAGTAGCCATTTCGGTCGCCACCACGCGCACTCGCATGCGCTCGGTATCCTCGGATTTCATGACCTGGACGACGCTCGCGGAAGCGGGTGTGGTCGATCGCAGTCCTCGTCATTCCGATCGTCGGCGCAATCGTGTGGTTCACGGGCCCTGCAAGAATGGGCCCATGACCGACCCTTTCCTCTGGCTCGAAGACGTGACCGCAGACGCCTCCCTCGACTGGGTGCGTGAACGCAATGCCCGCACCATCGACGAGTACACGGAGAACACGCAGTTCTCGGAGCTCGAGGAGCGCGTCCTCGGCGTCCTCGACATGGACGCACGCATTCCCTACGCCGGGATCCGAGGCGAGTACCTCTACAACTTCTGGCGCGACTCCGATCATGTTCGCGGAATCTGGCGCCGCACCACCCGCGAGCAGTACCGGACGGAGAATCCCGAGTGGGACATCCTGCTCGACGTCGACGCGCTCGCCGACAGCGAGGACGAGAACTGGGTGTGGGCCGGCGCCGCCGTGCTCCGTCCTGCGCAGACACGCGCGCTCCTCGAATTCTCGCGCGGCGGTGCGGACGCCACCGTGGTCCGCGAGTTCGACCTCGAGACGCGCACGTTCGTCACCGGCCCGGCCGCGTTCGAGCTTCCCGAGGCCAAGAGCGGCATCAGCTGGATCGACGAGAACACCGTGTACGTCGGCACCGACTTCGGAGACGGGTCGATGACGGAGTCCGGCTACCCCCGCGTCGCGAAGCGGTGGACGCGCGGCACACCTCTCACCGATGCGGTCACCGTGTACGAGGGCGATGTGACCGATGTGTCGGCGGGCGCCTCGTACTCGGACGTGCCCGGTTTCGAACGACATTTCGTCAGCCGCTCCACCGACTTCTACAACAGCGAACGCTACGAACTCGATCCGGCGGACGGCTCCCTGACGAAGATCGAGGTGCCCGACGACGCGGGCATGTCCGTCCACCACGACTGGCTCACCGTTCGTCCGCGCTCCGACTGGGAGGTCGAGGGCAAGGTGCACCCCGCCGGATCGCTCCTGGTCACCGACTATCGCGACTTCCTGGCCGGAAAGCGCGATCTGACAGCCCTTTTCACGCCCGATGCTCACACTTCCCTCGAACAGGCCACGTGGACACAGAACTACCTGATGCTCGTGACCTTGCGCGACGTGCAGACGGACCTGCACGTCCTCACTCCGGGAGACGACGGGTGGACCACCTCACCCATTTCCGGAGTTCCACCCCTCACCAGCAGCGGGATCATCTCCACGGATTCACGCAACGGTGACGAGTTCTTCGTCAACTCCAGCGGATTCACCACTCCCGCCACTCTCCTGTACGGGGAGGTGGGTAGCGAACTCGAGGCAGTGAAGCAGGCGCCGTCGTTCTTCGATGCCGAGGGGATTTCCACCACCCAGCACTTCGCGACCTCGGACGACGGCACGAGAATCCCCTATTTCGTGGTCAAACGCGACGACATCGAGGGCCCGTGCCCCACTCTGCAGTACGGCTACGGCGGATTCGAGAACTCGATGGTCCCGTCGTACAGCGGCATCACCGGCCTCGGTTGGCTCGAACAGGGTGGCGCGTACGTCCTCGCGAACATCCGTGGTGGCGGCGAGTACGGCCCCGAGTGGCACACGAAGGCGATTCGGGAGAACCGCCACAAGGTGTACGAGGACTTCGCTGCGGTGGCGAGAGATGTGGTGCAGCGCGGGATCACGACTGCGGAGCAGCTCGGAATTCACGGCGGCAGCAACGGCGGACTCCTGATGGGCGTCATGCTCACCAGGTATCCCGAGCTGTTCGGCGCGATCGTCTGCGCGGTGCCGCTCCTCGACATGAAGCGGTATCACCTGCTGCTCGCGGGCGCTTCCTGGGTCGCCGAGTACGGAGACCCCGACAACCCGGACGACTGGGAATTCCTGGGCGCGTACTCGCCGTATCAGAACACCGACGAGGCGGCCGCCTACCCGCCGATTCTGATCACCACGTCGACCCGAGACGACCGCGTTCATCCCGGGCACGCTCGCAAGATGGCCGCGCTCCTGGAAGAGCAGGGTCACGAGGTCTGGTACTTCGAGAACATCGAAGGTGGTCACGGCGGCGCCGCAGACAACAGGCAGGCCGCCTTCAAGTCGGCACTGACCTACACGTTCCTCGGCCGACAGCTCGGGTTGTAACCGCAGTCAGCGGTCGTGGATCCACTCCGCAATCCGATCGACGGTTCCGGTCGGATTGCGGATCCACCCGTTGTGCCCGAGAGGTTGGGCCTGATGCCACATGGTGACGTCCGCAGCGGGCATCTTGCTCACGAGGTTCTTCGCCGACCCCCGCGGGGCCAGCTCGTCGCCCTCGATGGAGATCGACAGCACCGGCAGCTTCAGCCGGCCGATCCGCTCCTCGTAGTCGATGTCGGCGCCGGCAGGTTCGATCCGTCCGGAGCGCGCGAACCGTGACCAGTCGGAGATCAGTACCTTCGACTGCCTACCGAAGCCGCCGATGTCGAGTTTGCCGCCCGGCCAGAATCCGGCGACGTTCGCGGTCAGCGACATCGCGGCGCTGCCGAGAAGAAGACCCGGGGAGCCCATCCCCGAGAACCCTCGGTAGTAGGGCGATCCGGAGGCGACGAGTACGACACCGCCGAGACGTCCCCGGACTCGCGCCGCGTACATCACGCCGAGCTGTCCGCCCATGCTGTGCCCGAGCAGATAGGGAGTGGATGCCGGAAAATTCTCACGGACCACTTCGAATATCGCCGGGAAATCCACCGAGACCAGTTCGTGATAGCCGTACGTGCTCGACGAACTCGGACGGGGTCGGCTGTCACCCTGCCCACGAAGCTCGCCGATCGCCACATTGAATCCGTGTGAGCACAGGCTCTGCGCGAAGAGTTCGTAATAGCCCGCGGGAATACCGAGGCCGGGAAAGAGAACGACTACGGGCGCCTCGTCTCGACCGGAAAACAGTCGGACGGGCGTGGTCGTCCCGTCGGGCATCTGAATGGGTACGGTGTCCACCCTGTCAGCCTATGCCCGACGGAACGCCGAGTGATCAGATACCGAGCGTGCCGGCCAGCATCGGCCACGACTTGTGCAGGTCGTCCTCCCAGTACGGCCACGCGTGGGTGCCCTGCGGGCGGAAGTCGAAGGTCGCCGGAATCCCCAGCTCGCTCAGCTTCCCTGCGAGCGCGTGGGTGCACTGGTTGGTGGCCGCTTCGATCACGGTGCCGAGGATCATCTGGTTCGCGTAGATCTCGAGGTTTCCGTCCACCCCGGGGCCGTCGAGCCGATCGTGCGGGCCGGGCAGACCGGAACCGCTGCTGACGTAGATCTGCTTGCCACGCAGTTTCTCTGCGTTGACGGTCGGATCGTTCTCGATCCATGCCGGGTTGTCGTCCTCGCCCCACATGTTGGTCACGTCGGCGCCACCGCGCGACTCGACGACCACCTTCACGTAGGCGCGGCCCGGATCGGTGCTGGTCTGTGCGCAACCGCTGTATGCGGCAACGCCCTTGTAGAGGTCGGGAGCGGATTCCGCGAGCGAAAGCACGGAACCACCGGCCATCGAGATACCGGCGATGGAGTTCACGCCGTTGGTGCCGAGCGCCTGGTCGACGATGGACGGGACTTCCTTGGTCAGGAAGGTGGTCCACTTGTTGCGGCCCAGCTCAGGATCGTCCTGCAACCAGTCGGTGTAGTAGCTGAAGGCACCCTGCATCGGGGTGACGACGTTGACGTTCTTGTCCGCGAAGAAGTCGACGATGTCCGTCTTGCGCTGCCAGGTGGCTGAATCCTCGCCGCCACCTGCGCCGTTGAGGAGGTAGAGGGTGGGACGCGGAGCACTGTCGTCGGCCGGCGTGATGACACGCAACGGGATGTTCTTGTCCATCGATGCCGAGTAGACCTGCAGCGTCAGCTGACGGTCGTCGATCCGTTCGGTCCGCACCAGGTGCGACCCGGCGGCTTCGCCGTCGACCGGTGCGGGATCGGCAGTGGCAACCGCCGCAGTTCCGACACCGCTGACCATGAGTAGAACGGCGAAGACCGCGGCGAAACGCCCGCTAGCCAATCGGTTGACCATCGTGCTCCTTAGTGGATATTCCCGACATACCGGTCGATCCGGGGACCGGAAGCCACATTGTGTCATGCGGCACCCGATCCCCGGATCGAAAGGGTGAGGAAGTGGTACTTCCTCTGCGTGCTGAGTCTTACTCTGCCGAGCCGCTGAGGAGCGGGAGGAGGAGTTCGAGAATGCTGAGGATTTCGGAAGACATGGCTACCCCTTAGATGAGTGTCGATGATGTTTCGTGTTTCCCAGGACGGAAGACACACGGGTTTGTGACCCAGCGAAGAAAGTTGGCCCCCAAATAACCGAAACCGGGACCACTCCCCGCGCTTCTGTCCACTCTCACGAGCGACATCTGTATTTGTACCGTAATCAAACCGAGATTTGGTGAAGTTCGACAAAACTGTGTACGAAATTCGTGTTCACTCGGCGATTACCTCGGTTCCGCGACCGACGATGAGCGGATCCGGTGCCCCCACCACTTCCTCGTCCTTGTTGTCGTATTCGAACTTCGACAGCACGTACCGCATCGCGTTGATCCGCGCCCGCTTCTTGTCGTTGCTCTTGACCACCGTCCACGGCGCCATCTCGGTGTCCGTGTACCGGAACATGTCCTCCTTGGCGGCGGTGTACGAATCCCACTTGTCCAGCGAGGCGATGTCCATCGGCGACAGCTTCCACTGCCGTACCGGGTCGACCTGACGAATCGCGAACCTCGTGCGCTGTTCGAGGGGCGAGACGGAGAACCAGAACTTGATCAGATCGATGCCGTCGTCGACCAACATCTGCTCGAACAGCGGCGTCTGGTGAAGGAACGTGTCGTACTGCTTCGGCGAACAGAAGCCCATCACTCGCTCGACGCCGGCCCGGTTGTACCAGGAACGGTCGAACAGCACGATCTCCCCCGCTGCGGGGAGATGATCGACGTAACGCTGGAAGTACCACTGAGTCGACTCCCGAACGGAGGGCTTCTCGAGCGCCACGACCTGCGCGCCACGCGGATTCAAGTGCTCCGTGAACCGCTTGATCGTCCCGCCCTTCCCGGCCGCATCACGGCCCTCGAAGACAATCACCTGCCGACGCCCGGTGTTCTTGATCCAGTTCTGCAACTTGAGCAGCTCGATCTGAAGCAGACGCTTCTCCAACTCGTATTGCTCGCGCGTCATCCGCTCGTCGTACGGATACCCTTCACGCCACGTGTCGACGACGAGACCGCCGGGCTCCGTGAGAAGAACCGGATCGTCGTCGTCATCGTCGTCGACCAGGAACCCGGCAGTGTCCCTCAGGTCCACGGCTGTCGACAGGTCTGCGACGGCGCTCAGAAACACCGCGCGTTCTTCGATGTCGGTCATCTGCGAAAATCTAGCGACGGAACGTGTCGCCTCGGTGACGCAGCGGTGAACGGAGCCGAACCCGAAACCCGAAGTTCAGGGACGGAATCGGGGGTTACCCCGATGCGAACCGAGGCCCGCATCTTCGAGACTGTACTCATGACATTCGAAGAGAAAACCCCACGTCAGTTCACCCGCTCACGCGATCAGAAGATGCTCTCCGGAGTGTGCGGCGGGGTCGCCGAATACTTCGGCATCGATGCCAACCTGGTCCGCCTGGGCATGATCGTCGCAACCTTCGCGAGCGCCGGCACCGCCGTACTCGTATACCTCGCGGCGTGGATGATCATGCCCGAGTGACGTGCCTGTTCGGCCCGCACTGTCAGCGGAGGCGCTTCGCTCGCATCACGGTGTCGTGGGTGTGATGACTGCCCTCGGGCGGGGCATTGGTGCGACGGCGCGTCTCGTCCAGGTCGACGGTCCAGTCGTCGCCGAGCAACTCCGCGAAGTCGTGGGGCTGGCAGAAGTCCGCGGGATCGAACTGATCCCACTTCTCCCCTGTGAGCGCGTGACCGACGACGAGAAGCGTCCCGCCGGGAGCGACGCTGTCGATCAGCGCTCGGACGCCTCGGTTGTCGGGTGAGCGAAAGACCGGGAAGTACTGCAGCGAAACCAGATCGAACGACGAGGGCTCGAACGGATCGGCGACGGCATCCACCTGCACCCACTCGATCGCTTCACTGTCGCCGAGTGCAGCCGCGCGTTCGAGCGCCACGGGAGAGATGTCGGTCGCCACCACCGTCCAGCCGTTGTCCGCGAGCCAGCGGGCGTCTGCGCCCTCTCCGCATCCCACGTCCAGCGCGCGCCCCGGAGTCATCTCGGCCATTTCGAGGGTCAGTATCGGGTTGGGCAGATTGCTCCAGATCCGATCGCCGTCCCGGTACTTCCGATCCCAGAATTCTTGGTCCATGCCACCACCATGCACAGCGGCGAGCCCGCAAGGCAAAGTAGGTTGCCGAAACAGCAAACCGCCCGCATCCGGCTACCTGGAGCGGGACGCGGGCGGAGTGAACCTCGATATGTCAGCTGGCGGACTCGAGGAGGGGTGCGACGAGCTTGAACAGGTCGATCAAGTCGATGATGGTGCCGATGGAACCCATGAAAATCCTCCAACTGTCTTCGTCCGCATCCCGTTACATGCTGTGGCGAAACGTAACAGCGCCTAGGTAAGCGTTGGGTAGCCAGAAATGACGAGCAGATGAAGTGCCTGGTCGCCGTTCACTCTTCGTGATCGACGTCATGCCGGGGATACGGAAAAGCCCGGAACACCTGATCGGTGTTCCGGGCTTTCTGTTCCGTGAAGCCAGGGGGTGGACTAGAAGTCCATGCCGCCCATGCCGCCGGTCGGGTCGCCCATGGGCGCCCCGCCCTTCTCCGGCTTGTCGGCAACGACGGCCTCGGTGGTGAGGAACAGAGCCGCGATCGAGGCTGCGTTCTGCAGCGCCGAGCGGGTGACCTTGACCGGGTCGTTGATGCCGGCTTCGAGGAGATCGCCGTACTCGTTGGTCGCGGCGTTCAGGCCGTGACCTGCAGGCAGGTTGCGGACCTTCTCTGCCACGACGCCGGGCTCGAGGCCGGCGTTGAAGGCGATCTGCTTGAGCGGTGCTTCGAGAGCGAAGCGCACGATGGCAGCACCGGTCGCCTCGTCACCCTCGAGCTTCAGAGCCTCGAGTGCGGGAGCCGCCTGCAGCAGAGCCACGCCACCACCGGCGACGATGCCCTCTTCGACAGCAGCCTTGGCGTTACGCACGGCATCTTCGATGCGGTGCTTGCGCTCCTTGAGCTCCACCTCGGTGGCAGCTCCGGCCTTGATGACTGCAACGCCGCCGGCCAGCTTGGCCAGGCGCTCCTGCAGCTTCTCGCGGTCGTAGTCGGAGTCGCTGTTCTCGATCTCGGCGCGGATCTGGCTGACGCGACCGGCGATGGAGTCGGAGTCGCCCGAGCCCTCGACGATGGTGGTCTCGTCCTTGGTGATGACGATCTTGCGTGCCTGACCGAGCAGCTCGAGTCCGGCGGTCTCCAAGGAGAGGCCGACCTCTTCGCTGATGACCTCGCCACCGGTGAGGATGGCGATGTCGGCGAGCTGAGCCTTGCGACGGTCACCGAAGCCGGGAGCCTTGACGGCAACCGACTTGAAGGTGCCCTTGAGCTTGTTGACGACCAGGGTCGACAGAGCCTCGCCCTCGACGTCCTCGGCGATGATGGCCAGCGGCTTGCCGGACTGGATGACCTTCTCCAGCAGCGGAAGCAGGTCCTTGACCGTCGAGATCTTGGAGCTCACGAGGAGGATGTACGGATCCTCGAGAACTGCTTCCTGACGCTCTGCATCGGTGGCGAAGTACGCCGAGATGTAGCCCTTGTCGAAGCGCATGCCCTCGGTGAGCTCGAGCTGCAGGCCGAAGGTGTTGGACTCCTCGACCGTGATGACGCCTTCCTTGCCGACCTTGTCCATGGCTTCGGCGATGAGCTCACCGATGGACGGGTCGCCGGCGGAGATACCAGCGGTAGCAGCGATCTGCTCCTTGGTGTCGATCTCCTTGGCGGTCTCGAGCAGGCTTGCAGTGACGGCCTCGACGGCCTTCTCGATGCCACGCTTCAGGCCGAGCGGGTTGGCGCCGGCTGCGACGTTGCGCAGACCTTCACGAACCAGAGCCTGAGCGAGGACGGTAGCTGTGGTGGTGCCGTCGCCAGCGACGTCGTCCGTCTTCTTGGCGACCTCCTTGACGAGCTCGGCACCGATCTTCTCGTAGGGGTCCTCGAGCTCGATCTCCTTGGCGATGGACACACCATCGTTGGTGATCGTGGGAGCGCCCCACTTCTTCTCGAGCACGACGTTGCGACCCTTGGGGCCCAACGTCACCTTGACTGCGTCGGCGAGGCTGTTGAGGCCACGCTCGAGGCCGCGACGGGCCTCTTCGTCGAACGCGATGATCTTGGCCATTGCGAAGTGATCCTCCGGATTGGGGGTGACACACAAGGCGACCACGTGCCGGGTCGCCTCATTAACGCCTTTGGCCGAGCTCGGTGCCCGCGACGGACGACCAGGGGTGTCGATGAATCCCAGTCTCACCGTCCCGACCTGGCACTCACGGTTCGCGAGTGCCAACTGCATTTTTAGCACTCACAGGTGCCGAGTGCAAGGTCGAAAGGGGCGCTCCGCGCCCTGTGAGTGGTCGACGGGTCCAGAGACTCGTCAACCACTCACGGGGTGGGTCAGCGCATGAAGCAGGACTGGCCCGTGTTCACGTTGATTGCGAAGGAGAGTGCACCCATGCAGTCGACACCGTTGGCGTCGGCGGTCGCGCCCGAGCCGTAGCCGGCGATCGCGACGTTGGTGGTGCCCTCGCCGGCTCCCGCACGCGCGATGCCGCCGCCGACAGTCACCGCGTAGGCCTGTCCGTTGCCCTCGGTGGCGCCGAGCGACGTGCCGAAGCCGGTGGCGTACGTGGTGGTGGCGCCTGCACCCTTCGCCGTACTCACCGCGGTTCCGCTGTCCATCGCGCCGGCCCGCGCCATACCGTTCTCGGTGGCCGTTGCGCCACAGCTGGCCGTATCCGACACCTGAATGTCGTTTGCGGACGGCGGCGAGACGCACTGCACCGGAGCTGCCGACGCAACGCCGGAGCCTGCGAACGAAACGCCTGCTGCGACACCGACACCCACGGCCACCGCTGCGCCCGCCCGTACCAATCGACGGCCGAACCCGGACATCGATCGCGAACGGGACAACAAGGACGAAGACGCGGCGGAGGGGAAAACAGAGGGCATGGATGCTCCTTCTGGAACAGAGAAACTGACGGATTCCGCCGCGACAGTACCCGCCGTAGACGTGAGCTGCCGCACACCACCCTCCAACACGTCCGCGGACCAGGCGGAAACCCCGAAATCGAGTCCGGAACGTAATCTTGCGGGGCTCACGCTCCGCGATCGCCACTATCCGTCGAGGCCCGACAGATGCAGTTCCTCGGCAACCACCAGATCGACTTCCGCGCTGGTCAGGACGCCCAGAAGATGTGTGGAGAGCATTGCCCTCACCTCCGATTTCGTCCCCTACTGATACGACGAATCGGAGTGCCGGAAATCGACCTACTGCGCGGACCGAATTCCGTCGAACATCAGACTGCGGATCGCGACGGCGACGGAATCGACGTCCTCTTTGCCGTGCCCGCGGAGACTGTGAACCACGGCCGCGAGGATCATTCCGTTGATCGCTTCCGCTGTTCCGGCGACGTCGAGGTCTGCGCGTAGGTAGCCCTGTTCGACGCCGTGTTGCAGATATCCGCGGGTGAGTCCGGCCGCGGTGTCGAGCAGGCCGAAGAGGCGCTGAGTGAGGTCCGCGTCGACTCCCGTCGCCTCGAACAGCAGTAGGCGCGGAATGCGCGGGTCGTCCAGCAGTATTCCGGTCAAGGCAACGGATATCCGCTCGACCTGCTGCCGGTACTCGTCGAGCGTCTCCGCGGCTTCCGGCGCGTTCTCGATGGTCAACGAGCCGACGATCCGGGCGACGAGGTCGTCCAGGACGTGGTCGATGATGTCGCGCTTGTTCTCGAAGTAGCGATAGAACGTCCCGTGTCCGATACCCAACCGCGCGGCGATGTCCGCGATCCCGGTGGCGTGATAGCCACGTTCCGCGAAGCAGGCGAACGACGCATCGATGATGTCTTTGCGCAGCTCTGCGCGTTTACGTTCGGCTCTGGACAGGGTATTAGTCACGAGAGTGATGATACGGTTCTCAGAAGCGGAATGATGTGTCATTCTCTGATACAAGATTCCGACAACGAGGAGGTCTTCACGTGCCACCGCAGTACGACGCCGTGATCGTCGGTGCAGGGTTCGGTGGCATGGGCGCCGCCATCGCTCTCGACCGACTCGGCACGAGCAATTTCCTGATACTCGATCGAGAAGACGACCTGGGCGGGACATGGCACGTCAACCGCTACCCCGGCCTGGCGGTCGACATCGCCTCGGTGACCTACTCGTACTCGTTCGAGCCCAATCCGTACTGGTCTCGCCTGTTCGCGCCCGGAGAGGAACTGTCTCGTTATGCCCACCACATCGCCGACAAATACGACCTGCGCCGTCGCATGCGATTCGACACGGTGGTCGAGGGGGCAGTGTGGAACGAGGACGAGCGGCACTGGACGGTGTCGATCGCGGGCGCCGAGCCGATCACGACGCGCTGGCTGCTGACAGCGACCGGATTCCTCTCTCAGCCTCACGCACCGGACATCCCGGGAATCGATACGTTCGCCGGCGACGTCGTACACACCACCGCGTGGGATCCCGAGTTCCGGGCCGACGGCCGCAAGGTGGGCATCATCGGCACCGGCGCCACCGCCGTTCAACTCGTGCCCGAACTCGCGAAGCGCGCGGGGGAACTCACCGTCTACCAGCGAACGCCCATCTGGATCGTGCCCAAGCTCGACCTCCCGATTCCGGCCGCAGTCCAGCGTCTTTTCGCCCGCGTCCCCTTCACGCAACGGGTGGCGCGCGCGGTCAGCACCAGCATCCTCGAGGCGATCATGGTGAGCGCGGTGCTGCACTACCGGCAGGCGAAGTTCCTCAACAAGGGCGCTGCGCTGGCGGCCCGCGCACACCTGCGCTTGCAGGTCCGTTCGTCGAAACTGCGCCGCCGACTCACCCCCGACTACGACTTCGGGTGTAAGCGCCCCACCTTCTCCAACACCTACTTCCGGGTGTTCAACAAGCGCCACGTGCACCTCGAGACCAACTCGATCGATCACATCGAACCGGACGGAATCGTCACTACGGACGGCCACAAGACTCAGCTCGATTCCCTGGTTCTCGCCACCGGGTTCAACCTGTGGGACGTGAACTTCCCGGCAATCGACATCGTCGGACGCGAGGGGCGAAACCTCGGAAAGTGGTGGCGCGACAACCGCTTTCAGGCGTACGAGGGCGTCGCGGTTCCGTACTTCCCCAACTTCCTCACCCTGTCGAGTCCCTACTCGTACAGCGGCCTGTCCTACTTCACCACCGTGGAGTCTCAGATGAAGCACATGACGAGACTTTTCCGCGAGGCGCGCCGCCGCGGCAGCGACACCTTCGAAGTCACCGAACGCGCCAACACCGAATTCCTCGATCGGATGACCAGCAACCTCGACAACTCGGTGTTCTATCGCGGGAGCTGTGAGACCTCGCGCAGCTATTACTTCAACCAGCACGGCGAGGCCGCGATTCTGCGCCCGACCTCCACGATCAACGCCTTCCGCGAGGCAGGCAGCTTCCCCCTCGACGACTACGAATTCGCCACCGCGGACACCTCGTCCGGCGATTCCTGGACGCACCCGTAGCCGTGGGCAGATGATGGATGGATGGGTACGCGAAAGCCGCCCGAACGAGTCGTGATCGTCGGCGCCGGCATGGTCGGTTTGTCCACCGCTTGGTTCCTGCAGTCCAGGGCGGTTCACGTCACCGTCGTGGACCGCGACGGCGTCGCCGCGGACGCGTCGTGGGGCAACGCCGGCTGGGTCGCTCCCGCTCTGACGCTGCCGCTCCCGGAGCCTGCCGTGTTGAAGTACGGGCTGAAGGCGATGCTCGATCCCGCCTCACCCGTCTACGTGCCGTTCACGACCGACCCGAAGCTGCTCCGATTCCTGCTCGGGTTCGCGCGGCATTGCACCTCGTCCGCTTGGCGTGCCGCCATGGCTGTCTTCGCCGAGGTCAACCGCGACGCGATCGGCGCGTACGACGAACTCGCCGACGGTGGCGTGCGCGAACCCACCCGAGAGGCCGATCAATTCATCGCCGCCTTCACGTCGGACCGCGAACGCGAGACCCTGATCGACGAGTTTCGAAGCTCGGCCACAGCCGGCGCCGATGTCGAGTTCGACCGGCTCGACGAGGACGCCGTTCACTCTCTCGAACCGGCATTGGGCGACGGTGTGCGGTCGGGACTACGACTGCACCATCAACGTTTCATCGACCCGCCTCGATTCGTGGAATCACTGGCGCAGTCGGTTCGCGATCGCGGCGGCGACATCACCTCGGGTTTCGACGTCACCTCGATCGACGACACGGACCCCGACACCGTCCGGGTGTCGTCCGACGACGGCCGCTCGATCACCGCGGACGCCGTCGTGGTCGCGACCGGCGCTCGCCTGAACCGATTGACGCTGCCTTTCGGAGTCAAAGCGCTGGTCCAGGCCGGCCGCGGCTACAGCTTCACCGTTCTTCCACAGGACATGCCCAAGAGCCCGGTGTACCTACCCGCACAACGCGTGGCCTGCACACCACTTCACGACCGTTTTCGGGTGGCCGGAATGATGGAGTTCCGCAGCCCGGACGCACCGTTGGATCCGCGCAGAATCAAGGCCATCGTCGACGCTGCGGCCCCGATGCTGCGTGGCATCGACTGGGAGGCACGCAAAGAAGAATGGGTCGGTTCGCGTCCGTGCACCACGGACGGCCTGCCGCTCGTCGGCGGGACGAAGTCACCGCGAGTGCACGTCGCGGGTGGTCACGGCATGTGGGGAATCGCCCTCGGGCCACTCACCGGCCGAATGCTCGCCGCCTCCGTCACCGGCGATGCGGTCCCGGACGTGATGCGCCACTTCGATCCGCTTCGCTGATGTCGCCCGGATCCGACCGAGGAGCGATCCGCATTTCGTGTACACACTCGTCGATAGACTCTGCCCGACTCGCACACCCACTCTCATCGGAGGAACCCCCGTGGCCCGCACTCTCGAAGCAACCATCGACATCGACGCCGCGCCCAAGGACGTGTGGGCGATCGTCTCCGACCTGAAGCGCATGGGCGAGTGGAGCCCACAGTGCCGCAAGATGCGGGTACTCGGTGGAGCCGTGGGCGAGGGGACCAAGACGGTCAACCTCAACCGCAAGGGCATGCTCGTCTGGCCGACCACCTCCAAAGTCGTCCGATTCGTCCCGGACGAGGCGATCGCATTCCGCATCGTCGAGAACCGCACGATCTGGTCGTACGAACTCGAGCCGACCACGACCGGCACCCGCGTCGTCGAGCGCCGCGAAGCACCCAACGGCACGTCCAAGGTCTCGCAGACCCTCATCAAGGCGGTCCTCGGCGGAAGCGAGGACTTCGAGAAGGAGCTCGTCGAAGGCATGAACGCGACGCTCGGCCGCATCAAGTCCGAGGCCGAGAAGGCCCGGTGACACGCTGCGGGGTTTCGCGGAAGGGTGTCTGACACAGAGACGGCGGCGCCGCTCACGTAATCTGTGAGTGGCCCGATACCGGGCATGTTCGCCCCACCGTGACAGTTAGAGGAGCCCGTGGCACGTAAGCCGAAGCCCCCCGGAACCCCGCAGACCACTGGTGTCGGGCACGTCGTCGATCTCGTTCGCGCGGCGGTCCCACCACTGCACCCTGCCGGTCTTCCCTTCGTGCTGGCGCCTCTCGGTGTCGCGGCGCTCGGCCGAAAGAACAAGGTGATCAGGCGTGCCGGCCTGGTGTCGGCAGCTGCCTGCGCCACGTTCTTCCGTAACCCGCATCGGGTTCCGCCGAACCGTCCGGGCATCGCGGTCGCACCGGCAGACGGTGAGGTCGCCCTCGTCGACTCGGCGGTTCCGCCTGCAGAACTGAACATGGGCACGACACCCGTGCCCCGCGTCAGCATCTTCCTGTCCGTTCTGGACGTTCACGTCCAGCGCAGCCCTGTCGGTGGCACCGTGCGGCAGGTTGCCCACCGCCCCGGACAGTTCCTCTCCGCCGATCTCCCCGATGCGAGCGAGAAGAACGAACGCAACAGCATGCTCCTCGAGACCGGTGACGGTCACGAGGTCGCGGTGGTTCAGATCGCGGGGCTGCTCGCACGCCGCATCGTGTGCGATGCGAAAGTCGGCGACACACTTCCTGTCGGGGACACCTACGGCCTGATCCGTTTCGGCTCCCGCGTGGACACGTACTTCCCGGCAGGCACCACGCTGCTGGTCGAACGTGGTCAGCGCACCATCGGCGCCGAAACCGTAATCGCCCAGCTGCCGTGAGCCCGACAGTGAAACCACGGAAACAACGGCCGCAAGCCGTACGGCTGCTGCCCAGCGTCATCACCATCCTGGCGCTGTGCAGTGGACTCTCGGCAGTGAAGTTCGCGCTCGACGAGGATTACGGCCTCGCGCTCGCCATGATCGGCGCCGCGGCGGTTCTGGATTCACTCGACGGCCGGATCGCCCGCATGTTGGATGCGACGAGCAAGATCGGCGCCGAGTTGGACTCCCTCGCCGATGCGATCTCGTTCGGCGTCGCCCCCGCCCTGGTGCTGTACGTCGCTCTACTCGACGGCCAGAGCATCGGTTGGATCGTTGCCCTCGTCTACGCGGTCAGCATCGTGCTGCGTCTCGCGCGGTTCAACACCCTGCTGGACGACGACGACGAGCCCGGCTACGCCCGTGAGTACTTCGTCGGCGTACCCGCACCGGCGGGGGCGCTCGTTGCCCTCGTCCCTCTCGCCGCCACTGCCCAGTGGGGCGAAGGCTGGTGGCAGAACTACGTCCTCGTCGTGGCGTGGATGATCTTCGCGGCAGTCCTGATCGTGAGCCGTATTCCCACGTTGGCCATGAAGTCCGTGTCCGTACCGCCACGGATGGCAGCCGGACTGCTGGTGTTGGTCGCACTCGCCGCCGCTGCACTCGTCACGTACCCGTACATCCTTTTGATCGTGCTCGTGGCCGTGTACCTTGTCCACATTCCGTTCGCGGTTCACTCACAGCGCTGGGTGGCCGCCCGCCCAGAGACCTGGGACATCAAGCCGGCCGAGCGCCGAGCTATTCGTCGGCGACCGAATGTCGGCGGACAGGTGGGACGCCGTTCCGCCGCGCGCCTCGGTCTGAGGAGACCGGGCCCAGACAAAGGATCCACTACCGGCCGGTAACCGCGAGAGCTGGCTGTTTGGGGGTTCGGTAGCGATGTGTACTAACGTCTCCGCACATTCGCCAAGGTCAGCACGCATCCCCGACGTGTGGCCGGGAAGGTCCGATGTCGGTGCGTGAAGAGCAGGTTGCGGCCACCAGCCGCCCCGGGCAGGCTCGCCCCGAAACGGAGTCGGCCGGCCAACCCGCAGCTTCCGGCAAACGGAAGCGCAACTACAGCATCGACTTCATGCGGGTGTCGCTGTTCACGTGCGTCGTCATGGTGCACACGGTAGGCACGATCAATCTCGACGACGTCGTGCGTCGGATGTCGTTCCTTTCGATGCTCATCCATTTCACTCGCTACGGCTTCGTGTTCGTCACGCTCTTCGTGCTGTGCCTGAGCTACATGAAACGGGACTTGCAGCCGCTGACCTTCTGGCGGACACGTTTCAGCACGATCGTGCTGCCGTATCTCTTGTGGTCCGCGGTGTACGTCGTGGCGGACGCCTGGATGCTCTCCCCCGACGACATCCCCGGTATCGGTGAACTCGCCCGCAATGCCGGGATGGGCATCCTGCGCGGTGACGCCAAGTACCAGATGTACTTCTTGCTCATCTCGATGCAGATCTACCTGTTCTTCCCGTTGATCCGGCTACTGGTCCGCAAGACCGCCGGCCATCACGGCCTGTTGCTCGCCGGTGCGTTCGTGGTGCAGATGGGCACCTGGTGCGCGATCACGTTCACCGATCCACAGGGGCCCGTGCTGTCGGCCCTCGACGAGCACGCCTGGAAGACGCTCCCCACCTATGCCTTCTTCGCGGCGGCCGGGGCACTCGCGGCGTTCCACTTCGACAAGGTCGACGGCTGGTTCCGCTCACACATCCCGCAGGTGCTCGCGCTCGCCACGATCGGCGCCGCGTTCAGCATCGGCACGTACATGTACCTCACCGAACCGGGTGACGTGCCGGACATCGCCGTCTCCGCGGTCAACCCCGCTTCGCTGCCGTGGTTTCTCGCGTCCGTCGCGGTTCTCTATCTGATCGCGGCCGCCTGGAACGACCATCGCGGCGACGGATCAGGAGTGGTCGGCCGCATCGTCGACTTCGGATCCCACCGCGCGTTCGGCGTGTTCGCGGTACACCCGCTGGTGATCGATCTTCTGCACAAGGCCGGTCTCGCACGCTGGTTGTTCTCGGCCTTCCCCGAGTCGAGCACCACCCGGAGCATCATCCTCGTTCTGGCAGTCCTCGCCGTCTCACTCGTGTTCGTCGAGGTGTTGTTGCGAAGTCCGATCGCGAAGGTGACCGTCGCCCGCTCACGGATGAGCCTCGGATTGCCCCGCCGCAAGCGCACTGCGACCGACGAGGTGCGGACGGAAACGTAGTCTCGACTGCGTGACCACACCGGAACTGGCGCTCACCGTCCGACTCAACACCTCGGCCTCCGACACCCGCCGCGGTGTCGCCAGACTGCATCCGGAAGCACTCGCAGCACTCGGACTGCGCGAATGGGATGCGATCGCCCTGGTCGGAGCCCGTCGAACCGCGGCAGTCGCCGCTCTCGCACCGCCCAGCACTCCAACCGGGACGATCCTGCTCGACGATGTGACCCTGTCCAACGCCGGTCTCGCAGAGAACGCCACGATCGTCGCCACACCCGTCACCGTGTACGGGGCACGCTCGGTCACCGTCAGCGGTTCCACCATGGCCGTGCAGTCCATCTCCGAGACCACCCTTCGGCAGGCACTTCTGGGAAAGGTCGTGACCGTCGGCGACACCGTCTCGCTTCTGCCGCGCGACCTCGGCCCCGGGACCAGTACGGCGCCCGCATCGCAGGCCCTCTCCCGCACGTTCGGTGTCGCGTGGACCACCGAACTGCTCACCGTCACCGCCGCCGATCCGGGAGACGGACCGGTGAGTATCCAGCCCAACTCCGCGGTCACCTGGCGCGGCGGGCAGACCTCACCCGCACCCACGGCGGGACTGGCGAGCGGTCCGGACACTCGACCGGAAACCCCGATGGCAAAGGAACAGCCCGCCCCCGTCGTTCCGATCGACAACCTGCTCGGCGCTCGAAACCAGGCAGCGAAGCTCACCGAATGGCTCGGGCTCGCCCTCGACGAACCCGAGTTGCTGGCCAAGCTCGGCGCGTCCCCACACCTCGGCGTCCTGGTCACGGGACCCGCAGGCGTCGGCAAAGCCACCTTCGCCCGATCCGTCCTCGCCGGTCGCAGCGTCGTCGAAATCGACGGCCCTGGTGTCGGCGCGATCGAAGCGGACAGCCGGCTGAAGCGCGTCACGGCGGCCGTCGAGGAGGTGCGTGGCGGTGGAGTTCTGCTCATCACCGACGTCGATGCGCTGTTGCCGGAGACGACCGAGCCCGTCTCGGCTCTCATCGTCGAGCTTCTACGCAAGGCCGTCGAGACGACCGGGGTCGCGTTCGTCGCCACCACCGCCCACCCCGAAGCACTCGACACGCGGCTACGGGGCCCGGACCTCTGCGACCGCGAACTCACTCTGACTCTTCCGGACGGTGCCACCCGAAAAGCACTGCTCGAGCTGCTCTTGAAGAAGGTTCCCACCACCGACCTCGTCCTCGACGACATCGGTTCCAAGACCCCTGGTTTCGTCGTCGCGGATCTCGCCGCCCTGTGCCGTGAAGCCGCTCTCCGTGCGGCGTCGCGGGCCAGCAAGTCCACCGCAGAGCCGAGTCTCGAGCAAGCCGACCTCGTCGGCGCGCTCGAGGTGATTCGCCCACTTTCCCGGTCCGGCACCGAGGAACTCGCGATCGGCACCGTCACCCTCGACGACGTCGGCGACATGGTCGAGGTGAAGCAGGCGCTCACCGAGGCCGTGCTGTGGCCACTGCAGCACCCGGATTCGTTCGCCCGGCTCGGAGTAGACCCCCCGCGCGGCGTACTCCTGTACGGGCCGCCCGGGTGCGGCAAGACGTATCTCGTGCGCGCTCTGGCCAGCTCCGGGCACCTCAGCGTCCACGCGGTGAAGGGCGCGGAACTGATGGACAAATGGGTGGGCGCCTCCGAGAAGGCCGTCCGCGAACTCTTTCAACGAGCGCGAGACTCCGCACCATCGCTGATCTTCCTGGACGAGGTGGACGCACTGGCACCCCGCAGAGGGCAAAGCTCCGACTCCGGTGTCGGCGACCGCGTCGTGGCGGCGCTGCTGACCGAACTCGACGGTGTCGAACCACTGCGCGACGTCGTCGTCCTCGGTGCCACCAACCGTCCGGACCTGATCGATCCCGCCTTGCTGCGGCCCGGCCGGCTCGAGCGACTCGTGTTCGTGCCGCCGCCGGACGCCGAGGCCCGCACCGAGGTGCTGCGCGCCTCCGGCAAGTCGGTCCCCCTGGCGGAGGACGTCGACCTGGCCGATCTCGGAGCGGAGCTCGACGGGTACTCCGCGGCCGACTGCTCCGCGTTGCTGCGTGAGGCCGCTCTCGCCGCCATGCGTCGCAGCATCGACGCAGCCGACGTGACCGCCGAGGATGTCGCCGCCGCCCGCGAAAAGGTGCGCCCCTCGCTCGACCCCGAGCAGGTGGCGCACCTTCAGGCGTACGCGGACGGGCGTTAACGCCAGCGACCGAGCAGTTCCTGAGCTTTCGCGGACAGCACTGCCTGGAAGAAGGGGCCGAAGCTGATTCGACCGACGCCGAGGGGACCGAAGATCGTGAGGTCGTCCTGGTCCGGCAGCGCGATGGCGTTGACGGGGAGCGGAAGCTCGGACGTCAGACGCCGCAACGTCTCGTCGTCGTGGCGGCCGACCGGGTACAGCACATCGGCGCCAGCATCCGCGGCCAGCTTCAACCGGGCGATCGCACGGTCCACCCGGTCCGAATCCTCGCCCACCTGCTTGACGAACAGGTCGGTACGGGCATTGACGACGACGTGAACGCCGGTGCCGTCGGCGGCGCTGCGCAGGCCCGCCACGAAATCCGCATGCTCCTGCGCCTCACGAAGCCGCCCGTTCTCGCTGTGCACGGTGTCCTCGATGTTGAGGCCCACGGCTCCAGCTCCCACGAGACCTTCGATGAGCCGGGCGGGTTCGAGTCCGTAACCGCCCTCGATGTCCACCGACACCGGCAGATCCACGGCGGCGGTGATCTGCGAAACCCGGTGCAGCAACTCGTCGAACGTGATGCCCTCGTTGTCCGGCTTGCCGATCGAATCGGAGACGGGATGGCTACCCACGGTGAGACCTTCGAACCCGATACCGGCGGCGAGGGTCGCGGACCAGCCGTCCCACACCGTCGGCAGCACCACCGGATTTCCCGGCTGATGAAGCGCCAGCAACGCAGTAGCCTGATCTTCGATCTTCGTCATTCGAATTCTCCTGACGTCGGTGAGGTCAACTAGCCTCGGGGTGTGAACGCATTCGGCACCGGCCAATCCATCGGCACCGACCATTGTCTGCCCATTCGGATCCGGTGCACAGACCGCCCCGCCTCAACGGCGCTCGCCTGATGCGTTCCGACGTGCGAAGCGCCCTCCCGAGTGTGCGACAAGCCGTGGCAGCCGGGGCGGCCGTCACAGCGGGAGCCCTGGCGGCCTTCGTGCTGACCAACCCACGTAGCAGGTCATGGGCGGTGTACGCATCCGACCGCGAGCTGGACCGGTGGTTGTCGAGCCAACCCACCGGGGTCGTCGTCGGTGTCGTGTTGGCCGTGATCACCGTTGCGGGCCTCCAACGTTCGGGTTCACGACGTGCCGCATGGGCGTTGTCCACCCTGTGCGTGATCGTCCTCGCGGGGGCACGGTGGATGGTCCCCGATGTCGGCGGCATAGACACACTCGTCGCGCTGCACTTCGGTAAGACGGCGGCGGCCGGTGTGCTGCTCGGCGCGAGTGTCGCGGCCGCATGGGGTTCACGACCGCTCCAGATCTCCTTGGTGCTGGGCGTTTCCGTCACGTATGTACTCGCCGGTGTCCAACCGCCCGCCCGTGGCGACTCGGAGTATCTCGAGCCCGCATCGCTCAGCACATCCGCGATCGGCGAGCCTTCGTGGATCCTCCTCGGCGCGGCATTCGTTCTCACCGCCGCGGCGGCGGTTCTCGCGAGAAAGCAGTATCGCGTACAGCGACTCGACCAATCCACGTTGTTGGTGGCGCTCGGCGGCTCGCTGGCCCTCGCACTCACCAATCGACTTCTGGGCGCCTGGATCGAGAATCAGGAATTCGGCAGCCAGTTTCGCGTCTGGTCGGTGGTCGCGGTGTCGGCGGCACTCGTGCTCGCCCTCACCGTCGTCATCGCACGCATGCTGCCCGGCATGGACGGCTCGTTCGTCCTCTCGACCACAGCAGTCGCGGCCGGTGCCATCACGGTGATCAACGACCTGCGTGCTCCGATGGTCTCCGTTCACCCCTGGATTGCTCTTGCGGTCGGGGTTGTGGCGGTCGCGTGCGGGATGCGTCTGCCGGTGCGGTTACCTGCTTCGAGAAGCCGAGCTTTCCAGGATCGACAGAGTCTCGTGGGTATCGCGGTGGTGGCGGTCGTTCCGCTCGTCTCCGTCGTCGCCCCCGAGTTCGGCAGCAACGGCACGCTTCTGATCGTCCGGCTCGCAGTCCTCGGGTTGGGGGTCGGCCTTGCGGTGGGCGGGTCCATTCCGGGGTCGGCACCCGCCGCAGCGCTGGGCCTGGCACTCCCGTTCGGATCGCTCGTGTTCGCCGCCGCCACCACCATTCCGCTCAGCAGAGCCGTGTCGATCGAGAATCTCGACTCGTCCGGCTCGAACCTGCCCGACCGTCTCGCCGGCGTCGCGATGTTCGTGACCGTGCTCGCCTGCGGGGCCGCCCTGGCACGGCACCGGTCCGCGGTCAGATCAGCTTCAGAAGAGCCACTCCACGAGGACTCAACCGATACCCCACCTCCAGAGACTCCGTGAGCCCCAGCTCCTTGAGCTTGCGGACCCGCAGTTTGAACGGTGCCCGGTTGGTGCCGAGTGCTCGCGCGAGGTCGGTGGAGACCACACCGGGGTTCCGACCGATCAGACGCAGGGTGTCCTCGGTCCAAGCTCCCCGCGCGTCCATCCGGGCGAATCTGCGCCGCAGATCGTCCACGTCGTCGGTCGTCAGGTCGTCCATCTGGCGAAGTGCGATCCGCGGATCGGCGCCGTCGAATCGAAGGGCTATCCGGTACAGCGTCGGACCGTGAGCCGTGCGATCGACGACGCCGTACAGCTCCTCGGACGACGAGAACCCTGCGTCCCTGGCGTCCGCATCGGAGATGGCGGTGACCTCGTCGACGGAATCGAATGCGATCACTCCGATCTTCGTCCGCTGGGTCGATCCCGCTTTCGCTCGCGGAGTACTCCATCGCCTGAAGGCCAGAGTGACGGCGCCGGACTTGATTCCGTCGAGAGTTCCGGCGGTGAAGATCATGATCAGTCCACCAGTCCGAGCGACTGCAGCCGCCGGAAGACCAACATCGACCCGGGTGCGACGTCCGGCATCCGTGAGTACTCGTCGACCGTGAAGTACCGGAGTTCCGCGATTTCACTCGTCGGCCGTGGCTCCGTGACGAGGTCCCCGGTGAAGCACGTCATGTGTAAATCGGTGCCCGCCGGGTGCCCGAACGCGGGAGCCTCGAAGATTCCGAGCTCGGCCACACTGTCGGGAACGATCTGCGCGTCGAGTTCTTCACGAATTTCCCGGTGCAGTGCGTCCTCCGGCGTTTCACCGGGATCGATCTTGCCGCCGGCCATGTAGAACGCGGACTTGCCGGCCGAGCGCGCTTGAAGCAGACGCCGGTCGCGTATGTACGCCAACGCTGCCGTACGGATCTCGGTGCTCACGCACTTCAACATAAAGCGTCGAAGGGGGTGGCGACGAGGTATCGCCGGGCGCGGCCGGGAAAAATCCGGGGACATATCACACCGCGGTCTCGTTCGCCCGAATTGCCGCGATTCACGGTAGCGAATAGTTACCCAGTACGATGGGTTTGTAGCCCTGGTCGCTAGCACCGCGAACGGTCTACATGCGTTTCGGTTCGTACCGTGCCGACACCCCGCCGCCCGCCGACACCACCGACGGAGTGCCTTTTGCTCGCGATCTTGATTGCCCATGCCGTTGCAGCAGTTTCGGCTCCGCTGTTCGTGCGCAATTTCGGTCGCAACGCTTTCTACCCGTTGGCCCTCGTTCCACTGGTGAGCCTCGGATGGGTCATCGCTCACTGGGGTGAAGAGGTTCGGCTTCACATCACGTGGGCGCCCGGCATGTCGATGGACATCGACCTGTGGTTCGACTCGCTGTCCGCCATCATGTCGGTCCTGGTGCTCGGTATCGGATCGCTCATCCTGATCTACTGCGCCCGGTACTTCACCGACGAAGAGCCGCGACTCGGAATATTCGCCGCCGAGATGGTCGCCTTCGCCGGAGCCATGTTCGGTCTGGTCGTCAGCGACAACCTGCTGATCCTCTACACGTTCTGGGAACTGACCACGGTCCTGTCGTTCCTGCTGGTCGGACACTACGCAGAGCGTGCATCGAGTCGACGCGCCGCCACCCAGGCCCTTCTCGTCACGACGGCGGGCGGACTCGCCATGCTCGTGGGCATCATCATTCTGGGCCAGGTGGGCGGCAGCTACCAGTTGTCGGAGCTGATCGAAGCGCCGCCGAGCGGCTGGCTCGTCGG
Source organism: Rhodococcus huquni (assembly GCF_055231055.1). Classification (NCBI taxonomy): domain Bacteria; kingdom Bacillati; phylum Actinomycetota; class Actinomycetes; order Mycobacteriales; family Nocardiaceae; genus Rhodococcus; species Rhodococcus huquni. The sequence continues at coordinate 464,272 of NZ_JBUYWE010000003.1, forward strand.
CGTCGCGATCGTTCTGATTCTGGTGGGCGCACTGTCGAAGTCGGCGATCGTGCCGCTGCACTTCTGGCTGCCCGGCGCCATGGCCGCCCCCACTCCGGTGAGCGCGTATCTGCACGCCGCCGCAATGGTGAAGGCCGGTGTCTATCTGGTGGCGCGCCTCGCCCCGGGTTATGCAGATCAGGCCACGTGGCGCTACACCATCATCACCCTCGGGCTCGTCACCATGGTGCTGTCCGGTTGGCGCGCGATGCGGGCGTTCGACCTCAAACTCGTTCTCGCTTTCGGCACGGTCAGCCAGCTCGGCTTCATCATGGTGCTCGTCGGCATCGGTACCCGTGACGCCGCGCTCGCCGGCATGACGATGGTCGTCGCCCACGCCATGTTCAAGGCGACGCTGTTCATGGTGGTCGGCATCATCGACAAGACCACCGGTACTCGTGACATCCGCAAGCTCGCCCACCTGCGCCACAAGACGCCGCTTCTCGCGATCGTCGCGGCGATGGCCGCGGCGAGCATGGCGGGCATTCCCCCGTTCCTCGGTTTCATCGGCAAGGAAGCTGCACTCGACTCGGTGCTACACGCGCCGCCGCTCGACACCTGGGCGTCCATCACCACCGTGACCGTGATCGTCATCGGCTCGATCTTGACCCTCGCGTACAGCGTCCGATTCATGTGGGGAGCATTCGGTCGGAAGCAACTTCAGAGGCCGAGCCCTGCAGTGCGGAACATGAAGACGCCCGGCGGACTGTTTCTTGCGGCACCCACCTTGCTGGCGGTACTCGGCCTGGTCGCGGGCCTCGGAGCACCCCAGTTCGAGAAGCTGCTCACTCCGTACTCGACCACCCTGCCTGCGGGCGAGGGCACCGACTACCACCTCGCACTGTGGCACGGCGTCAACATCCCACTGATGCTGACTCTTGTCGTGTTCGCCGCAGGCACCGCGCTCTTCGTGGCTCAGAGAACCGTCGCGCGTCTGAAGTTCGAGCATCCACCCCTCGGCAACGCGGACCGGATGTACGACGCCACGTTGCGGGCCATGGACACCATCTCCATTCGTCTGACCGGCGCAACTCAACGCGGTTCGCTTCCGCTGACCCTGACCACCATCCTCACCACTCTGGTCGTGGTTCCGCTCGCGCTGCTGATCGTGGGCACCAAGACGAAGCCCGACCTACGAATCTGGGACTCCTCGCTGCAGATGACCATCGGCGTGATCATGGTGTGCACCGCCGTGGCCGCAGTGGTGATGCGAAATCGCCTGGCTGCCGTCATTCTCGTCGGACTCACCGGATACGGCTGCGGCGTTCTGTTCGCGCTGCACGGCGCACCGGATCTCGCGCTGACGCAATTCCTGGTCGAGACGCTGACACTCGTGGTGTTCGTTCTCGTGCTGCGCAAGCTGCCCGCCGAAGTCGACGAGTCGAAGGCCATCGGCTTCAACGTTCCGCGCGCCATCCTCGCCGTCGCCGTCGGCGTCACGATCACCACCATCGCTTCCTACGCGATCAATGCCAGGAACTCGATTCCGATCCATCTCCGCCTCCCCGATGCGGCGTACGACCTCGGCAACGGCAAGAACGTCGTCAACGTACTGCTGGTGGACATCCGCGCCTGGGACACACTGGGCGAGATCTCGGTGCTCCTCGTCGCAGCGACCGGTGTGGCCAGCCTGGTGTTCCGCAATCGACGGTTCGGCACGGCGCCCCGAGTCTCGGACGCCCCGTCGACGCCCGCCGAAGGGTCCGGTTCCGACACCACCACATGGCTTCTCGGCGGCGATCTGATCGATCCTCAGCACCGGTCACTGATCCTCGAGGTGACCACCCGGTTCCTGTTCCCGGTCATCATGGTCCTGTCCGTGTACTTCTTCTTCTCCGGGCACAACGCACCCGGCGGCGGCTTCGCGGGCGGACTCACGGCCGGCCTCGCGCTCGTGCTGCGCTACCTGGCGGGCGGACGATACGAGCTGGGTGAGACCGTGCCGATCGATGCGGGCAAGATCCTCGGCCTCGGTCTGACGTTGGCGGCGGGCACTGCCCTGGTCTCGTTGTTCCTCGGCGCCCCCGCGCTGTCGTCGGCGGTGTTCGAGGTGACCTTGCCGCTACTCGGCCACATCAAGATGGTCACGTCGCTGTTCTTCGATCTCGGTGTCTATCTGATCGTCGTGGGCCTGGTGCTCGATGTACTCCGCAGTCTGGGCGCCAGACTCGACGCACAGATCGAGGTGGGGCAGCGATGAGCGCGAACATCGGAATTCTGATCGTGGTCGGCGTCCTGATCTCGGCAGGTGTCTACCTTCTGATCGAACGCAGCATCACCCGCATGCTGCTCGGCCTGCTGCTCTTCGGCAACGGCGTCAATCTCCTCATCCTGACGTCGGGTGGGCAGGACGGAAACCCGCCGATCGTGGGCCGAGAATCGGTGCACGAATCGATGGCCGACCCGCTCGCCCAGGCGATGATCCTCACGGCCATCGTCATCACGATGGGTATCGCCAGCTTCGTGCTCGCGCTCGCCTACCGCTCGTTCAAGATCACCACCGCCGACGTCGTCCAGAACGACCCGGAGGACGCCAAGGTGCTGCGGCGGCGTTCTGCGGCAGAGGCTCCCGACCGCGACCGCTCCGACGACCCCGTCACCGGCGAGCCGAGCTTCAGTGGCGACGCCTTCGACAAGGACGGAAACCCCATCCCGATCGAAGAACTCGAGAACCTGGAAGACCTCGAAAGCTACGAGGACCTTCACGAAGGCGACTTCGACGACGATGACGACGACGAGACCACCGACGGGAAGGGAGACAAGTGACACTGACGAGTGGACTCATCACGGTCCTTGCTCCCCTGCCGGTCCTGGTGCCGATGCTCGCCGCCGCGGCAACCCTGATCCTCGGCCGTCAGCCTCGGATTCAGCGCATCATCACTCTGATCGCGCTGATCACCGTCGTAGCCGTGTCGTGCATGCTGCTCGTCCTCGCCGACAAGTACGGAGCAACCGCGGTACAGGTCGGTGGTTGGGATTCGCCGATCGGCATCACGCTCGTCGTCGACAGGCTGTCGGCGATCATGCTGGTGATCTCCTCGATCGTCTTGCTCGCGGTCATGGCGTACTCCGTCGGCCAAGGTATTCACGACGGCAGCGAGGCTCAGCCGGTCTCGATCTTCCTGCCCACCTATCTGGCGCTCACTGCCGGTATCTCCAACGCCTTCCTGGCGGGCGACCTCTTCAACCTGTACGTCGGGTTCGAGGTCCTGCTCGCGGCGAGCTTCGTGCTCCTCACCCTCGGCGCGAGCGCCGACCGAGTACGCGCAGGCGTGTCCTACGTGATGGTCTCGATGGTGTCGTCGCTGATCTTCCTGGCCGGCATCGCCTTCGCCTACGCGGCAACCGGAACGTTGAACCTCGCCGACATGGCGTTGCGGCTCGACTCGATCCCCTCGGGAACGCGCACCGCGATCTTCGGGGTGCTGCTGGTCGCCTTCGGAATCAAGGCTGCGGTCTTCCCACTGTCGACGTGGCTGCCCGACTCGTATCCGACCGCGCCCGCACCCGTGACCGCTGTGTTCGCCGGTCTGCTCACCAAGGTCGGTATCTACGCGATCATCCGAGCGCACACCCTCCTGTTCCCGGGCGGTGAACTCGACACCGTTCTCATGGTGTGCGGCCTGCTCACGATGCTGGTGGGCATCTTCGGTGCGATCGCTCAGTCCGACATCAAACGTCTGCTGTCGTTCACCCTGGTCAGCCACATCGGGTACATGGTGTTCGGTGTCGCGCTCTCCACGCAGGCGGGTCTGGCCGGAGCGATCTACTACGTCGCGCACCACATTCTGGTCCAGACCACTCTGTTCCTGGTGGTGGGTCTCATCGAACGGCAGGCCGGCTCGGCCTCGCTGCGACGCCTCGGCGGTCTCGCAGCGGCGAGCCCGGTGCTCGCCATCGTGTTCCTCGTGCCGGCTCTCAACCTCGGCGGCATTCCCCCCTTCTCCGGTTTCATCGGGAAGGTCGCGCTGGTCCAGGCCGGCGTCTCCGACGCGAGCGTCCTCGCCTGGCTTCTCGTGGGCGGCGGCATCGTCACCAGCCTCCTGACGCTGTACGTCGTCGCGCGTGTGTGGACCAAAGCGTTCTGGCGAGCGCGTGCGGACGCGCCCGAAGGTGAACTCGCGGACGTCAGCCCCTCCGCTCTGCTCGACGAGTCGGAAGAGGACATCGCATTCGTCGACCGCGAGGACGTCGGCAAGGTGCCGACCCTCATGCTGGTACCCACCGTTGCCCTGGTCGTCGTGGGACTGGCCATGACCGTCTTCGCCGGACCGTTCATCGACATCAGCGAACGCGCGGCGCACGATCTACGGGATCGAACGAACTACATCGAAGCGGTCCTCGGCGAGAACGCCGTGCCCGGTGGACAAGCGGAGGCACCACGATGAATCGCGGACACCTTCGCCAACTCGGTCTCCTACTGTGGCTCACCACGGTGTGGGTGCTCCTCTGGGGCAACGTGAGTATCGCCAACATCGTCGGCGGGCTTGCCGTGTCGGCATTGATCATGGTGCTGCTACCGCTCCCGAAGGTCCCGGTGGAGGGGCGCATCCATCTGCTGTCGCTACTCCAGCTGATCGGCCTGGCGATCTGGTACGGCGCACAGTCCAGCGTGCAGGTGGCCTGGTTGGCTATACGACCGAGTCCGCCGCCGGTCACCGGGGTTCTGCGCTACCACCTGAACTTCAAATCGGACCTGGTTCTCACCCTGTGCGTGGACGTCATCAATCTCATTCCCGGAACGATGGTCCTGGAGATCGATCAGCCACGCCGCATCGCCTACATCCACGTTCTCGACGTCGGCTCCGAGAAGGCGGTGAACCACTTCTACACCACGATCGGGCAGTTGGAGCGGCTCTTCGTCGCCTCGTTCGAACGCGACGCCGACTGGAAGCCGAGCCCATGGCACGAGGCGGAGCCACCGGACGAGGGCGCGGAACTGAAGGAGGAGAAGTGATCGCAATCGTCGCGGCGGTGTCGGGAGTCATTCTCGCTCTGGCCGCCGTACTGACCACTTTCCGGCTACTCGACGGGCCCGGGTCGTTGGACCGACTCGTCGCTCTCGACACCCTCGTCGCCGTTGCGATGTGCGGGCTCGCCGTGTGGGCCGCCTACAGCGGCGACACCACGATCGTGCCGTCCATCGTGGCGCTGTCACTGGTGAGCTTCATCGGTTCGGTAGCCGTCGCACGATTCCGGGTGAGTGACAAATGAGCACCGTACTGGACACCATCGGCGCAATTCTCATGCTGGCGGGCTCGTTGCTCGCCTTCACGGCCGCAGTGGGCATCGTCCGATTCCAGGACACTCTGCGGCGCATGCACGCAGCCACCAAGCCGCAGGTGATCGGCCTACTGCTCGTACTGATCGGTGCGGTGGTGATCCTGCGGGGCAACGTCGACATCTGGATGTTGATTCTCGCGTGCATCTTCACCCTGTTCACCGCTTCGGTCATCGCGCACCGAGTGGGTCGTGTCGTCTATCGCGAGCAACGCAGCCAGGACGGTCTCGACATGATCAACGACTGGGAGAACCCAGAGCGTCGTCCATGATCGGCTCCGCGACTGCATCGCCACGGCCGCCCCACGACGCGAGCGGCGTGTCCGGCCTGGCGAAGAACGTCGCGTAGAACGCCAGGCACATCGCCAGCAGTGCGCCGAGAACGAGTGGTCCGGCCACCTCGGGCAATGTCGCCATCGGCACCGCAAGGTAGCGGTAGCTCAGCAGCAGCGCCGCCAACGTGAAGGCTCCACCGGCCACCAGACGAATCCGGAACCATCCCCATCCTCGTTCGGGATCGCGCAGAGCCGACTCGAGAGTCAGGGTCAAGACTGCACCCGCAACCAGATCGACACCGTAGTGGTAGCCGAACCCCAGCGTGGCGGTGAGCGTGCACACGAGCCAGAACGTCCCGCCCGCTCGCACCGCCCAGTGGCCGCGACGCGAATGGATGAACAGGGCGAGTGCCCAGGCCGTGTGCAGACTCGGCATGCAGTTGCGCGGCGTCACCCCGTCGAACGGGATCGGATGCGGTGAGAGATCTGGTGGGGGTACGAGAGTGGGCCAGTAGTCGCTGACCTGGAAGCCCTGGCCGTCGGTGCCGAATGCGAACACCGGCCCGACCACCGGGAACAGCACGTAGAACAATGGGCCGACGAGGCCGATCAGCAGGAAGGTGCGCACCAGATGGTGCGAGGGCCAGCCGTTGCGGAGTTGGTAGAACGCCACGGCGATGGCCGCGACCGGAAGTTCGATGTACACCCAGTGCAGAACTCCGTACCCGACCGGGCCGAGCGCATCCACGAACTGCCCCATGTACCAGGACGGACTGCCGAGCGCGTGATCTGCCAGTTGTACGTACTCGTCCAGCACCATCGGGCCGGCCATGATCGTCACGTTGAGCCACGCGTCACCGAACTTGGTGGCGATGATCAGCAGTGCACCCAGCCCGACGCCCTTCAGGGCGTCTCTACGACGGGCACCCGTCAGCTGCCAAGCGGCGAACACGCCGACCCCGGTGAGTACCCAGGTCGCGCCGTTTCCGATGGTCAGCGGGCCGCCTGCGAAGTAGCGCACGGCCGCCACGACGATGTCGATCCCAGCAGCCGTCGACAGCGCAACCACCCGCTGACGCCCCGTGAGACCGACCATCGCCAACGCCAGGCCCGCCCACGACACCGACGCGGACTTGGGAGTGGCGATGTAGTCGCGAACGAGGCTTTCGAGCGGACCCTGAAAACCTCGGGCCGCCGCCAGCACCTGGACAGCGATCAGCACCAGTCCGACCAAGCCCAGCCCGGAAACGAGAATCGCCCGTCCGGTGTATCCCCCACGCGACCGTGACTCGGCCACCCTGTCCATCAGCACCGATCAATAGTAAACGCCAGGTGAACGGTCTATGGACAAGCCCTGGTGATCAGGTGTCGCGGCTCACCCGCACTCGCTCGGCGCGGGTTCACCCTGGAGCCGTCGGTCGATCCAGTCCCAGGCTTCCGGCAACCCGGTCAATGCCCCGATCATGTGTTCTCCGGGCGGGAGCCGCAATACCGACGGTGTGCCGAGCGAACACTGTTCCGTATAGAGATCGGTTGCCATCACCGAGGGAACCCAGAATTCTTGTGCGCCGTTGTACACATACATCGGTGTGCCGTAGGCGATCCCCTTCATTTTCGTCTTGGAATAAAGTTCGTGTGCGAAATCCGATTGGAACGGGTCGCCCATGTTGGACAGCAATTCGACCGGCACCGGAAGTCCGCCCAGCATCGCCAACGGAATCGTGCAGAGATCCCTGAACACAGGAGCTATGTGAAGCGCCGGATTGTTCACCTTCGTGAACATGTCCGGGTTCTCACGAGCCACACCCAATCCGGCGGCGACAAACAATCCCTTACCGAGATTCAGCAGTCCACCCGTCATACTCCCGACCAGAACTTCGAAATCGATGGGGGTGCCGCCGAGTGCTGCTCCCTTGATCGAATCCTTCAATTCGGGAGCATAGGAATCGATGAGTTTCGCCGCACCGTTCGTGGCGATGGCTCCGCCCGAATACCCGGTCATCACGACGGGGCTTTCTGCGAATCGGTCGTCCATCGCACGCATCGCCCGCAGCGAATCCAGCACGACGTGCCCTGCCGTGGTGGGCTCGGCGTACGCCATTCGCGGGCCCTCGTGATCGGGTACGAGGACCGCATATCCCCTCTGAGCGGCGAGCAATGTGACGGGCGGAATGTAATCCGTCGGATTGGTGGTGATCGCGACGCCGTGCGCCATCGTGTACCCGGGCGTGCAGACCCTCCCGAGCGAGTCGATCGGAACGTTGTTCACCACCACGGGCCTATCACCCTCACCAGTCCATTCGGCGGCGGGGACGATCAGGGACGCGGTCCCGAACGACGGATTTCCGGCGGCGTCCTCGGTACGAAACTTGACCTGATCCACCCTCTCCACCGGGGCGCCGACGAACGGGGCCGACGTGGCGGTGATGTCACGCCGGTCCAGGATGGTCCCCGGCGCCTGGTCTACCAGACCTTCGGGATACTGATCGAAGAACGGATCCCCCACGTCGGCAGGCACCACCGAGGCGTAGAAGTTGCCCAGTCCTGCGTCACGGGCGCGTCCTGGCGGCAGTTGCGCCACCGGAGGCCCGACCGCCCCGGCCGGTGACGAATCGGGGGGCGGGACCAATCCGTCGATCACGGACTGTGGGGAGTCCGGAAGCGGCGGCGCGCCTGGAAACACCGGCTGAGCCGATGCCACAGCGGGAGAAAACAGTCCGAAAGCGATGAACAATGCGACAGGAATACACAATCTCTTCATGGCTCGGCTCCGTCCTGATATTCACGGTGCTCGGCTTGTACATGTGTCTGCGAATTGTCGATTCTTTTGATACTGAGACGCCATTGTCTTTCAATTGCCGATCGGTGCCACCAGAACGATAATCGCACCGCTCGGTATGATTTCGGGTCATTTACTCGACCAACTGCGGTCACATTTGTGCGGCGAACACACCGATTCGTGTATCGATCAGGTCACCGAAACAATTCAGGAACCGAGTTCTCCGACCAGAGAATCCACGACCGCGACCAGATCGCCGTCGTATTCTTGCGCGACTTTCCGCTGGCGCTGATACGACGCACCTCGCCGTGGAATATCCGCAACGGACGCGAGTTCGTCTTCACATCCCAACCGGACGGCGACCGGACGCAACCGTTCCAAAAGATCGTGCAGGTCGTCGGTCACCAAACGCTCGTTGCCGGCCTCGTCCAGAATGATCTCGGCGTCGAGCCCGTACCTCGCGGCCCGCCACTTGTTCTCCTTGACGTGCCAGGGCTGCATGTTCGGCAGGTTCTCCCCTGCCTCGAATCGCCGATCGAGATCGACAACGAGGCAATGAACGAGCGCGACGAGTGCGCTCAATTCGCTCCGCGACGAAATCCCGTCGAAAACCCGGACCTCGATGGTTCCCCACTGCGGCGCCGGACGAATGTCCCAGTGCATACCGCCGATCTTGGTGATCACGCCGGTTTTCATCTGGTCCGCGATGAAGCGCTCGTATTCCGTCCAATTGGGAAACTGATACGGCAGACCGGCAGTGGGGAGCTGCTGGAACATCAGCGCCCTGTTGCTCGCGTATCCGGTGTCGACCCCGGCCCACATGGGCGAGGACGCAGACAGAGCGAGCAGGTGCGGGTAGCGCTGCAGCAGCGCGTTGAGGATCGGAAACACCTTCTGAGGGGAGGAGACCCCCACATGAACGTGCACGCCCCAGATGAGCATCTGGCGGCCCCACCACTGGGTGCGTTCGATCAGTTCGTCGTAGTCCGGTGTGCGGGTGACGAGTTGACTCGACCACTGCGCGAACGGGTGCGTTCCTGCGGAGATCAGGTCGACACCGAGCGGATTCGCGGCCCGTCGCAGCAAACCGAGAGACTCGTCCAGGTCCCCCATCGCCTCGCCGACGGTGGAGTGGATACCGGTGACCAGTTCGACGGTGTTGCGCAATAGTTCCTTGGTGATTCGCGGGGTGTGGTCACCCGCGAGCTCGGCCACCGAATCGAAGACCTCGACTGCAGTATTCGACAGATCGCGGGTGACCCTGTCTACCAGCGCGATCTCCCACTCGACACCCAGCGTCGGACGCGGCGATCCGGGAAAGTGAACTACCACTTGCCGATCAAACCACACCCGTTCCGTCGACGCGGAGCAGAACGCGTGAGCGTTCGATCACGTCGGCAGACCGGGTGTGGTCGGGTCGAAATTGCTTCTCGATCAGCTTCCGGCGATGACGCCACAAGCGACACGGCCACCTGCGTCACCGGTGCTCAGGGTGTCCTGATCCGGCGCGGGTGCGTAACGCGTGGGGATGTTGCCGAAGTTGTCCGCATTGGCGTGGATCATCACCGCGGTGCCCTCGCCGCCGTTGCGCAGATCGTCGATCGTGAGGGTGTCCGTGACGGTGGTCAGGTGCGCGCTGCCGTCCTTCAGTGCCTCGATCGAGGTGAGGTCGCCGCTGGCGGGGTGACCCTCGTGGCCTTCCGCCTGGTAATGACCGCCCGCGGAGAGGAAGTTGCCCGGCTCGCCACCCGACGGTGCGACCGAATTGGGCTCGCACTTGGCAACCGAGTGAATATGGAAGCCGTGGAATCCGGGGGTCAGGCCCTCGGCGGTCACATCGATCTTCACTCCGCCGTCGGCATCGCTGAAGCTGACGGTTCCGACCTCGGCCCCGCTGGGGTTCTTCAAGGTCGCAGTCAGGTCGCCGCTGCCCGATTCGCTCTCGGCGCCATGCCCTTCGCCGCCGTGCGCTTCGGGATCAGCGGCCCCGGTCCACACCGGAGGGGTGGTGCCCGGGATATCGCTGGGCTCCTCGTTGTTGCTGCACGCGGTCATACCCAGTGCGGCCACAGCGACCATGGGGGCGACGACACGCCAGGACATGCGACGGGTGGAACTCGACATCGAACCGCTCCTTTGAGGTGGCGAGGAAGTGCACATGATCATAACCGTGAACTGTCGGAACCGACCGGTCCGGTCTAACCGCCCTCGGTGACGATCACTATGACGCCGGCAGCCGAGTCGGCGATCCCCGGGAATCGCGGTTCGGCGGTGACGCCCAGCTCCGACGCGATCGCTGTTGCCGCCTTCTTCTCCGCCGCGCCGGTGCCGTAGTACACCGTGGTCTTGGAGATCGTGCCCTCGCTGTAGTTGCCGGTCTCTCCGACGTTCCAGCCGGAGCCGGTGAGTTCACTGGCAGTGTCGCCGGCAAGGCCCTGGACGTTGCTGTTGTTGAGCACGCGAACCGATATCGCATCCTTGTCGGCCTGCGCAATCGATGTCGTCGCGCCGGACGTGGTCGTCGAAGCACCCGAAGTGGTCGAGGTCGCGCCGGCCCCACCTGCAGCAGCGCTACCCGAGCCCGGGGCTCTCGGTGTCGTCGTGGCGGCGCGTGCCGGCGCAGACGTCGTCGTGGTCGCGGGAAGAGAGGGCGCCGCCTCCTGCGAATCCGACTTGCCGAGCGACGCGAAGCCGAGACCGGCGAACAGAATCGCAAGAGCAATCAGCACCATGGCGAGTGCGCGCAGAGGCGGACCGGAGGAGGCGGGTTTCTGAGTGCTCACCTGGACGACCTTAACCGTCGGGTGCGAGCGGACCGGTCATCCGGGCGAATCACCTACGTGACTTCGAATCCGAGACGCCGGGCGGCACGTGCCTTCTGCCGACTCGCGCGGAGCCGACGCAAGCGCTTGACCAGCATCGGATCAGCGGCCAAGGACTCGGGACGATCGACCAGTGCGTTGAGGACCTGGTAGTAGCGGGTGGCCGACATGTCGAAGAGTTCCTTGATGGCCTCTTCTTTGGCGCCTGCGTACTTCCACCACTGACGTTCGAAGGAGAGAATGTCGTGCTCACGGCGGCTGAGGCCGTCCGCGCCCACGTCGTGCATCCCCGCAGCGTTCACGCTGCCGCCGGCAATGTCGTTGTTGTCTGACTGGTTCTGACTACGCGCTGTTGCGCCGTCCATGTCACTCCTCGACTGCTAGCTCTCGCTCGCATTCAGCGATACCACGTTTCCCCCGACTTCCCGGTCGCGTGGCCGACCGAGACCGAATTACACCTATGTGCTTCGGCGACCATTCAACCACGATGAACCCCGGACGTGGCGGCAACTCGGCGGGGCGCGCCGCTATCAGCAGCAGAAATGGATATTCGTCACACCCGTCGGCGCCGGGACGATTGCACCCTCGATCGGTCTCCCGATTATCCTCGACAGCCATGGCCATTCTTCCCATCCGGATCGTCGGCGACCCGGTCCTGCACGAGCCGACCCAACCGGTAACCGAGTCTCCCGCGGAACTCGCCGAACTGATCGGCGACATGTACGAAACGATGGACACCGCCAACGGAGTCGGTCTCGCAGCCAACCAGGTGGGAGTCCCGAAGCGCCTGTTCGTGTACGACTGCCCCGATGCAGACGAGAACGGCAGGACTCACCGCCGACGCGGAGTCGTCGTCAACCCTGTTCTCGAAACCTCGGCGCGCCCCGAGACCATGCCGGACCCCGACGACGACGAAGAAGGCTGCCTGTCCGTTCCGGGCGAGCAGTTCCCGACGGGCCGGGCCGACTGGGCGAAGGTGACCGGTACCGATGCCGACGGCAACGACATCACGATCGAGGGCCACGGATTCTTCGCCCGGATGCTCCAGCACGAGGTGGGGCACCTCGACGGCTTCCTCTACGTCGACATGCTGATCGGCCGAAACGCCCGCGCCGCGAAGAAGACGATCAAGCGCGCGGGCTGGGGTGTGCCCGGCCTCAGCTGGGTTCCCGGCACCGTCGACGACCCGTTCGGTCACGACGACACAGACGAGGACGACTGAAGCGCATGTCCTCCGACGTCCCACTCGGCAGCCGGGTGGTTCTCCGGTACTCGCTGCCGCCGGGTTCCAGCCACCCGATGACCGACGTAATCGGAATTCTGGACAGCCTCGAACCGTCCGTCGTCGTGCTCGGTGCCGACGACATCGTCACCGAGGTCGAACCGGACCGGGTGATCGCGTTGAAGGCGCTCGCACCGCGCCCGATCCGCACCAGCGAGATCAGGAATCAGGAACTGGCCGCGGCCGACGGCTGGCCCGGTATCGAGTTCGAGTGGATCGACGGCTGGCTGTGCCGATACGGCCACGGGTTCACCGGCAGGGCCAACTCGGCCGCGCCGCTGGGTGAGCCGGGTACGGTCGCGCCCTTGGACGAGTCCACCGTGGCAAGGCTGCGAGCCTGGTACGCGGACCGCGACCGTCCGCTGCGGCTGTTGCTGCCGGACCGGCTCGCCCCGGTTCCGGAAGGCTGGAACATCAGCGACGAGGTCGTCGTGATGGCCGCCGACATCGATAATCTGATTCTCCCGCCGGGCGAGCGGGTCGCCACCATCGATCCGCGTCCGGATTCGGACTGGCTGGCGCTATACCGCTATCGCGGCAGCCCGCTGCCCGATTTCGCGGTGGACGTCCTCGCCTCCGTACGCGGCGGCAAGCTCGCGTTCGCACGTATCGGGACCGAGGACTCCGCGCTGCTCGCAGTCGCTCGCGGTTCGGTCACGCCGGCGCACGACGGTTGCATCTGGGTCGGACTCACGGCCGTCGAAGTCGCCGAGGCTCACCGCCGGAACGGCCTCGGAACGCTGATCTGCGGGGACATCGTGAAATGGGGACACGACCGCGGCGCAACGCACGCCTGCCTGCAGGTTTCCGCGGACAACGAGGGCGCCCGCGAGATGTACCGGTCGATCGGATTCGTCGATCACCATCGCTACCGGTATGCCACCGAACGTGACTGAAGGGCGTGTCGGACGGTCCGACTAGTCTGGCCGCGTGCGTATAGCTACCTGGAACGTCAACTCCGTCCGCGCCCGTACCGATCGCATCGTCGACTGGCTGCAGCGAACGGACACCGACGTGCTCGCGATGCAGGAAACCAAGTGCAAGGACGAGCAGTTTCCGTTCGAGCGGTTCACCGAACTGGGATACGAGGTCGCACACGTCGGCCTCAGTCAGTGGAACGGCGTCGCTATCGCATCCCGAGTAGGTCTCGAGGACGTGCAGATCGGCTTCGAGAATCAGCCGGGGTTCCACAAAGACCCCGAGGCCGAGCAGGCCCGTGAAGCTCGCGCGATCGGAGCTACCTGCAACGGCGTGCGCATCTGGAGCCTGTACGTCCCCAACGGCCGCGATCTCACCGACCCGCATTACACGTACAAGCTCGACTGGCTGGCCACACTGCGAGACGACGCAGAAGCCTGGCTGAAGGCCGACCCGAACAGCCAGATCGCCCTCGTCGGCGACTGGAACGTGGCGCCCACTGACGAGGACGTGTGGGACCCCGCGTTCTTCGACGGCAAGACGCACACCTCGCAGCCCGAACGCGACGCCTTCGACGCGTTCCTGCAGGGCGGGTTCAGTGATGTGGTCAGGCCCCACACGCCCGGTCCAGGGGTGTACACGTACTGGGATTACACCCAGCTCCGCTTCCCGAAGAAGCAGGGTATGCGCATCGACTACGCGTTGGCCTCGCCTGCACTGGCGGCACGCGTCGACAAGGCGTCCATCGATCGGGACGAGCGAAAAGGCAAGGGTGCCAGCGACCACGCTCCCGTGATCGTCGACCTCGGCGACTGACCTAGATGCTCGTCAGTCGGTGACGAGGATGTCGGCTTCCTCCGGGTGCTGGGCGACGTATCGCTGTACGTAGGTACAGATGGGGCGCACTCGCCATCCGCTGATGCGGGCGGCCACGAAGGCCTTCCGGACGAGAACCGCTGCCATGCCCTGGCCGCCGTACTCTTCTTTGACCACGGTGTGCATGAAGGCGACCACTTCACCCGGCTTCGCTGTGAAGCCGGGAATGTCGTCCTCGTCGCGGTACCCGAGGATGCCCACCAGATCGTCGCCGAGCCACATGTCGAAGCGCTCGTGCGCGGGGTTGTCGACGACCAGCAGGTCTGCAGCCGTCCGACCTCCCGACAGGCCAATACTCTCCGAAATGTGATCCATGACACCCATGGAACCAGCACTCGGGCGGCTGCGCCACCACAATCTTTCGGCTCGACTCCGAATCGTCACTTTCCCTTTGCCGAACGGGCCGGACTCGACAGCGGTACGACCACATCGCGGTACTCGCGATGGTCCGACAGGAATCGCTGAACGTACGTGCACACGGGCTTGACGCCCCACCCGTATTCGCGAGCGAGATCCAGCGAATGCCCGACGAGAACGCCCGCCAGACCTCGGTGTCCGAAATCCTCGACGATCACCGTGTGCATGAACGAGACCACCGGCCGCCCCTGAGACGGCGGATCGCTCATGTCGAAGTAGCCGAGGATGCCGACCAGGTCGCCGCTGAGCCTGAGTTCGAATCGATTCTGGTCACGATTGTTCGTGACATCGACGTACGCCGAGTCGAGCATCAGACCTCCCCGGGACGCCGCCGTGACCGAATTGTGATACACGCCACTCTTTATACAGAGGTCGGCCGGGCGGTGTCAGGCGTTCCGCAATAACCCCTGTGAGTGGTCTGCGAGTCCCTGGACTCGTCAGCCGCTCGCAGAGGGTGGGTAGGGTTCTGTGTGTGAATTTGCTGCCCTTGACGCCCGATGGCCGGACACCGGTTCGGGCCCTCACCATCGCCGGAACGGACTCCGGAGGTGGTGCCGGAATTCAGGCGGACTCGCGCACCATGGCGATGTGCGGAGTCCACGCCTGCGTGGCGGTCGCCGCGGTGACCGTGCAGAACTCCGTCGGAGTGAGCGGCTTTCACGAGGTCCCGCCGGATGTGGTGGCCGCCCAGATTCACAGCGTCGTCGAAGACATCGGCGTGGGCGCCGCCAAGACCGGGATGCTGGCGTCCACTGCCATCATCGAGGCGGTCGCCGCAGCCTGCACCGAGGTGGGCATCGGCAAGGACCTCGCAGTACCCCTCGTGGTGGATCCGGTGTGCGCGTCGATGCACGGCGACCCACTACTCCATCAGGAAGCGCTGGACGCGGTCCGCAACACCCTGATCCCCATCGCGACCGTCGTCACCCCGAACCTCGACGAGGTACGTCTCATCACCGGCATCGAGGTCGTCGACGACACGAGTGCCCGCAAAGCCGCCGAGGCCTTGCACGCACTGGGCGCGAAGTGGTCGATCGTGAAGGGCGGACACCTGCGCACTTCCTCGACGAGCACCGACCTGCTCTTCGACGGCAACGAGTTCCTCGAGTTCAGCAGCCCACGCATCGACACCGGAAACGATCACGGCGGTGGCGACACTCTTGCTGCCGCGATCGCGTGCGCGCTAGCCAACGGACAGTCGGTTCCGGATGCCGTGGCTTTCGGCAAGGAGTGGGTGACGAAGTGTTTGGCGTCCTCGTACGACCTCGGCGCCGGTCACGGGCCGGTGTCGCCCCTGTGGAGGCTTCACCAGTAGAACGACCGTCAGTCGCGCAGACGCCAGATCCCGAGGTCCTCGGGAACCCCGCTCGGCTGCGCCGCGAAGAAGGCCCGTCGCCAAGGTTTGGTCGTGACACCCAACCGCTCGAGTGTCCCGTGCTGCAGGGCACTCAGAGTGGTGGACGACGCCATCACCTTGCCGTCGCCGCCGAGTTCCATGATGCGGGCAGCGACGTTGACGTCGACACCGAGCCAATCGGCGCCCACTTTGCGCGGGGACCCCGTGTGAATTCCGACCCGCATTCGGGGCCGGTAGCCGTCGATCTCCACGCCTGCCAGTGCGCCGCGCGCCACGAACACCGACTCCATGGCACGGTCCGCACTGGGAAAGACGGCCATGATGCCGTCACCCATCCTCTTCACGATCTGGCCGCCGCGGTCGAGCATCGGTGTCTCCACCACTCTGGCGACCTCGCGCAGCAAGTCGAGTGTTGCCGAATCCCCGGCAGGCAACGACCAACTGGAGAAGCCGACTAGGTCGGTGAAGACGATGGTGACCTCCGCGGTCCCGTGTCCGCGCCCGGTCCGCTCCAACAGCGCCTGCCACAACTGGAGAGCGCCGAGGCCGACCTCCCTCGACGCACCCGGCTGATCGTCGAGCACCCGGTCCGCGATACGAGCCACGGCCCGAGCGCTGCCGGGGCCGGCGGTCGACAACGGATCTCCGAAAGCGGGGTCGCCGGGCAACGCCCTACGCATCCGTCGGAGTCCGTCGACAAGGGGTCCGTGTCCGTTCACAGCAGATGCCCAGGCGGTGACCGATCGCTTCGGGCGCGTAGGAGGATCGCTTTCGTCAGGGCCTGTCGGATCCTCGCTCACGAGCGTGAGCGTAACGCAGAGTCACACGATTCACTCCCCTGCGCGCGCCTTCTCACGCTCCGGGCCGACCGGCACACCGTTGGGCCCACCCAGATCCTGGGCGTAGGCGCCGACCGCATAGGCGACCGCAGCCGAGTTCTGGGCCAGAGCTTCTCGATCGACGTTGGCGAGGGTGTCGTCCTTGCTGTGGTACGTCTTGTCGTAGGCCGTATCCGGAGTTCCGCCCCACTTCTCGGCCTGCTCCGCAGTCTTCTTGTCGTCCGCTCCGCTGAACACGCCGCCCGCAGGGATCTTGGCCTCGATAAAGGGGCCGTAGTCGGACCGACCGTCGAAGTCGGTTCCGTCGACGGCGATGCCCTTGCTCTTCAGGTAGTCGACGAAGGTGCGCTCGATTCCGGCCGAACCCTCGGGCCCCGGGCCCTCGCCGACCACATCCGAGTCGTCACCGTCGTAGGCGAGGTAGCCGGCGTTCTCCGAACCCAGCATGTCGAAGTTGAGGTAGAGGGCGATGTCCGCCTTCTGCTCGGGGCTCAGGCTCGAGGTGTAGGCCTCGGAACCGAGCAACCCCAGTTCTTCTGCGCCCCAGAAGGCGAAGCGCACGGCGTTCTTCGCGTCGGGGCTGCCGCCGAGCTGCGAGGCCGTCTCCAGGGTCGCCGCGACACCTGTTCCGTTGTCGTTGATTCCGGGGCCCTCTGGAACGCTGTCGAGGTGCGCTCCCACCATGACCACGTCGTCGGTGGCTCCGGTCTTGGTCTGCGCGATCACGTTGCGCGCCTTCGCGGATTCGGTTTCGGTTTCCAGAGTGAGCGTGACCTCGCCGGCCTCGGCGAGCGCCGCACCGTCGGCCATGCTCACACCGCCGGTGGGAACCTTCCCGGCGTCGGGGTCGCCGAGGGTGCCGCCCGTCATCGGGCCGTCCTCGTTGTTGACGACCACGACCGCTGCCGCACCGCGTTCAGACGCCACCTGTTGCTTGGCCGCGAACGGGCAGACGCCACGATCGACCAACACCACGGCGCCGGTGACATCCACACCGTCGTAGTCCGTTGCCTCGCAACCTGGGGTGTCGTCCTTGGGGGCGGGCACGACGCGCGCGGTGAGCCCGTCGGGCCCGGTCGAGGGCGAGTACGCGAGCGCCTTCACCTCGATGTCGCGGTCCCCGGCGCGCAGCGCCTCTTTCTTCACGTCGAATCGGTGGAACTCGAACTCGGGCGTCTCGACGTCGAAGCCCTTGTCCCGCAAGGTCTGAGCGACGTAGTCCACGCTGGCGTCGTAGCCGGAGGTGCCCGCGGCGCGATTGCCGTCGTTGTCGGCCGCGATCTCTTCGAGCTTCTCGAGATGACTCACCACGGGATCGACGGTGACCGAATCTGCCAGCGCCGTGGCGTTCACCGGCTCCGATGATTCGCCGTCTTCCGACGAGCATCCGGCGAGCACGAGTGCTCCGGCCACACCAACAGTCAAGACTCCCCGTAGTCGCATCGGCCGATGCTAACGCACAAAGACCGGTGGGCCGGTGCGAATGGTTTTCGCACCGGCCCACCGGCTCTCGTCTTCCCGAACTGCCTGTGCAGACCTCCCGACGAAACGACCTGCACAGGCAGGGATGACGAAGAACTGTAACTCAGGCGTCGCGCTTGTTCACCGAGATCACTGCTGCGCCGAACACCACGGCGACGAACGCCGCGAAGTACAGGAGGCTGCCCCACGGTCCCCAGTGGAAGTCGATGCCCTGGGGAGCGCCGAGGAAGTGATTCATGTTGGCGAAGGGCAGGAACGGCTGGATCTCGGTACCGAACTTCCCGAACAGCCCGAACAGGCTCTCGATCAGCAGCGGCCACAGCAGGAGCAGAGCGATCGCACCAGCCGACTGCCGAACGAGTGCGCCGACGCCGACTGCGAGGATCACGGCGAGCAGCGCATAGATCGGCACACCGTAGATCGCGCGCCAGGCATCGCCACCGGACAGCGTGAGCGCGGCCCCAGCTTCATCGCCTGCGGTCGCCTTGGCGATTGCGTAAGCACCGAAGGTCAGCACGAGCGTCAGCAGCGCACCGAACACACCGATCAGGCCGGCCTTCGCCGCCAGGACCGAGCCGCGGTTGGGAATGGCCTGGAACGTGGTGCGGATGACGCCGAACCGGTATTCACTGGTGACAGCGAGCGCCGCGAGGATCATCAGAACCAGCACACCGAAGCCGGACACACCGCCCACCGCATCGGCGAGCGTGGGGAGGAACGGGTCGTAGTCCGGCTTCTCTCCCGACGCCATCTGGTCGTTGAACGAGTTGATGCTGGCCTTCGCACTCAAACCGATGACGGCTGCGAGGCCGAGACCTAGAACCACGATGATGGCCGTGCACCACCAGGGCGACTTGGTCGTCGTGAGTTTGATTCTTTCCGCTTCGAGAACAGCCATCAGAGTGCACCCCTCATCACGTCTTCGACGCCTTCAGCGTGGTACTGCACGTCGTCTCCTGTCAGCTTCATGAACGCGTCCTCGAGCGAGCCGCGCTGATTCGCGAGCTCGTGCAGGACGACGCCCTGCGAACCGGCAATCGTGCCGATCGCCTCGGTGCTCGAGTTGAGCACCAGCAGTGCGGGTACCTCTCCGGATCCTTCGTCGCGGACGGTCAGACCCTGCGACGTCAGCGCACTACGCAGCACGTCCAACTGAGGGCTGCGTACGCGGACAGTCGACTCCGAGGCCATGTCCACGAATTCCTGCACCGAGGTGTCGGCCTTGAGCCGGCCACGTCCGATGACGACGAGATGCTCGGCGGTCAGTGCCATTTCGGAGAGCAGGTGGCTGGACACGAGGACCGTGCGACCCTCTGCAGCGAGACGCTGCATGAACTTACGGATCCAGACGATGCCCTCGGGGTCGAGGCCGTTGACCGGCTCGTCGAACAGCAGGACCTTGGGGTCACCGAGCAGTGCACCGGCCAGGCCGAGGCGCTGCGACATGCCGAGCGAGAATCCGCCGGCCTTCTTGCCCGCGACGTCGGTCAGCCCGACGAGGTGAAGGACCTCGTCGACACGGCTCTTGGGAATCGAGTTGGCTGCGGCCATCCATTGCAGATGAGCGCGCGCGGAGCGGTTCGGGTGAACCCACTTCGCATCGAGGAGGGCACCGACGGTACGAAGGGGCTGTTTCAGCTCGCCGTAGGTTTTGCCGTCGATGAGCGCGGTTCCGGCGGTCGGCTTGTCCAACCCCAGGATCATGCGCATCGTTGTCGACTTGCCTGCACCGTTCGGGCCGAGGAAGCCGGTGACGATGCCCGGCTTCACGGTGAACGTCAGGTCTTCCACGGCCTTCGTCTGCCCGAAGGTCTTGGTCAATCCGTTGACTTCGATCATGACGACAAGAATGCCGGACTCGGCATGTCCGCACATCGGCCGACGGGATGTTTCGCAGTAGTACTGCGGTACCACCCGCACCCTGACCGGTACCCCGGTCGGCGTCCCCGAGTACCCCCTAGGACGACGCCTGGGCCCAGAATCGCTTCGGAATCCGGCCCGCGTGACGTGCCTGGTGACCTGCGACGACCGCATTGCGCATCGCGGAGGCCATCAGGGATGGATCGTTCGCTCGGGTGACGGCGGTGGCGAGGAGGACGGCGTCGCAGCCGAGCTCCATCGCCCGAGTGGCATCGCTGGCCGTGCCGATGCCGGCGTCGAGGATGACGGGAACCTCGGCGGCCTCCACGATCATCTCGATGTTGTGCGGGTTCGCGATGCCGAGCCCGGTGCCGATGGGCGACCCGAGTGGCATGACGGCGGCACACCCGACGTCCTCGAGACGTTTCGCGAGAACTGGATCGTCGGTGGTGTACGGCAGCACCACGAAGCCGTCGTCGACGAGCTGTTCGGCTGCCCGCACCAGTTCGATGGCGTCGGGCAACAGGGTGCGTTCGTCGGCGATCACCTCGAGCTTCACCCAGTTCGTCTCGAGTGCCTCGCGGGCCAACTGCGCCGTGAGGACGGCTTCGGCGGCGCCGCGGCACCCTGCGGTGTTGGGCAGCAAGGCGATATCGAGGCGTCGCAGCAGGTCGAGCACGCCGGTGCGGCCCGCAGCATCGACTCGGCGCATCGCGACGGTGGTCAGCTCGGTCCCGGACGCGACGAGTGCCTCTTCGAGTACCGCGAGGTTCGCCGCGCCGCCCGTGCCCATGACGAGACGCGAATCGAATACTCGATCCGCGATGGTGAGCTTGCCTGGATCAGCCACCCTGGACCGCCGTGAGCACTTCGATCTCCCAGCCACGCCCCACGGTCTCCGCCCAGCGAGCCCTCGAGAAGACCTCACCGTTGACGGCGACGGCCACGCCCTTGGTGGGCAGGTCCAGTCGTTCGAGCAGTTGGAGGAGTGTGATCGGCTCGGCCAGGTCGTGGTCCGTGCCGTTGACGCTGATACCGATGGGAATCGTCATCCCTCCGACGCGTCCCACACTCTGCTGTTCACTCATCCCCACACCTCATTACGTTCGCCGAATCGTTCGGGATTCGCGCCTGCCGCCTCCACGAGCGCCTCCCCGTCCAACAGTGCCACCGCAGCATCTGCGGTGACCGGTGTCAGCAGGATGCCGTTGCGTCCGTGCCCTGCTGCCACCACAACACGATCGGACAACCGACCGATCAGTGGCAAGTTGTCCGGCGTCATCGGTCGTAGACCGGCCGCCGCTTCCTTCAGCTCGTACTCGCCGATGGCAGGCATCAGCGTCTCCGCATCCGCGATCAAGTTACGAACTCCACTCACCGTGACCTGTGTGTCCTCGCCGGATTCGTACTGGGTCGCTCCCAGGACGATGCCGTCCGCCCGCGGGACCAGGTACGCCGGACGGCCGTGGACGGTGCCACGAATGGTACGTCCCGGAGCGGGTGTCACGCCGGGACGTGACCCCAATCGAAGGATCTCGCCCTTCACGGCGCGTATCGGCAGCGACGGCCAGAGCGTCGGTGACGCCAGCCCGGAGGCGAGGACCACCTGATCCGCGTCGAGATCCCGAAGATCACGTACGTTCTCCGGCACGAATTCGACGCCGGCGCTGCGGGCATTCTCCCGAAGCGCGCGGAGCAACAAACGGTTGTCGACCGCGAGTTCCGAATGCGCGAGCAGCCCGAGTCGCACCTTGGGGCCGAGCATCGGTTCGAGCTCACGGATTCTCGTTCGGTCGACAATTTCCATGTCGTGGCCCTGTCCACCGACCCATTCCGCGATGGTGCGGAGATCGCCGGCATCGGCCGAATCGAGAGCCACCGTGAGCGAACTGGTCGACGTGAACAGCGAGACGTCGGCGCCCACCTCGAGTTCTTTACCGAAATCCGGCCACCGATCGAGAGATGCCGCGCCGAGCGCGAGCACCCTCTCCTCGCCGGGCCACCCCTCGGAGAGTGGGGCGAGCATCCCGCCCGCGACCCACGAGGCACCCGAACCGCTCGCACTGTCGTGGACACGGACGGACCAGCCACGCTGAGCAGCTCGCCACGCGATGGCGAGTCCTATGACACCGCCACCCACTACGGCCAACGACCTGGCCATCGATCCACCTCACTTCCTGCGCCGGCATGATCCGGGTCAGGTCTGACGGTCGGGCCGGCGTGGCCCCTCTCAGCCCCGCGATCCTGGGACTCCCGTGGTAACTGTTACTCCCCAAAGGTTACCGTCATGGCTGTGACCCGCCCACACCGCAACGACATGAACCGCCGCACCCGGCTCGCCGCTTCCCGGTTGTACCTGTGCACAGATGCGCGACGCGAGAAGGGCGACCTGGCCCAGTTCGCGGAGGCCGCGCTCGCGGGTGGCGTCGACATCATCCAACTTCGCGACAAGGGCTCTGCAGGCGAACGCGAGTTCGGGCCCATGGACGCGAAGGACGAACTGATCGCGGTGTCCGTACTCGCCACCGCGGCCCGCAGGCACGGCGCGCTCGTCGCGGTGAACGATCGAGCCGACATGGCGCGGGCCGCCGACGCCGACATCCTGCATCTCGGTCAGGGCGATCTGCCTGTGCCGTATGCGCGGGACGTCGTCGGACCGGACGTGTTGATCGGGCGCTCCACACACAACCGCGCGCAGGCGAGCCTCGCCGCCATCGAGGACGGCGTCGACTACTTCTGCACCGGCCCGCTGTGGGCCACGCCCACCAAGCCGGGCCGCAGTGCCGCCGGTGTCGACCTGGTTCGCTCCACTGCGGACGCACAGCCCACGCGCCCGTGGTTCGCGATCGGCGGCATCGACGAGGAGCGCCTACCGGAGGTACTCGAGGCCGGTGCCGATCGAATCGTGGTGGTCCGCGCCATCACCGCAGCCGCCGACCCGCAGGCGGCAGCGCGGTCTCTCAGCGAAAAACTGCGGAACAACGCCGGTTTGTGAGCCGCTGCCGAACGAATGGAACATTCGTCCGATCTGACTGGACGGGCGTCGCGTTCGTCCCGGGTAGGTCAGTGATCGACGCCCGACACAGGCGGAATGCGCAGCATCATCTCTCGTAGTTGCGGCCACGCGGCCTCGAATCCGGGGTGCAGCGGCAGCGACGTGACCTCGTCTTCGCGAACCCACCGGAGCTCCGTGCTCTCCCGGTTGGGAACGGTGTCGAGTTGACGCACGGCGTCGGCGATCACGGTGGTGTAGCTCCAGCCGCCGTCGACTCGCATGGTGACGATCTCGTCGCGCACCGTGATGCCGTCGCCCACGATTCCGGTCTCTTCTTCTGCCTCGCGTACGGCGGCGTGAGTCGTGGTCTCGTGGCTGTCTCGAGCACCGCCGGGCAGCGCCCACGTGCCGCCCTGATGGCTCCACACCGCGCGGTGTTGCAAAAGCACCGTCAGGGAACCGTCCTCGGCGGGGGCCCGCAGCAGCAGTCCCGCGGCGCCGTGCTTGCCCCAGTGACGACTGCCGTCCGGGCCCGTCGCCCAACCGTCACCGTCACCACGCATCGACTTCCCCTGTCCGACTTCGCGCATCTCTCAGCAGTGCCCACACCCTAGCGGACCTCGGCGATCTCGCCAGAGGACACAGGATCGCGAGTTCCGACGATTCCTGCTTATATGCTCCCAGTGAGGCGGCCGAACGAGAGGGGGTGCGCCCATGGTTCTGCGTGAGGCACCGTCGATCGAGCCGCACGGCAACGAAGCCGTGTCCACAGACGACGAGCCAGGCGACCCCACTTCGCTTCGTCGACGCGAACTCCGTGCCTTTCTGTCCTCCACACCCGCACGGCTCACCGCGCTCGGCACCGTGCTCGTTCTGCTCACGCTCGCAGCCGGCGTCGTCACCGCCACCTCCGTCGAGAACAGGCAGTCCACCCTCGAGACCTCGCTCGCCGAGACGGAACCGCTGGCGAATTCGGCGCAGGATCTCTATGGCGCGCTTTCGGTCGCGGATGCCGCCGCGACCACGGCGTTCATCTCCGGTGGAATCGAGCCGGCAGACGTCCGCGACCGGTACACCCAATCGGTGGGTGTCGCCTCCGCTCAGCTCGTGTACGCGGCCGCCGGCCTCGCGGACGACGACGCGGACAGCCGACGCCTGCTCGCCTCCATCTCGAGCGACTTCACCGTGTACACCGGTCTCGTCGAAACGGCGCGAGCAAACAACCGCACCGGGCACCCCGTGGGGGCCGCCTACCTGACGGAAGCCTCCACGCTGATGCAGACCGGACTGCTGCCGATGGCACAGGACCTGCACGCCCGGCAGGAGGCGAACGTCGCCGATACTCAACGGGACTTCTCGCAGCCGCCGTGGACGGCGATCGTGCTGCTGATCGTGGCGCTGATCGGTCTCGTCATCGGGCAGGTGCTCGTCGCCCGGCGAACGCGCCGAACCTTCAATCTCGGACTGATCTCCGCTTCGGTCGCAGTCGGCCTTCTACTGGTGTGGTTGCTCGCCGCCGGACTGCTGTCCTCGATGGACGTGCGGCGCGCCCTCAGTGACGGAGCCGAGCCCCTGCACGAGTTGACGACCGCCCGCATCCTCGCCCAGCAGGCGCGCGCAGAAGAGACCTTGAAACTCGTGCGCCGCGACTCCGACGGCAACTACGACGACGTGTACGGCGAGAAGGCGCAGCGGCTCACGACCACCCTCGAGAATTACGTCGACGCCGATCTGGGGGTGAGCGCGGACGATGCGGAGCGCGCGATGTCTGCGCGCACGTCGTGGGCACAGTCCCACCAACGCATGAACGCAGCTTTCGCAGAGGGCGACTTCGAGACCGCTGCAGACATCACCGTCGGCGCGGGTCCGGACAAGTCGGCCGCCCAGTTCGCCGTGGTGGACGAGGCTCTCACGGACGGAATCGTCGAAGCCCGTCACGAACTCCGATCAAGACTGGCTTCGGGATCGGACGTTCTCACTGCCCTGTCCCCCGGCGCGTTGGTTCTGGCGGTCATCGCTTTCGGTGGAATCATCATCGGCTTGTGGCCACGTCTGCGGGAGTACCAGTGACCCGAATAAACAGGACGGAAAGACGCGGGGCCAGACGGCCGTCGTGGCGGGCCGCGTTCACCGCCATCACGGCCATCGCCCTCCTGACCGTGGGGTGTGGAAACCCCGATGCCGTTCACATCGAAACGCCGGATCTCTCGTACACCGACCCGCCGCTCCCGAACGGCGCCAGCACCGCTCCTCGCCCGGACGAACCGATGCCGGCCGAAGAGGACTGCGAAGACCCGACCGCAAGTCTTCGGCCGCTTCCTGCAGACGCCGCGGACATGCCGAACGTCGAGGAGATCCGAGCGCGTGGGCGACTCGTCGTCGGGCTGGACACGGGCAGCAATCTGATGAGCTTCCGTAACCCGGCAACCGGAACGGTCGCAGGATTCGACGTCGACATCGCCCACGAGATCTCGCGTGACCTCTTCGGCGATCCGGATCGCCTCGACATCCGCATACTCACCTCGGCCAATCGTGAGAAGGCACTGCAGGATTCCACGGTGGACGTGGTGGTGAAGACCATGACCATCACGTGTGAACGACGCGAACGCGTCGCGTTCTCGACGCAGTACCTCGAAGCCCACCAACGGACTCTCGTCGTGAAGGGCTCGGGCATCAGAGGCATCGACGACCTCGCCGACAAACGAGTCTGCGTTGCCCGCGGCACCACCTCACTGACCCGGCTTCAGAATCTCGCACCCGAGGCCACCATCGTCACGGTCCCCATGTGGGCCGACTGTCTCGTCGTACTGCAACAACGGCAGGTGGACGCCGTGAGCACGGACGACACGATCCTCGCGGGCCTCGCCTCGCAGGACCCGTATCTCGAGATCGTGGGCGAGAACATCGGGCAGGAGCCGTACGGCGTCGGTATCAACAAGGACCGAGACGACCTGGTGCGCTTCGTCAACGGGACACTCGAACGCATCCGTAGAGACGGAACGTGGACGCGGATGTACGACCGTTGGCTTTCGGTCCTCGGCCGACCCGCCAGCCCGCCAACCGCTGTCTACGAGGACTGACCATGGCCGAAGACGACGAACGGACGACCCAGGCCGCGCAGCGACCCGATCCGGTCGAGCCCACCCAGGCAACGCAGAGGCCTGCACCGGCCGAGTCCACGCAGGCAACGCAACGTCCGGAGCCGAGCGATGCCACCCAGGCAACGCAGCGCCCCGACACCACCGCGCCGTCCGAACGGACCGCACCGACGTCGACGAACGGCACGGGACGCTCCGTCCGCTCGTCGATGTCCAAGTCCGGTCGCCTCCGTATCGGTGGCGGACTCGTCGAGGTCCCCCTGGTCACCACTGCCGACCCGGCTTCGGCAGTCATGGAAGATCCCACCGTCGCCGAAGGCAAGCGGTACTGCTGGAAATGCAGCCGGCCGGTCGGGCGTACCAGCGCAACCGCACCCGCTGTCGACAACGGCGTATGCGAGAAGTGCGGTGCGGCTTTCGATTTCCGCCCTGCTCTCGACGCCGGTGACTTCGTCGGCGGCCAGTACGAGGTTCAGGGCTGCCTGGCACACGGCGGTCTCGGGTGGATCTACCTGGCAATCGATCGCAACGTCAGCGACCGCTGGGTGGTACTGAAGGGACTGCTGCATTCGGGTGATGCCGAAGCGCAGGCCGTCGCCGTCGCCGAACGCCAGTTCCTCGCCGAGGTTGCCCATCCGAGCATCGTCAAGATCTACAACTTCGTGGAGCATCCCCGCTCGGACGGCACGCCCACCGGCTACATCGTCATGGAATACGTGGGCGGAAAGTCCCTGAAGGAGGTGCTGGCGCAGCACCCGCGCCCGGAACGTCTTCCGGTGGAGCAGGCCATCGCCTACATCGTGGAAATCCTTCCTGCACTGAGCTATCTGCACTCCACCGGCCTGGTCTACAACGACCTGAAGCCGGACAACGTCATGCTCACCGAGGACTCGCTGAAGCTGATCGACCTCGGCGCGGTGGCGGGTATCGCCGACTACGGCTACCTCTACGGCACCCCCGGCTACCAGGCGCCCGAGATCGTCGAGACCGGACCGACGGTGGCCTCGGACATCTTCACGGTCGGACGCACGCTCGCAATGCTGACGATGGACCTGCCCAGCGAGAAGGGACGCATTCGCGACGGTCTACCCGACGCGGAAGACGAACCTGTCCTCGCCGGCCACGAGTTCTTCCATCGTCTCCTGTTGCGCGCCACCGACAAAGACCCGAAGCGCCGGTTCGAATCGGCCGACGAACTCGACGGACAACTTCTCGGTGTACTGCGGGAAATTCTCGCCGAGCAGACCGGGACCGAGCACCCCGGTCTGTCCTCGGTATTCAGCCGGCAACGCACGTCGTTCGGAACCGATGAGGCGGTCGAGCAGACGGACGTGTACGTCGACGGTGTCGACCGCGACAAGTACCTGACCGCTCGTTCGGTGGCGCAGGCGCTGCCCGTTCCGCTCATCGACACGTCGGATCCGAACGCACAACTCCTCACCGCAGCGGTGCACAGCCAACCCCATCAGACTCTCGACGCGATTCGGCACGCCCGAGAGAACGGCATCGAGCGAGTGGTGGGCAACGCGCGAACGTCGTTCACCCGTGAGTTGGGGCTGGCCGAGGTGAAAGCGCATCTCGATCTGGGCGACTCGGCCGAGGCGACGGCACTGTTGACGAATCTCGAGTCCGAACTCGGCGGCAATTGGCGAATCGACTGGTACGCGGGATCGGCCATGCTCCTCGAGGAGGAGTTCGAGGCCGCGTTCACCCATTTCGAAGCCGTCCTCACCGCCATGCCCGGCGAGACCGCGCCCAAGCTCGCGATGGCGGCCACCGCGGAACTGATTCTGCAGCACTGGGAAAGCCCTGATCCGCAGCAGTGGCGAGACTTCGCCGAACGGTACTACCGAACCGTGTGGCACACCGACCACAACAACGTCAGTGCCGCATTCGGATTGGCGCGCATGCTCACCGAACGAGGCGAGTGCACGGAAGCCCTGGCCGCACTGGATCAGGTCCCCGCGTCCTCGCGCCATTTCACGGTCGCGGGAATGACCGGGGTACTCACCCTCCTGTCGGGCCGTGCGATCGACGAGATCGACGAACCGACCCTGCGCGAGGCGGCCGAGCGGGTCGAATCGCTTCCCGCCGAAGAGAGCCGAGCGCTGCAGATGCGCACCCTGGTTCTCGGCACCGCACTCGACTGGGTCCGTTCCGGTCATGCCTCTTCGCAATGGCGCGAACCGATTCTGGGGGTCCCGTTCACGGAGCGCGGCTTGCGCAAAGGAACGGAGTTCGGGCTGCGGGCGCTCGCTCGTAGCGCGCCGGAACGTACCCACCGCTACACGCTCGTCGACCTCGCGAACGCCATTCGGCCCAAGAGCTTGCTCTGAGCGAGAGCTGCCCTCAGACGAACTCCGCTGCTGCCCTGGCGATCGCCAGCTCTTCGTTGGTGGGAATCACGAGAACCTCGACGTCCGAGCCGTCTGGAGAGATGCGACGCTCACCGCGCTCACCTGATTCGTTGCGCGTGGCGTCCACGACGATTCCCAGGCGCTCGAGATTCGCGAGACTGTCACGGCGCACGTCCACATTGTTCTCACCGACTCCGCCGGTGAAGGTGATGACATCCACCCCACCGAGCTCCACCAGGTAGGCACCGACGTAGCGGCGTAGCCGGTGAACGTACACGTCGTAGGCCACCTTCGCGTCCTCGTCACCCTCGCCGACGAGCTTCAGCAGGGCGCGAAAGTCGTTCACTCCGGAAAGCCCGAGGAGACCTGACTTTCGGTTGAGAAGCTCGTCGATCTCGTCGACGTGGAGACCCGCGCTGCGCCGTAGGTGAAACACGATGCCGGGATCGATGTCACCCGACCTCGTGCCCATGACCAGCCCCTCCAAGGGAGTCAATCCCATCGAGGTGTCGATCGCATTGCCGCCGTCGATGGCCGAGGCGGAGGCTCCGTTGCCGAGGTGGAGAACGATCTGCTTCAGCTCGGACGGCTCCCGGCCGAGAAAGGCCGCCGCCTTGCCCGACACGTACTCGTGCGACGTGCCGTGGAACCCGTACCGCCGGATGTCGTGCTCTTTCGCAACCTCGCGGTCGATCGCGTACGTGGCGGCGGCTGCAGGCAAAGTGTGGAAGAACGCCGTATCGAACACACCCACGTGGGGAACGTCCGGTAGCTCTTCTCGAGCCACCTCGATCCCGAGCACGTTGGGCGGATTGTGCAGCGGCGCCAACGACGACAACCTGTCGATCTCCCGTACCACGTCGTCGTCGATCAGGGTCGGCTCGTAGAACACCTTGCCGCCGTGCACGACGCGGTGGCCGACGGCGATGATGCCCGAGTCGCGCAGCGAACTACCGACCTCGGAGACTATGTCCGACAGCATCTTCAAGCCCGCACGATGGTCGGGGATCTCCAATGTGCGTTCGATGTCACCACCGGAGTGATGGAAGACGATCCGCCCCTCGGACTCACCGATTCTCTCGATCAACCCGGAAGCCGGTGTGCGTCCGTCCTCGGGGTGCACCAACTGGAACTTGATCGAGGACGAACCCGAGTTGATGACGAGGACGGAACCTGCGGTCGCTTCGCTCACTTCTCCACTCCCTGAGCCTGAATTGCGGTGATGGCCACGGTGTTCACGATGTCCTGGACCAACGCCCCTCGTGAAAGGTCGTTTACCGGCTTGTCGAGTCCCTGCAGAACCGGTCCGACCGCGACGGCCCCGGCACTACGCTGCACTGCCTTGTACGTGTTGTTTCCGGTGTTGAGATCGGGAAACACGAACACGGTGGCCTTGCCGGCCACTTCGGATCCGGGCATCTTCTGATCCGCCACACTCTGCTCCACGGCGGCGTCGTACTGAATCGGACCCTCCACCAACAGATCCGAGCGACGCTCACGTACCAGCTCGGTCGCCTTGCGCACCTTGTCGACGTCGGCACCGGTACCGGAATCACCCGTCGAGTAGGACAGCATCGCGATACGCGGTTCGACACCGAACTGGGAGGACGTCTCGGCCGACGAGATCGCGATATCGGCCAGTTGCTCGGCGCTCGGATCGGGAACGACCGCGCAGTCCCCGTACGCAAGCACGCGATCCGCAAGGCACATCAGGAAGATGCTCGACACCGTGGACACATCGGGCTTGGTCTTGATGATCTCGAAGGACGGCCTGATGGTATGCGCGGTGGTGTGCGCCGCGCCGGACACCATCCCGTCTGCAATTCCCAAGTGCACCATCATGGTTCCGAAGTACGAGATGTCCAGCATCGTCTCGCGGGCACGCTCGACCGTCATCCCCTTGTGCTTGCGCAGGCGGGCGTACTCCTCGGCGAACTGATCCCCGTACTCGGACTCGCGGGGATCGAGAACTTGGGCGTCCGACAAGTCGACGCCGAGTTCGGCCGCACGCCGGCGCACGCTCGCCTCGTCCCCGAGCAGGGTCAGATCGGCGACGCGCCGCTGCAGCAGACGTCCCGCCGCCCGCAGAATTCGATCGTCGCCGCCCTCGGGAAGGACGATGTGCTTGCGCTCGTCGCGGGCCCTGTCGATGAGCTGGTACTCGAACATCTGTGGCGTCACGACGGACGGGATCGACAACTTGAGCCTGTCGAGCAGAACGGCGGAATCGACGCGCTGTTCCATCAAGCTGAGCGCGGTGTCGACCTTGCGTTGGGAGCCGACCGCGACGCGCCCACGGGTCTGCGCCGCCGCGCTCGCAGTGTCGAACGTTCCCAGTTCGGTGGCGAGAATGGGCAACCGCGGTTTGAGGCCCGCCATCAGATCGGCGATCGAGGGGTGCGGCTCGAGCCCACCGTTCATGATGATGCCCGCCAACGAAGGAAAGCCCTCGGCCTCGTGGGCGTTGACCAGCGCCAGCAGGACGTCCGAACGATCGCCGGGCGCGATGACCACCACGCCGTCGGTGAGGCGCTCGAGGATGTGCTCGGCCGTCATGCCGCCGACCATCACGTGCAGCGCCTCGCGATGCAGGAGTTCGGCGTCACCGCTGTAGAGGCTTCCGTCGATCACGTCGAGGAGCTCAGCCATCGTGGGCGCGACAAGAAGCGGGATCTCGGGCAAGCTCCAGGCCGGAACGTCGACCACCTTCAACGCGGAGGTCACGGCATCCAGCTCGTCCGGATTGCACCGGTTGGCGACCACCGCGAGCAGGTGAGCGTGGTGCGTGGCCAGTTCACCCGCACACAACTGGGCGAGCTGAGCGACCTCGTCCGGGGTACGTCTCGCCCCGCGCAGCGCCAGCAGCACCGGCGAGCCCAGATTCACTGCGATCCGCGCGTTGAATCCGAGCTCGCTCGGGCTGCCGACATCCGTGTAGTCGCTACCGACGATCACCACGGCGTCGCATTGGTCCGCCACCTCGTGATACTTGGCGACGATGTCGCTGAGCGCACCCTCGGGGTCCGAGTGCACCTGCTCGTAGCTGACGCCGACACTCTGTTCGTAGCTCAGATCTGCGGTCGTCTGTTCGAGAAGAAGCTCGAGGATGTAATCGGGTTCCTCGGTCGACCGGGCGATGGGACGAAAGACTCCGACCCGCGCGGCCGACGCACACAGCATCTGGAGGACACCCAGCGCGATCGTCGACTTTCCGGTATCGCCTTCTGGTGAAGCGATGTACACACTCGACACGGTTCCGTTCACGGATGCGGAAGGCATGCACACCACCCTAATATCCCCCACCCCCGTGAGTGGTTTGCGAGTCCGGAGACTCCTCAACCGCTCACAGGCTGCGGAGCCTCGGGGCCAGGTCACGCTCGAACAGATCCAGGAACCGACGCTGATCGTGACCGGGAGCGTGGAACACGAGGTGGTTGAGTCCGGCGTCCAGGTACGGCTTGATCGCCTCGACCGCCTCGTCCGGATCCGACGCCACGATCCATCGCTTCGCGACCTGCTCGATCGGCAGCGCGTCGGCCGCCTTCTCCATCTCGATCGGGTCCTCGATGCTGTGCTTCTGCTCCGGTGTCAGCGACAACGGCGCCCAGAACCTGGTGTTCTCCAACGCCTTGTCCGGATCGGTGTCGTAGGAGATCTTGATCTCGATCATCTTGTCGACCTCGGCAACGTCGCGCTCGGCCTTCTCCGCGCCCTCGGCGACGGCCGGCAGCAACTTGTCGTTGTAGAGCTCCATGCCCTTGCCCGAGGTACAGATGAATCCGTCACCCGCACGGCCTGCGTAGCGCGCGACGACCGGGCCACCCGCGGCGACGTATACGGGGATGCCACCTTCGGGAACGTCGTAGATCGACGCGCCGCGGGTGGTGTAGTACTCGCCTTCGAAGTCGACGCGGTCGCCCAACCACAGCTCGCGCATGAGGCGAACCGATTCGCGCAGTCTCGCGAAGCGCTCCTTGAACTCCGGCCACGGGCCGTCGAATCCGGTGGCGATCTCGTTCAGCGCCTCACCTGTGCCGACACCCAGCATCACCCGGCCCGGGTACAGGCACCCCATCGTCGCGAAAGCCTGCGCGACGACGGCGGGGTTGTAGCGGAAGGTCGGTGTCATCACCGAAGTTCCCAGCTGCAAACGCTGCGTGCGCTCGCCGACCGCCGTCATCCAGGCGATCGAGAACGGCGCGTGCCCGCCCTCGTGACGCCAGGGCTGGAAGTGATCGGACACGGTTGCCGAATCCATCCCGTGCGCTTCCGCGAGCACACCCAGCTCCACCAGCTCCCGCGGCCCGAACTGCTCTGCCGATGCCTTGTATCCGAGCTTCAGTTCCTGCGCCACGCCAGCTCCTTCTTCGTCGGTCCGATCTCCTGCCTGCACACTAGAACGCTGCGACGATGCTGGCGATACCCGCACCCGCGGCGACCACGACCAGACACACCGAGAAGAGCCACATTTCATGAGGGCGGGGCATCGGCGAACCCTCGCGCAGGGCCTTCTCCACCTGCCGCCAACGCCGCATTCCGACCAGGGCCGCCGCTCCGGCCAACGCGATCAGGACGAGTCCGAGAAGAGTGCGTACCCACGCGGTGCTGAATTCCGGAACCAGGTGCATCATGGCGATGCCGCCGGCCAACAGAGCCAGCGAACTGCGCATCCACGCGAGGAAGGTGCGCTCGCTTGCGAGGGTGAACCTTTCGTCGGGGCGCTCCGGTGGGGTCACGTTCCCATACTGACACCGAAATGTCCTCCGAGCGCACGACTGCCGGGACTACCCTGGAAATCACGCTTAGCAACCAGGGGGCACCATGCGTGATGGGCCGTCGAATCTCCGGGTTCTGACAATTCCTGCATTGATCGTGCTGTCTCTGGTGTGGGCGTTGATCGCCGCACCGGCGTCCACGGCCGAATCCCGCACGATGCGAATCGACGTGTACTCGCCGTCGATGGGTCGCACGATCCCGAACGACGTCATCACGCCCGCAGGCGGCGGCCCGGCGCCCACGTTCTATCTACTGACCGGTATCGGCGGCGGCTCGGACGGCATCTCGTGGTTCAACAACACACACGTACGCGACTTCTTCGCGGACAAGCACGTCAACGTCGTGATGCCCGTCGGCGGCCAGTACAGCATGTACACCGACTGGCTCGCAGACGATCCCGTTCTGGGTCGTAACCAATGGCAGACCTACCTGACGCGCGAGCTTCCCGCAGCCATCGACTCCCAACTGGGCACCACCGGCGCCAACGCGATCGGCGGTGTGTCGATGGCCGGCAGCGCCGTGCTAGACCTCGCGGGACAGGCGCCGGGCGTCTACAGGGCGGTCGGCTCGTACAGCGGCTGCGCGAACACCAGCGGAATCGTCGGCCAGGCCATGGTTCGGTCCATGGTCGAGCTACGCGGCGGCGGCAACGCCACCAACATGTGGGGCTCTCTCATCGACCCGCTGTGGCGTGCACACGACCCGATGCTCAACGCCGAAAGACTCCGGGGAACAGCGCTGTTCGTCTCGAGCGGCAACGGCATTCCCGGCCCGATCGACGACCACAACCCCGCCCTCGTCGTTCCACAGACCATCGGGGGCAGCGTCGTCGAGATGGTCTCCAGCGTGTGCACCGGCGCGTTCCAAGCCAGGCTCGCGTCACTCGGCATTCCCGCGACCTTCCATTACCTGCCCCAGGGTTCACATTCCTGGGGGTTGTTCGAGACCGAACTTCGTGAGTCGTGGCCCGTGGTCGGGGGTGCGATCGGCGCCTGACCCGGACCGCACATTCAGCAACCGGCCGACCCGATTAGGGTCCAGCAGGTGACTCTCCTCGAAGTGGTCGGGATCCTCGTCGCCGGGCTGGGCGCGGGTGCGATCAACGCCGTCGTCGGCAGTGGCACCCTCATCACGTTCCCGACGCTCGTGGCCTTCGGGTTTCCACCGGTCACCGCGACGATGTCGAACGCCGTCGGCCTCGTTGCCGGTGGCGTGTCCGCGACCTGGGGATATCGGCGCGAATTGTCCGGGCAGTTCGATCGGCTCCGGTGGCAGATTCCCGCATCGCTGGTCGGCGCCATACTCGGGTCCTGGCTGCTGCTCCACCTTCCGGAGACCGTCTTCGCCAAGATCGTGCCGGTCCTTCTGGTGTTGGCGCTCGTGTTGGTGATTCTTCAGCCACGAATTCAGAAGTGGGCGAAGGCGCGTGCAGGAGTCGAAGCCGGCCTCGGGCCGCTTCGACTCGCACTTCTGACGATGGGCACCTTTCTCGTCGGTGTCTACGGCGGCTACTTCACGGCCGCCCAGGGCATCCTCCTGATGGGCGTCATGGGAGCGATTCTGCCCGAGAGCCTGCAACGAATGAATGCGGCAAAGAACCTTCTCGCCCTCGTCGTCAACGTCGTTGCCGCCCTGGCGTTCACCTTCGTCGCGTTCGACAGGATCAACTGGGCAGCTGCCGGCCTGATCGCCGTGAGTTCACTGGTCGGTGGCGTGATCGGCGCAAAGTACGGACGTCGGATGTCACCGCCGGTTTTGCGCGGAACCATCGTGGTCGTCGGACTGATCGGCCTGTGGCGGCTGCTCGCCTGACTCCTCGGAGCGCCTTCGGTAACCCGGTCACTGCCGCATAATGGCTGACATGAGCGGAAGCGAAGAGAACCCCGGCTGGACGTACCTCATGGACATGGATGGTGTCCTCGTTCACGAGGAACACCTCATCCCGGGAGCCGACGAGCTTCTCACCGAACTGCAGGAGACGGGCACGCCGTTCATCGTTCTCACGAACAACTCGATCCGCACACCGCGCGATCTTCGTGCCCGCCTGCTCCGCTCGGGCCTCGACATACCGGAGAAGTCGATCTGGACGTCCGCGCTCGCCACCGCCACATTCCTGGCAAGCCAACGCCCGAACGGCAGCGCGTACGTCGTCGGCGAATCAGGGCTGACCACCGCCCTGCACGACATCGGGTACGTCCTCACCGAGAACGATCCGGACTATGTGGTGCTCGGCGAAACCCGCACCTATTCGTTCGAGGCCATCACCACCGCCATCCGCCTGGTCGAGCGTGGGGCGCGTTTCATCGCCACCAACCCGGACCCGACCGGGCCCTCTCGTGACGGTTCACTTCCCGCCACCGGCTCCGTCGCGGCGCTCATCAGCAGAGCGACCGGGCGCGACCCCTACTACGTCGGCAAGCCGAATGCCCTCATGATGCGGTCGGCCCTGCGCGCGATCGGCGCGCATTCGGAGAACACCCTGATGATCGGCGATCGCATGGACACCGACATCGTGTGCGGATTGGAGGCCGGACTGCAGACCATCCTGGTCCTCACGGGCATCTCCACCCGCGAGTCCGTCGAGCGTTTCCCGTATCGGCCGACTGCGGTGCTGAAGTCCGTCGCCGAACTGGTCGGCCGCACTTCGCGTCCGTTCGACTGATTGCCCGACCCTGTCTGGGGCATCCGGAATCATTCCGTCGGCCGGATCCTTCGCCGAAAATAAACACCGCTTTCACCTGATTTTATTGCGTGCGGTCGCGCCTTCTTCCGAACGTGTAACGAAACGTTTGCGAATGGCTATATTCGATTCGAGTTTCAACTAGGAACTCCCTCATAGCTGTTCATCCCAGAAACGGTTCACGCATGAAGAAGCAGACCAAGGCGGCGCTCGCCGCCGGCGCCGGCGTACTCCTCCTCCTCGGCGGCGCCGGCAGCCTCGCCTACTGGCACGACGAGACCAACATCGGCGACGGTGCCACCATCACCTCGGGCACCCTGTCACTCGGCGACTGCACGGACGCGGCCTGGAGCGTCGAGCATCACGTCGGCGGCGTGGGTGGCGTCACCACGCCCGTGGATCCGAGCAACTTCCTGATCGTGCCCGGAGACGTGCTTCGGTACAGCTGCAACACCACGGTCCAGGGCAGCGGCGATCACCTGAGCGCGCAGGTCACCGCAGATCTGAGCAACGTCTTCACCGACGACGCGCTCGGCCGGAAGCTGCAGGAGAACACCACCGTCGCGGTGAACCTGGACGGCACCGAAGTCACCGGCACCAGCCCGGTCATCAGCTCGTGGGACAGCACAGCACGTCCCGTCACCGTCTCGATCCAGAGCACCTTCCCCGACACAGTCGGCAACGGTGCGGGCAACGGCGCTGAACTGCAGGACTCGAGCACCGCGGTTCTCGACAATCTGGCGATCGTCCTGCAGCAGGTCGACTGGGCCGGAAACTGACGGGTCTCCATGAAAGCCACTCGAGTGTGGCTACTGGCAGGGGCAGGGGTCTGCCTGATCGGTCTCGCATCGGTCGGGCAGACCGCCGCTCGCTGGCACGGTAGCGCCGATATCGGGGGTACCACGATCACCTCCGGCAGACTGTCCATCCTCGCGGGCGACTCGGACAACTACCGATGGACCGACTTCGGTGGTGCGAATCTGGCGCCGAACGCCGTGGTGCAGAAGCCACTCACGGTAGCCAACGACGGCACGATCGATCTCGACTATCGACTTCATGCTGTCACCGTCGACAACGGCGGCGTACCGCTGACGTTCACGGCCTGGATTGTGGCGACCGCAACGGCATGCCCGACGACCGCCGCCCCCACGGGCCCAGCCGGCGGCCCGTGGACCACATTCCCGACGCCGGTCAGCTCCCTCTCCGTCGGTGACAGCGACGTGTGGTGCCTGCGCGCCACCGTCGGCCCGACCGCGCAACCGAACAGAACCTCCACCGTCACAGTCGATTTCCGAGCGGATCAGCAGCGATGAACGAAACAGCCTCCACCGAGGAGCGGACCGGCCCACTGTGGTGGATCCGCACGATACTGAGCTGGACCATCCTGTCCGCGCTCGTCGCCATCCTGGTCGCAACGGTCCTCGTTCCGCTTCTGGCAGGAGCCCAGCGCTATACCGTCCTGACCGGCTCGATGACTCCCACCTACCCGCCCGGCGAACTGATCGTCGTGAAGCCGACGGAGCCGAGCGCTCTCGGAATCGGGACGCCCGTCACCTATCAGATCGAATCCGGCAGGCCGGCAGTGGTGACGCACCGCATCGTCAGCACATCCCAGAATGCTGGTGGTGAAAGAACATTCATCACACAGGGTGATGCGAACGATTCCCCGGACACCGATCCCGTCCGTCCCGAGCAGATTCGCGGCAAGGTCTGGTACAGCATCCCTTACCTCGGATACGTCAACAACTGGCTCACGGGAAGCACCCGCACCTGGATCGTCGGCATCGTCGCAACGGGCTTGTTCGGCTACGCCGCATACATGGCCGTGAGCGGTGTTCGCGACAGCAGGCGCGAGAAGGCAGCCCACAATGAGCGCGTCTGACGCCGGCAGCCGTTTCACGCGAGTTCGCGCGGTTCTGTCGTTGGGCATGGTCCTGGGCCTCGGCACCATCGGCACCCTTGCGGCGTGGAGCGACTCGGCCACGGCTACGTCCGGAGCATTCAGCACGGGGACGGTCGCACTGCAGGTGAACGATGTCGAGAACTACTCGTTCACGGACCTCTCGCTCACCGAGATGCTGCCCGGTGAAAGCAAAGCCGCCACCCTGACCGTCCAGAACAAGGGCTCCGTCCCGTTGAACTACACCGTCAGGGCCACTCCTTCGGGTGGCGCGAGCATCGCCGCTCACATCCGGGTGACCGTATTCGCCAGTGCCGGCGCGTCGAACTCCTCCACCGGGGGAATCCGTACCGGGACATGCACCGGGCCCCAGTTGGGCCAGGCAACTCTCTCGAGCAGTGGGACAGTCGATCTCGTCACCACGCCCCAACCACTGGGTGGAGCCGCGCCGAGCCGGAATCTGTGCTTCGTCGCAGCATTCGCCACGACCGCTCCGCAGAGCGTGCAGAACCAGTCCGTTCCCGACGTGGTGTTCACATTCGACGGATCCACGGTGTGACTCGATGAGCAATCACGGTACGAATCCCCAGCCCACCGACCGCTTTCGCGTATTCCGCGAGGTGGCGTTGTCGGTCGGCGCCGTCCTCGGAATCGTCTGCATCGCGGCCGGTCTCGCCGCCGTGCTGTTCGGGCTGCACCCGCTGATCTTTCGTTCCGGGTCGATGGAGCCGACCATCACGTCCGGCTCGCTCGCGATCGCTCGCGAGACCCCGGCGGCCGAGTTGTCCGTGGGCGACGTCGTCAGCGTCGAGGACGAACAGGGCAATCGCCTGACTCATCGCATCGTGAACGTGACCGGGACCGTCGGTCAGACGGCCACCCTGTCACTGCAGGGTGACGCGAACAGAGACCCGGACGGTCGCACGTACACCGTCGATTCTGCCGACCGCGTGCTGTTCCACGTAGAAGGGCTCGGCTACGTGGGCGCTTGGTTGGGGAGCCCCCTCGCGCGCGTTCTCGGAGCCATCGCTGCCGCGGCACTGGTGTGGATTGCTCTGTGGCCGAACGGAAGATGCCGAGCTGTGCCACCCGAAGCGCCGGGCGGATCACACCGACTGCCGAGCGGACGGGTGGCGTCGCCGCTGATCGCCTGCCTGCTGGCGCTGACCTTCGTGGGGCTGGCGCAGGTACAGGGCACTCTCGCAGCGTTCACCGATACTGCCGGCGCAACGAGCGGTCCGTTCTCCGCACGTAAGGATTTCGTCCCCCGCATCGATCAGACCGTGAGCGGAAACAACTACGTCACGTGCGACGATTCGATCGTCCCGCTGCCGGCGCATTCGACACTCACGTGGCGTCATATCGGCGGGCCGTACCAGTATCGGGTGATATTGCGGGATCTCGACGGCGTCGAGCGGACCTCGTGGAACGTCGTACCGAACTCCACGACCGCAGGAAGTCTCGTCTCCGTGACTGTCGACGGCACCGGGCTCGACACCCACGGCGCCATCTGGCAGTACGACGCCGAGGTCCACACCGTCCTCCCCGGGTCCGGCATGGTGTCTGCAGCCTGGCGCGGAATCGGTCTCTTTCAGGATGCGAGTTCGCGCGGGCTGCGATGCAGCGGACGCGGCGCGCAGGAGGGATACCCGGACCCCAGCCTTCCCGCGCCGGTCGGTCTGACGTGTACCGATCAGGGCTCGATCCTCAACAGAACGGCCCGGCTGAACTGGACCAACGTTTCTCCGTACACCTACCGTGTCGTGGTTCGACACCCCATCACCGGCAACGTGCTGAAGGTCGTCACCACCAATTCGTCTCCGGCAACCGTCGACATCTCTCTACTCGAGGTGTTGCTCGGGGGCACGGCAAGAGCGGAGGTGTACACGGTCAAAGGCGCAGCGGTCTCCACGTCGTTCGCCGCCTACACCCTGAACATCGCGCTGCTCGGTCTCACCGGTGTCACCTGCGGCTCGGCGGCCCCGACCAATTCGCCGAATGCGGCCCTCGCACGAGGTGCGGCCGAGCCGGTCGCACCCACCACGACCGCCGTCCCGACCACCACGAGCCCGACCGGATCACCCACCGAACCGGCGAAGCCCGAGCCGTCTCGAGATGCCGCGGCCGAGGAAGCAGGGGTCTCGAAGGATGTTCCCCTGACCTCACACATCTCCTCGAGTTCCGGCTACCACGCGCAGTTGGTGCAGTCCGATGTGGGAGCCGCCGTGGTTGTGACGGTCTCCGGCAGTGAAGCGTTCCGGACGAGTGCGTCCAGGAACGACACGATCGAGTGGGTCGCAGGTACGGACGAACTCCGCATCACGGGCCCGACGGGTACGTGGTCTGTCTCGTCCGAATCCGGGGTGTGGGCGAAGAGCCCCGTCGCGCCGGTGACAGCGACTCGGGAACCCATCGAACCCGAGGTAGTCCCGACACCGACTGCAGCTGCTCCGGCACCCGAGACGACCCCCACCTCGACCGCGCCTACCGAGACTTCGCCCACCGGAGTGAACGAGCCCTGACCCAGCTCAGCCGAGGGCGCGATCCAGGTCGTTCAGGAGATCCGCGGGCTCTTCGAGTCCGACCGAGAGGCGCACGACGCCGTCCGTGATCCCCACGGCTGCACGCCCTTCCGGGCCCATGGCGCGGTGCGTCGTGGTGGCCGGGTGCGTGACGAGCGACTTCGAGTCGCCGAGGTTGTTGGAGATGTTGACGAGGCTGAGGCCGTCGAGCACCTCGAACGCCCGCTTCTTCGCGGCGTCGCCCTCGCCCTTCAAAGCGAATGTGACGACCGTGCCGCCGCCGCTCATCTGCCGCTTCGCGAGGTCGTACTGCGGGTGGGACTCGAGGAACGGATACCGCACCCAGTCGATCGCGTCGTGACCTTCGAGGAACTGGGCGATCTGTAGCGCCGAATCGACCGAATGGCGGATTCGAATCGGCATCGTCTCGAGCCCCTTGAGGAGCGTCCAGGCGTTGAAGGGACTGAGTGCAGGGCCGGTGTGGCGCATCAGATTCTGCACCGGGCCGTCGATGTATTCCTGAGATCCGAGGATCGCGCCCCCGAGGACACGGCCCTGGCCGTCGATGTGCTTGGTCCCCGAGTACACGACGACATCCGCACCCAGTTCGAGGCTGCGCTGCAACAGTGGTGTGGCGAACACGTTGTCCAGCACTACCTTCGCGCCGGCAGCGTGGGCCATCTCCACCACGCGCGGGACGTCGACGAGCGACTGCATCGGGTTCGACGGAGTCTCGAAGAACACCGCTGTGGTCGGGACCGACAGGGCCTCCTCCCACTGCTCGAGGTCCTCGCCGTCGACGAAGACGGTCTCGATACCCCAGCGAGGGAGAATCTCGTTGCACACCACGAAGCACGAACCGAAAAGGCTACGGGCGGCGACCAAACGGTCGCCCGCTCCGAGCAGGGCCCCGAGAGCGGTGAACACCGCCGACATTCCGCTCGAGGTTCCGAATGCGGCCTCCGCGCCCTCGATGAGGCGCAACCGCTCCTCGAACATCTTGACCGTCGGATTCCCGTAGCGGGAGTACACGAAGTGATCGATGTCGCCGGTGAACGATGCCTCGGCCGCGCCGGCACTCTCGAAGACGAATCCGGAGTTGAGGAATATGGCCTCCGAAGTTTCCTCGAAACCCGATCGGAGTGTTCCACCGCGCACGCTGATCGTGCCCAGTCCTACATCGTCGGGGAGTCGGCTCTCGAATGCGCCACCCTGCGGAATGTTCTTGCTCACGACTGCCTCCACGGCAGGCCCAACGCCCGCCAGCCCACAGCTCCACGGTGACCGTCGGCGTCCAGTGCGCCTTCGAATCCGTCGAGCACGTTGTACGACGGACCGATTCCCGCCGCCGTTGCTGCTACTGCTGCACCTATCGACCGCTGACCGGAACGACACAGGAAGATCACCGGGGCAGAGTCGCCGCCCGCGATTCCGGCTTCCTTCAGCTGGTCGACGAAGTTGTCGTTACGGGCGCCGGTCGGATAGCCGACCCACTCGATCAGGACGGTTCTGCGGTCCAACGACTCGAGGTCGGGGACGCCCACATACCGCCATTCGGCGTCCGTACGCACGTCGACCAGAACGGCGTCGGGGTTGTCCCGAAGCAGCTCCCAGGCGTGCTCCGGCGTTATGTCGCCTGCGTAACTCACACAGCCAGCTTTCCACAGCCGCCGGTCCCGCGTCGCCGCGGGAGTCGTCAGTTACAGACGACCCAGGCGTCGTCCTTGCGCGTCAGTTCCCACGTATCGGTGGTCTCGCCCTGGTCGCCGGACGCACTGATTCGCACCTGCGCGCGGGCACGATCGCCGTTGACCTCGGCCTCGTCGACGCCGACCAGGTCGATTTCGCCTTCACGGTCGGCGATCACGGAACGATCCTCCGAGTAGGAGTCGCACACGAGCGTCTTCATGAGATCGGGATCGTTGTGGTTGTGCGCCTGGATGTAATCGGCGACAGCACGGTTGATGCGGTCGGACTCGGTGACGTTCTCGTCGGCCGGCGAAATCCAGCCGGCGACGAAGATGCCGACGATCACCAACACCACGACCGCGACGGCAGCGAGAAACGGCGTGGCGGTGACCCGCCTGGGATCTTCTCCCGGATCGTGTTCGGATGATCCATTCGAGTCGGACATGACTTCCCTTCGGGTCGCGGCGACCGCCCGATTGTATCGATGGGCGCACCCCGCCTGCGCTGCGCCCCACAAATGCAATTTGTGACCCCTCAATCGGCGCCCACCTACCGGAGAATCGTTCAATCCTATTAGGCTGGGCTTTGTTTACTGTGCACAAACTTGTCGCCCATCAGAAGGTAGTTCGCTCCAGATGACTGATCAGACTCGTTCGGAAGCTGCGTCCGCGCAGGCCCGCGCATTGCGCGTTGCAATTGTCGGCGCCGGCCCCGCTGGTATCTATGCCGCCGACGCCCTCATGAAGTCCGACGCAGACGTCAGTATCGATCTGTTCGAACGGATGCCCGCACCATTCGGCTTGATCCGCTACGGCGTCGCACCCGATCACCCGCGAATCAAGGGCATCGTGACCGCCCTCCACAAGGTGCTCGACAAGCCGAACGTTCGCCTCCTCGGCAACATCGACTACGGATCCGACATCACGCTCGAAGATTTGCACAGCTTCTACGATGCGGTGATCTTCTCCACCGGCGCGAATGCCGACCGCGCACTCAAGATCCCGGGCATCGAACTCGACGGCAGCTTCGGCGCCGCCGACTTCGTCTCCTGGTACGACGGTCACCCCGACGTCCCCCGCACCTGGCCGCTCGAGGCCGAGAAGGTCGCAGTCCTGGGCGTCGGCAACGTCGCACTCGACATCGCCCGTGTTCTCGCGAAGACCGGTGACGAACTGCTCCCCACCGAGATCCCCGCGAACGTGTACGAGGGCCTCAAGGGCAACAAAGCGCTCGAGGTTCACGTGTTCGGTCGTCGTGGCCCGGCGCAGGCGAAGTTCACGCCTCTCGAGCTTCGCGAACTCGACCACTCGCCCACCATCGAGGTCATCGTCGCTCCCGAGGACATCGACTACGACGAGGGCTCCGAGGCCGCGCGTCGCAACTCCAAGCAGGTCGACATGGTCGCCAACACCCTGCAGGACTGGGCCATCCGCGACGTGGGAAGCCGCCCGCACAAGCTCTTCCTGCACTTCTTCGAGTCGCCCACCGAGGTTCTCGGCGAAGACGGCAAGGTCGTCGGCCTCCGCACCGAGCGCACGCAACTCGACGGCACCGGCAACGTCAAGGGCACCGGAAAGTTCAACGATTGGGACGTCCAGGCCGTCTACCGCGCCGTCGGCTACCTGTCCCAGAACATCGCGAAGCTGCCGTTCGACGAGCAGGCGGGCACCGTTCCCAACGAGGCCGGTCGCGTCATCGCCGACGACACTGCCGAGGGCGCAGACCGATTCATGAAGGCCACCTACGTCACGGGCTGGATCAAGCGCGGCCCGGTCGGCCTGATCGGCCACACCAAGGGTGACGCGAACGAGACGGTCGCCAACCTCATCGAGGACTCCACGAACTTCGCCGAGCCGGCCAACCCCGCCGAGGACGCGATCATCGAGTTCCTCGAGAACAAGCAGGTTCCGTACACCACCTGGCAG
This sequence comes from Rhodococcus huquni, assembly GCF_055231055.1. Lineage (NCBI taxonomy): Bacteria > Bacillati > Actinomycetota > Actinomycetes > Mycobacteriales > Nocardiaceae > Rhodococcus > Rhodococcus huquni. The sequence continues at coordinate 508,440 of NZ_JBUYWE010000003.1, forward strand.
GGCTGGTACCGCCTCGATGCGCACGAGCGCAGCCTCGGCGAGCCCGAGGGCCGCGAGCGCATCAAGGTCGTCGAGCGCCACGACATGCTGAAGGCTTCCGAGCCCGACAAGGCCTAGTCCCCCTCTTCCTGACCAATGTCACACCGGTTCAGCTCACGCGAACCGGTGTGACATTGGTCAGGGTTGTTAACAGGGGAGGTCAGGATCATGCAGGATGAACGGGTGTTCGACGCACACGTACATGTACTCGATCCCCGATACCGGCTGATCGAGAATCACGGCTACCTACCCGGCCCCTTCACCGTCGCCGATTATCGGAAGCAGACCAAGGGCCTCGGGATAACCGGGGGTGCCGTCGTGTCTGCGTCGTTCCAGGGCACCGACCAGCGTTATCTCCGGGCAGCCCTCGGTGAGCTGGGCGAGGGCTGGGTCGGTGTCACCCAGTTGTCCCCCGACGCCACCGACGACGACATCGTCTCGCTGAACGACGCCGGCGTACGTGCCCTTCGCTTCAATCTGCGCCGAAGCGCCATCGACATGACTCAGCTGGCGATACAGGCGATACGGGCGCACCAACTCGTGGGATGGCACGCCGAGTTCTACGTCGACGCGTCGCTACTCATGTCGCTCGAGCCGGTGTTCGCACGCCTGCCGGCCGTCAGCATCGACCACCTCGGCATGTCCGCGGAAGGCTTGCCGTACCTGCTGAATCTCGTGGACCGAGGCGCGCGCGTGAAGGCCACCGGGTTCGGCCGAGTGGACATGGACGACATCCCCGATACCCTCCGGCGGATCCATGCAGTCAATCCCGAGGCCTTGATGTTCGGGAGCGATCTACCGGGCACCCGCGCCCGCCGCCCCTTCGAAGCGTCCGACCTCGACATCATTTCCGAGGCGGTCGGGGACGACCTCGATGCCGTTCTGTCGACCAATGCGCGCAGTTGGTACCGCCGCGCGCCTGCCGTGAAGAAGTAGCTACCGAGAAGTAGCTGCAGGAGCCCACCGGCCCACCTATGATCATGTGATCGGGGAAAACGGGCCTGCAGGTGGATCGAGGTATCCGAATGCGCATCGCTGAGGTACTACGGAACAAGGGTGCGTCGGTCACGACAGTGAGCCCGGATACCTCTGTCGAGGATCTGCTCGAAGAACTGACAAGACGCAATATCGGCGCGCTCATCGTCGTCGAGCACGATGCGGTGATCGGAATGGTGTCCGAACGCGACGTGGTGCGCAGAATCCAGAAGCGTGGCGCCGCAGTCCTGCAGGAGCGGGTGTGCGACATCATGACCACCGAGGTGTTCACCTGCCTGCCGAGCGACAGCGTGGACAGCCTGGCCGAGACGATGACCGAGCACCGCATTCGGCATCTGCCCGTGATGGTCGATCGCTCGCTCGTCGGAATCGTCAGTATCGGCGACGTGGTCAAGAGTCGAATGGACGAACTCCGGCACGAGCGAGATCAGTTGGAGTCGTACATCGATCAGGCCAGGTGAGCCACTACGCGAACAGCACGGCGCCCAACCACACTGCCGAGGCCAAGAGCGCGCCGAACAGTTCGACCAGTATCGACAGGCCCACCGCCTTGCACGCATGCCAGGTCGATGCCCAGGCTCTCGTGTGTCCGCGTAGCCGATAGAGCTCCGCCACATAGGTTCCGGCCACGAATCCGAGAAACAGTCCGACGACCGGGATCACGAAGAATCCGATGATTCCCGCGATCCCACCCACGATCAGCGAGCCGTTCGGGACTCCGGCCGTACGCATTCGTCGTCCCGGCCACGTGTACTTCACGACGCCTGACACCACGAGAAGTGCTGTGACGACACCGAATACGACCCATGCGGCCGAACTCGCCGTCATGATCGCCCAGACGAGTACGGCAGCGAAGATCAGGATCGTGCCGGGCAGGATCGGAACGACGATTCCGACCAGGCCCACCGTAATGACCAGACCGACGAGAAGCTCGCCCGCCGCGCTCACCGAACGGGCCGCACCTTCGACGCAGCCTCACGGGCTCGCGCCCGCGCAGTCTCGACATCCGCGGCCGTCGACACCGCGACGCCCATGCGCCGCCGGACGAAGCTCTCCGGCTTCCCGAACAGGCGCAGGTCCGTTTCGGGGACGGACAGTGCGTCCGCGACTCCCTCGAATCCGATTCCGGTCGCGTCCGTCCCGCCGTAGATCACGGCGGACGCGCCAGGAGCGATCGCCGTGGTGTCGACCGGGAGCCCGAGGATCGCACGTGCGTGCAGCTCGAACTCCGACAGCCGCTGAGAGCGCAGCGTCACCAGGCCGGTGTCGTGGGGACGCGGGCTGACCTCGGAGAAGTACACGTCGTCACCCTTGACGAACAGCTCGACACCGAAGACGCCACGACCACCGAGAGCTGTCGTCACCTTCTCCGACACCTCCCGAGCTCGTTGCAGCGCAGCGTCGCTCATCGGTTGCGGCTGCCAGGACTCGACGTAGTCCCCCGAGTCCTGCAGGTGGCCGATCGGCTCACAGAAGAAGGTGCCCGTCTCGCCGTCTGCGCCGATCGCCCGGACCGTGAGTTGAGTGATCTCGTAGTCGAAGTCGACGAAGCCTTCCACGATCACGCGTCCGTGATTGATTCGCCCACCGGCGAGCGCGTATTCCCACGCCTTCTCGACGTCTTCGAGGCTTCGGATCGTCGACTGCCCCTTGCCCGACGAGGACATGACGGGCTTGACGATGCACGGGGCGCCGATCCGCTCCACCGCAGCGCGGACACCCTCGAGCGAGTCGGCGAACTCGTACGGCGAGGTGGGCAGGCCGAGTTCCTCGGCCGCGAGCCGGCGGATTCCCTCACGATTGAGAGTCAGCTGTGTGGCGCGAGCGGTCGGGATGACCACTGCCAGGCCACGCTCCTCGGCTTCTGCGAGCGCGTCGGTGGCGATGGCCTCGATCTCGGGAACGACGAAGTCCGGCTTTTCAGTCTCGATGAGACGGAGAACGGCCGCACGGTCCGACATGTCGATCGTGTGCGCGCGGTGCGCAACCTGGTGTCCGGGAGCGTTCTCGTACCGGTCCACGGCGATCACTTCCACACCCAGCCGCTGCATGGCGATGACGACTTCCTTGCCGAGTTCCCCCGACCCGAGAAGCATGACGCGGACCGCGCCGGGTGCGAGAGGTGTGCCGAAACGCGTGGGTACCTGTTGCTGCATGGTGGAAATTGTATTCGGCGGGTCCTGCGAGTTGTTCAGCCGTCGTGCTCGAACAGCGACAGGACATTGCCGTGGGGGTCACGGAACCAGGCGACGCGCATCCCGTCCGGTGCGGTCCAGGCCGCGTGCTCGTCCTGGTCCAGCCCGCGATAGACGGTGAAGTCGATTCCCTGCACGCGCAGATCGTCGACGGTGGCATCGAGGTCGGGCACCTCCCACCCGAGCACCGTGTACCCGGTGTCTGCCTTCGACTGAACGAGGGTGACGCGCAACGGACCACCTCCGGCCTCCACGGTCAGGGCGAATTCGTCACGCGCGAGCAAGGTCAATCCGAGCGTGTCCACGTAGAACATGGCGGACACGTCCAGGTCGGTACTTGCCACGAAGCTCACTAACCGGCCAGGAAAGGTCATTCATCAACTGTGCTCCAAGTCACATTCGGTAGCAAGCGACACACCGCGCCCCGTTCACACAGAGTGACCCGAGGCACACGAGGGCCGCCGGACAAGTTAACGTCCATTCCACAGGTCGTCACCACGAGAGGTCGAGAAACGCATGTCCGCTGAAACCACAGAGAAGACAGGCCCACTCGCGGGCATTCGCATCGTCGAATTCGCCGGCCTCGGCCCCGCACCCCACGCCGCTACGCTCCTCGCCGACATGGGCGCCGACATCGTCTGCGTGCAACGTCCCGGGCTCATTCCCCAGGACGAGAACGCACACGACCAGATCAAGCGTGGCCGCCGTGTCGTCGAGGCGAATCTGAAGGACCCGGCGGACATCGAGAAGGTGCTCGCGCTCGTCGAACGCGCAGACGTGCTGATCGAGGGATTTCGGCCCGGGGTGACGGAGCGGATGGGAATCGGCCCCGACGTGTGCCTCGACCGCAACCCGCGCCTCGTCTACGGACGCATGACCGGCTGGGGCCAAGAGGGGCCGCTCGCCAACGTGGCCGGCCACGACATCAACTACATCTCCCTCACCGGGGTGCTGCACGCCGTCGGCCGCAAGGGCGAGCGTCCCGTGCCGCCCCTCAACATGGTCGGCGACTTCGGTGGCGGCTCCATGTTCCTCATCTTCGGCATCCTGTCGGCGCTCGTCGAACGTCAGACGTCCGGCAAGGGTCAGGTGGTGGACGCCGCGATGGTCGACGGCGCCCTCGCGCTGTCACACATGATGTGGTCGTTCCGCGGCCGCGGCGTCTGGTCCGACGAGCGCGGCGTCAACCTGCTCGACACGGGCGCGCCCTTCTACGACACCTACGAGACGTCCGACGGCAAGTACATGGCAGTCGGCTCCATCGAACCGCAGTTCTACGCGCTGCTGCTGAAGGGGCTCGATCTCGATCCCGCCGATCTGCCGCAGCAGATGGACGTGTCGTCGTGGCCGAAGATGAAGGAGATCTTCACCGAGAAGTTCCTCTCCGGAACCCGCGACGAATGGGCGGCCGTGTTCCTCGGCACCGACGCGTGCGTATCGCCCGTCCTGACGTTCGCGGAGGCTCCGACGAACGAACACATCGCCGCCCGCGGATCGCTCGTCGAACTCGACGGGGTCACTCAGCACGCTCCGGCGCCGCGATTCTCGCGTACCCAGCCCGGTCTGCCGTCCGTTCCCGCGCGGGCGGCCACGGACATCGACACCGTCTGGACCTAATCAGACCACCAAGCTGGGCTCCGCTCGCGTGCGATCGAAGGCAAGGACGCCGTACGCGGCGGCGATGGCGTCCACGCCGCGAACCAGTTCCTCCGACGACCGTGCGTACGGAATGCGGAGGAAGCGCTCGAACGCACCCTCGACACCGAACCGCGGACCCGCCGCGAGAACCACCCCGTGGTTCGGCGCCGAGGCTGCGAGGGCCGACGACACCGGCGCGGGCATGCGCATCCACAGTGACATGCCGCCGGTGCCGATCGTCGGCTCCCAGTCGGGCAGGCGATCGGCGAGCGCAGCGAGCAAGGCAGCCCGCTGTCGTCGCAGCTGTTCGCGGCGCTCGCCCAGCACGTCGACGTCGTGGGCGAGCAGGTGCGCCGCCGCCAACTGATCCATCACCGGGGTGCCGAGGTCGGTAGCAGCCCGGGCACCCACGAGACGGGTGATCAGCGCCGAATCCGCCCGGATCCAACCCACTCTCAGACCGCCCCAGAACGATTTCGCGGTCGAGCCGATGGTGATCACATCCGCCCTCGCACCCCCACGACTGTAGGCGGCCACCGGACTCGGCGACGGCTCGTCCAACCACAGATCGACCATGGTTTCGTCCACCACCAACGGCATTCGCGTGTCCCTGGCGATGTGGGTCAACTCGGCGCGCCCCGATTCGCCCAAGCACAGCCCGGTCGGATTGTGAAAGTCCGGGATCAGATAGGCCATTCGCGCCGCCGTCTGTCGTGCCGCGTTGCGGATGCCCTCGAGGTCCCACGCCGTAGCGCCGCCTTCGGGGCGGATCGGCATCGGAACCGGCCTGGCGCCCACCCGCCGAATCGCCTCCAGCGCATTGGGATACGTAGGGTGATCGACAAGCACCCGCTCACCCGGTGCGGTCATCACATTGAGCAGAAGGCGTAATGCGTGCTGTGCGCCCGAGGTGATCATGATCTGGTCTGGTGATGTCGCCACACCCCGCGCCGTATAGCGTTCCGCGACCACCGCGCGAAGTGATTCCACCCCCATCGGCTCCATCCCGTGAGTCGGGAGGAACTTCGGAAGTCCTTGCAGCGCAGATTCGTACGACCTAGTTACTGCTTCGGACGGGGCTGCCATCGCCGCATAGCTCAGGTCGACGATCCCGTGCCCCGTGCCGGGCTGGTGGGGACGGAACATCATCCCGTTCGTCTTGGCATCCTCGGGCAACACGACGGTACTACGCGAGCCCTGCCGACTCGTCAGATACCCCTCGTCGCGCAGGAGCGCATAGGACGAGGTGATCGTGGTGCGGCTCAACTCGAGCACGGCCGCGAGTTCACGCTCGCTCGGCAGCGCCACTCCCAGCGGAATGCGTCCGTCGTGGACGAGCAGGCGAATACCGTCGGCGAGCGCGCGGTACGCGGGGCGGGCGGTGGAACGCCGGCCGGGCTCGTCCTGCCAGTTACCCAGATCGCGGGAGAGACTTCTGGCACCCAGGACACGATTCAACATGCAGTCCAGTATCGACCACTTGGCTATTTGTTCCAAGTCCAATTGTCGCGATGCTGGTCATATGAGCAGCCTTGTCGCAATACTGGTCCTCGTCGGATTCGCATTCCTGTTCGCGCGGTTCGCGCCGAAGGACGACGGGCACGGAGTCTTCCGACTGGAACAGTTCCGCCCCGCAGCCCCATTAGCTGGTATTTTCCCAGACGATCACCCCGATCTCCCACCCCCGCCCCTGACCAATGTCACACACGTTCAACCCAGCTGAACCGGTGTGACATTGGTCGGGGATGGGGGTCCAGAAATGCGCAACTGGACTGCTTCGCCTACCGCGCCGGCGGGGCAAGAACCTGACTGAACAGCACCTGACCCGACGCATCGAGCAGATCCACGCGCAGTTCGGAGGTCTCGCCATCGATGAAGACCTCACCGAAATGCTGGTAGGCGTCGAGCGGTGACGAGTTCGATTCCGGCGGCGCGTGCACGAACACGGCCTCGGGCCCGAACGTGCCGTCGAGATCGTTGGGCCCGAACCCGCCTGCGTTGAGTGGTCCGGAGACGAACTCCCAGAACTCGTCGAAATCCTTGTACGCAGCACGGTCCGGGGTGTACCGGTGCGCGGCGGTGTAGTGGACGTCCGCCGTCAGCCACACGGTGCCCGTCACGGCCTGTGCCTTCACTGCGGACAGGACGCGAGCGATCTCCGACTCACGACCGGACGGCATCCCCGGATCGCCGTTGGCCACACCCTCGAACGCCGTGTCACCGTCAGGTACCACCACGCCGATCGGCAAGTCGTTCGCGATGATCTTCCACGTCGCCCTCGACTTGCCCAGTTCGTCGATCAGCCAGTTCGTCTGCGCTTCACCGAGTATCTGCCCGGGTGCACCCACATTCGCGCCGTTCACATCCTTGTAGGTGCGCATGTCGAGCACGAAGACGTCGAGCAGCGGACCGTACGGGATCTTCCGATATACGCGGCCGTCGACGGACTCGGCGGGGTCGATGGGCTGCCACTCGTGAAACGCCTGAAAGGCGCGGGCTGCAAGCACGTCGACGTTCTTCTCTCGGTACTGCTCGAGGTCCAGAATCTCACCCGGATACCAGTTGTTGACCGTCTCGTGGTCGTCCCACTGCACCATCTGCGCCACGGACGAGTTGAACCGTCGGTAGTTCTCGTCCGTCAGGTTGTAGGCGTACTGACCCCGGTACTCGTCGAGTGTCTGCGCCACAGCACGTTTCGCGTCGGAGACCGTGTTCTTCCAGACTCGACCGTCGGGAAGGGTGATGCTCTCTTCGAGTGGCCCGTCCGCGTACACGACGTCGCCCGAGTGCAGAAACAGATGCGGGTCACGATCGGCCATCGTCCCGAAGATCGTCATCCCGCCTATGTCGGGGTTGATTCCGTACCCCTGTCCCGCGGTGTCCCCTGACCATTGGAGTCGAATATCCCCCGGCACGCTCGGCGCGGTCCGGAACATTCCGGACACGGCGTCCGAGGCAGCGCCGTCGTCCCCTTCGAGGGTCACCCGATAGTGAACCTGCTCGCCAGACGGCAGACCGGAAAGGCGAAGCTTGCCGGTACCGTCGGTGTCCGGAGTGAGGATGCCACCTTCGAACCGGGTGGTGTTCGCGAACGACTCCGTCGCAGACGTCTCGACGACGAGTTTCGCCGGACGGTCCGACCGCGCCCAGATCAGTGCGCCGTCGGCGCGGACGTCACCGGCCGCGACACCGTGCGTGAGGCGTGGCCGATCCCGCACCAGGGCCGGGCCGGATTCGCCCGAGCATGCGGTGGCGACGGGAATGGTCATGAGCCCGAGCGCGGTGGAACGCAACAGGGCACGGCGAGACAGATGCGTCGGGAAACTCCTCGTGGACGGGTTGCTCGACGATCGTCAATCGAAGCCAACACCCGGTGAACCCGAGGTATGCCGCGCATACTGACGAGGTGACTACCGGATTCGCACTGTTCGACACACCACTCGGGACGTGTGGCGTCGCGTGGCGCGCGGCCGGTCTCGTGGGCGTGCAACTCCCCGAAGGCTCACCGGAATCGACGCGAGCACGGATCGAGGCGTGCTTTCCGACCGCGGTGGAACACGACGTCCCGGCACCGATTCAGCCGGCGGTGGACGGCATGCGTGATCACCTCTCTGGAACGCTCGACGACCTGCGATGGATAGACCTCGACTTCGAGGGGCTCACCGAATTCGACTGTGCCGTATACGAGATCACTCGCACCGTCGGCCCGGGTTCGACACTGGAGTACGGCGAGGTTGCCACGAGGTTGGGCAAACCAGGTTCTGCCCAGGCCGTGGGCCAGGCGCTCGGACGAAATCCACTGCCCCTCGTGGTGCCGTGTCACCGCATCCTGTCGAGCGGTGGCGGGATCGGCGGATTCTCGGCCGGCGGCGGAACAGTGACCAAGCGAGAGCTACTCGCCCTCGAACATGCTCCGGGCTTCGACGACCCGGTCCTGTTCTGACGCCTTACCCCTGAATCTGCCCCGACGAATGTCACACCGGTTCGCGTGAGCTGAACCGGTGTGACATTGGTCAGGGAAAGTCAGCGGATGACGTCGCGGCGCACGATCGTCTCGTCGCGGCCCGGGCCGACACCGATGCACGAGATGTACGCACCCGACAGCTCTTCGAGCCGGAGGACGTAATTCTGCGCATTCTGCGGCAGTTCCTCGAAAGTCCGCGCGTGCGAGATGTCTTCCCACCAGCCGGGCATCTCTTCGTAGATGGGCTTGGCGTGATGAATGTCCGTCTGAGACATGGGCATTTCGTCGTGACGCACACCGTTCACGTCGTAGGCGACGCAGATCGGGATGGTGTCGAGGCTGCTGAGCACGTCGAGCTTGGTGAGGAAGTAGTCGGTGATTCCGTTGACACGTGTTGCGTAACGGGCGATCACGGCGTCGAACCATCCGGTACGACGGCCACGACCGGTGGTGACACCGACCTCGCCGCCCTGCTTCGCGAGATACTCGCCGGCGTCGTCGAACAGCTCGGACGGGAACGGGCCCGCCCCGACGCGGGTGGTGTACGCCTTCAGGATTCCGAGCACGGTGGTGATGCGGGTGGGTCCGATACCCGAACCCACTGCTGCGCCACCGGAAGTCGGGTTGGACGACGTCACGTACGGGTACGTGCCGTGGTCGACGTCCAGCAGGGTGCCCTGCGAACCTTCGAGCAGAACCGTCTCGCCACGCTCGAGGGCCTTGTTGAGCTCCAGCCGCGTGTCGGAGATTCGGTGCTTGAATCCCTGTGCCTGCTCGAGAACCTCGTCCACGACCTGCTGGGGGTCGAGGGCCTTCCGGTTGTAGATCTTGGCCAGCATCTGGTTCTTGACTTCGAGCGCCGCCTCGACCTTCTGGGTGAGGATCTTCTCGTCCAGGACGTCCGCCACCCGCACGCCGACGCGCGCGATCTTGTCCTGGTAGCACGGGCCGATTCCGCGTCCGGTGGTGCCGATCTTCTTGGCGCCGAGGAAGCGTTCGGTGACCTTGTCGATGGCCACGTGGTACGGCATGATCAGGTGCGCATCGGCCGAGAGCAGAAGCCCGCTCGTATCGACGTCACGCTTCTCGAGGCCTTCCAGCTCTTCGAGCAACACACCCGGATCCACGACGACACCGTTGCCGATGACGTTGGTGACGCCGGGGGTCAGGATTCCCGAGGGGATGAGATGGAGCGCGAACTTGTCGCCGTTCGGAAGAACCACGGTATGCCCGGCGTTGTTGCCGCCCTGGTAGCGCACAACCCACTGCAGGCGTCCGCCCAGTAGATCGGTAGCTTTGCCCTTGCCTTCGTCGCCCCACTGGGCGCCGATCAGGACGATTGCCGGCATGACGTTGTCTCCTACGGTTGACGTACAGCCGTGTCCGGCTGCGTGGTCCTGCCGCATTAGGCAGTGGCCGGGGGAACAGTCTAGCCGAGGGCGAGGCGGAACAAACCCGACAGTCCGCTCGAGGCGTCCGGCACCCACGGCCTCCGCGACCACTGCGCGCCGACCACTAGGATGGAACGACGAGGGAAGTCGCGAACTTATCGTGGCGGGACGACCGGGCTAGGAGTGGTATTGACCCCCATTGTGCTGATCTGTGGCGACGCGCCTTTGCCACTGCCTCTGGGTTCGATCCCTGCCGCACGCGTGCCCGCACTTCCCGACAAAGACGACTTCGACGAGGCCCTTGCGAAGCTGCAGGTCGTGTCCGATGCGCGCTTGATCGTGGTGGGCGACGATGCGGCATTCGCCGCGACGCTCACCAGGCTGATGCGCACGGATCGCCTGCATATCGAGTTGGCGTACGTCTCCGAGAACAGCACCCCCGCCACCGATGCCTACCGGTTGGCGACGGGCGCGAAAGCGGCGAACGCAGCATTGAAAGGCAAGGCAAGGGCATTTCCTCTCGTTCGTGACGATGCCGGAATCGCGCTCGTCGGTGCCGCAACCCTGGAAGGGCCCGACGAGGAGAGGCTGGTCGGCGAGGCCTACGCCGACGACACGCTGCTGTTCTCGGGGACCACGAGCAGGGTGACGATCGTGCCCAGCCACCGGCAGCCCGGCGTACGCGCAGCCCTGGAGCCCAGGTGGCGGTGGCTGCCGCGCAAGTGGTTGGAGGGCCGCGCCGTCCAGTTGGGATCACCCGGAGCAATCCTCGTGCGGGACGGCGTCCGTAATCCGCGACCACTGAAGCGTTCGACGTTCTATCGCCACGATCAGGAATGGCAACTCGTCCGGTGACGATCCCGATCTCGCGCGCCAGGGGCCGACGGTCCGTTCGGCCCAGCCCAGTCTTTCTCGCTGTGGTCGCGGCGGCAATCATCGGCGGCGTCCTCGCCTGGCGGGCGGACCCGGAATCCGTGCTCGGTCACGTCGGCGTCATTCTTCTCGTGGTGGCCGGCTGGGTGGTGACGTTGTGCCTTCACGAGTTCGCGCACGCGTACACGGCGTACCGGCACGGTGACACCGACGTCGAAATACGCGGCTACCTGACACTGAATCCGCTGAAGTACAGCCACCCGCTGCTGTCGATCGGGCTGCCGGTGCTGTTCATCGCGCTCGGTGGTATCGGATTGCCGGGCGGCGCGGTCTACCTGCGCACCGGACTCTTCTCCCCGAAGGTCCAGGCACGCATCTCCCTCGCCGGCCCCGCGGTTAACGCGGTATCTGCGGTCGTATTGCTGGTGGTGATCCGAATGTTCGCTTTCGGCAGCGAGCACGTCGCGTTCTGGACGGGCCTCAGCTTCCTGGCGTTCTTGCAGGTGATGGCCACGGTCCTGAACCTGCTGCCCGTACCGGGGCTGGACGGCTACGGCGCGCTGGAGCCGTTTCTGGCTCCCGACACCCAGAGGCAGATCGCACAGTTCAAGCCGTACGGGCTGCTGATTCTCGTGGCGCTGTTGTTCGTCCCCGAAATCAACATCGTGTTCTTCGACGCCATCTATTGGCTCTTCGAGCTGTCCGGGGTGCCCGCAGCGTTCGCCCAGTTCGGCGGACAGCTGATGCGTTTCTGGCTCTGAGTCAGCGACGCTTCGCGGCCCGCGCCTCTTCCTCGGAGAAGTTGGGACTCAGACGCAGCTCGGCGAGCGGGACCTCTCGGCCCGACTCACTACGCAGTTCGACGCGCACCGCTTCGCCCGTCTCGTCGTCCTGCATCGACATCCAGGCGCCCCGGCGGCCCTGCAGATGCTTGTCACCCCACTGCATCAGGCCGAGCACCGCGGGCAAGAGGTCCCGTCCCTTCTCGGTCAGGATGTATTCGTAGCGCGTCCGCTGCCCGGGTTCCTGGTACGGCGAGCGTTCGAACAACCCTTCGGCCGTCAGCTCCCGCAACCGTGCCGACGCAACGGCCTCGGTGATACCCACCCGTTTTGCGAAGTCGTCGAAGCGGGTCGTTCCGTAGAAGGCCTCGCGCAGTATCAAGATCGCCGACCTGGTTCCGACGACCTCCATCGCTTTGGCGATCGAGCAGTGCGTGGCCTGCCAGGCGTCGCGATCCGCGAGAAATCCCTCGAGACGTGCAGCTTCCATACCGTCGATCATACCTGACTTGCCAGTTGCATAGTCAGGTCGTATCGTTGCTGACTATAGAGATGCATAGTCAGCAGCTCGCGGGTTCAGAAAGGGATCCAGTCATGAGAGACGCAGTCATCGTCGAAGCAGTCCGCACCCCCGTCGGAAAAGGCAAGCCGTCCGGCGCGCTGCACGAAGTTCATCCCGTGGACCTGCTCGCCCACTCGCTTTCCGCACTCGTCGAGCGCAGCGGCATCGACCCTGCACTTGTCGACGACGTGATCGGAGGCACCGTCACGCAGGTCGGCGATCAGTCCCAGAACATCACTCGTACCGCGCTTCTCGCCGCGGGATTTCCCGAATCCGTTCCCGCCACCACCGTCGATCGACAGTGCGGCAGCAGCCAGCAGGCCGTCCACTTCGCCGCGCAAGGTGTCATCTCGGGCGCCTACGACATCGCGGTCGCTGCCGGCGTCGAGTCCATGAGCCGAGTACCGATGGCTACCAACGTCATCGGACGGGAGACCCTCGGGGCCCGCTTCGAACAGCGTTACCCCGAAGGCCTCGTCCCCCAGGGGATCAGCGCGGAGCTCATCGCGGCGAAGTGGGGTCTCTCGCGCACCCAACTCGACGAGTTCGCCTACGACAGTCACCGCAAGGCTGCGACGGCACACCAATCCGGTTCTTTCGCAAAGGAACTTGCGGTGCTACCCGAGCTCGAGATGGACGAGGCGATCCGGCCGGGAACCACCACGGAGGCACTCGCCGGCCTACGGCCCGCCTTCCGAAACGACGAGTACACGGAGCGCTTCCCGCAGATCGACTGGTCGGTCACAGCAGGCAACAGCAGCCCGCTGTCGGACGGCAGCGCCGCGCTACTGATCACCACCAGCGAGATCGCCGGACGTCTCGGCTTGAAGCCACTTGCCCGCCTGCACTCGTTCGCGGTGGTCGGCGACGACCCGCTGTACATGCTGACCGGCGTGATCCCGGCGACCCGAAAGGTACTCGAGCGGGCAGGACTCGGCCTCTCGGACATCGACCTCTTCGAGTTGAACGAGGCATTCGCCTCGGTGGTGCTGGCGTGGGCCGCCGAGACCGGAGCGGACCTGGGCCGAGTCAACGTGCACGGCGGAGCCACCGCCATCGGTCACCCACTCGGGGCAAGCGGAGCCCGATTGATGACCACCCTGGTCAACGCCATGGAGCAGCGCGGCGCACGGTTCGGACTGCAGACCATGTGCGAAGCCGGCGGCCTCGCCAACGCCACGATCCTCGAAAGACTCTGACTCCGAGCAGGTCTCAGGCGAGCTGAGTGACCCAACCGTGTACGTCATCGGTCCGCAGTGCTGCGGTGTGCCGCTTGCGCAGCGCAGCACTGATCGGGCCGTGCGCACCCCCGGCAACGAGGCGTCCGTCGACTTCGGTCACCGGAGCGACGCCCGCAGAGGTACCGGTCACGAACACCTCGTCGGCGATGTACAGCTCGGTGAGGTCGACGGGACGCTCTACGACGCGTATTCCGTCCTCCTCCGCGAGGGTCAGCAGCGTGCGGCGGTTGATGCCGTCGAGGATGTCGAACGAGACGTCCGGGGTGATCAGAGTGTCGCCACGAACGAGGAAGATGTTGGCTGCGCTCAGCTCGCAGACGTGTCCGTTGACGTCGAGGAAGATGCAGTCGTCGTAGCCGCTGTCGATGGCGTCCTGCTTGGCGAGCACCGAGTTCACGTACGCGCCGTTCACTTTCGCTCGCGAGGGAATCGCGTTGTCCGGGATACGACGCCAGACACTCGTCTTCAACCGCATGCCGTCCTGCGGGACGATCGGCACGGCGTCGTAGACGAACATGCTGACCTTCACACTGCACCCGCGCACCCGAGTGCCCGGGATGGACGCGTCCACATGCACGGTGGCGCGCACGAACACGTCGGTGTCCGGATCGTTCTCGGCGATCAGCTGCGTCGCGACCGACACGAACTTCTCGTAGTCCCACTCCGGCGCGAACTGGTCGATGCCGATGATCTTGCACGATTCGAGGAGCCGCTGGAAGTGATCACGAAGCCGGAAGGCCGTGCGGCCCGTGCCGTCGATGTGCACCGGGAACACGGTGTACACGCTCAGCCCGTACAACAGAGCCGAGGTGGCGACACCCAGAGTTGCCTCGCCGGCATCTACGAAACGGTCACCGAAGTACACGCGGGGATACGGGGTTGCCATGCGGTGATGTTATAGAGAGCGCCTCACCACGGCAATCCGTTTCGACTCACCTGTTGCGCCGAGCGACGGCCTCCCCCACAGCGCGCAACGCTTCTCGCAACGACGGCGGTTCGACGATCTCCACGTCGGCCCCGAGAGCAGTCAGCTGGTGCAGTGCGACCTCCTCGGTTTCCAATCGGAGGTCGAGGGTGAACCATCCGGTGTCGTCGGGACGACCGGGTTCGACACGAGCGGCCTCCCTTCCGACCGCCTCGGGCAACCTACGAAGGCCGGTCTCGGACACGCGCAACCGACACGGAAAGCGCAGCAGGGATCGATCGAACTCGGCAACCGAGTCTGCCCACCACCGTGGGAGATCGAAGTTGTCCGGCCGAGTGGCCACGGCGTCCAGCACGGTCGTGGCCTCGATTCGGGACACTCGATAGGACAGGATGCGATCCCGGTTACCGGCCACCAGGTACCAGACACCCGCTTTGGCAACGAGCCCCAGCGGGTCGAGGGTCCGGGTACCGCCCCGGCCATAGGTGATCTGCAGACGCCGCCCTTCCAGGACAGCTCGCGCCACCTCCTCGAGTCGGCCGGTGTCGCTCGGCGTACCGAACCAGCCCGGCGCGTCCACGTACAGCCGGTCTCGCCACGCTTGGGCACCCGCGCGCAGCGGAAGCGGCAGCGCCTCGAGCAGCTTCGACTGTGCGGCCGTCGTGACGTCGCCGAGTCCGAGGTCGTCTGCAATGCCCGGCACACCCAGCAACATCAATGCAGAGGTCTCGTCGCCGGTCATCCCGCTCAGTTTCGACTGCCACCCGTCGAGCAATCGGATGCCGCCGCCGGGGCCGCTCTCAGTCCACAGGGGGACCCCGGCCGCCGAGAGCGCGGCGACGTCTCGGTACACGGTCCGCACCGACACTTCGAGAGCGTCTGCCAATTCCTGGGCAGTCGATCCCCGCGTCCCTTCCAGGCGCAGCATGATCTCCACGAGCCGACTCGACCTCACGATTCGAAAGTCTAGCCAGAATCACTGACAGTAGATGTCAGTGATTTGCGCGCACACTGTCGACATGACCAACTGGACGCAGTTCGAACGCGACGCCCCCGACCTCGCCCGTGCCGTACAGGCACGATTGGATGCGCACAAGCATCACGTGATCGCCACCCTCCGCAAGGACGGATCACCTCGGGTCAGCGGAACAGAGGTCGAAATCCACGAGGACGCGCTGCTCCTCGGTTCGATGGTGAATGCCCGCAAGGTCCAGGACCTGCGGCGTGATCCGCGCTTCTCGCTCCACAGCAATCCCGGACACCACTCCATGGAGGGCGGCGACGCGAAGATCAGCGGGAAGGCGCACGAGATCCTCGGCGCCGAGAAGGACCGGATCGTCGACCACTATCCCGACGAAATCGACGAGGCCGACGTGTTCGAACTCGACATCGAGGAAGTCACCTTGACGTCGTACGACGGCGACCACATGTACATCGACTATTGGCGACCCAGTCGAGGCGTCGAGCGCTTCACCAAGTGACGTCCTTCTCGCAGTGACGACCGGCCGCATTCGACTCGATCTGGACCGTGGCGTGCGAGAGTCCGTGCGACTCGAGGAGCGTGCGCGCAGCGTGGAGCACCGACTCGCCGTCGACATCGGCGGTCAGGTGCACGGTGACGACGTCCATCCCGGTGGTCAAGGTCCAGACGTGCAGGTCGTGCACGCCGGTGACACCCGGCAGTGCGGCGAGATCCGCCTCGACCGCATTCACGTCGACGTCCTCGGGAGACGCCTGGGTGAGGATCCGCAGCGACGCCGCAGCTAGCTTCAACGCGCGGGGAATCACCCAGAGCGAGATGAGGACCGCGACCACGATGTCGGCGTAGCTCCATCCGAAGGCCAGGACCAGCGCGCCGGCGATGAGGACACCGACGCTGCCCACCGCGTCCGCGAGAACCTCGAGGTAGGCGCCGCGCACCGCGAGACTGTCCTTGGAATCGGCCTTCAGCATCACCATGACCACGATGTTCGCGATCAGACCGAGACCGGCGGTGACGATGAGCGCGAAGCCCGGGATGCTCGGCGCGTCACCGATGCGCTCGATCGCTTCGTAGAACACCCAGGCCGCCACCGCGAGAAGGAGGACGGCGTTCGCCATCGCGGTGAGGACCTCTGCTCGATGCCACCCGAACGTTCGGGCCGCGGTGGCACTCCCCTTCCGCGCCAGGATCAGCGCGACGAGCCCCATCGACATGCCGACGACGTCGGTGAGCATGTGACCGGCGTCGGCAAGCAGAGCGAGCGAGTTGACGAGCAGTCCGACGCTCGCCTCGACGATCAGGAAGATCACGAGAATGACGAGGGCGATCACCATGCGCTTGATGCGCGACTTCGACGGCCCGACACCACCCGCATCG
This sequence comes from Rhodococcus huquni, assembly GCF_055231055.1. Taxonomy (NCBI): domain Bacteria; kingdom Bacillati; phylum Actinomycetota; class Actinomycetes; order Mycobacteriales; family Nocardiaceae; genus Rhodococcus; species Rhodococcus huquni. Next base: position 525,405 of record NZ_JBUYWE010000003.1, read on the forward strand.
GACTGCGGAATGCCGTGCGAATGCCCGTGTCCCGAACTCATGTGGTCTCCACTCCCTCCCGAACGTGAAGACGATCATATGCATGATTGCGCATGTGTTTCAACACGCTCCCAGTCACGGGCCGCGAGGGCAGCGCTCAGGCGGTGGGCGGATACGCCGGGTGTTCCACCGTCGGCGGCAGCGTGGCGATCGACGAGATTCGACTGACCCCTGCCACCTGCATGAGGTCAACGATGAGCGACCTGATCTGCGCGAACACGACGGTCGCCGACAGTCCGGAGTTTTCCACCATCGAAGGCTTCATACCGGAGGCCACCGAGCGCAGCACGCGCGCCGCCTCCGCCTGGTCCGGTTGCTTGCCGGGATCGGCCATCACCATCTGTCGCAGTATTTCGACTGCATGCGAAAGCTTCTCCACCTGGTCCACCAGCCTCGGATCCAGGATCTCGTCATCCCTGACCAGGGTCAGCGAACGGCGGGCCAGTACTCGAATGTTGCGCATGGCGTTGTCGATCGGGTCGGCGGTTGCCTCCAACTGCTCCAACCTGCGACGTGTGCTCCAGTACAGCGGCGAGATCCGGATGATCTCTTTTCCGCCGAGTAGGTGAGTACGCATGGTGTCGATGTCGTCCTGGGTGGCGCGCGCCTTCCGCAACGCCGCGACGATCGGCTTCTCGTCGTTCTCCATGAGCCCGTCGGCCACCAGTTGCAATGTTTCTGCCGCCGTACCCAACACCTGGCCCGCGTATCTTCGAGCACGCCCGATGGGATGGGTCGGCATGAGCGCCACGATGAGGACGCCGACGAGACCGCCCACGAGCGCGTCCACCATGCGGTCCAGTCCCCCCTGACCGCCGGGCGGAAGCAGGGTTGCGACGAGCACCGCCGAGTTGCCCGCCTGCATCGAGAAGATCGGGCCGCTGTTCAACAGGACCGCCGCCGACATGGCCAGCAGCACCACCAGCGAAATCTGCCAGACACCCCGGCCGATCACCGCGATCAACAGGTCGCCGATTCCGACGCCGATGACGACACCTGCCACGAGTTCGACAGATCGCCGCATCCGCGCGCCCAGCGACAAACCGAGCGAAACGACCGCAGCGATCGGGGCGAAGAAGGGTGCCGTGTGCCCGACGATCGTGGTGGCCACCCACCAGGCCAGTCCGGCTCCGGCCGCACACTGCAGAATCGGCAGCGCAGACACCCGTAGTCGGCGCAGCGACTTCCCGGCCCTCGCCCTCGTGGAAACCTGCGGGACCCGAGGGAGGGGGAACCGCTTAGCCGAGTCCAAGCGCTTCAGCGGCCCGAGGATCGCTGTCCTCGAGCAGATCGAGGCACCGGGCGTACTCGTCGCCCTCGCCGATCGCCTTCGCCGCCTTCGCCAGCACTGCTACGCAACGCAGGAACCCACGGTTCGGCTCGTGGCTGTACGGAACCGGGCCGAATCCCTTCCATCCGTTGCGGCGCAACTGGTCGAGACCGCGGTGATATCCGGTGCGGGCGTACGCGTAGGCGGCGATGGTTTCGCCCGAATCGAGCGCACCTTCTGCCAGGTAGGCCCACGCAATCGACGCGGTCGGATGCTCGGCAGCCACCTCGGCGGGAGCCTTGTTGTTCAGCAGATCGGACTCGGCCTCCTCGTCTCCGGGAAGGAGAGTGGGCTGCGGTCCGAGAAGGTCACCGAAAGACGTCATGGGTTCATTGTGCCCCCGCCACGGCCCCGTCGTGCGCTCCGGTGTGCCGTCGTGTCGATAGGCTGCACCGAAGTCCACTTCTCTGCAGACCGAGGGGCATCGCGTGCAGCACCCGAAAGACGACGAATCACCCGACAAAGTTGACGCTGCGGCGAAGGCCGACCAGACCGGGAAGGCCGACACCCCTCCGAAAACCGAGAACGTGACCGAGACGTCGAAGCCTGACGCCGCCCTGTCCAAGGACGCGCCCACCGGCGATGCGAGCACTCCGAAGAAGGACGACGAGAAGAAGCCCGAGGTCGACAAGAAGACGCCGGCTTCCGAGGCAGCGACAACCGCGATCCCGAAGGCCGATCCCACCAAGGCGCCTGCGCAAAAAGACTCGCCGAAAGACTCGGTCGCGCCTACCAGCGCCGCGAGCGCCCCGGCCAAGAACGACGAGAAGAAGCCCGTCGTCGACAAGGCGCCGGAATCGGGCGCCGTGGCAGTACCGGCATCCGAGGCCAAGACCCAGGCGATCCCGAAGGCCGATCCTGGCAAGGCGAAGCCGACGGAGTCTCCCAAAGCCTCCGAAGCCGAGACCGAGGCCATTCGAACGCAGCGGCCCGCGGCCGGCGCCGCGAAGCCGACTCCACCTGTGCAGCAGAAGGGCGCTTCGGAGGCGAAGACCGAGGCGATTCCGTCTCAGAAGCCGCAGCCGCCGGCGCCGCGTCCCGCAGCAGGAGCGCCGCGCCCTGCGAACACGACTCCACCGACGCGGCCCGCGCCCCAGAACCGTCCACCCCAGAATCGTCCTCCCCAGCAGCAACCGGCCCAGCGGGCACAGCCGCAGCGGGTTCTGCCTCCGCAGCAGCAGCGAACACCGCAACGCGTCGAACCCGCCGCGGGTGCAACCGCGGCCGCCGCCAGCACCGGCCAGTCCTCCGGCGGGAAGGAGAAGAAGGGGCGGTCGTGGCTCTTCTCGGCGATCGCCGCAGGCGTCGTGGTTCTGCTTGCCCTCGTGATCGCGGGCGTCGTGATGTATCAGAAGCATGTGTCGGCAAACTCCCCCGAAGCCAAGGTGCAGGACAGCATCGACACCTTCGTCACCGCACTGCGCGACGGCGATCTCGACACGTTGCGAGGCTCTACTTGTGGCGGCCTCGCCGAGTACTACAACTCGATCAGTCCGGAAGAGTTCGCGAACGTCCATCAGGTCGCGATGTCGCATCAGAACCTGCCGGTGGTGGGCGAGGTCGATGCGGTGCAGTTCACCGACAACACTGCAATCGCGCAGGTGAACGCACATACCGTGGCGAATCCCGGTGAGCAGTCGTGGCGAACGTTCAACCTCGAAGAGGTCGACGACTCCTGGAAGGTCTGCGACCCGCCGCAGTAGGACACACGAAGAAGCCCCCTCCCGGCGATGGGAGGGGGCTTCTTCGTACTGGAAGTGCTGTCCGAACCTAGGCGGAGACGGAACGTCCCGCCGACTTCAGGTCGTTGCAGGCCTCGATGACGCGCTCGGTCATGCCTGCCTCGGCCTTCTTGAGGTAGCTACGCGGGTCGTAGACCTTCTTGTTGCCGACCTCGCCGTCGATCTTCAGGACACCGTCGTAGTTCGAGAAGAAGTGGCCGGCGACCGGACGCGTGAATGCGTACTGCGTGTCGGTGTCGACGTTCATCTTGACTACGCCGAATGCCAGCGAGTCCTCGATCTCGGACTTCAGCGAGCCCGATCCGCCGTGGAACACGAAGTCGAACGGCTGCGAGCCGTCGGCCAGCCCCAGCTTGGCGGCCGCGACCTTCTGTCCCTGGTCGAGAACCTCGGGGCGGAGCTTGACGTTGCCGGGCTTGTAGACGCCGTGGACGTTGCCGAAGGTGGCGGCGAGCAGGTACTTGCCGTTCTCGCCGGCACCGAGCGCGTCGATGGTCTTCTCGAAATCCTCGCTGGAGGTGTAGAGCTTGTCGTTGATCTCGGCCTCGACGCCGTCCTCTTCACCACCGACGACACCGATCTCGACCTCGAGAATGATGTTCGCGGCCTTGGACAGGGCGAGCAGTTCCTTCGCGATCTCGAGGTTCTCGTCGATCGGGACTGCCGAGCCGTCCCACATGTGCGACTGGAACAGCGGGTTGCGGCCGGCCTCGACGCGCTCCTTCGAGATCTGCAACAGCGGACGCACGAACCCGTCCAGCTTGTCCTTGGGGCAGTGATCGGTGTGCAGAGCGATCGTCACGTCGTACTTGGCGGCGATGACGTGTGCGAACTCGGCGAGGGCGACAGAACCCGTCACCATGTCCTTCACACCGAGGCCGGAACCGAACTCGGCGCCGCCCGTCGAGAACTGGATGATGCCGTCACTGCCGGCATCGGCGAAGCCCTTGATGGCTGCGTTGATGGTTTCGGACGAAGTGCAGTTGATGGCAGGGAAGGCAAAGGAGTGCTCCTTGGCCCGACCAAGCATCTCGGCGTAGACCTCGGGAGTCGCGATTGGCACGGCGGCAGTCCTCCATAGACGAATTCGGTTGGGCACACACCGTCGGAGTACGGCGGGCCGTTGGTCCTAGCAGTATTGCAGTCCCAGCAGTATGGCAAGTGGCGGCCGTTGCGTCGCACACTCCCCGACCGGGAGGACGCGGGTCGCAGACTCCCCATCCGGGGGCCGCGCAGGGTGTTTCGGTGCCGCAGACTGCGCGGTGACCTGCTTCGTTCCGGCAATCTGACAAAACGCCGGTACGCTTGGCCCCGTGATTGTGCAGGCAGCGTCGGAATCCGTGACCAACTTGGCTTTGTTGCCCGGATTCCTGGACCCGGTGAACCTACTGAATTCGTTCGGCACCTGGGTTCTCGTAGGACTGCTGCTCGTGGTGTTCATCGAGTCCGGGCTGCTGTTCCCGCTCCTCCCCGGTGATTCGCTGTTGTTCACAGCCGGATTGATCGCCGCGTCGAAGTCGACCGAGATCGAGCCGTTCGCCCCCATCGGGGTGCTGCTGGTTCTCATTCCGATCGCCGCGATCCTCGGCGACCAGGTGGGCTTCTTCATCGGCACGAAGGGCGGAACCGCGCTCTTCAAGAGCAACGACGCCCGCTTCTTCAAGAAGAAGTACATCGACGAGTCGCACGCCTTCTTCGAGAAGCACGGCCCCATCACCATCGTGCTGGCTCGCTTCGTCCCTATCGTGCGCACCTTTGCCCCGGTGGTCGCAGGCGCATCGAAGATGAAGTACTCGCTGTTCCTCACGTACAACGTCGTCGGCGGCATCCTGTGGGGTGCGGGTGTGACGATGCTGGGTTACCTGCTCGGCCAGATTCAGTTCATTCGCGACAACGTCGACATCATCTTCCTGCTGATCGTGTTCGTGTCCGTCCTGCCGATCATCATCGAGGTCGGAAAGCGCCTCCTCGCGGCCCGCAAGGCGTCGAACACGGCAGCGTCCTCGAACACCGCAGCTTCGTCGAACACGGCAGGGTCCGAGACCGAGACGGTCGCGTCCCCCACCGACCCGACTTCCTGAACTCGATCGAGGTAACGCGCGCAATATGGTGACCCTCGCGTCAGGCACTTTCGGGCCCCTGGAGTCGGCCGGCCCGACGTTGGTGTGGATCATCGTCGTGGGATTCGTCTTCGTCGAATGTGCCGTCATCCTCGGCCTGTTCCTGCCCGGCGACTCCATGCTGATCACCGCCGGGATCGTGCTGGCCGGTCATTCTTCCGGCTCCGCGCACGTGTGGTCGTTGTCGATCGGAGCGATGGTCGCCGCCATCTGCGGTAATCAGGTCGGATACGTCATCGGCCACCGCGCCGGGAACAAGATCCTGGCCCGCAAGGGCGGCAAGTATCTCAACTACGCAAACTTGCACCGGGTGAACCTGCTCCTCGAGAAGCACGGGTTCTGGTCCGTTCTGATCGCCCGCTGGATTCCGTGGGTTCGTACGCTGTGCCCCATGGTCGCCGGCGCCGCCCGGATGAACCACACCAAATACACCATCGCCAGCACCATCGGCGCCATTATCTGGGCGCCCGTCCTGCTCTTGCTGGGCTTCTACGGCGGCGGCTTCCTGCAACGCGTGTCCTGGCTCATGCCCGCCGTCGTCGGCGGCATGGTGGCGATGCTGATCATCGGCACCGGCCTGGGCATCTGGCACTACCGTCAAGAAATGGCGCGTCCCCCGGAAGAAGTCGAAGTCGACCAGGTCGTCGACCGCGCATGACTCGGTAGTCCTCGGCCGCACATAATCCCGTCCCATTTCGCCCCGCCGGCACCTCCAACCCCCCTACGCTCGATATAGAGCGTTCCGGTGCATCTACCGGAGAGGGGCGACCGCGCGATGAATACAGTTCGGTTTCTGACCGGCACCCTCGCCACTGCCGTGGTCGCGGCGTTGGTGGCGGTGGTCGGTTACATGGTGCTCGATCACCTCCTCGAAATACCTGTCGTGACGCCGGAATGGGGCTGGGTCGGGAACACGGAGATTGCCACCCTTGCCGTCAATGCTGCCGTTGCCGCGTTGATCGCCGCCACTCTTCTCCAGCTACTTACGTGGACCACCCCGCAGCCGGAGACGTTCTTCAGCTGGATTGCCACGCTGGTCACGGCGGCCATCGCACTGTGGCCGTTCGCTCTCGACGCGACGACCGAGTCGAAGATCGGCAGCGCCGTTCTCTATCTGGTCATCGGCCTGACGATCATTTCTCTCACCAACGGAGTAGCGAAGGCCGCGCGCTCCTCCTAGTCCCGAGACGCCCGGGCGAACTGTGCATACCGAACAGGAGCCGTTCGACCATGCCAACGAATCCGAAACCGCCGTCCGCGACGATCGTCGAGCAGCAGCGGGCCATCCACGATTCCCTCCCCTTCGACGACGATCAGGATTTCACCGACGCGACGCGCGGCCTGATCGCCCGTCCCGATCCCAGCGCGGTAACCACCGACAACGGACGCGTCGTGTGGGACAACTCCACCTACGACTTTCTCCAGGGCGAGGCACCGGACACGGTCAATCCGAGCTTGTGGCGCCAGTCCAGGCTCGCCGCGATCGACGGATTGTTCGAAGTGGTCCCGGGCATCTACCAGGTCCGGGGGCTCGATCTGTCCAACACGACCTTCGTCGAGGGCGACGAGGGCGTGGTCGTCATCGACACCCTGCTCTGCGCGGAGACGGGTCGCGCCGCGCTCGACTTGTACCGACTGCACCGCGGCGAGCGCCCCGTCGAAGCGGTGATCTACACCCATTCCCACGTCGACCATTTCGGCGGAATCAAGGGGTTCGTCTCCCAGGAGGACGTCGATGCGGGTCGGGTGAAGATCTTCGCCCCCGAAGGTTTCCTCGAACATTCGGTGTCCGAGAACGTATACGCGGGCACAGCGATGGGACGCCGGGCCAGCTACATGTACGGCGCCGCGCTCGACCGGGGCCCCGATGGACAGGTCGGCGCAGGTTTGGGACAGACGGTCTCCACCGGGACAGTCACTCTCATCGTGCCCACCGACGTCGTCACAACTACCGGACAGGACGCCACGGTGGACGGCGTCCGTATGGTCTTCCAGATGGCGCCGGACACCGAGGCGCCGTCCGAAATGCTGATCTATTTCCCGGGTTTCAAGGCACTGTGTGCGGCAGAGGACGCGACGCACACGTTCCACAACCTGCTCACCCTGCGCGGCGCCGTCGTTCGCGATCCCCATGGCTGGGCGAAATACTTGTCGGAAACAATCGCACTGTTCGGCAACGAGGTCGAGGTCGCTTTCGCGTCGCATCACTGGCCCACGTGGGGGAACGAGCGCGTCGTCGAATTCCTGTCCACACAGCGGGATCTGTATGCGTACGTGCACGATCAGACCCTGCGGATGATCAACCGAGGACTCACCGGCCCAGAGATCGCCGAGCGAATCACACTCCCACCCGCGCTCGAGAATGCGTGGAGCGCGCGGGGGTACTACGGCTCGTTGAGCCATAACGTCAAGGCGATCTACCAGCGCTATCTCGGCTGGTTCGACGGAAATCCGGCCAGCTTGTGGGAGCACACGCCCGTCGAGCAATCGAAGCGCTACGTCGAGTTCATGGGCGGTGCCGACGCAGTTGTCACGAAGGCCCGCGAATCCTTCGAAACCGGGGACTATCGATGGGTCGCGCAGGTCGTGAATCACGTCGTCTTCGCGCAGCCGGATCATGCAGCGGCCAGAGAACTCCTTGCGGACACTTACGAACAACTCGGATACGGGGCCGAGAACGGCACCTGGCGGAACTGGTATCTGTCCGGAACGACGGAACTTCGCCACGGCCAGTTCGGGACGCCCACCGTTACCGCGGCGCCCGACATCGTCTCCATGCTCACACCCGAGATGCTCTTCGACGCCATGGCCGTGCAGGTGGACGGGCCGAAGGCATGGGACGAGACCCTGACCATCGAGATCGTCCTCACCGATGTGGACGATCGCCACCGGCTCCGACTCGCCAACGGCGTTCTCACGCACGGCCCGCACCTCCGCTCGGTCACCCCGGACGCCACCGTGACCACTACCGGATCTGGTTTATCTGCGCTCGTAACGGGAATTACCTCTGCCGACGCCCTCGCCGAGGCGGGAATCGCAGTCGAGGGCGACGCATCTGTACTCGAACGGCTCGTCGGCGTCCTGGACGGCGGGGACCCGAACTTCGCGATCGTCACTCCGGATCGTCCGGATGCCACGGAAGGAAACTCCAATGACCACAACACCTGACCGGAGCCAGGACCTCGCGTCCGGTGCTCACCCTGTGAGACAGGGAGTCGCGGGCTTGACGACGGTGGTCGCGGCGATCTTGCTGGCAGTCGCCGGCATCCTCTCCGTCCTCCAGGGAATTGCCGCGATCGCCTCGGACGAGATATTCGTGACCGGACTCGACTACACCTATGCGTTCGACGTCACGACGTGGGGCTGGGTCCATCTGATCGTCGGCGTCCTCGTTGTCGTCACCGCCTTCGCACTGATGACGGGTGCAACGTGGGCACGCATCACCGCGGTCATCCTTGCGGGAATCTCGATCGTCGTGAACTTCGTGTGGCTGCCCTACTACCCGCTCTGGGGAATCCTGGTCATCGCCCTCGACGTGGTCGTGATCTGGGCAGTTTCCACCTGGGATCGGCAGGCTGCGTAGAAGCCGATTCAGTGCTGGTGGACGGGCTCCCAGGCAGGTAGTGGGTCTTCGAAGTCGACCCACGCACGTGGCCCGGCGGCCAACTCGACGTCGGTCAACAGGGCGCGGTCCAGGATCGTCTTCGGGCCGTCCCGGTCGAGTTTCACGCCGATGAAGACGATCTCCTGGCCTGGTGTCTCGTCCGTCGATTCCCAGAACTGTGCCGGCTCGATGACCAGGTTCGGCCCTGCCTGGGACCAGAGCGCCGCAATCGTCGGACGACTTGCCACCCAACAGAACCCCTTGCTACGGAGCACTCCGGCGAGCTGTTCCAACGCGGCTTCGAGCCGGGCCGGGTGGAACGGGCGCGACGCGCGATAAGTGACGCTGCGGATGCCGTACTCCTCGGTCTCCGGAGTGTGTCCGCCCGCGAGCTCTTCGGCCCACCCGGGTGACTGAGCCGCCGCCTCGGGGTCGTACAGCCCGGTGGCGAGCACCTGGCTCAGTGGCACAACACCTTTCTGGGTCCGACGAAGTACTGCTGTGGGATTGAGTCGGCGCACCGTGGCCTCGACCGTCCCCGCAGCCCGTTCGCTCACGAGGTCGGTCTTGTTGATCAGAACCACGTCCGCGAATTCCACCTGATCCACCAGAAGATCGGAGATGCTGCGTTCGTCGCCGTCTCCGGCCTCGAGATCCCGCGCATCCAACCGATCGCCCTTGGCCAGTTCACCGAGGAACGTGGACGCATCCACCACCGTCACCATTGTGTCGAGAGCAGCGACACTGCCGAGGCTGAAACCGTCCTCGAACTCCCAATCGAAGGTCGCGGCGACCGGCATGGGCTCGGAAATCCCCGTCGACTCGATGACGAGGTGGTCGAACTTTCCTTCGGCCGCGAGCCTGGCGACGGATTCCACCAGGTCTTCACGCAGCGTGCAGCAGATGCAGCCGTTGGTCAGCTCGACCAGCTTCTCCTCGGTGCGGTCCAAGTGCCCCTGACCCGCGATCAGAGCTGCATCGATGTTGACCTCGCTCATGTCGTTGACGATCACCGCCACCCTGCGACCTTCACGATTCGCGAGTATGTGGTTGAGGAGCGTCGTCTTTCCGGCTCCGAGGAACCCGGAAAGAACGGTGACGGGGAGTGGGGTGCGGTCAGCCATACGCTAACGATAACCGTTTTCATTACTTGCTCTTCCCCCACCCCCCTCCCCCGACGAATGTCACACACGTTCAGCTCACGCGAACCGGTGTGACATTCGCCGGGGGGTGAGTCAGGCGAGAGCGGCGGCGTCGGCGGTATTCGCGTACTGACTTTCCGGGCGCGGCAGGCCGAAATGATCGCGCAGCGTCGTTCCCGAATACTCGGTCCGGAAGAGACCGCGTTCCTGCAGGATCGGCACGACCTTCTCCGCGAACACCTCGAGTCCACCCGGGTAGTACGGCGGCATGACATTGAAGCCGTCTGCTGCACCGTTGGTGAACCATTCCTCGATCGTGTCGGCGACCTGAACCGGCGTCCCGACGAACACCCGGTGCCCACGGGCGCCCGCGAGCCGGTGGAGCAGCGTGCGCAGAGTCGGCTGCTCACGCTCCACGATGCCGGCGATCACCTGAACTCGACTCTTCTTGTTGTCGGTGACATCGCCCGCGTCGCCGAAGATCCCAGCGGGAACCTTCGCGTCCAAGTCGAGATGCCGCACATCGTGTCCGGTGATGTTCTCGAGTTGGTCGAGTCCGTAATCCGTCGACGTGAGACTGTTGAACTCGAGTTCCAGCTCGCGCGCCTGCGCCTCGGTGTCCGCGATGAACGGGCTGATGCCCGGCAGGATCTTGACGTGTTCGGGACGTCGGCCGAACCGCACCGCCTGATCCTTGATGTCCGCGTAGAACGCCTGCGCGTCCGACAATCGTTGATGCGCCGTGAAGATCGCCTCCGCATACTGCCCTGCGAACGTACGTCCCTCGTTGGATGCCCCGGCCTGCACGAGCACCGGATGCCCCTGCGGCGTGCGCGGCGCATTGAAGGGCCCTCGAACCCTCAAATGCCTTCCTACGAAATTGATCTCGTGAATCTTGTCCTTGTCCGCGTAGCGGCCACCTTCCACGTCCACGAGCACTGCGTCGTCTTCCCAGCTGTCCCACAGTTTGACGGTGGCGTCCACGAACTCGCGGGCACGGGCGTACCGATCGGCGTGATCAGGGTGCTTGTCGAGCCCGAAATTGGCGGCCGCCAAATCGGTTCCGGTGGTCACGATGTTCCACCCTGCCCGGCCCTTGGAAATGTGGTCGAGCGATGCGAACAGCCTTGCCAGGTTGTAGGGCTCGTAGTACGTCGTCGAGGCGGTCGCAATGAGACCGATTCGCTCCGTGACGGCCGCGATTGCAGTCAACAGCGTGATCGGCTCCAGCACGCCGACCGCGCCGTGCTCCACATCGCTACGCAGAGCGGGCCCGTCGGCGAAGAAGATCGCGTCGAGCTTGGCGGCCTCGGCGGTGCGCGCGATGTCTTGGTAGTACGCCGCGTCGAAGAGTCGCTCGGGCGTGGTCGACGGGTGGCGCCACGCCGCCTCGTGATGGCCTGCCGGGTAGACGAAGGCGTTGAGGCTGAGTTGGCGTTTGGGCGTTGACGAATCGGTCATTCCAATTTTCTAACAGCGCGCAGAGGCCGCCGACACCGTTAATGGACCCGCTGATTCCAACCCCGCCCCCCGACCAATGTCACACCGGTTCGCGTGAGCTGAACGTGTGTGACATTGGTCGGGGAACGGGGGTCAAGGGTGGCGGGGATAGCCCGCAGCGGATACGAGGTGTGCAGCTTCGATGAGCATCCACCCGCCCAGTTGCACGGACAGGTCCCGCTCTGGGATGTCCGACGGACGCACCGTGCCACCGGTGAAGGTGGCGATTCCGGCGCCGAAACCGGGGAGTTGCGCGCTGCGTCGCCAGTCGTGTCCGAACAGTGGCAGACCCTCGATCTCCAGCCGGTTCTTCCATGCCGATTCTGCCGAGGCCAGCACGATCCGGGCCGCCGCGTCGCGAGCCTCGATGTCTTCCGGCCCGCTCCAGGGCAGCGTCACGGCGGTGAGCGCCAAGTAGCGCGCGAGGATTCCGTTGAACAGACCACCGTCCCCGCCGCTACCGCCGGTGATGACGCCGCGATCGGTGAGCCGATAGTCGATCGCCTCGACCAGCCGGTGAACACGCTCACGGTGCCGTGGCGCCCCGATCCGCGCGGCCAGCTCCGTCTCGAGCCCCAGCGTCACACCCTGGCAGTACGAGTAGACGACACGTTCGAGTCCGTCGACCGAATCGGCGCTTCCGGAATGCGTACCGCCCAGGTGGATTCCGTCGAAGATCAGGCCGGTGTCTTCGTCACGTAGCGTCGCGTCGATCCAATCGGCCGTCGCCTGGGCCCGCCACAGCCTGCCCGTACGCGCCAACATGACTCCCGCCGGGCCGTTCGCGGGAGCGTTGAAGAAGTCCGAGCCCTTGCACCACGGGATACCGCCGTGCTCGCCCGACCACGCATCGAACAACTCCGATTCCAGCGCCTGTACTGCATGCCGGTTGTCGATGGAGTGCATACGTTGAGCGCGGTCCAGCGCGATACCCAGCCACGCCATGTCGTCGTAGTAGTTGTTGGTCCAGCCGGTGAGGTTTCGCATCCGGTGGCTACGGGCGATCCGCACTATCCGGCGACGGCGCTTGGACGTCGGCTCGCGCTCGAGAGCATCGACGGCGCAGTCGATCAGGTGTGCCTGCCACCAGTAGTGCCAGCTGAAGAAGAGTCGCTCGCGCCGCACCGCCGGCCAGGCCACCACGCCGAGCGCTGTTCCCGGGAGCGCCCACAACCTTCGTAGATGGCGTCCGACGACCGCTTCTTCTGCGGCATCCGCTCGCGCCGACCAATCCTCGTGCATAGGAGTTGATCTTGCCTATCCGTGGGCGGTTTCGCTACCACGCCTTGCCGAGATCGGCATGCTCACGGATCCACGCGTGCATCGCGATACCGGCGGCCACACCCGCGTTGATGCTGCGAGTCGATCCGAACTGCGCGATGGACACGGTCATGGACGAAACCTCGCGCGCCCGATCGGTGACGCCGGGGCCCTCCTGCCCGAACAGCAGCAGACACTCACGCGGCAGGCTCGCCGTCTCGAGCGGAACCGAGCCGGGGGTGTTGTCCACGGCGACGACCGTGAGTCCGTTGGCGCGGGCGAACTCCATCAGTTCGTCGACGTCGGAGTGGTGCACGACATGCTGATAGCGGTCGGTGACCATGGCGCCGCGCCGATTCCACCGTCGGCGTCCCACGATGTGCACGGCGGCCGCGGCGAACGCGTTGGCGGTGCGCACCACGGTGCCGATGTTGGAGTCGTGCCCGAAGTTCTCGATCGCGACGTGCAGCGGATGGCGACGGGTGTCGATGTCCTCGACTATCGCCTCACGCTTCCAGTACCGATAGGTGTCGACGACGTTGCGGCGGTCGCCGTCGGCGAGAAGTTCGGGGTCGTATCGGGAGTCCGTCGGGACCGGTGTGCCGTGTTCGCTCTCCCACGGGCCGACTCCGTTGGGGTGCTCGCCCCATTCGGTGGGTCCTGACTCCTCCGCGTCCGTCACGGCGTCAGAACGTCTCGTTCGAGTCGGATGCGACGGTGAATCCGTGCGTGGTCTCGTCGTTGGTGCAGGTGACGTCCTTGGCAGTGGTGCTGCAGGTGTAGCCGAGCTTGCTCAGTTCCGACCCGGGAGACAGGACGGGGTCGCCGCCTTCGTCGCCCGAGGTGTAGACGAGCCCGCCGGAACACATGAATGCGCCTTCCCCCTCGTTCTCGACCCTGATGCCGTTGCCCCAGCTGACCATGCACGACTCCGGCTTCGGCGGTATCGGTGCGGTGACGCCCTGGCAACCTGCCTCGGTACGGTTCGGCAGCTTGATGATTCCGCACTGGAAACCGCCGCTCGGCGACGTGAAGTAGTACGACTCGTTTCGCTCGAACTCGACGTCGGTGAGCGTGGTGGTGGGCGCCTCTGTGGTGGTCGGCGCGGGCGGCGGAGGTGGTGGCGGTGGAAGGGCCTCGGTGGTCGTGATCGGCGGCGGGGTCGTGGCCTCGGTCGTCGCCGAAACGCTACTCGTCGACGTCGCGCTCGCCTGAGACGACGCGTCCGAAGATCCTCCGCAGCCGGTCAGCACCAAGGCTGCACCCACGCCCGCGCACATCAGCGCGGTGGAAAACACGGAATTTCGACGCCACGCCACCCGACTTACCTCCACACGTTTTCGGCCCTGTCGGCGCTGCACTCGAACCGCCGACACTGCACTCTAACGGCCGTGCTCCTGCGCAGTAGCCTGGACATGGAGGGAGCACGATGAACCATCCGCGAATCGTCCGGACCGTCTGTTTCATCACGGTCGGATACGTCGTCGTCCTCGCGATCTGGCTCGGCTGGCTCGTCGGCCACACGCCTGCCGGAACAGTCCCCTATCAGGTGATGGGGCTGCTGGCCGCCTTCGGAGTTGCGCTGGGTGTGGGCATGATGCTCGCCGATCGACCGCCCCGAGCCGATCGCAGACTCGAACGACACGGCCTCGAGGGGTGGGCTCGCATCGAGGAGGCGACCCCACTCCAACCCACTGTCGACAACGGCGAACTCACCCAACTCGACCTTGTTCTGACGGTTCCCGGGTCGGAGAGCTACGCGGGGCGCGTGATCTACGAGGTGCGGCGCGAGGACGCCCCCAAGTTCGTCGTCGGCGAGACGGTGGGAGTTCGAGTCGACCCTCGGAATCGGGATCGGATCATGCTGTGCCCGTGACGGGCCTGCGGCGTCCCAGTGCCAGCATCCCCTCGACGAGGAAGAGCTGGGCCGCTGCATAGGTACCGAGCACGACGCCTTCGGACAACGCCCGCGCTGCCTTGCCGCGGAAGAAGAGTTTGCGCGCCACGATCAGTCCGTCCGAGGACGTGAACAGCAGCCCACCGAGCCCGATCCGACTGCGCGGATCACCCGACGGAACCACCATGCCGACACGGACGTCGGCCCCGGGGGCGAGTCGCGGGTCGGCCGAGAGGGTCGAGGTGGTGCCGAGCACGAGACCGTAGGCGCCGAGCTGTGGTGCCACCTCGGGGGCGCGGTTGCCGAGCAGCCCGGCCGCGCCCGCCCAGCTCAGGAAGCGCGGGATCGCCGCGGCAGCCGTCGGACGGGCACCGTGCCTGGCCAGCACCGTGGAATAGCCGGCCTGCATCACCGCGAACGACGTGGCCCCGCGGACCAGACGCCGGTCGTCGTCCGGGTCGATCATGAACACGTCCCCGACGGTCGCCGCGGACAACGCACCGATCAGCAGGGCTGCATCGAGAGGTTCGAGTTCGTCTCGACGCCGCAGTACCTGGGCGGCGAGGGCGGGTGCGATCAGCGGTTTTGCGATCTTCTGGAGCTTCTCGATCCCGAGGACCGCTCCGGCCACCGTGGCTGCCGACGCTCCGAGGAACACTGCCCGATCGACACTTCGACTCGACTTGCTCATACGTTTCTCCTGACCTCCCGGTGTGGGTTGAACGTACCCGCGCGAATTCTGGTTGACTTGCATCCGACGTCAAGGACGCGGACTCACGATTGCGAGGCTTGCCCATGCCGCTACAGGCACGCGCAGAGATCACCCGAAAGCAGGTGATGGAAGGCGCCGCTCGAAGCTTCGACAAACTCGGGTTCGGCGGAGCCAGCCTCAGCGGCATCCTCGCGTACGCGAACGTGACCAAAGGTGCGTTGTACTTCCATTTCGATTCCAAGGAAGCCCTGGCCCAGGCCGTCATCGAAGAACAACACGTGATGGCGATGGAAGGCTCGATGCGTGCGGTCGCCGCCTCCGACACCGCAACCGAAGCGATCATCCGCTCCGGACAGGAGATGGCGCGACAGTTGGTCGAGGAGCCCATCGCCCGAGCCGGAATCCGGCTGTCGCTCGAGATCGGCGTGACCGAGCATCCGGACAAGAAGCCGTTCATCGACTGGGCGGACGCGATCGCACAGTTGGCAGAGCGAGGCGTGCAGGACGGCGAACTGCGACCGTCAGTCGATCCCGCCGGATTGGGCCGACTTCTGTCCAGTTCGTTCACCGGCCTGCAACTGGTGTCGCAGGCCATGTGTGGTCGAGCCGACCTGTTCGAACGTCTGGCTGAACTGTGGCAGTTGATTCTTCCGGGAATCGCCACCGACGAGTCACTTCCCCGGCTCCTCGAAATCGCCACTTCCGAGCCGGCTCACCTCTGAAGGCCGACGCCCAGGGCAAGCAACGAAACCCTTTACTTGCATAGTTAGCCTATGTAATATTAGTTCTCGTGCAGAACGCCGATCTTCACCTCCGCAATCTCCTGATCGAGCTCGTGTCCAGCTCGCATCGGTTCAATCGCCTTGTCGCCTCGTTCGGAACCGAGGCCCACCCGCGCCCCTGGCTCCGCGCGCTCTCGCTCCTGAGCGAGCACGAGGAACTACGCATCAGCGAATTCGCCCGGATCGACCGTTGCTCCCAACCCACGGCCACCTCACTCCTGGGCAAGCTCGCCGAAGCCGGGCTCGTCGCGCGCACCGCCGATCCCGACGACGCACGAGCGGTCCGCGTCGCCATCACCGATACCGGACGCGACTATCTCGAATCCGGCAGGGCCGAGATCGCAAACCGGCTCGCTCCCCACTTCGCGCACCTCGACGAAGCGCAGATCGGGCGACTCACCGAAGGACTCGACGAACTTCGGATGATTCTGCAGGCGCAGGACCCCCACAACCCCTGAAGACCCCCAACCCCCAGATCCACCGACGACAAGCTCGAAGGAGGTGGCCGTGAGCACCACGACCGTCACAGAACATCAGAGCGAGGCTCCGCCCAGCCTCCTGCACCAACCCAAAGCGGTGTGGGCGGTGGCATTCGCCAGCGTCATCGCCTTCATGGGAATCGGCCTCGTCGACCCCATCCTGAAACCGATCGGCGAACAACTCGACGCCACCCCGTCCCAGGTCTCACTCCTGTTCACGAGCTACATGCTCGTCACCGGCGTCGCCATGCTGATCACCGGTGTCGTGTCCAGCCGGATCGGCGCGAAGAAAACGCTGCTTCTCGGACTGGGCATCATCATCGTGTTCTCCGCGTTGGCCGGAAGCTCGGGAACCATCAACGAGATCGTCGGGTTCCGCGCCGGCTGGGGACTGGGCAACGCCCTCTTCATCGCCACGGCACTGGCCGCGATCGTCGGCGCGGCCAGCGGCGGAGTCGCTCGCGCCATCATCCTGTACGAGGCGGCCCTCGGCATCGGCATCGCCATCGGACCGCTCGCGGGCGGCGTTCTCGGCGACATCAGCTGGCGAGCACCCTTCTTCGGGGTCGCAGCCCTGATGGCCGTCGCGTTCATCCTCATCGTCACGTTGTTGCCTTCTGCCCCGCCACCCGAGCACAGAACGTCGATCACCGCACCGTTCAAGGCATTGCGCCACCGCGGTCTGCTGACCGTCGCCGTCACCGCACTGCTCTACAACTACGGCTTCTTCACTCTCCTCGCGTACACGCCGTTTCCGTTGGACATGGGCGCCTACCCGATCGGGTTCACCTTCTTCGGCTGGGGACTCGCCCTCGCGGTTTCGTCGGTGTTCCTCGCACCGCGACTGCAGCGTCGTTTCGGCACGCTCCGCACGATGATGGCCGCACTGGCGCTCTTCGCCGTCGACCTCGCTGCGATGGCAGTATTCACGGACTCCAAGCCGGTCCTCATCGTCTGCGTCGTACTGGCCGGCCTGTTCCTGGGTGTCAACAACACCCTCATCACGGAGACCGTCATGATCTCGGCCCCCGTCGAGCGTTCGACGGCCTCGGCGGCGTACAGCTTCGTTCGCTTCGTCGGCGGCGCCGCCGCACCGTGGGTCGCAGGCAAGCTCGGCGAGTCGAACGTTCACGTGCCGTTCTGGGTCGGCGCGGTGTGCACCCTCGCCGCCGTGCTCGTGCTGTCGACCGGCCGCAAGGTCCTCGCCCACGTCGACGACCACGATCCGGAGGCGCACAGCGCCGACGAGGCGACAGCGGTGACCGCCGGTAACGACTGACCGTCACCCAAGACCAAGACCGCGCTACCAGCGCGAATCCGGTAGCTACTCGCCGGTCGGCTAGCATGCGTGGTCGTGAACGACAGCGTTGTGGGAGCGGCTACACCTCCCGAAAACCGTCCGAATCACAAGCCCGGGGGCAACCCCGGTGGGGGCCGATCGCTTCGATCCATGCGGATCGTCGCGATCGTCGCCGGAGTACTGGGCATTCTGCTGACGCTGTCGGTGCCCTTCCTCCCAGTGAAGCAGGACACCGCCACGGTCAGCTGGACCGGCGGACCGAGCGTCGAAGCCCCGCTCGTCGGGTACGCACCACTCACTTTCGACGCCACGATTCCCTGCGAGTCGGTGGAATCGCTCGCAGACACCGGTGGTCTGCTCGCCTCCACCTCCCCCGCGGGCACACCAGACGCCGAGCGGTACGGGTTCGTCGCCAAGGTGATGGCTGGATCGGGCGACTCTCCCGGCACCGCCGAGGTCGTCTTCCGTAACCGGGCGCTCCTCTCGGTACCTCTCGATCAGCTCCCGGCAGGATGCTCGATCGCCATCAATTCGGACGGCACGTCGACCACCGCCGAGGTGACCGGCAGCGACCGGCCCGTCGGCCGGTACGACGGCGATCTACGTCCGCAGATGGTCGGCATCTTCAGCGACCTGGATCAACAGACCGACGGCCTCGAGGTGAACGCAGAGATCGACACGAGGTTCACCTCCTCTCCCACCGTGTGGAAGATCCTGGCCATGGTCGCCGGCGTGCTCGCCACGCTGGTCGCTCTGTACGGCCTGCATCGCCTCGACAATTCGGACGGACGCCGATCGCGCCGATTCCTGCCGACCAGGTGGTGGTCGTTCACCGGTGCCGACGTCGTGGTGCTCGGCACGCTCGTGGTGTGGCACTTCATCGGCGCCACCACCTCCGACGACGGCTATCAGTTCACGATGGCCCGAGCCTCCGAAGAGGCCGGGTACATGGCGAACTACTTCCGCTACTTCGGTGTCCCGGAAGCCCCGTTCGGTAGCCCGTACTACGACTTCTTCGCCCTCCTCGCGCACGTGACCACGGCAAGCCCGTGGGTGCGCCTACCGGCACTGGTGTGCGGCATCGTCGCGTGGCTGGTGATCAGCCGTGAGGTGCTGCCCCGACTGGGCGCCGCGGCGAGATCCAGCAAGATCGCACTGTGGACCGGCGGGCTCGTGTTCCTCGCGTTCTGGCTGCCCTACAACAACGGACTACGACCGGAACCGGCCGTTGCCGTCGGTGTGCTCCTGACGTGGTGCTCCGTCGAGCGCGCCATCGCCACCCGCCGTCTGCTTCCGGCCGCGATCGCAATTCTGGTGGGTGCGGCCACGCTCACCGCAGGCCCGTCCGGGCTCATCTGTTTCGCGGCACTCATCGCCGGCCTGCGGCCGCTGACGAAGGTCGTGGTGGAACGAGCACGCACCGTCGGCTACTGGCCGCTGCTGCTGCCGCTCATCGCGTCGGGAACGCTCGTGCTGGTCGCCGTGTTCGCCGACCAGGGCCTCGCGACCGTCTTCCAGATGCAGCACGCCCACGAAGTGGCCGGGCCGAATCAGCACTGGTACGAGGAGTACCTGCGCTACCAGTGGCTGTTCAACGCCAGCGTCGACGGTTCACTGTCGCGCCGATTCGGTGTGTTGGCCATGGTGTTGTGCCTGGCGGTGTGCGTCTTGGCGATGATGCGCAAGGGTGGCCGGATCCCCGGCACCTCGCTGGGGCCGTCGCGCCGCATCGTCGGCATCACGCTCGGCGCGATGGTGCTGATGATGTTCACGCCCACCAAGTGGACCCACCACTTCGGTGTGTTCGCCGGTCTCGCCGGGTCGCTTGCGGTGCTCGCCACGGTCGCGGTCGGCGTGCACAGCCTGCGCTCACACCGCAATCGTGCACTGTTCGCCGCGGCCGTGACGTTCGTGCTCGCCCTGTGCTTCACCAGCGTCAACGGCTGGTGGTACGTGTCGAGCTACGGCGTCCCCTGGTTCGACAAGACGGTCGAGGTGGCAGGAATCAGTGCCGGCTCCGCACTGCTGGGCCTGACAGTGCTACTGCTGATCGCCGCGATCTGGTACCACGTCCGAGAACCGCTCGGCGTCGTGGAATCCAAGCGTTCCGCCCGATTCTGGGCGATTCCGCCGCTCACCATCGCGGCCGGAATCATGGTGGTGTTCGAGGTGCTGTCCATGGCGAAGGGTGCTGTGGCGCAGTACCCGGCGTTCTCGATCGCCCGGTCCAACATCGATGCCGTCACCGGTCAGCCCTGCGGCCTCGCCAACGACGTTCTCCTCGAGAAGGACGCCAATGCGTCGATCCTGGCTCCCGTTTCCGGTGACCCGGCAACCGCCCTCGGTGGCGCCGACAGCACCGG
The DNA here is from genome assembly GCF_055231055.1 of Rhodococcus huquni. Lineage (NCBI taxonomy): Bacteria > Bacillati > Actinomycetota > Actinomycetes > Mycobacteriales > Nocardiaceae > Rhodococcus > Rhodococcus huquni. Next base: position 545,675 of record NZ_JBUYWE010000003.1, read on the forward strand.
CTTCGGCCCCAACGGTGTCGCCGGCGACCTGAAGGCGGACAAGGAGGAGACCACGTCCGGCACCGCGAACTCGGTGAAGAACGAGGAGAACGCCGGCACGTCCCACAACACGCCGGCCGGCACGGGTGGCGGCGCCGGAAACATCGGCATCAACGGCAGTTCCGTCGCACTCCCGTTCGGCCTGAACCCGGCGACGACTCCGGTGATGGGCAGCTTCGCCCCGGTCGAGCAGACGTCGGCGGAGCTCACCTCCGGCTGGTACCAGCTGCCCGAGGCCGGCCCCGACGGCCAACGCGGCGCTCTCATCTCGATCGCGGCCGCCGGCCGAATCCAGTCGATCGACAGCCAGGGCGTCATCACGCCGGGTCTGCCCCTCGAGGTCGAATACGGCGTCCGGCAGCCGGACTCCGCCGTGACGTCGTTGGGCTCGGCGATCCCGATGGACATCGGGCCCGCGCCGTCGTGGCGGAACGTGCGTGTTCCGCTCGACCAGTTGCCGGCGGAGGCGGATGTGGTCCGCCTCGTCGCGTCGGACACCGACCGCAGCCCCGAGCAGTGGCTCGCCTTCACGCCGCCACGAGTTCCGGTCACCGAGCGACTCAACGATGTCGTCGGTCCGGACAGCCCCGTCCTTCTCGACTGGGCAGTGGGTCTGCAGTTCCCGTGCCAGCGTCCGTTCAACCACCGCAACGGAATCGCCGAGATCCCCGAGTACCGCATCCTCCCGGACCGCGGCGGCGCCGTGTCGACCAATCTCTGGGAAGACCACTCGGGCGGCGGGCCGCTCGGCTGGATCGAGATGCTCCTGAACGCTAGGACCATCCCGTCGTACCTCGAAAACGACTGGGACCGCGACTGGGGTGAGATCGAGCAGTACTCCCCGAAGGATCCGAGCGCGGTTCCTGCAGATCCCACGACCGGTTCCGCGGTGCGGTCCGGCATGTGGAACCCGGGCCAGATCGCAACCGGGTTCTGATCGAACCGCTCGGCTAGTGCCGCTCCCCTGCTTCGACGTTCACCGAGATGCGTCGAAGCAGGGCGGCGAGCGTCTTGCGTTCGTCGTCGTCGAGGCCGTCCAGGAACCGGGCGTCTCGACCGATGCGATCCGGAAGTTCCTCGTCCACCAACTCGCGGCCGGCCTCGGTGAGGTCCAGGAGTACGACTCGCCCGTCACGCTCGAACGCCCGGCGCTGGACGAGGCCGGCCCGAACCAGCCGGTCGACCTGTTTTGTCGTGGACGCGCCGCTCAGCATCGTGACCGCGGTGACCTCGCTGGTGCGCAGTGGACGATCGTTGCGGGCCAGGACACACAGCAGATCGAATTCTGCGCGCGATACCCCTCGGGGCTCGAGCGCCCGGTCGAGCTGATGTAGCGCCCTCGTCGCGATGCGGGTTATGCGCGCCATCACCTCGATCGGCTCGGTGTCGAGATCAGGGCGCGCACTCGCCCATTCACGACGCATCCGATCGACGTGGTCCTCGTCGGGGCCGGGCAGCGAACTCATGCACTCACCCTAGCGACTGATCTCACAGCCTCTCGTATTACTTTACTGGTGAACTACCTGTAAACTATGGGAATGCCCTCGACCACGCTGAACGCCGCAACGGACCATTTCCGGCATACACGCGGGGCATTGTCACACTCGGTTTCCCGGCGCGCCTGGCGCGAGGCCATGCACATTCGGTCCGCCGACGCCACGGTCGGTCCCGCCCTGCGGGTCGGACTCGGAGTGGCCCTCGCACTGATCGTGGGTGGACTGCTCGGCCACCCCATGCTCGGCGCGGTCGCGGGTCTCGGCGCGATCACCGCAGCATTCTGCCGCCACCAGCCGATGCCACTGATCGCCCCGCGTCTGATGATCTACGGCGTCACGTCGGTGACCTTCGTGTTTCTCGGATCGTTGATGAGTGCGACGAATGTTCCGACCACGACGCAACTTCTGATCTTCTCCGTGTGCGCCGGCCTCGCGATACATGTGTTCGCGGCCTTCGAAATCACCGGGCCCGGCCCGGTGGTGATCCTGCTCGGCGCGAGTGCCGCGGCCGGGCCGAGCAACACACTCGCAGACGTTCCGGTCGTTACCGCTGCCGCCGCTGCCGGCGCGGCCCTCGGCCTGGTCGCTGCCCTCGCCCCGCGCATCCTGCATCCGATGGGGGCGGCCCGCCTCGCCGTCGCACGAGCCCTCGCGGCCGTCGCACGAATCGAGAAGCTCGACGAACCCGGTGATGCCGCCGCGCGCCGAGACGCAGTCGTCACTGCTCGCGGCGCACTCGCCCACGCACACTCGACGATCGAGCTCAGCAACCCGACGTCCCAGCACGGGAAAGCGCTCACGGCTGTCCTCGTCGAAGCGGACGCGGCAGTCGACGAATGGATCGACGCAGGGGCAAGTAGCCGGATCGCTTCCGTCACCCGTCACGAGCGGGAACTCCGCAAGGTCCGCCGCAACTGCGACATCCCTGCCTACGAACTCGCCGAGACCCGCCGTCCGCATGTGGAGGCGCCGCGCCCGCTGTGGCGCACCGCGCGTGAACGGTGGACGTCGCCCGCCATGATCGCGTCGGCAGTCCGCACGGGCGTGGCCGCCGCCATCGCGAGTTTCGCGGCGGTCGGACTGAACCTCGAGCATCCGATGTGGGCGATGTTCGGCGCAGTGGCCGCGCTACAGGGCCTGAGCTTCTCGCACACGGTGGAGCGGGGCATCCAGCGCGTGATCGGCAATCTTGCGGGCGCGCTGTTGGCCATCGCCATCCTGGCGGCAGGACCGCACTACTGGCACCTGGTGATCGGGATCGCCGTCCTTCAGACTCTCGCCGAGCTATGGGCACCCCGGCAGTACGCCGTGACGTCCATGGTGCTGGGAGCGGGGACCGTACTCATCGTGGCCATCGGCGCCGACATCTCACCCGATGTCGCATTCGACCGCGTGGCGGACACGATCATCGGTGTCGTTGTCGGCATCGTCGTCGCGGCGCTCACACTGAGCCACGCCGACCCGATGCGGGCAGAAGCAGCCTGACGCTTCAGTCGAGACCGAGGTCCGACAATCCCAGCAACGACCGGTACTCGACGCCCTCGGCTGCGATCACTGCGTCTGCACCGGTCGCCCGATCCACGACGGTGGCGACACCCACCACGGTCGCACCGGCATCGCGAAGCGCCTTCACTGCCGTGAGTGGTGAATTGCCGGTGGTGGTGGTGTCTTCGACCACCAGAACCCGCTTGCCGGTGACATCCGGGCCTTCGATCTGCCGTTGCATCCCGTGGGCCTTCGCTTCCTTGCGAACGACGAAGGAGTCGATCGGGCGTCCGGGCGCGTGCATCACCGCGAGGGCAACCGGATCGGCGCCCATCGTGAGGCCGCCGACCGCGTCGAAATCCCAGTCCGACACCAGCTCACGGATCAGTGTGCCGATGAGCGGCCCGGCCTCGTTGTGCAGGGTGGCACGCCGCAGATCGACGTAGTAGTCGGCTTCTTTACCCGACGACAGCGTCACTCGGCCGTGCACCACGGCCAGTTCGCGTACCAGTTCCGCCAGTTTCTCGCGATCGCTCATGAGCGCCCAGCCTACCGACTGTCAGGTTCTGCCACGCCCCCGGCCGACCACGTTGGTCAGGCGCCTCACGAGGCCCTGCGGAACCAGTCGGCCGACCGTCGTCAGCACCTTGTATTGGAGACCGGGAATGCTCACCACCGTGCCGGACCGCAGATCCGACAACGACGCGGACACCACCTGCTCCACGTCGAGCCACATGAGGTCGGGCATGGAGCTCATCTCGATGCCCGCGCGCTCGTGGAATTCGGTGCGGACGAATCCCGGACAGAGCGCCTGCACTCGCACCCCGGTGCCCGCCAGGCCGCCGGAGAGTCCCTGAGTGAAGGAGATGACGTAGGCCTTGCTCGCCGAGTATGTGGAACCGCGACCGGGCAGGATGCCGGCGACGCTCGCCACGTTGATGACCGTGCCGTTCGCGGCCGCCACCATCGAGGGAAGTGCGGCGCGGGTGAGTTGCATGACCGCGGTGACGTTGACGTCGAGTTGCGATTGCAGCAGTTTCGGGTCCGCGGTCCAGAACTCTCCCGACGTACCGAATCCGGCGTTGTTGACGAGAACGTCCACACCGTTGCTCAGCCGCTCGGACACTGCCTGGCGACCGTCTTCGGTGGCCAGATCGGCCGCAAGCACCTGCGAATCGGTTCCGAATGTGGACTTCAGATCCAGGGCGAGCTCATGCATCCGAGCTTCGTCGCGGGCCACGAGCACGAGGTCGTAGCCCAGCGAGGCGAATTTGCGGGCGAACCCCGCACCGAGTCCGGACGTGGGCCCGGTGACGAGCGCGACCGGCCGACTGTCGATTCCCGTCACCCTCTACCTGCGACCTTCGCCGGGGCGACCGGGCAGCGGCGGACGACCGGTGGGCTTGCGTCCCCCGACTGCCTGAGCGACGACCGGACGACCGCGAGCGGGGCGGTCGTCGTGTGGGTGCGGACGGCCTGGATCGTGATGGTCACGATCGACATTGCCACGACCGATGGTGGGCGGCAGAACGTGCAGGATGCCGGAGAGCCGGGCCACCGTCTCGATCGCCGAATCCCATTCGCGACCGGAACTGCCGATGGGCAGTGAACCCAAGGTCCACGGCCCCTCGCTCCACAGCATGTTGACGTGCGGAGGAACGGACTCGGTGAACGCGACCATGCGCTGATCGCATACCCGGCGAGCAATCTCGAGATCCGTCGCGAAGACCACCCGAGGGCCCATCGCGCCGAGCAACTCCAGATCGGAGTCCTTCGGCGGCGGTGTGGACTTGAGGCGCAGGTCGATGTCGACATCGGAACCCACGTCTCGTCGCACGGCGACGATGGTGGCGGTTTCTTCGAGGTCGAACAGAACGAACGATTCGCCGCGACGCTCCCCCCGCACCACGTCCACGGCATCGAGGTATTCCTGTTTGGCCAGCACGGCGCGGTGGTACTGCCCTGGGAGCTGCGGCTCGGTCTCGGTGTACTTGTAGCCCTGCGCCCTGGCCCAGATCTGACGAACGCGACCTGTTTGATCTCGCCGCGACCTATCGAAATAGAGCAGCGCACATGCGCCGACGAGTGCAATCAGCGCGAGTAGAAACCACATTCCCGTCATCGATGTTCAGCCTAGCGGTTCGCCTCACTCGGGCGTACCCGACGCCGCTGGATCGGTAGAGAAGATTGCCGGATGCTAAACAAACGTTTACTATAGTAAACATGCGTTCACAGCAACCGGACGACCGAACATCGCGGGCACGGATCCGAGATGCCGCACTGACCCTGTTCGGCGACCGTGGCCCCGATGCGGTCACCGTCCGAGACGTCGCGGCGGCCGCAGGTGTGTCGCCCGCACTGGTCGTGCGCCACTACCAGTCCAAGGACGGTTTACGCACCGCCGTCGACGAACACGTGGCCAACGCGTTCGAGGGAATTCTCGACCAGGTCGTTTCGGCCGACTCCGCGTCGGCGTCGCTCGCAGAAGCGGTGATCCGATACCTGCCACCCGAATCTCCGATACCCGCATACCTCGGACGCATGCTCGTCACCGGCGGCCCGGTGGGCTCACCGCTGTTCGGTCGGCTGTTCGAGCTCAGCCGCAGCGCACTCGACCGAATGGCAGACGCCGGCACCGCCGAGATCGGCGAAGACCCACAGATCCGCGCCGCATACCTACTCGTCACGGATCTCGCCGTCCTTCTCCTTCGGACGCGGTTGCAGGAAGTCATCGGGGTCGACCCGTTGTCGGCGAGCGGAATGGAGCGCTGGGGCAACGAGGTCCTGAAGATTCACCGACACGGCTTGGGAGGCCGATCATGACCGAATCCAATGCTCTCGCTCGCGGGGCTGCCCGCCTTCTCCGATCGCGCCGAGCGATGCGGGCACCCATCTGGATCTACCGTGCCGGACTGGGTTTCCTTCTCGGTTCCCGCCTCTTGATGCTCGAACACATCGGACGAAAATCGGGCGCGCTACGGCAGGTGGTGCTCGAGGTCGTGGGACACCCCACGCCGGACACGTACATCGTGGTGTCGGGTTTCGGCCGCGAGGCCCAGTGGTTCCGCAACCTTCGGGCCGACCCTCGAATACGGGTGTCGGTTGCGTTCCGCCGATCTGCGGCCGGCACGGCTCGCCAACTCGATCAGGAGGAGGCCGACGCTGCCATCACGGCGTACGCGGCAAAGCATCCGCGGGCGTGGAAGAAGATGAAGCCGGCACTCGAGGACACACTGGGCGCCGCGATATCGGAGAGCCACACCGCGCTGCCGATGATGGAACTACGACTGACCGCCCGGAACGGGACCGCGTGATGAGTGCCATCCCGCTGCGCTCACGCGTTCGGGCGGCATGGCAGGATTTCGTCGGCCCCGAGGCGACCACGTTCGACAACACTGTCACCCTCGGCCTGGCGGTTCTCGGCGGCGTGGCCGCGCCGGCGTGTAGCGACCGCCCTCTACCCCCTGGACCACGTCTGGTCCTCCGGCTGCTCGCCGTCGACCTGTGGGGCGGCGCCTGGGTGAACAACACCTCGGCCTGCACACGTTGGTACGAGCGCCCTGGACAGTCCGAGGCGGATCACCTCGTGTTCGCCGCCATGCACGTCCATCCGGCGGCCATCGCATGGATGGACCGCGATCGCCCGCGCCGCGTTTCTCCCGCAATCTGGGCCGGCCTCCACTACGGATACCTGATGGTCTCGACAGTGCTGGTCAGGCGGTACCCGCAGCGTCGCCGTCTGCTCGGGACGGCACTGACCGGTGGTGGTGTCGCCCTCGACGCCCTGATGGGGCCGTCGCGGGTGGCACCGTGGTTCGCGCCGGTCTACTACGTCAAGCTGCTGCTGGGCCACGCCGCCGCAGGCGCACTGCAACCCTGACCAATGTCACACCGGTTCACCTGAGGCGAACCGGTGTGACATTGGTCAGGAGTAGGGGGGCTAGTTTCCGCCGGCTCCGGGGATAGCACTGTTGATAATCGTGTTCGCCGTCGTCGCGCCGTTCTCGACTTCGGTGCCCTGCACGATCACCCGGTCGCCCGGCTTCACATCGGCGACGGTGCCACCGGACAGACCGATCACTCGCGTGTCGGGGGTGGTGTTGACAGTGACCGTCGACCCACCGATTCCGTCGAGCGTGAGGGTCCCGCCTTCGTTGGCACTGACCGTGCCCAAGGTGGTGCCCATGCCGCCGAGGGCCTCACCGATACCGCCCGGCACTCCCTCCAACGGAGAACTTTCGGGAGCCGTCGACTCCTCGCTCTCGGACGGTGACGGCGTCGTGGTGGGAGCCTGCCGCTCCGAGGTGGTGGGCGGCGCCGCAGCGGTGGACGAATTGTCGCCACCCGAATTCGTCAGCGAGATCCCGAAGAGCACCACGGCGATCAGGAACAGCGCGGCAGCCGCGAGGATGACCCACTTGCCGATTCCGCCCTTCTTCTCGTCCTCCGGCGGCGGGACCTCGTCAGGCGACTGCTGGTGCGCTCCGTACGGGGGCTCACCCGGCGGGGGCCCGCCGTAGGGCGGATACGCCTGGGTGGCGTTGGGCGGTGCGGACTGCGGGTCGAAGCGCGGATCGTAGGCAGGGAACGCCTGCGTCTGGTTGCTGTACTGCTGCCCGTCCGGGTACTGCTGGGTCGGATACGCCTGGCTGTAGGCCTGTCCGTACGCCTGCGTGGGATCCGACGTCGAGAACTGCTGGGTGGGCTGCCCGAGATTCTGCGTCGGCTGCTCGACACGTTCGGTCGGCTGCTCGAACTGCTCGGTACGACCGTCACCCGTCTCGCGGGGGTCGTAGGCACGCTCCTGAGGAGTGCGCGGATCGTCGGGGTTCGGCATGGTTCCCCTCCCTTACTGGCTGTAGGTACGCACGATCACCGCTGTCAGCGTAGAGACGATAGTTAAGACATCCCTGTGAACGAGGGCCTGGGTCGAATGCGAGTATCCGGCGCCGACGATCATGTGTCGGCGCCGGATGCTCGTCGGCACTAGGCGAGCACCAGACCTTCACCGTCCTCGGCGACCCCGACCGTCACGGTGTCGCCGTCCTTCACCGCACCGGCCAGCAGGAGCTTCGCCAGTTGGTCACCGATGGCCTGCTGAACGAGCCTGCGCAGTGGACGGGCGCCGTACAGCGGGTCGTAGCCGCGGGCCGCGAGCCATGCCCGCGCCGGTTCCGACACGTCGAGCGTCAGGCGCCGCGCGGCCAAACGCTTCGAGAGTTGGCCGAGCTGGATGTCGACGATCGACTCGAGCTGCTTCTCGGACAACGGCTCGAACACGACCACGTCGTCGAGTCGGTTGATGAACTCCGGCTTGAAGGCGTGCCGCACCGCGTCCATCACCTGCTCGCGACTGCCACCGGCCCCGAGGTTCGAGGTCAGGATGAGGACGGTGTTGCGGAAGTCGACCGTGCGGCCTTGCCCGTCCGTCAAACGCCCCTCGTCGAGGACGGCGAGCAGGATGTCGAACACGTCCGGGTGCGCCTTCTCGACCTCGTCGAACAGCACCACCGTGTACGGACGACGACGTACTGCTTCGGTGAGCTGACCGCCGGCCTCGTAACCGACGTAGCCGGGAGGTGCACCGACGAGCCGCGCCACCGAATGCTTCTCGCTGTACTCGGACATGTCGATGCGCACCATGGCGCGCTCGTCGTCGAACATGAAATCGGCGAGCGACTTCGCGAGCTCCGTCTTACCGACACCGGTCGGCCCGAGGAACAGGAAGGATCCGGTCGGCCGGTTGGGGTCGGCGACACCGGCACGCGCCCGGCGCACCGCGTCCGACACCGCCTGCACGGCCTCGAACTGGCCGACGACTCGGTGCCCGAGTTCGTCTTCCATGCGCAGCAGCTTGGCGGTCTCGCCCTCCATCATTCGACCGGCCGGGATACCGGTCCAGGCCGCGACGACATCGGCGACATCGTCCGGTCCGACCTCTTCCTTGAGCATCACGTCACCGTCGGAGGCCGCACCCGATTCTTCTGCGGCCTGTTCGAGTTCCTTCTCCAGCTGCGGGATTCGGCCGTAGCGCAGTTCGGCGGCCTTGCCCAGGTCACCGTCGCGTTCGGCGCGATCGGATTCGCCGCGCAGGTTCTCGAGCTGTTCCTTGATCCCGCGGACCGAGTCGATCGCCTGCTTCTCGTTCTGCCACCTGGTGGTGAGCTGACTCAGCTTCTCGCGTTCGTCGGCCAGTTCCTGGCGCAGCTTCTCGAGTCGGTCCTGAGATGCGGCGTCCTGCTCCTTCTGCAGCGCCATCTCCTCGATTTCGAGGCGGCGAACGATCCGCTCCACGGAGTCGATTTCCTCCGGCCTCGAGTCAATCTCCATTCGCAGCCGGGAGGCCGCCTCGTCGACGAGGTCGATGGCCTTGTCCGGAAGGAACCGCGAGGTGATGTAGCGGTCGCTGAGGGTGGCCGCAGACACGAGCGCCGAGTCGGTGATGCGCACACCGTGGTGCACCTCGTACCGCTCCTTGAGTCCGCGCAGGATTCCGACGGTGTCCTCCACCGTGGGTTCGCCCACGAGCACCTGCTGGAACCGGCGTTCGAGCGCAGCATCCTTCTCGATGTACTTGCGGTACTCCTCGAGCGTGGTGGCGCCGACCAGCCGAAGTTCGCCACGCGCGAGCATCGGCTTGATCATGTTGCCGGCATCCATCGCCGATTCACCGGTCGCACCGGCACCCACGATGGTGTGCAGCTCGTCGATGAACGTGATGACCTGTCCGGCCGAGTTCTTGATGTCGTCGAGGACGGCCTTGAGCCGTTCCTCGAACTCGCCGCGATACTTGGCACCCGCAACCATCGAACCCAGGTCGAGTGAGACCACGGACTTGCCGCGCAACGACTCGGGAACGTCGCCCGCGATGATGCGCTGCGCGAGGCCCTCCACGATGGCCGTCTTGCCGACACCCGGTTCACCGATCAGAACGGGGTTGTTCTTGGTCCGCCGGCTCAGCACCTGCACGACCCGCCGGATTTCGTTGTCACGTCCGATCACCGGATCGAGCTTGCCGCCCCTGGCCGCCGCAGTGAGATCGGTGGAGTACTTCTCGAGAGCCTGATAGGTGCCTTCCGGATCAGGGCTCGTGACCCGTGCGCTACCTCGGACGGTGGTGAATGCATCACGCAGCGCGTCCGGTGTCGCGCCGTGGCGAGCGAGGAGAGTGGACACGTCCGACTCTCCCGAGGACAGACCGACCATGAGGTGCTCGGTCGAGACGTATTCGTCGTCGAGTTCGGTGGCGAGGTGCTGGGCGGCAGTCAGTGCCGCGAGCGCCTCTCTACCGAGTTGTGGCGTGGTGGTGGCGCCACTGGTCTTGGGGAGCTTGTCCACGAGCGTCTGTGCTTCTCGGTGGACGGTCGTGGGATCGACACCGACGGCTTTGAGCAGGGGCGCTGCAATGCCGTCGGTCTGGTCGAGCAGGGCCGCGAGCAGATGTGCGGGCCTGATGTCGGGGTTGCCGGACGACGACGCCGATTGAAGCGCAGCGGTCATCGCGGCCTGAGTCTTGGTGGTCGGGTTGAACGAATCCACTGGTCACCTCTCCTGGCTGTCGAACGTCTCCTCGTTCGTGCACCGATGTACCCGAACGATCCTTACATCCGTTCAACGTCCGAAAGGTTGAGTCTGTTCCGCTCAACTTTGAAAACTTTCGGTCGCTACCCGAGCTCGATCGACCTCGCGAGCATCGGCCACGAATCGTGCAGGTCCTGTTGCCAGTATTCCCACACGTGGGTGCCGTTCGGACGCAGATTCACGGTCGCGGGGATATCCAGGTCGCTCAACTTGTCGGCCATCCGAGTGGTGCACTCGTTGGTCACGGCCTCGATCATGCCGCCCACCACCACGCGGGTTGCCAGGGTCTTCTGATTCCCGTCCACCTTCGGGGCGTCGATCCGGTCGAATTCTCCGGGCAGGCCGGTTCCCGACGAGATGTACAAGGCCGTACCGCGCAGCTTCTCGGCGTTCACGTACGGATCGTTCCGGACCCACATGGGGTCGTTCGGACCACCCCACATGTTCACCGGATTGCCACCGAAATCCGAGACGGTGATCTCGACGAAGCGTCGGGCGATCGGATCGCTCGTCATCGCGCACCCGCTGTAGGCACCGACGCCCTCGTACAGGTCGGGTGCAGCAGTTGCGAGATTGAGGACCGAAGTGGTCGACATCGACAGGCCGATGAGGGCGTTCTTGCCGGTCGTCTCGAACGCGGAATCGACGATCGGTGGGAGTTCCTTCGTCAGGAAGGTCTCCCACTTGTTTCGGCCGAGCTCCGGATCGTCGCGCTGCCAGTCGGTGTAGTAGCTCGACTCCCCACCGAACGGGATGACCAGGTTGACGTTCTTGTCCGCGAAGAAACCCTCCACGTCGGTCATCTGTTCCCAGCCGTACTTGTCCGAATTTCCCTCGACACCGCCGAGCATGTAGACGGTGGACTGCGGGCCCTTCTTCGCGGTCCCCGGCTCGGGGCGCACGACCCGCACCTTGATGTCCTTGTCCATCGATGCGGAGTGGACCGTCAGGTTCAGCTGGCGGTCGGAGTGCTCCTCGACCTCACGCAACGTCGACCCGTTGGGTGCCTTTTCGGCGGCGTCCTTCACCTCTGCCGCCGGAACCAGCCCCGGCTTGGGATCCGCGTTCGCCACCGGCCCGCAGAACGCCGTACCGGCGATCGCGACCACTGCCACACATGCGGCGGACCTCGCCCTACTCCTGGCCGCGCCACCTCGCACACCGAAAACCATGAAGCCCCCTGAAGATTCCGTCGGCTCGACCCCGAGCCGATCAATGCCGACGCCTCCCCGCGGGGCATCACTGCCCGCACATCTTGGCATGTGCGCGCGTCCATACTGCATGGAAACTCCGTCAGGCACCACAGCTGGGGCCGATGTCGTGGCAATTCCCAGTGTCGACGCCGACCGCAGCCGCGATCCCTACACATTCGACGCATTCGACGAGCCGAGCCTCCCGGCGATGCGGGATAGAATGCTGAGAGTTCGACGAAGTTGCCGGACGACCACGACGAGGAACAGGGACGATCGATGACAGGGGGGCACGGATTGACCCGGGTATTGGACGAGGCGACCATCTCGCGGCTGCGTGCCAGTTTCACCTCGATTCGGTCCACTCCACACGGACCCGGACTGCTGTCCACGAACTTCTACGGGACCCTCTTCGCCGAGAATCCGCACTACCGATCGCTTTTCCCGGCCTCGATGGACGGGCAGGGCGACCGGTTCTTCAGGGCAATCGAATTCGTCGTCACGAACCTCGACGATGCGGAGCGGATGGAATCCTTCCTCGCTCAACTGGGCCGCGACCACCGCAAATTCGGCGTCGAGGGTCATCACTATCGCGCCATCGCGAATCCCCTCGTGGTCGCCGTCCAGCGGGCCTTCACCGAGGCGATCTGGACGCCCTCCCTCACTTTCGCGTGGCAAGAACTCGCAGGGCTGATGGCCGAGACCATGGCAGAGGCCGCGGACAACGACGACGTTCCCGCGGTGTGGGGCGCCACCGTCGTCAGCCACGAACGCAAGCTCGACGATCTGGCGGTGGTGCGCCTCGAGTGCGACACACCGATTCCCTACGGCGCCGGCCAGTACCTCAGCGTTCAGGTTCCCCAGCGTCCACGCCTGTGGCGGTACCTGTCTCCGGCCATCCCGTCCAATCCGCACGGGCAGCTCGAGTTTCACGTTCGCCGGGTGTCGGGCGGCTGGGTCAGTCCTGGCATCGTGTCCGAAACGCAGGTGGGTGATCGCTGGCTGCTCAGCTCGCCACTCGGCGGCCTGGAAGTGGATCGCACCTCCGACCGCGACGTCCTGATGATCGGCTCGGGGACGGGTATCGCGCCCCTGCGCGCGCAGGTCATGGAGATGGCGATGCGCTCGCAGAATCCGCGCGTCCACTTCTTCGTCGGCGGCAGGTTCCCGTGCGATCTGTACGACCTCGAGACACTGTGGCAACTCTCGCTCAGCAATCCCTGGCTGACCGTGGTCCCCGTCTCCGAAGAGGACGAGAACCCGTGGTGGCACGTCGCCCGAGAACAACACGCCCCGTCCGGCCTGCACCAGCGACTGAGCGGCCAGTTGGGCAGAGTCGTCGCGCAGTTCGGCTCGTGGGCCGATCGTCAGATTCAGATTTCCGGGTCTCCGGCGATGATCAAGACCACCGTGTACGCGCTGCAGGGCGGCGGCACCCCGGTCGACCTGATCAGTCACGATCCACTCGTGTGACCGCCCTCGCCCAGTTCGACAGTCGGGAGTAAACAGCAATGGAGTCCACCTGGACGGCCACGGTGGTCGAGCATCACCGCCTGCGTCACGATCTTGCGGTGGTGCGCCTCGTCGGTGACACCATCCCGTTCCGGCCCGGTCAGTACGTGGACGTGAGTGTTCCGCAGAATCCCCGCTTGCTCCGCAGGTTGTCGCCTGCCCTGCCACCTTCGCTGGACGGCAAGCTCGAGTTTCACGTTCGGTCGGTCCCCGGCGGCTGGGTCAGCGGCGCGATCGTCAACGACACTGCACCCGGCGACACCTGGCAGATCATGGATCCCCGCGGCGCCATGTCCGTGGACGACAGTGATCGCGATGTCGTCATGATCGCCGGCGGAACCGGATTGGCACCCTTCCGGTCGATCCTGCTGGATCTGGCGCAGCGAGAGTACCCACCGAAGGTGTTCCTCTTCGTCGGCGACCGCACGCCACGCGATCTGTATGCCTCGGACATGCTGTATCTACTGCTCCAGGATCTTCCCTGGCTCACGGTCGTCCCGGTGGTCGAGTCGGTGTACGACCCGGAGTGGGAGGACAGGTGGTACGAGCACGTCCGCTCCGACATCGGCTTCGGAGTCGACGATCTGATCGAGGGAACTCTGCCCGACGTGGTGACGTCGTACGGTGCCTTCACCGACCACCAGGTGCTCGTGTGCGGTTCCGCGGCCATGGTCCGCGCGACTCTCGACCGTCTGCACGCAACGGGCACCCCGCCGGAGAACATCCTGTCCGATCCGTACTGAGGGACGTCCCCGGAATCCGACTGCGAGATTGTTGCTGTGTTGTGGCTCAAAGCAAATGGTGAGTGTCCGGAAATTACACAACTTGCGAACGGACAGCGTTACCGATTAACTCTCGGGGCGGCGCCGACAGTGCCGCGAGAGTGAAAGGCACGAGCAATGCCCCTAGGCGCCACATGAACAGCGCAGCGCTGCAGGAAAGTTGGGCCGAGGTCGTCAAGGTGGGCGACTCGGCCAGTCAATACTTCTACTCGCACCTGTTCATTTCTCACCCCGAGGTGCGGGATATGTTTCCGCTCTCGATGGCTACGCAGCGCGATCGGTTCTTCAGTGCGCTGGGACGAATCATCGCCGACGTGGACAATTTGCCGACCGATTCTTCCTATCTCGAACAGCTGGGTCGCGAACACCGCAGGTTCGGGGTCATCGCAACGCATTACCCGGCCGCAGGCGCATCGCTCCTCGCCACTCTCGCCCACTTTCTCGGCCCCGCGTGGACTCCGACCCTCGCCGCGGAGTGGAACGCCGCGTACGCCGCTGTCGCCGAGATAATGCTCGCCGCGGCGAGGGCATCCGAACCGACCTCGCCGCCCTGGTGGGACGCCGAGGTCACCGCCGTGAAACGGCACAGTCTCGACATCACACTCCTCGAAGTGCGCACCGACCATCCGCTCCCGTTCGAGGCCGGCCAGTCGATGGCTCTGGAAGTCCCCCAGCGGCCGCGTACGTGGCGGTACTTCAGTCCTGCGAACGCACCACGTGACGATCGCACCATCGAGTTCCACGTGGAGATCGTTCCCGGTGGCCAGGTCAGCCCGGAGCTGGCACGAAACATGCGCCCAGGCGACCGGATCCGACTCGGAGCGCCGATAGGAAAGCGGCTCACTCTCGACCCCGACCACAGCGGGAATCTGCTGATGGTCGCGGGTGGTACCGGGCTCGCACCACTCCGTGCCGTCGTCGAGGAACTCGACAACCGTTGGGGAACGTCCGGCGGCGCCCCCAACGTCCTGCTGTTCCACGGGGTCCGTTACCGGCCGAATCTGTACGACCACGCCTACCTGACCCACATGAACAGTCGCCCGTGGTTCACCTACATTCCGGTGGTGTCCGACGACCCGACCTACACCGGACACCGCGGACTCGTCGGGACCGTTGCCGCCGAGATGTACTGGTGGGAGGGCTATACCGCCCTGGTGTGCGGCTCCGAAGGAATGGTTCGTCACACTGTCGACGAGCTCGTTCGAACGGGTCTCGATCCCGAGGCGATCCGTCACGAGGACTTTTCGCCGAACTCCGCCAGCGCACCCCAACCAACCGAGGTACTCACGTGGCGTTAAGTGCCGAAAACGTTCGCAATGCCGTGTTCTCGCACGCATCGAGGCTCAAGCAGGGCTACGACATGGCCGAGGTCGACGACTTCCTGGACGAGGTCGCACTCACCCTCGACGGAGCGCAGGCGTCGGCCCGCGACCGGCCGACGGACGCCGATAGCCGAGTGGTTGCTGAACTGCGGCAACGGGTCCGGGACCTCGAGGGTCGGCTCGCTCGAAATGCGCAAGGTGCCGCGCAGGGCCCCGGCCCGGGCGCATCCGCAGAGCTCGTCGCGGTGCGGCGTGAGCGCGACGATGCTCGCCGTCAGGTACAGCACCTTCGCGAGGCCGCACAGGGTAACGGCGGTGGTGGTGTCGACCCGCGCGCGGTGAATCTGCTGAGCCAGGCGCAGGCGTCCGCCGATCAGACGATCGCGGAAGCCGACCGCTACGCGCAGGAACTCGTCACGAGCGCTCGCCGACAGTTCCAGGAGATCCTGTTCAACGCACGAGAACTCGGAGCTCGCGCAGAAGAGAGCCGCAACAACGGCAACAGTGCGGCCACCGAGAAGCCGACCACCCCGGCCGCCGACGAGCGGACCGCCCCACCCGGGCCCGACATCGACGAGATGCGCAACTACGCCGAGCTTGCCCACGCTCAACTCGAAACTCTCATCTCCAAGCTGACGCCGGAAGCATCTCTCACAGCCCGAGAGTCCGACGCTCAGCGACTCTGACCATTCTGCGAACGAACGGAGAACCACTGTGCTGTCGGACAAGTCCAGAG
Source organism: Rhodococcus huquni (assembly GCF_055231055.1). Taxonomy (NCBI): domain Bacteria; kingdom Bacillati; phylum Actinomycetota; class Actinomycetes; order Mycobacteriales; family Nocardiaceae; genus Rhodococcus; species Rhodococcus huquni. The sequence goes on from NZ_JBUYWE010000003.1 coordinate 561,818, forward strand.
AAGTGATCGAGGCGACGCTCCCCGCGGTCGGAGGTGCGATCGGCGACATCACGCCGCTCTTCTACAGCAAGCTGTTCGCCGCTCATCCCGAGCTCGAGCGCGACCTGTTCAACCGCGGAAACCAGAAGCAGGGCGAGCAGCAGAAGGCGCTCGCCGGTTCCATCGCCGCTTTCGCCACTCTGCAACTCGAGCCCGACCAGGCGAAGGTCGACGCGATCCTGTCCCGCATCGCGAACAAGCACGCCTCCCTGGGTGTGGAACCCGACGCGTACTGGATCGTGCACAAGTACCTGTTCGAAGCCATCGTCGAGGTGCTCGGCGAGGCAGTGACGGCCGACGTCGCAGCAGCCTGGGACGAGGTGTACTGGCTGATGGCCAACACGCTCATCTCCATGGAGGCGGGCCTGTACGAGCAGGCGGGCGTCAAGGCCGGCGACGTGTGGCGGACGGTGAACGTGGGCCAGCGGATCTACCAGTCCGCCGACTCGGTGTCTTTCGTTCTCACGTCCCCGGACGGACAGCCGCTGCCGTCGTTCTCGCCGGGCCAGTACGTATCCGTGGCCGTCACGCTCCCCGACGGTGCCCGTCAGATCCGCCAGTACAGCCTCTCGTCCGCCCCTTCTCGTGGCGACTGGCGTGTGACGATCAAGCGGATCGCCGAGAAGTCCGACGCCCTCGGCGTGCGCGAGCCCGCCGGCGAGGTGTCGAACCACCTGTACGAGAACATTTTCGAGGGTGACGAACTCACCGTGAGCTTGCCTTTCGGTGATTTGGTGCTCATCGACGACGGTAGCCCGGTCCTGCTCGCGTCCGCCGGTATCGGGTGCACCCCGATGATCGGCATTCTCGACCACCTCGCCGAGACCAACGATGCACGCAAGGTTGCCGTGCTCCACGCAGACCGATCGGCTGCGCATCACGCGCACCGCATCGAGCTGAAGCAGCTGGTCGATCGCATCCCCTCCGCCGAGGTTCACCAGTGGTACGAGGATCTCGGGACGCGTGACCACCTGGGGTCGGCACGCGAGGGTCATGCGGATCTCTCGGAGATCGCTCTCGATCCGAATACGCGCGCCTACCTGTGCGGGCCGCTGCCATTCATGTTGTCGCTCAAGCAGTCGCTGATCGAACGCAACGTGCCGGCCGAGAACATCCACTACGAGGTGTTCGGTCCGGACACCTGGGCCGGCGCCACCAAGTAGCTTCTTCAGCCCAGATGCTCGTCGAACCAGGCGAGCATCTGGGCGCGAGCGGTGGCCGTCCCGTACGTCACCGCGGCCGACGAGTCCCCGGCGCCGTGCTCCATTCCGGGTAGCTCGACGAATTCGTTGGGGACCCCACGCCTGGTCAGTTCGTCGGTGAACTCCCGGACGGGTCCCGGAAAGACGATGTGGTCACGACTACCCTGCCAGATCAGGGTGGGCGGCGACTGCTCGCTGATGTGTTCCATCGAACCGGATGCGCGATAGCGTTCGGGAAATTCCTGGGGCGGACCGCCGATATAGAGATCCCCGATCTGCTCGCCGTACTTGGAGTCCTCCTGCAGCGCGGCGAGATCCACCGCCGGGTACGCCGCTGCGACAGCGCGAACCGTAGGCAGGTCGCGAGCGTCGCCGCACGTCGGTTTCAAAGTTCCTTCGGCGGCCATGTATGCGGCATTGACAGCAAGATTGCCGCCCGACGACGCACCGAACGTCGCCACTCTGTCGACGTCGAACCCGTACTCGTCGGCGTTCGCCGTGAGCCACGTGAGTGCGCAGCCGACGTCCCCGACCTGGGTGTCCCAGTTGTGGAAGTCCGAGGTAGCGAGTCGGTAGTCGATGTCCACCACCGCGTATCCGTTGTCCGCGAGGAACCGGTTGTAGGCGTTCGGGCCTTTGCTGCCCGCCGAGAATCCTCCTCCGTGGATCGCAACCACCACCGGGTGCGGGCCTGGCACGTCGTCGGCAGGAAAGTAGAGGTCTGCGCCGAGATCGACGCCGTCCGCACTGCCGAACGTCACCGTGTCGTCCGGCGCCCCACGTTCCCCAGCGAGCGGAATCGCGGGTAGAAGGGGCGACACTCCGTACCCGTTCACGGCGGTGGCGAGCACCGTGGTCGTCACCGCTGTGCACACAAGTCCCACCGCACTCGCTCCGGCAACTGCGGTCGCCGACCCTCGCTTCCGCGGCGAAGCACGAAGGGCCACCACGGCAAGGGCAAGACCGACGAGTGCGATCAACACGTTGTACACACCGAGCACGTCGCGCACGGTGCCGATCATGACGATGCCCATCTGCACCGGCAGAACTCGCAGCGCCCACCCGACCCATTCGCTCGGAACGATCGCGAGCAACTGCGCCGCGAGGGTGTAGAGGGCGAGAACTGCGGCGACGGAGAGCGCAGCGGCCCGTCCGAGCCGGCGCCCTCTCGAAGGCGCGTCTTCTCGATCCGGGGCCGCGTCGCTACCGGCAGTCATGGGTGGACCCTACGCGGTCGCGCCCTCCCGATAGCGGGCGCGCAGCGTCTTCTTGTCCAGCTTTCCCAGCGGTGTCAAGGGCAGTTCTTCGACGAAGTCCACCGACTTGGGTGCGTGCACGGAACCCTTCGCCACCCGTACCCGCTCGACGAGTTCTTCCGCATCCACGGTCTGGCCGGAGCGCAACACGACGCAAGCCTTCACCGCTTCGCCCCACTTTTCGTCCGGTACACCGACCACGGCGACCGAGCCGACCGCCGGATGGGAGGAGATCGCGTCCTCGATCTCCCGAGGGAACACGTTGAAGCCGCCGGTGACGATCATGTCCTTCTTGCGGTCCACGATGGTCATGAAGCCGTCGCGGTCGCGGCGTGCGACGTCGCCCGTGTGCAGCCAGCCGCCGCGAAATGCCTCGGCGGTCTCTTCCGGCTTGTTCCAGTACCCCTTCATGATCAGAGGTCCACGCACACAGATCTCGCCGAGCTCGCCCTGAGGTACTTCGTGGAGGTCGTCGTCGAGGAGTTTCACGTCGAGCCACGGCACCGGCCGACCGCAGGTGGCGAGGCGTTCCGGATCGTCGGCGAGGTGCTCTTCCTTGCGGAGAACCGAGATGGTCATCCCGCATTCGGTCTGCCCGTAGAACTGGAAGAAGACCTGGCCGAGCTTCTCGATCCCTTCCTTCAACCGCGCCGGCGACATCGCGGACGCACCGTAGAAGAGGGTGTCGAGACTCGAGACGTCACGCGTCGCCAGGTCCGGATGGTCGAGCAGCATGTAGATCATGGTGGGCACCAGCATGGTCGCCGAAATCTTGTACTTCTCGATCGCCTCGAGCACTGCGCCCGGCTCGAATGCCGGAAGCACGACGAGTGCGCCGCCGCGCAGCAGCGTGGGGACGAAGAAGGCGGCACCCGCGTGGGAGAGCGGCGTACAGACGAGGAAGCGTGGCTGATCCGGCCACTGCCATTCCGCCATCTGGATCTGGTTGAGTGCCGCACCCGAGCGGTACGAACCCATCACTCCCTTGGGCTTGCCGGTGGTCCCGCCGGTGTAGACCATGCTGCTCGCGTCCTCGGGACCGACGTCGGCGGTGCGCAGCGGTCCCGGTTCGAACGTCGCCGCCAGAGCGAGGATGTCGGTACCCACTTCAGAGGGCCCCAACGACAACACGTTCTTCAAGGACGGCGACGCGGCCGAGAGGGCGGCTGCGCGTTCTTCGAAAAACCGCGGATCGAAGATCAGAGTCTCGATCTCGGCATCTCCGACGATGTACTGGTGATCGTCGAGAGAACCCATCGGATTGAGTGCGCTCGCTCTGCAACCGGAGATCATGGTCGCCCCCATGCTGATCAGCACCTCGGGTCGATTCTTCGACAGCATCGCGGTGCTCGAGCCAACCCCCACCCCGAGAGATGCCAGGGCCTGCGCAAATCCACTGATCTGGTCGCGCATCTGCGCCCCGGTCAGCACCACGTCACCGAGATACAGCGCCGGCTTGTCCAGATTCCGTTCGAGAGCCGCGACGAGAAGGTCCGCTGGGTAAGCGGGACGGTGGAGGTCTGCGTACTCGTCGGTCATTCGGTGTCCTCACTGCGCGCACGGGCTGTGTTCTGAGTCACCGCCACGATAGACCGTCGAGAGCAAAACTGGAACCTGTTACACCTTCCGAATTCCCTCGCACCCCCTGACCGATGTCACACCGGTTCAGCTGACGCGAACCGGTGTGACATCGGTCAGCCGGGGGTCCTCTGTTCGTGCGGAAAGTTAACGGTTTCCTGCGGGGCCGCGATCTACCTGTTGCAGGATCCGGAGAACGACCACAACGAGAAGGAGAAGCAGTGCGCATCATCCGAAACGCAGCGGTCATCATCGGGACAGGAGCATTCGTCCTCGCCGGCGCCGGCGCGGCATCAGCCGAGCCTGACGGAAACTCGTCCCTCGGCGGTGGAGGCGGCGCTGATCTGGCAATCCAGATCAACGGACCCGACAGCGGTGGCCCGCAAATGGGCAAGTGTCAGGTCACGGTCACGAACAACGGGGAGGAGGCCGCCGAGAACGTCGAGGTCACCGTCCGCAGTCTGGGCCCGGCCGCTCAGCAGTCGTTCGCGAAGATCGACGCCGGAGCGTCCGAGTCGTACTACAGCGAGTGCGGATTCGTGTCGTTCGCAACAGTGACCCCGCTGGATTCGAACCCCCTCGACAATTTCGCCAGCACTTTTTCCTGACCCACTACCCCTGACCAATGTCACACCGGTTCAGCTGAGGCGGGGTCAACCGGTCGATGCACCACGGCTCCTGATCAGGTGTGGGTGATGTGCGATGACGGGATGTGCGTCGAAGCTGGACGAGGCGCGCGATAGTTTCTTCGCCATGGTCGATTCCGGTGTG